>NZ_JBDIWA010000034.1:0-37277 GCF_039794105.1 Candidatus Kuenenia sp.
TATCGCCGGATGCGGTCAAGTTTATGCTAACCGGATATGCCGACCTGGATGTTGTCGTGAGGGCAAAAAACGAGGGCGGTGTATACCGCTTCTTCACAAAACCATGGAACAATAGCGAAATATTAGGTGCCGTAAAACAGGCTTTTTCATATTACAGTATACGCAATAGTCAGGTATTTGGTCTGGAATAAAAAACGAAAGAACAGGATTCCCCTTTACACGGGAATGGCCAATGAGAGGTGCCCTAAGATGAAACAAAACACATTACTTATTGTAGACGACGAAGAAAATATCCTTAATTCATTAGGAAGGTTGCTGGATGATCTGGGCTGCACAGTTTTTTTTGCAGATGCCGGCAAAAAGGGTTTGGAAATTATAAAGGATAAGGATATTCACATGGTGATCTCCGATTACAGAATGCCCGGCATGGACGGCATAAAATTTCTTGATGAGGCCAAAAAGATTTCACCGGAAACTATCCGGATCATGCTGACAGGATACGCCGATATTGATCTGGCAATAAAGGCAATAAACGACGGAGAGGTTTACCGGTTTATTACAAAACCGTGGAACAATATCGAACTTTTGGTCACGGTAAATCAGGGCCTAGAATATTTCAACATGCAAAGAGAATTGGGACGGTTGAACAAGCTCATACAGTCTCAAAACGAAGCTCTTAAAGAATGGAACTCAAAGCTCGAACAGAAGGTGGCTGAACAAACGAAATATATACAGGATTTCTTTCTGGATTCCATTAAGTCCCTGGTATTTGCGCTTGAAGTAAAGGATAAATATACTGAGGGTCACTCAAGGCGTGTCGCCGAATATGCCACATACATTTGCCAGAAGATGTCACTGCCGGAAGTATTCATAGAGGATGTAAAACTAGGGAGTTTATTGCATGATATCGGGAAAATAGGCATCAAAGAATCCATCTTAGGCAAAAAAGGCGGTTTGACGAAAGAAGAATACGATCATATTAAAACCCATGTATCCATCGGAGTGCGCATCTTAACGCCCATTATTAAAAATAGTACAGTCATTAATATTATCAGATATCACCATGAGCATTTAGACGGCAGTGGTTATCCTGATGGACTGAAAGGCACCGCAGTACCTCTGGAAGCAAGGATTGTCGCTGTTGCGGATGCGTATGATGCATTACTGTCAGAACGTCCTTATCGTAATGCGAGAGACCCATTAAGCGCCAGGAAAGAATTGGTAATACATGCCGATATACAGTTTGATTCAAATGTTGTTGAAATCCTCACATCAAACGAACACCATGTGCCGGACAGTTCGTCCAGATGAGTCTTTTTTTTAAAAACCCTTATAAAATACCGATCTATTACCCTACGCTTCTCATACTTTTATAAATGAACGTTCTCATTTCCATCGACCATACAGTTAAAAAGTTTCTCCTTTCAATGGGACAGGTAACGTTGCTGGCCTTCAAAGGGTTTTGGGGCATTTTTCTGCCGCCTTTTAATCTGAAGCTGCTCCTGAAGGAAATTGACAATTTTGGCGCCGGTTCATTTCTGCTTGTAAATATCATTGCCTTGTTTACCGGCATGGTCATGTCGCTCCAGACAATTTACGGATTGCGCATGTACGGAGCAGAGATGTATGTGGGAAGCGTTGTTTCCCTTTCTATTGTGAGGGAACTAGGTCCGGTTCTCACCTCTATTATGGTGGGGGCGCGTATCGGTTCAGGCATTGCAGCAGAAATCGGTTCGATGCAGGTAACAGAGCAAATTGACGCCATGCGGGCTTTAGGCGCAAGCCCCATAAAGAAATTGGTGTCTCCGAAAATATTCGCCGGATTGATTACACTGCCCCTACTCACGGTTACTGCGGATTTTATTGGTATTTTTGGCGGACTCATAATTGCAACCTTTGAACTGGATATCGACCATATTTTCTATATTAATTCAATTTTAACCACGATTACCATCTCTGATTTCCTGAGCGGCATTGGCAAAACAGTCTTTTTTGGACTGCTTATTGCCGTTATTGGCTGTTATTTCGGGCTTAAAACATCAGGGGGTACTACCGGCGTGGGGCGTTCCACCACCATTTCTGTGGTAACAATCTCGATTTCCATCCTAATCGCAGATTTCTTTCTCACAAAATTGTTTCTTATGGTCTTCTGATGAAAAAACCCATAATTGAAATTAAAAATCTCTATAAATCATTTAACAGTCATCCCGTTCTTAATGATATAAATCTTTCTGTACAGGAAGGGGAAATCATATCGCTCCTCGGCGCAAGCGGGACGGGGAAAAGTGTTCTTTTGAAAGAACTTATCGGCTTAATAAAGCCGGATAAAGGCGATATCTTTGTTATGGGTAAAAACGTTGCACAAATGAATGAAGATGCATTAATTAAATTACGGGTTCATGTGGGAATGCTGTTTCAGGGGGCGGCATTGTTTGATTCATTAACCGTATTTGAGAATATTGCATATCCGCTCCGGGAACACCTTCATCTTTCAGAAGCCGAAATCAGGTCCCGCGTTTCAGAAAAATTACAACTGGTAGGCCTTAAAGGCATTGAGTCAAAAATGCCGGAAGAATTGAGCGGCGGCATGAAAAAGAGGGTCGGACTGGCAAGGGCTATCGCCACTGACCCGGAGATTATTTTATATGATGAACCCACTACAGGCCTGGACCCCATAACTGCGCAACGCATTAATGTTCTTATTATGGAATTACAGAAAAAACTTGGCATCACGACCATCGTTGTTACCCATGATCTCCATTGCGTGAAAACGGTATCAGACCGTATCGCAATGCTTCATGAGGGAAAAATCATCGTTGTTGGAACCTGGCAGGAAATAGCATCATGCCCTTTAAAGGAAGTAAAGGACTTTATCAGCAGCAACATCTGTTTGTAAAAGGAGAAAGTATGCATAAAGAACACATTGCCGAATTACGGGCGGGAGTTTTTACTATTATCACGTTGATATGCCTTGGAGCGGCGTTGTTTATCCTTGGTTCACAAAAGGGATATTTTAAACCCCATATTACACTGAAGGCACGGTTTCTCCATGTATACGGACTGCAAAAGGGTGTTCCGGTGCGTTTTATGGGAGTAACGGTAGGCCAGGTCAAAGACATTATTCTCCCAGATGAGTTATCATGCAATGGAATTGAAGTGGTGCTGCAAGTGGATAAAGCCGTTCAAAAAAATATCCTGACAGATTCCGTGGCAGCCATAAAATGGCTCAGTTATGTTACGGGCGATTCATACGTGGAAATATCTTCAAAAGACTGTACCGGACATATTATAAAGGAGGGCGATACCATTAAAGGCGCAGAGCCTATAGACTATACCTCTGCCATTGAAAGTGGAACCCATGCTATAAAATCTATCGCTCAATTCTTTAACAAACTGGAGGAAGGAAGACTCGCGGAGACCTTAAACAGCGTATCGCTTTCGCTGAATGAAAGCATTATCAATTTCAGGGAGAGTACGGGTCTTTTAAATGCATTAATTTATGACGTGCGGGGAAGGCTCCTCATGGATAATTTAATTACCGCCTCTGGCTCGTTTAATGAAATTATTGCAAAAGTAGCGGAGGGCGAGGGCACACTTGGGGCATTGATTGCAGACCCTGAATTGTACGACAATATGAAAAGTCTTTTGGGAGGCGCAGAAAGAAGCCGTATCCTGCGAAATGTCATCCGGAAGAGTATTGAAAAGGGGAAAACAAATACCACTCAATAACATTTTTTAAGGTACTACTTGCAGCAATGCCAATTGCTTTAACGTTTTGTAATCAACCTTTCCTGTGGAAAGCAAGGGAATGGCGTCTATGTGGAGATAGTGATCTGGCTGTGAAAGCTTTGTAATGCCATGTTTATCAAGTGCGGCGTTCAACGAAAGTTTATCAGGGTTTGGGTGGACAACGAACGCCACAATCTGCTCACCCTTTTGTGCATGCGGGATGTTTACTACGGCACAGTTTCTTTTTTCTCCCTCTGTTATTTCATCTAAAATGCAGGATAACTTATCCTCAATATGGGAAAGGGACACCATTTCTCCGCCAATCTTGGCAAACCTTTTCAGGCGATCGGTAATGTATAAAAAGCCGTTATTAAATTTTCCGATGTCGCCTGTTATGTAATATCCTTCATGAAAGGCACTCTCCGTCAATTCCGGGGAATTATAATAACCTTTCATTAAATTAGGGCCCCTCACAAGTATTAAGCCTTCCTCTCCTTGTGGCACTTCACGATATGTTTCAGCATCTACGATTTTACAGTTAATATTTGGCAAGAGTTTTCCCACGCTTCCATGCCGGAAATCATGCGCCTTATTTGCGCTGATGCAGGCGCAGCTCTCCGTAGTGCCATACGCTTCATAAATAGGTATACCAAACTTTTCCTGAAATTTTTCCCTAACTACACTGTTTAATTTTTCCGCACCGGCATACGCAAGACGTATACTGGAGGTCTGTTCTTTGTGCCACTTTTTCACAAAACCACGATACAGGGTGCTCGTGCCCAGCACGATAGTAACCTTTTTATCATGTACTATCCTCCCCAGCTTTTCATATTCCGTAGGGTTTGGATGGAATACTACGCCAAGTCCCTTTAATAATGGCAACCATAAACATACGACAAAGCCAAATACATGGAAAAAAGGCATGGCACCCAGAAAGACGTCTTCTGGAATAGGATCAAATATGGTAGAAATGTTCTGTATGGTTGTATAGACATTTTGGCTTGTCAGAGGCACGCCTTTCGGATGGGATTCTGACCCTGAGGTAAAAAGTATAACCGCATTTTTCTCCGGTAGATCGCAAGCTGAAAATTCCTGAAAGAGAGAATCTTTTGATCTGAATTTACATGCAAGGTACGTCAGTATCTTTTTTTTCTTTGAAATGTTGTTTTTTATGTCCTCGATAAAAACCATTCTTTTGTCGAAAGGTATGCCTGCTTTTTCAATAAAAACCTTAGAGGTCAGTATAGAGCGTACGTCGCACATTTTCAAAACGTAATCCTGCTCTTCTTTGCTTGCAACGAAATTCAATCCTACAGGTACCTTTCCGGCAAAGGCTGTCGCTACATTTGCCAAAGCGCCTCCGATTGAAGGGGGGAATACAACGCCAATATTTTCACCTTCCATGTCGCGAATATATTTTGACAAAAGAATGCCGCCTGTAAGGGTCTGCCCGAAGGTAAGTGATATCCCAAACGAATCGAAGAAAACCGTTTTATTAAAATTATTTTTTGCTGTGGTTATAAAACTTTTTAAAATCATTAATATTCCTTTTAGATTTACGATTTGGGATTTACGAAATACTATTTAAAATAGTACTTCGTACGCCATTCTCGTTCCAAAGTCGGAACTTGGGAACGAGAGGAAAGTTTTGTTCATATTTTAATGTTTCTATAATTGGAGTCAATTATTTAATACATTACGTTAAACATATTGTATCTGTTTTTCGTTGTTTATTCTAAATACTTGATTTATATTTTCAACATATGAATACCACAAAATGGTTTGCAAAAGACTTTATTATACAGGACACACTATCCGCAATAAAAGAAGCTATTTCCAATGCAGGGGGGAATGAGGTCTTTTTCATCGGGAAACCTGATGGGAATTATATGATAGCCGATATCGATGTGTATGCTATGGGAAATAAAAATGCTGTGCCTGCCATTCTTCGGGATGTAAAGCATGGAGAGGTTATTATCCATAATCACCCTAACGGAAATCTTACCCCTTCTGAAGAGGATATTGAAGTTGCTTCCGAAATGGGTTCCCTCGGCGCAGGATTTTACATTATCAATAATGAGGTAGAATACTTATACCCTGTGGTGAAAATTGAGAAAGAACATCCTTATGAAAAACTGGATTGTGTGATGTTGTCAAATTTATTACGCCCAGGCGGAATATTGTCTGTTACTATCCCTGGTTACGAATACCGGGAATCGCAGGTAGATATGCTTACATCGGTATCAGATGCCTTCAATAATGACAAAGTTGCAACAATTGAAGCAGGCACCGGAACGGGAAAATCACTGGCATACCTCCTTCCTGCAATATTCTGGAGCGTGAAAAATAAGGAAAGGGTGGTTATCTCCACAAATACAATAAACCTGCAGGAACAGTTGATGTACAAGGATATCCCTACATTAAAGATAGAAAATATTCCCGACTTTAAAAGCGTCCTTGTTAAGGGAAGAAACAATTATATTTGTTTAAGGAAAACACAGAACTTGCAGTTTGAAGGCGATATGCTTGTTGAGGAAAGGGAAAAAAAACAATTAATACATATACTGTCATGGGCGGAAAAAACAAGGGATGGAAGCAAAGCAGACCTGAACTTTCTTGTTAATGACAATGTCTGGGAAATGGTTCAGTCTGAGGCAGACCAATGTACACGGTTAAAGTGTAATTTTTATAATAAATGTTTTTTTTATTCTGCAAGGCGGAATGCGGCAAGTGCAGATATACTAGTGATAAATCACCATCTTTTGATGGCTGATTTAATCTTAAGGAAAGAAACCAGGGGTTATGATTCAACTGCAATACTGCCGCCATTTAAGAGGATTATAATAGATGAAGCGCATAATCTGGAGTCTGTCGCAACCTCTAATATAGGTCTGTCTTTCTCAAGAATGAGGATTTTAAAACCTTTGGGAAAGCTTGTTAATCAAAAGGATAATAAAAAGGGGCTTTTGCCGTTTCTTAAAAATAAACTTAAAGATGTTGATTTTCAATGTAACAAGGATATTACCGTAGATATTACGGAAGGAATTTATCCTCAATTACTTGACATGCGGATAGAAATTTACGCGTGTGTTACCAATACTTTTTCCGATATTTTTGAGTCTGTAAATAGCTATGTTAATAATAAAATTTTTGAAAACGGCTTAGAACTCAAACTACGAGTCACTAACGAACTACTCTCCACACCATTGTGGTCAGATTGTATTGAAAATAAAATACGGCGTCTATGCACGGAAATACATAGCTTCGTAATTTTATTAAATAAGTTAATTGCTGCAATTGAAAGACTTGATAAAGAGTCACGGGATATTTTGTCGTCTCAGTTCATAGACATAACCTCATGTAAAACCCGCCTGAATACAGCAAAAATTGATCTCTATTCTTTTATCCGTTCTGAAGAAAATCTGTGCAGATGGATTGAATTAAGAAGATACAACGATAATTTCTTCATAAAATTATGCACTGCGCCAATAGATATTTCCGATGCCTTAAAGGCATGCCTGTTTGATAATTACCGGACGATTATATTAACCTCTGCTACATTAACCATAGATAACACCTTTACTTTTTATCAAAAGAATACGGGACTTCATTTACTTCCGGAAAAAAGGATTACAGAACTGATTCTTAGCTCCCCCTTTGATTATCAATCTCAATCTATGATATGTATACCAACAGACATCTCTGACCCGGATGACTCGCATTATAAAAAAGATTTGGTAGAAAATTTATGTAAATTAATCACTATTACAGATGGGCGTTCACTTGTATTATTTACATCGTACCGACTCCTTAACGATATATTTGATATGCTGAAACCATATTTTACCGGACAAGGTTATACCTGTTTAAAGCAGGGAGAAGACAACAGACACAACTTACTTGAAACATTTAAAAATGACAAAACATCGATATTATTCGCCACAGATAGTTTTTGGGAAGGTATTGATGTAAAAGGAGATGCGCTGGAGTGCGTTATTATTACCCGTTTGCCTTTTAAAGTGCCAAATGAACCCATTATTGAAGCAAGAACAGAGGCTATTGAGATGAAGGGGGGCAACTCATTTTACGATTATTCACTGCCCATTGCAGTGTTAAAACTAAAACAAGGATTTGGAAGATTGATAAGAAGTAAGGAAGACAGAGGTGTGGTATTTATATTTGATAGACGTATCGCTACAAAAAGTTATGGTAAAGTCTTTATTAAATCACTCCCGAAGGCAAAATGCATAAAAGAAAACAAGGAACACGTGTTTAAAGAGCTGGAGAATTTTTTTAAGAGGAGGTAAATAGTATGAAAATCTTTTTGACGGGCAGTACCGGTTTTGTTGGAAAACAGTTGTTAAAAGAGCTACTTGAAAATAAATATAAAGTAAAATGCCTGGTAAGAAAAGGCTCTGAACATAAATTGGGACAATATATCAACCATATAGAAGTTGTAAATGGCGATATTACAGACCCGCCTTGTCTTGAAAACGTTATAGCTGATTGTGAAGCAGTAATTAATATTGTTGGTATTATCAGGGAAATACCTGGAAAAGGGGTTACTTTCGAAAAACTTCACTATGAAGGGACACATAATCTAATAAGAGAGGCGAAAAAACAAGGTGTTGACAGATTTATACAAATGAGCGCTTTAGGGGCAAAGCCGGAAGGAAAGACGCTGTATCAACAAACAAAATTTCTGGCGGAAGAATGTATAAGGAAGAGCGGGCTTGATTATACTATTTTCCGTCCATCTATCATATTTGGTAATGAAGACAAGTTTGTAAATACCTTTGCAGGCATGTTGAAAATTCAGCAATTTATCCCCGTAATCGGAGACGGTAAATATAAACTGCAACCGGTAGCCGTTGAAAATGTTGTTGACGCGTTTGTTGACTCGATAGAAAGAAGAGACACGTTTGGAAAATTGTATGAAGTAGGAGGGCCAGAAAAAATTGAATTTAATGACGTTATTAATATTATCGGAAAAGTACTTTGTTTACCTCCCTATAAAATTCATATTCCTGTCTGGATTATGAACACTTTGGCTGAAATGTTAGATTGGATACCTGCCTTTCCCGTAACAAAAGATCAAATAACAATGTTGCTGGAAGGAAATACCTGCGATGAAAAACCCTTTTTCGACCATTTTAAAATAAACCCTATCTATCTTAAGGAAGGTATTTCAAGGTACCTTTACTGAATTGGCATAGCCATAATCAAACAAATGAGAAATACAAAGTGGGAACCACCGATTACACAGATTGCACAGATTTAAAAAAAGTTACTAATTTAAATGAGGTTTAAAAAAAAATAAAGTGTTACCAAAAACTCTCATTTATGATGTAAATTTATTGTTTATTGATATGTATATAATTTACACCCACACGAGACCTTTTTATTCTTAAGTGTAGTACATAATTTTTATATGTAGGTAAAACACAGGTATTTTACAATAAAAAAACATATTTAAGTCTTTATTTTATAAATGTTTATTTACAAATAACATAGTTTTAAACAATCAGCTTAATAAGATTACGGTTTATTTTAAATAAATAATTATATAATAAATACCATAAGAATAATTGTTTTTAAAAAGAACAGGACAAAACCTCAAACTGATAAAAGGTGGTTTTTAAATATAAATTTTAACGTTAAAATTCCAAAGAGTGACAATTAACCCTGACAGGGTTTCAAACCCTGTCAGGGTTGTTTCAACATCACAGGAGTTTAAGACTGAGTGTTTTTATATTGGTTTAAATAATCCAATTTTGCCTATTTAAAGCAAATTATTCATTATAAGTAAAATGAATGCTAAAACAGTTAACATACTATACGCTATTGACTTATATATTTTTTATTATATTGGCATAATTTATGCGAAATGGCAATGAATGTCATTTTGTGGTGTACAAATCAGCATTAGATAAAAAAAGGGGTTGGTATACTTGTGAAAAAAAAATATGTATTTATAGCAGCAATGTTGTTCATGATTTTTCAATGCTCCTTCGTGAATAATAGCGCTATCGCCTCAAATGAGTCGGAAAGCGAAAAGGTTCTACCTTTTACGAGAAATAAGAGCAGAGATATAAACTACGAGCATTTCTTTAAAGAGAAAAAGCATTGGTGTAGTACAATGGTAATAAATTGTAGCGATTTCAGGTTTGCCAAAGCAACACAGGGACTAATAAATGAAAGAATGGGATTAAAAGGAGATTATGATTACTTTTCAATACCCGGTTCTATACGTAATATTTTAAATAAAGAAACAATAAAACTTGTAATGGAAGAATTTGGTATATCCGTACTGTTACATCACGTAAAATGTGTTGTTATTATAGCGCATGAAGATTGTATAGGTTATGGAGGTAGAGAGACCTTTAGCAGCCATGAAGAGGAGTTTAAAACGATAAGAAAAGATTTGAGAAAAGCAAGGAGAATAATGAGATTAAGATTTAGAGATTTAGAGGTATATTTATTCTATGGCAGGTTAATAAACCGTGAAGGTAAGAGAAGCGTTGAATATGAACAAATTTTGTAATAGAGTATTTATCGAACTTTATTGAAGATAATATATTGATGAAACACTTTTTAAGAAAATTATATATTTTTTGCATAGTAGTGCTCATTGCCCATACAGGTTGTTCCAAAAAGGAAATACCTTTATTTAAAGATGCAAAAACAGTTATTGAGCTTGATGAAGAAGAAATAGAAGAACGAAGCGACTGTGATACTTTGGTGTTTACCTGTATAGATTACCGGTTTGCATTTGCTAACCAGGAATTTATAAACAAAAATTTGGGGATAGAAGGCAACTACGATCATATCTCAATACCAGGCAGTATATATAATCTTGTGAATCCTTCCACACAAGAAATTGTATTTAGTAAAATTACCCGATTTGTAAATTTCCACCTGATAAAGAGAATAATTGTTATTGGACATAGGGATTGCGGGGGATATGGTGGAACTTCCGCGTTTAGTTCCAAGGTAGCGGAATACATATATCTCACCACTGATTTAAAAAGGGCGGGACAAATACTTATTGAAAAGTTTCCTACATTGCAGGTTGATTTGTACCTTGAGACTTTAACAAAAGAAGGTGTTCAATTTGAAAAGATAAATAAATCTATTTTTTAATAAATGAGTTACATTAACAGTTAAATAGTTAAAAAAACAGGTGTTGGTGTAGTGGTGAAGAAAAAATATATAGTTATAATAGCAATAACATTATTCATGATTTTTCAATGCTCCTTTGTGAATAATAACGCTATAGCATCGGGTGATTCTAATGGCGAAAAGAAAACATCTTTTACTAAAAATAAGAGTAGAGATATAAACTACGAGCATTTCTTTGAAGATAAAAAGCATTGGTGTAGTACAATGGTAATAAATTGTAGCGATTTCAGGTTTGCCAAAGCAACACAGGAACTTATAAATGAAAAAATTGGATTAAAAGGGGATTATGATTACTTTTCAATCCCCGGTTCTATACGTAATATGCTAAATAAAGAAACAAGAAAGCTTGTGATGGATACATTTGGCATTTCTGTACGATTACATCAAGTAAAACGTGTCGTTATATTAGCACACGAAGATTGTATAGGTTACGGAGGTGAGAATGTCTTTAGCAGCCATGAAGAAGAATATAAAACAATAACAAAGGATCTCAAAAAGGCAAGGAGGCTTATGAGATTAAGATTTAGCAATTTGGAAGTATATTTGTTTTATGGCCGTATAATAGATAGTGATGGAATAAGAATAGTTGAGTATGAGCAAATTTTGTAATATAGTATTTATCGAACTTTATAATAAATAATATTGATGAAACAGCTTTTAAAACTAGCATGTGTTTTTTGTACGTTAATCATATTTCTAGGTTGTTACGGAAAAGAAACACTTTTATTAAATAATGTAAAAACAATTGTTACTGTTGATAGGGGAGATGATATAGGTGAAGGTGATACACTTGTGATTACCTGTATAGATTACCGGTTTGCATTTGCGAATCAGGAGTTTATAAACAAAAATTTAGGAATAGAAGGCAAATACAATCATATCTCAATACCTGGAAGTATATATAATCTTGTGAATCCTTCTACACGAGAAATAGTTTTTAGCAAAATTACCAAATTTGTAAATTTCCATCTGACGGACCAGGTAGTTATTATTGCACACAGGGACTGTGGAGGGTACGGCGGTTATGCGGCATTCGGTTCTGAGATAGCGGAATACGTATATCTCACCACCGATTTAAAAAAGGCAAGACAACTCATTATAGAAAAGTTTCCTGTGTTGCGGGTAGATCTGTATCTTGAGACTTTGACACAAGAGGGCGTTCAATTTGAAAAGGTACTATAGTATCCTTTATTTTGTAGAGACACATTGGATGCGTCTCTATATTAAACATCAACAGCAAAATAAATTTGCTATCAAAGGCAGCCTAATTTCATAGTAAAAGTATGTAGTAAACACACAAAAAACATTGCACTGGCTTGTGTGCTTTAAATGTTTTATTATACATCTGAAAATAGTTAAGGAACTCCGGGATTTTTTTCATCATAGTTGATAATGTCTGATAAAATAGAGCATGCAATAAAACACGCAAAACATCTGATGCCCGAACAGGGCCCACTCCCATATTTTGTTCACCACAATACCATTCACCATTTCGAAACATACGACTTCTTTGAAGGGGTTAAACAGGCGGGACGTATTTATGGGGCAAAAGCGTTTATGTCTGAAGAAGAATTCCTCCTGGCGTTTGAACGAGGTCGTATTACTGCGGATGCCCTTAAGAAAGAGATAGAAGAATATATCAGGCGCCATATACTTTCTATAAAGCCTGATATGCTTTTTACGCTCATGACTAATAAGCCTCAGCTTCGTCCTACACCAGACAGCAGGATTAAGCAGTTCGTAAATGACACTTCATATCAACGGCCTGGGTATTACAAAGAAGCGGTACAAATTACTCACAACCGGAACATCGACGAGCTGATGGAACCGGTTCTCTTTCGTTTTTTCCCCTCTTATTTCGATCTTGGCCTTGCCTATTGGCCTATGTCAAACCGGGAGAAAGGGTTGTGGCATTGTTTTTGTGAAATTTACTCAAAGAGCGGTTTCTTCAGGCCAAAATTTCTCCGGATATTAAACCGGATTGTTTCCGAGGCAAAACGATATAATTATGAAGAGGCTACCGCGCTTCTGCTTAAACGATTGGCCATTCCGGATGAACACATGGACGACTACCTGTTCCATACCCTATATCGTTACAAGGGGTGGGCAGGAACAATTAAATCGCTTGAAGAGATGCCGGATTGGATTCCAAGGCATGATATTAAGGCGTCATTCAGCGAGGTTGTACCTGTGATTCTCGTCGTTGAACTTGCGGCAATCGAGTCTATATGTGAGCTTATCAGCCTGAGGATTCCAGTCTATAAACCAATACCATTGTATGATCCCGGTTTTGTGGCATCTATCGTGAGCGCCTTAGGCATAAAAAATGACGTTACATTTCCCCGGGAAGTCACCCAACTTACCGATGAAAATCGCCTGGAGATATGGCAGCGCGCTTATGAGGATACCTTATACAGACAATTCCTCTCTGCATACCGGGAGGTAGCCATTGAGGCAAAACCTAAATACAAGCTACCGAATTATCAGGTCCTTTGTTGCATAGATGAACGAGAGGAATCTTTCCGACGCCATCTGGAGCGAATAGACGCCGGAGCCGAGACCCTGGGAGCAGCCGGGCATTTTGGCCTTGATATGAAATTTAAAGGTGCACCGGAAAAACATTACCGCAAGATGTGTCCACATCCTTTAGTAACACCGTCGGTACAAGTCTACGAAGAAGCAGAGAAGCTTGAGGATGCGATGCCCAAAAAAATGCAACTTTACGGGGAGGTGCAGTGGGCAATTACTCAAGCATCCAAGACCCTTTTTGGGGGTTTTGCACACACGATTTTCAGCGGCCTTTTGGATTTCCCGCCGTTTATTCTGGACGTGCTATCTCCAAAGTACAGCTCCAGGCTGCGGCGGTATATGGCGGCATATGAACCCAGGACCAGATTGGTTTACAAGAAAGAAAATAAAGAAAATGAAAAAGGGTGGGATCTGCAAGGCCGGATTGCCCGAGCCACGGCAATACTCAAAGGCTCCGGGTTTTCTGACAACTTTTCACCTTATGTATTCATACTTGGTCACGGTTCAAGTAGTCTTAATAACCCACACGAGGCCGCCCACGATTGTGGGGCATGCGCCGGGGGGCGAGGAGCGCCTAACGCGCGCCTTTTTGCAACTATTTGCAACGAACCAGAAGTTCGCGCCGGTCTTGCTAAAAACGGTATAATAATCCCGGATTCGACCCTGTTCATCGGCGGATATCACAATACCTGCAGCGACGAGGTACTCTTTTTCGATCTTCCCAACTCCATAGAACCACTCCTGCAAAAGCACATCGACACAATTCGACGCGCTGCGGCGCTGGATGCAAAAGAACGCTGCAGGCGCTTTGATGAGGTCAGGGTAAACCAGTCGGAAAAGGCCTTTGCCAGTTATGTGCACGGCCGGGCTATGGATATTACACAACCTCGTCCGGAATACGGACACTGCACCAATGCAATGGCCATTGTTGGACCACGGTATCTGACGCGGAATCTTTTCATGGACAGGCGTTCATTTTTGGTTTCCTATAATTATAAGGTAGATCCCGAAGGAAAATCCTTGAGGGCTGTACTTGGCGCAGTTGGGCCGGTATGTGCGGGGATTAGCCTTGAATACTATTTCAGCTTTATTGATAACGAACACTACGGCTGTGGCACCAAACTGCCCCACAATGTTACATCACTGGTAGGGGTAATGAACGGACATTATAGCGACCTGCAGTTGGGATTGCCATGGCAGATGGTAGAGGTTCACGAGCCTACCAGGCTAATTCTGCTTGTCTGCTGTAAGGTTGGAACTATGGAAACTATACTTGGCGAGGCCTTTGGTTATACCGGTCAACCCGGACACTTTCAGTGTCTTGTAAAACACAATTGGATTACCCTTGCAATCCACGATCAGGAACAGGAAAGGCTGTTTTTGTGGAAAGGCGGGCTGGAAGGACGTTTTGTACCATTCGATGAAACGGTGGGTGTGCCGGAATACAAGGGCGACGACCCACGTTTTTTCCTCGAACAGGGTCATCTTTTATTTGGAAAGATTACGTAGGAGCATATGGTGGAGCACTCTCTGATTATTTATCTTGCGCATTACTTTGTATTATTTCCCATCCTCAAGGTGTTTGCAATCAACATCCAATATTTTTCCAGCAAGCGGGAAATCGAAGAGCACATGGTTCGCAAACTGGTCACATGGGGAGGGGTTAGCGATGTTGTACATGTTGCCGTTTCCTTGTGTATCCTGGGATTTAAACCGACTACGGTTCACATAGAGTCCTTCTGTATGATTGGCTGGCCATTCATTGTGGATTGGAATCTCTATACGGCTATTTTTCTGGCCTTCACGACAACAATTGTTACTGTAATTGGCCGGTTTTCTCTCTTTTACCTGCATCGCGATGCATATTATCATAAGTTCTTTTCACTTTATTTTATATTTCAACTGGCCCTGGGGCTTATTATTCTCAGTTCCAGTACCACCTATCTGTTCATGGGCTGGGAACTACTGGGCCTTTCATCAGTGCTTCTGATCGCGTTCTATGAACACCGTCCCAATCCTCTCAAAAACGGCATGCGGGTTATATTCATCTACGAATTAGGAGATATATTCTTTTTTGCCCTGATAGTGTTACTGCTTTTTTTCCACATTGACGACATCAACAATATGGCATTGATTCAGGAACATGGCTGCGAGTGGGCGAAGTTTTTATTGATTGTGGCATGTTTCTTCAAATCGGGTATTTTTCCGTGGATATGGCTGCCACGGGCAATGGAGGGCCCCACGCCTTCGAGTGCGGTTTTCTACGGCTCTCTGTCAACTCATATGCCTATCTTGCTTCTTCTTCGCATGTGGCCCCGTGAGTGGGCGCTTCTCACATATTGGCCTGAAGTGTGGACATTCACACATCCTGCCAATGCCATTGCGCTTGCGATTGCCATTTGTGTTTTTTCTGCCTTTGTCACGACCCATATGAGCCGTCAGCATTCCGACGCCAAGAATACCGTCGCATACGCCACCACGACGCAGTTGGCCATTATCTACATAGAAATATTCCTTGGATTTTACACACTTGCTTTAATCCACGTGGTATCTCACGGGATATACCGTACCTATGAGTTTATGCGCACCCCGTCGTTGTTCCACCTATACCACACCATGGAGACACGACGACCCAGGGTAACGAATACCGGGAAGCACTTTGAATCCATACTTCCCGAACGGTTCAGAAAGTGGCTTTACTCACTCACGATCAATGAGTTCGGTTTTTTGTCGCGATCCTTAGACCTTATTGATCAGTTTCTTGGTCTGAAATACATGCGTTTTGATAAAAAAGCGGCAAGGCGTTTCACCATTGCAGTAGCAGTGACATGGGTAGCCTTCAGCATCGTGATGTTCGTCCTCAACAGGAGACTTTTCAATATTGAATATACCAGCGACGGCATCGGGAACACCGTCATGTCATTCATTATCAACTGGAATTATTTCAATATTAACGAGGAGTTAATACTTGTTCTTGCGGTGGGTTTCTGCGTGCTTTCCTTTTACAATATCCGCAGAATAGTCATGTATTTTGTGACCCTTGCATGCTCCGCCTGGTCGGTAGGTCTTGTCCAGGGGCTGGAACTGGTAAAAAACACGGACGCAAAACACCTGTGGTCTTGTGTGTCTGTGATTATCCTTGCCATTGTCTTTGTGGGACTAGCCTGCTACCCGGCATACGCTTCCCCACAAAATAACGAAAAACAGACAAGCTTTACGGCACAACTCTCTCGTACCCCCCTGTCAAATGCCCTGTTGTTCCTTCTGGGACTTGCCATTGTGGGTGTGCCCGGTCTAGGCACCTTTGTGGGTTGGGAACAGCTAGTCCATTATGCCGCAACCATTGCTCCCCATACGGTAATAAAGGGATTTTTTATCCTTAAATTGAACACCATTCTGGTCTTCCTGTTTTATTTCAGCAACTTCCTCGGCTCTCCTGAACACGAAGTGCAGGTATTGCATCACTACAAGCGCGATACCCTGCATCTCCGATGGGTACAAAAGCACGCCTAAAAGTCAGGCTTTCTTCAGAAAGATAACGTTGAATAAATAGCTATTTACAAATATAATAAATTCCGTCTTAAATTTATCTGGAGTTTTACTCTTTTAAAAGAGAAGGGGTGTTTGTGTGAATTTTCTTCGTTTTTTCAAATCAACCGCAACGTATTATCTGCCGGCAATACTTTTAGCCGGTGCTTTTCAATGTTCTTTCGTGTATGCATCCTCCGGAAAAGACCAAATGCTTTCCAGTAGTAACATGGCCCACGAATTATATTTACAAGGTGTAGAATATGCAAAATACGGGCTACATAATGAAGCAATTGAATTATTCAGGAAATCACTCGCTACAGACCCGGATAATATTGATACCTGTATTAGTCTTGGCGAAGTGTATGCAGAGAAAAGAATGGATAGTGAGGCAATAGAGCTATTTCAAAAAGTCCTGAAAATAAACCCTAATCAACCACAGGTATATTTTAAAATTGGTACCGTATATTTTGATATGGAAGAATATGAACCTGCCATTGAATATCTTAAGAAAACGATTGAAATGAATCCTGATTATAAGGTTGCATATTCCTTATTGGGCATTTCATACGCGAAAAGCGGCAAGTATGACGAGGCAATTAAGGTGCTTAAAAAACGTATTGAGCTGGACCCCAATCTGGCGATAACTTATTCTAATCTGGGACTGGTCTATACAATGAAAGGGTCGAATAAGGAAGCATTGGTGGAATACAATAAGGCTTTGGGAATTAATCCCTATCATGAAGAAACATTATTTAATATTGCCTTTCTGTATGAAAATATGGGGAAGATCGATGAAGCGCTCGCATATTATAACAAAACCGTTGAATGCAACTCCGGTAATGCAAATGCCCAATACCATTTAGGTTTAAATTATCTAAAGAAAAAACAATATGACGAGGCAATTAACGCCTTTGAGATTTCACTTATGGCAAATCCGGACAATATCGAGGCATATAATGATTTAGGCAAGGTTTACGTGGCAAAAGGGATGGAAGAAAAAGCAGAAAACTATTTTTCTCTGTACAATAAACAATTAAAGTTGCAACAAAAGAAATAATTAAGTTATTTTGAGAAAGGAACTTTTTAATGAAGAAAAACTATCTGTTTACCCCAGGGCCGACAATGGTACCGCCTGAGGTTTCGCTCGCTGAAGCGCAACCAATGATACACCACAGAACACCACAATTTTCCCAAATATTTTACGAATTGAGCGAGGATTTAAAGTATCTGTTTCAAACAAAAACAGGAGAGGTTTATACGTTAATGTCATCCGGCACCGGCGCAATGGAGGCGTGCGTTGCCAACGTCCTGTCGAAAGGAGACAAAGCGCTGGTAATTTCCTCGGGCAAATTCGGAGAACGTTGGGTGGAGCTATGCAAGTGTTTTGGCATTGAAACCGAGGTCGTTAGTGTGGAGTATGGAAAAGGGGTAGAACCTTCCAGGGTGGAAGAAGTTCTTAAGAAAAACAGTGAAATAAAAGTTGTTTTTGCAACACAAAGCGAAACATCGACAGGTGCGCTGCATGATATAAAGGCCATTTCACAGATTGGGAAAAAATACGGTGCGCTGATAGTAGTGGATGCTATTACCGGCATCGGCGTTCATAAATTCCTGATGGACGAATGGAATATTGATGTAGCGGTAACCGGTTCGCAGAAGGGGTGCATGTTGCCGCCGGGGCTGGCATTTGTTTGCGTAAACAGCGGGGCGTGGGAATCCGTTGAAAAAGGAGATTTACCCAGATATTACTGGGATTTCAGAAAGATGCGCAAAAATCTGAAAAACAAAACAACGCCATTTACCCCTGCAGTATCACTCGTTATGGCAATGAAGACTGCAATGGAGATGATTAAAAAAGAAGGCATTGAGAATGTGTGGGCAAGGCATGAACGTCTCGCAAATGCCACCAGGGAAGGTGTGAAGGCATTAGGATTGGAACTCTTTGCCGGGAATAGTTCAAGCAATGTTTTGACTGCCATAAAGGCGCCGGAAGGCGTCGATGTTGATAAAATTATTAAAAAATTAAGGGATGAAACGGGCGTTACTTTTACCGGAGGGCAGGACTCCTTAAAGGGAAAGATGATGCGCATTGGCCACATGGGCTATGTCAACGATTTTGATATTATTCTGGCGATTTCTGCGCTTGAGAAAGGCCTCCATGAAGCCGGTTATCCGGTTGAGTTAGGGAAAGGAATAACCAGAGTACAGTCATTATTGGTAAAGGGGAAATAAACAATAATAACTATATAATGTGTACCACCGGAAGGAAGGCCTGATTTAACATATAGTACCTTCTCCGCAGACAGGGTCAAATGAAAACATTTATGACCTAAAAAGGTCACATAGGGGAATAAGAAACTATTTTCAGCCAAAACAATTGTTCACCGGCCAGGCGTTTTGGGCAGGTATTAGCCCGACAGAGAAGAAATGGCGTAAGTATTTATAAATCAACAAATTAAAGTTAAAAACCCCTTGACAATCCTCATGGTTTATGCAAGTATAACTACTTGCAGAATAAAGATATAAGCCTATTTTACGGTTTGTTTTCACCACTGGAAACGATGATAAGTATTATTCAGATGATACAGCCTCAGTGGATGACATGGATGATAAAAAAGATGAAATAGAAAAAGGTCCGTCAAAGGAGTTTCAACTTTCTGCCAAAGCGGTAGTTTCTTCAGATCATATCGTAGTGCTAGTCTCTGTAGGGTACAACGGAAATCCTCTCGACTTCTTGCCAGAGGATTACTTTGCAACCGATACGGATGCACAGATTTCATTTCCGGGTGGAGCTAATGTGAAAATAACTGATTTTGAAAATGTAGGAAGAGGTTACTATCGGCTGAATTTTGAAGACTCTGAGGCGTTAGATGGAATTGAGTGTATAGTGTTTCCAATAGAAGTAGATTGCCATGATTCCGGTATTTCTGGGAAAATTATTTTAGAAGCAAGGACATAATCGGATTAAAGCGACTATAATATTTGGATCTCGTGTTTTTTGAAAACAAAGGGATAGCACCATAACTTGTGCTATCCCTTTTTCCGTATTCCATAAACAACAACTCTCCATTTTACCCATTCATATCCATTTATAAACCTCCCAGATTTCCTACGCAGACAATTCCACCCCCTTAATCCCCCGCCAGCGGGGGACAGGCTTGCCACATCCCTTGCAGATTTTATGCCCTTGTGGGGTCGATCCATGTGCATTCCCGGTTTTTTGTGACCTCTGCCATGTTTTAATGAAACGTACAGTAGTATTAGTCCCTGGCAGCGTTGTTTTGCCCCAATCACACAAACGGTTACAAAAAATCGGGAATGCTTCCGTTTGAACAAGCAATGTTGTTTCCATCAACTTATTGAGAAGTTACGATACTATCAAGACTCTTTTGTACAAAGGCGTCATCCGGGTTTTGGGACAAATATTGCCTGAGCACGTTTATCGCCTTCTCAGAATCCCTTAGATATTGATAAACAATGGCCAACCATAAATAGCCAGTCCTTTGCTTAGGAAGAAGTTTGATTGCGTATTCAGCCGTTTCCTTTGCCTTTTGAAGAAGGCCTTTGTGTAGATACGCCTTTTCCAATTCATCCCAAATAAACGGCAATTCCGGCTGGATTTTCAGGGCATTGTTCAATGCATTTATTCCATCATCGAAACTGTTTCTTGCAAATTCTATTTTTGATTTTGCCAGAATTAATGATGTCTCATACATAGGAATATCTGAAGTTGGTACTCTATAGGGGAATAGATTCAAGATGTTACGCCTGTTTTCCGGAAATTCATGAAGATTATTTGTATTTATTTTTCTTTTATATAGTAACTCTTGTTCGAGAAATTTTTCAGCGGTTTCAATTTTGCCTTCTTCTATTAGGAGGTTTGTTAAAGAAATAATGCAATCCGCAATATATGACAACTCCAAATACTCACACCATTCAAAGAAAGAAGAAAGATCATAGTCAGTTATGAATGCATCTGCGAAATCAAATTCCTCTTTATCAATCGGCAGGTTCTCAAAATAGCTAAAATATGTCTGTATTGCTTTGTTTATTTCGCCTTTTCTGGTAAGAATTGATGCCTTTTTGCGATACAGCATAATGCTGTTTCCTAAACTCTTTAATCCTTTTTCCAGAACGATTAGTGCATTATCAAAATTCTCTTGAACATAGTATAGGTCGGCTAAACCAGTATAAATCCATTCCGCTAAAATTCTTGAAACAGCATCAGGATTTTCTTGACACAATGATATATCGTTTCCAGGGTAAAAAGTTTTTCCCTTAAGAAGATATACTAAAGCTTCAAATTCCTTTAATGCTTCCTCATACTCTTTTTTCAG
The DNA here is from genome assembly GCF_039794105.1 of Candidatus Kuenenia sp. GTDB lineage: Bacteria > Planctomycetota > Brocadiia > Brocadiales > Brocadiaceae > Kuenenia. The sequence continues at coordinate 21,309 of NZ_JBDIWA010000034.1, forward strand.
GTAAAGCATCCTTGCTAACTGATATTTAACATATATTCTTTGACGATCATCCATTATGTATCTTAATGCTTGCCTGCATGCCTCAATTGTTTTTTTTTCACTATTTTGCATCACTATAATAAGAAAGTTTGCGTAATCTGACCATAGATCACCGTTTTCTGGAAATTTTTCTAATAAATCCATCCATAACTTACAAACTTCCTCCTCGCTTTTTGTGTATGAATAATAATTATAATCGCACCACATCCATAAAATCATGAGTTTAGATGTGTAATCTCGATCATTGTCAATGTCGCCTATAAATTTAATTTCTTTAACTAGAGTTTGGAGTGTCTGATAAAATTGCCCATTTTTGAATAAATTATTTTGTGGAAATTTCGACGCCCACGCATATCGTTGTAGTGTCTTATAAAATTGTTCATTCCCGAATATGTTATTCTCTGGGGAATCATTTGCAAAATAACCACGTAAAAGCCTTACGCCCAAAGCAAATCTATATTGTGGGTTTGTTTCTAAGGTATCTTCGTAAAATTTTTTTGCATCGGATAAACGATTGTCATTACATAAAAAGTCCATATATTTAATATGATATATACCGTGAGAATCCCAATGTAATAATTTTTTCAAGTTTTCCTCTATTAAAGCAGCACACTCTTTTAATTCTTGTGCATCACCTGTCTTTTGCAAAATCGAATATTTGGTAGTCAAAAGTCCATCCAGTGCACCCGGAGCACATTTTTTTGCAATACCTTCATTACATACATTAAGGGCTTTTTGATAGTTTTTTTCTCTGTAATAGAAAGGAGCTAAATAGCAATCTGTAAAACAGCTAACATCTAATTCCTGTGCTTTGTTGAAATATTCTTCTGCCATAACCGCATTGCCCGTGTCTTCATATGCCAGTGCTAAATGTAAGTAGCAAACAGGATTCCACGGTTGCAACTTTATTGCCTTTTTATATTCAACAATAGCATCTTGAATATTTCCTAATAAATTATGCAAAATATTTCCACTCAAAACATATCCAAACGCAACGTCACGCTTGAAATTCGATATACTTTTGCATTCGTCAAAACTTATTTTCTCCCCAATAAAAATCTTTGCAAAAATCCTCGCAAGCATGGCAGGGTAAAAGTCCGGTTCCTTTTCCAGGCAACTTTCAAACAGCTTAAGGCTTTCTTGTGCATTATATGGCAAAGTAAACAATCCAAACACATAGTCTTCCCTGAAATTCCATGTACCCTGCATATTGAAAGGCAGGTCTAAATAATCGTTATTATTGAGTTGAAAAAGTGCATTATTAATTAACAGGTTAGTCAATTTAAAGTCTGGGTTAATTGATTTTACTGCCTCAAAATCTCTTAAAGCATTTGCCCCTTCCCCATTTATTAAAAAAGCCATTCCTCTTTGAAGAAAAGCCCACCAATTATTCATATCATTTTGCAAAACTTTATCACATCTGCTAACGGCTCTTTGTATAATTTGCTCTCTTCCCACCAGAGGCCAATAACCTATACTTAAAGCAGCTTGACACAATAATACTTCCGCTTCATCAAGGAGTTGATTGACATAGGCAACCCTTTGCGCTTCGTTCTCTTTTTTCCGGTTGTGGTGATAGAAGGCAAAACACGCAAAGATTAAACACAGAACCAGAAACCCCATAGCCGTTTTTACCGGATTTCTGCGTATAGTTTTATACATTCTGAGAGTGAAGGGTGTTTTCCGTGCTATGACGGGCTTGAAGTCAAGGGCATTTCTTATATCATTGGCAAATTCAAGGGCTGAATTGTACCTCTCACAAGGGTTCTTTTTAAGGGTATGCAGCAAAATGGTATCCAAATCCTTTGAAAGTTTCGGACTGTATCTTCTTGGAGAAGGCGGTTCCTTTGATATGATCTTCGTTAAAACATCATTTATCGCCGCACCTTCAAATGGGGTATGGAATGTAAGGCACTCATAATAAGCTGCGCCTAATGAATATATATCGCTCCTGCGGTCAACTTTATCCGGGGATTGGATTTGTTCCGGCGACATATAATTCGGAGTTCCAAAAAGTTCGCCGGTAATGGTAATAGACTGATTTGTCTCGCTGTTCGCCAGCCCAAAATCAACTAATTTTGCATTGCCATCTGCGTCAATCAGGATGTTTGACGGCTTAATATCTCTGTGTAAAATTCCCTTGTTGTGTACATGATCCAATGCAGACGCAATATCTATGATTATTTTGCTAATGGTTTGAATATACTCATCGTCAATTACCGGCCTTCCTTGTTTAATATGCGATGTATCAACAGAATCGGTATTCTTCGTCCTGACATAATCAGAAAATAGAGCGCTGGCGTTTGTGTTTTGGTTTGATGAGCGCATGTCTGCAAGCACATTGCCTAATGAAGCGCCGTTTACGTATTCCATTGCGAAGTAGAAATATGGCCCGTGCCGCCCGGTTTCATAAATTTGCACAATATTGGGATGAGATATCTTTGCCAGCAGATTTGCCTCTCGTTTAAACCTTTCCAGCGTTTTACTGCGAATCCCGCTGACGTCGCTGATAACTTTAAGCGCCACATGCCTGTCCAACGAGGTTTGCCTGGCGAGAAAGACAGTTCCCATGCCGCCTGAGCCTATTAGCTCAAGTATTTCAAAGTCACCCATCTTTTGGCCAATAAGCTGATGTGCTAAACGGTCGTTTTCATCCTCTCCTGTAAGGGAAGCAAATAAACTGTTGATTTTTTCAAGATTTTCAATCCGTTTCTTGATCTCGTCTGCTATGTCAGGGTACTTTCTCAGGACATCATCTAGCCCTGGATCCTTCCCCTGCAACGTATCATCTATAAATTTTTGGACGATTTGGTCAAGTTGATTCATTTTACAGATTTTAGTACCTTATCAGTAATTTCTTCGAGGTTTTTGTAACACTTTAGTCTTTTGAAACTGGAAATTGTCATTTGTAGTGCGACGAGGTTCGTCGCACTATTTGAGTAGACCCTATTCCTTAATCGCACAACTTTTTTTTGGTGCGACGAACCTCGTCGCGCTACATGAATTTCGTGGGCTTAGAATCCCGATTGCTGGGACTTTTCAAAAAACTAAAGTGTTACAAGTTTTTGACAAAATATTTAATTGTGAAATCCGAATTTCTAAATCCGAAATCCGAAATAAATTCAAAATTTCAATTCCACCCCCTGCACCCCAATGTCATTAAGTTAAGCCACCTGCCTCAAAAGTCCCCCTTAGAAAAACGGTGGACATTCTCCCCCTTTGGAGGGGGTTGGGGGGGAGGACTTTGTAATTTATGCTTGTTTGGTTCCGGCTATGCTTGCTTAGGAATTATTGTTCTCTATTCTCGTAACACTTTAGTTTTTGAAACCGTAGGGGCGAAGCATTTGCCATAACTGGCATACATGCGTTCATGCCCAAACGGGCAAATGCTTCGCCCCTACATCGTGCAGCAAAACAATGTTACTATTGGAATTTTTCAAAAAACTAAAGTGCTACCTATTCTCCCCAAAAGCATTATTTAGGGCATTAAGCGCCCTTACCAGCAGCATCCGGGTGGCGTCCGGGCTTTTGCCCAATTTTTCACCAACTTGTTTTTGTGAAAGTCCTTCTGCCTTTGTTAACAGGATTACCTCCCGATATTTCGGCTTTAGTTTTTGCATAGCCTTTTCCAGTTTGTCAAGGTCCTCCTCTTTAGACAATATTTTGCTGGGTGTTGCTGAATCCATTGGTTCATATGTATGTACACTGCTGTCATCTTTTAATTGTTTATTGCTGCTTAAAGGCTGTTCCCTTCTATGGTCGCGCACCTGTGCCCTCATTTCGCCTATTTTGTCACGTATTCTGTTTTCCGCAATATGTGACAACCATCGTAAAAAATCACCTTCATTTTTATAGGTAAACTGTTTCAAATCACGAAAAGAACTCAATAATACGTCCTGAACCAGATCCATTGATTGCATTTTACTTCGCAATTCATTGCCCATGCGCATCCTGACGATTCTTAGAATACGCCCGCTGTATATTTCATATAGTTTTTCAATTGCCGGTTGATCACCAGACTTTGCAAGCATAACCAAATGAAGTGTTTGTGGATTAACGGATTCAGGCATGTTTTCATAATCTCCATAAATAAAGCCAGTTATAGCCGCAATAATATTTATTTTTCTAAAAAAGTCAATTAACTTCGTTCGGTTTTACAAATTTTTCCGCTATTAAGAGTAGGAGCATAAAAATTGTAGTTGTCAAAAAAACCTTTTTGAAAGGAGGTCTTAAATCGTTTAACGAATTATTTAGCCAGTAAGAAGGACAAGTAATATTAAAAATATTTTAAACATAAATTTAAAAGGAGTAATAAAAATGAAAAAAACAATCGCAATTTCACTTATTGTAGCAAGTGTGTTTATAGCCGCACTGACTTCTAAAGCAGATGATTACGTTCATGGATATTATAGAAACAATGGAACCTATGTTAAACCACATTATAGGTCAAACCCTGATAGAAATTTTTATAACAACTGGAGTACATACCCGAATATCAACCCATACTCAGGAACAAGAGGCACAAGAAGAACTACAAATTATCAAATAAGTAATTCATTTTCTACGCCAAAGTATTCTTATTCCTCAGGGAGACAATATTCATCCTCAAACTCTTTTGGTAACTTTTTTGGAGGAAGATAAATTAATTATTTCACGACTTGTTCCCAAACTCTTGTTTGGGAACAAGCAGTCAACCTGTCACTACAGTATTGAAAGCCGCCTAAAGCTTAATTTTAAAAGGAAGGAGTAAATATGAAAAAGCTGTTATTTGTATTGCCATTTTTGTTTGCCTGTAGTGTTGCCTTTGGATATGACTACGTAGATGTATCTGGTAAGGTAAAAAATATGGAAGGAATGGAACTTGAGGATGTTGTTATAAGACTCGACAACGATTCAGACCATTACAGGGCAACGACCGACTGGAACGGCGATTTTGAACTATATGACGTTGTAGTAAACACTTATACTGTTACATGCGAGAAACAAGGGTATATCACCTCCACACAAGAAATAACAATCAATGGCGATAGTTATGAAATGAATATCGGAAGTTTTTATTTAGAAAAAGACATTGCATCTGGTATGTCAGGCGCATGGGAAGGATATTTGAAAACTTGTATATGGGATTTAGACGTATCAATAACCATAACACAAACCGACGATATTATATCGGGAACGATATTGGCAAATGGCCGCCCGTTTGGGAAATTAACCGGAACGGTATCCGGGGATGATATAGAATTTGAAATTGAGAAATCAGCGCCATGCAGGGGATTTATCGAAGGAAATGGATTTGTTACAGAAGAAAAAATTATACTCGTATTTACTGATGGCATGGATTGCCAGGGCGAACAAAACGTTGGAAATTGTGAATTGTGGAAAGCGGAGTAAATGGAAATTAAGATTAATATAGAAAGGAAGGGTAAAATGAAAAGGGGAATATTGTTATTTATTGTGTCTTTGGTGTGTATTGTTTTTATGGTAAAAAGTGATGCATACGCCTTAGTAAGTGATGGTTTAGAGGGAACATGGAAGGGTTATTATTCATCGAGTATACTTTCCAGCACAAGTGTAACTGTAAAGCTGAAAAAAAAGAGCAGCACAAAATACAGCGGTACTTATAAGGCAGGAAATGGCGCAAAGGGAAAGATTATCTTAAAAATAAAGGACAGCGGTAAGCAGAGGATAAAAATGAAATCAACCACATCAGGTTGTTCCGGCTCTTACAGAGGCAATATAACATATAATGATGGATCATATATAGAATTCGATTTTACCGGTAACGATTGCTCTGGGTCGCACAAAAACGGAGAGGGGTATGTGGAAAAACAGTAGAGATTGTCAGGACGAGCAAAGCTTATGGAATTGGGAGTTGTGGAGAGAGAAATAAGTATCCAGAAGTGCAGAAGTGACATCCTGAGTCTCCTGGCAATCTCCGTTCACAGAAATAGCGCCTTCAATTATGTATGGTGCGTAAGAGATGGACACGAATATGATGGCAATGAGTGGTGATTGAGTTTTCTTAAAGTATCTTGCATCAGAAGGTTGATTATTAAGGAGGGGCGCACCTAATCAGGCTGTCCGCGAAACATACAAAAGTAACCTCTTGCGGAGCATCAAGGAAAATGTAATAATCCCAACTCATTACAGATAATATGCAAAATGATGGATTCTACATGTGAAATTATCTGTTTTTCTGAAGAGTAGGCAATAGTAAAAAAGCAATGAGGGACTTTAATACGATGTTATCTATAAACTTAGCAATTATTGGTTAGGCGAAAAGTTATGAGGACTAGGGAACTCTTAAACGATCAACAGGCAGATAGCCATAGGGTGCAGAAAGCCGTTAGGCTTCTCGACTATTTGACACGACTTGCTTTACTTCGCGCAAAGCTGATCCGCGACATTGCCGAATACGAGAATGTCCTTTGGCTATCAAACGTTCCACATGAGCGGGGGTGCTTTACGCAGGCATGGGGGAGCGATGAGGAACATGAGATGGATGAATGGCTGGAAGTGCAAAACCGGCGAGAGCCAGAATTGCCTGCCATTCCCATTCAATGCAAAGACTGGGTTAACCAGTCGGCGCTCTGCAATAAGAGTGATTTGCCGGAACTCCTCCCAGAAATTACCCAACAAGTCCAAAATCCCGACTGGCGCGAAGGATCGCATCAGCCGGAAACCATGCCACGCACTGAACGCCTTGGCGAACATCCTGAAGTTTTGCGGGCATGGGAACGTTATGTTGAAGACAAGTGGCTACCATGGACGGAAGATCACAATGCGTGGGAAAAAATCCACCGTGTCTATTCCGAGCTTTTTGCCATTCATCAAGAGCAACTCAGGCTTGGCGAGGAATACGAACTCGTACTTGGGTTGGGTCTGCTTACCTGGCAGACGCCCACTGGGCAGCGCGTCAGACGTCACTTGGTTGTCGCGGATGCCATTTTGGAGTTTGAAGCTCATCTGGGTAAATTCACCGTTCGGCCTCATACCGAAGGGGCAAAACTCCGGCCAGAATTCGACATGTTGGATGTCGAGGAACAACCGCCGCGCGCCGAAGAAACTGCGAAGTCTTCGTTGGCAGGAGAAGAAGACGATCCATGGGAAAAAGGGGGCATTGAAAGCGTGCTTAAGGCGTTGGTGCATTCGATCGACTCCCAAGGTGAGTATGACGACTCCTTGGCGGCGAAAAGCATCCGTGTATCAGCGAAGCCAGTTGTCGAATATGCTCCCGCTTTGATCCTACGAAAGCGCTCCGCAAAGGGTCTTACCGAAACCTTGAAACGGATCAAGGGGCGGATCGAAAATGGCGAAGGCATCCCTGACTTATTCGCGGACCTTGCCGAGATTTCCAACAAGAATGATTACGAAACGGGCGATGGCTTGGAAGAATCAAGCAGCGCATTCGATGGAGAAGTTTTCTTCCCAAAGCCATCGAACGAAGATCAACGACGTATCGTTGACAAGATTCGTGCGGAAAATGGCGTTCTTGTGCAGGGGCCTCCCGGTACGGGAAAATCTCATACTATCGCGAATCTCATTTGCCATTTGCTCGCCACTGGCCAGCGAACGCTTATCACCGCCAAGACGCCGCGTGCTCTTCAGGTACTTGAAGGACTCATCCCGAAAGAATTACGCCCTCTCTGCATCAACTTGCTTGGCAGCGGTCTTGAGGAGCGGCGATCTTTGGAATCCAGCGTCGGCGGCATACTCCGCAAGAATGATGAATGGAAAGAGGATCGGGCTAAACATGAGCGAACGGAACTAGAAGATCGACTCCAAAGCCTCCGGCAGGAGAGAGCCAAGGTTAACCGGCGGCTCCGCGATATCCGGGAATCCGAAACCCAACCCCAATCCATTGCGGACGGAACATATCGAGGCACGGCAGCCCGAATAGCGGAGGCCGTCAACCGTGACAGAAGCCTTTACGAATGGTTCACGGACACCATCCCCTTGGACAAGACCTGTCAGTTATCCGCCAGCGATTTGCGTGGTTTTCTTGCGGACATTCGTTGTTTTGCACCAGAAAAGCGTCAAGAATTGAGCCTTGAATGGCCAAATGCCTTGCCTTCCACAGAACAGTTGGCCAATCTTGCTAAGAACGAGGTGAAAGCGACTGAGGACGAAAGCAACTCGGTAATCGGGGCAGATGAACGTATCGCCGATCTGATATCAAAGGGCAATTTCGCGACCATCGAAACGATTCGTGACGCTTTCTCCAATTTTCGCGACGCACGAAGAAGGATGATGGCGTCGCCCCATTCATGGATGGCAGATGCATTACGCGATATCTTGGGAGGTAATTCATCCTTGTGGTGCGAGCTTTTCCGTATCACGGGAGATGCTATTGCATCAGTCGAAACTGTAGTCACAATCGCTGACAATACAAGTATTGTTTTCCCAGACAATACCAATATCAGTACGCTACGAGAAGATGCCAGAAAACTGAAAGAGCACATGGAGGGTGGAGGGAAGCTGGGTTGGGGCCCATTTCGGCCCAAAGAGGTCAAAGAGCGCCTCCATGTAATCAAGACTGTGCGTATTGGAGGACGGTCTTGTTCCGCTGTCGAACATTTTTCAAATCTTTCCGATGTATTGCATGTCCGGATCGAGTGTGAGAAGGCGTGGGGGTTCTGGGTGGGGCGAACCGATAAGATTCAAGGCCCTTATGCTCTACAATTGACTGCGCTCAAATCACTGTGTGACGCTCTTGAAAATGCCTTGTCGCTTGAAACGCTCATTGGAGAATGCCGTGGGATCATACGCCAGTTTCAGGCTATAAGCGAACCCTTTTGGGCTGACGAATCTCAGGTTGAAAGGATAATCGCGTCATGCGGCCTTGCGCATATCCGTCTCCGCAAGCAGCTTGTAGCTGAAGAAATACAAAGCATTGAGGCTCCGGTATCGTACGTTGCCGCCATGGGCAACGCACATCCGGTAACGAACGAATTGCTACACGCGATTCGTGACCGCAATGTAGATGGATTCGCGAATGCCGCGAGCAAGATTCAGGAATTGGAAAAGGAGCGTCAGCGCCTTCAGAAGATGGATGAATACCTCTCGAAAATGCGCCACCTACTCCCACGTCTCACGGATGAATTGATGCGAACCTGTGACGAGCCATATTGGGATGAGCGACTTCAACAAATTGGAAACGCTTGGCATTGGGCGCAGGCGCAATATTGGATTGAGGAATACATACGGCAGGAGGACATCCCTGCCCTCGCCAAGCACGCCAAACAGATCGAGGACGAGATCAACGCCATTATAGCTAAACTCGCCTCGCTCCATGCCTGGTCATTTTGCTTTTCCCGACTCAATAGCAATCATCGACGCCATATGGAAGCCTGGCAGCAGTCTATGAGGCGGCTTGGTAAAGGCACAGGAAAACACGCGCCACGCCACAGGCGTGAAGCTCAACAGCACCTCAATGAGTGCCGTGAGGCGGTTCCGGCATGGGTTATGCCTCTCCACCGAGTTTGGGACACGGTGGATCCCGTACCTGGTATGTTTGATGTCATTATCATAGATGAGGCATCGCAATGCGGAGTAGAGGCACTTCCTCTATTTTATCTAGGCAAGAAGGTATTAATTGTTGGCGATGATAAGCAGATCAGCCCGGCTGCTGTAGGCTTGCCTCGAGATGCCGTGCATCGTTTGATGGAGGAGTTCCTACATGATTTCCAATTCAAGTCGTCATTCGATGTCGAAAGCAGCCTGTTTGATCACGGTAAACTTCGCTATGGAACTCAACGAATTACCCTACGCGAGCACTTCCGCTGCATGCCGGAGATTATTCGTTTCAGCAATGACCTTTGCTATTCAGATACGCCGTTGATTCCCTTGAGGCAATATGGGCCTAACCGATTAGCTCCTCTTGAACTTGTTTTTGTAAATGGAGGGTATCGCGAAGGTTCATACAACCGGACGATCAATCGCCCTGAGGCCGAAGCCATCGTTAAAAAGATCGTCGAACTGTGTGGCGACACCAGGTATGACGACAAGTCGATGGGCGTGGTTGTGCTTCAAGGTGAAGCACAGGCGGCTTTGATTGAGAACCAATTGCTTGAACAGTTGGGTGCCGAGGAAATGGAGCAGCGGCATTTGGTCTGCGGTAATCCATACAGTTTTCAGGGTGATGAGCGCGACATCATGTTGCTATCGCTTGTTGCGGCCAACAATGAAAGAATTGGCCCTCTAACGAAGGCTTCGGACGAACGGCGGTTCAATGTCGCCGCCAGCCGCGCCCGCGACCAGATGATCCTGTTCTACTCTGTCACTTGTGACGATCTCAGCGCCTCCTGTCTTCGTCGACGACTCCTTGGTTTCTTCGAGAACACGAAACCACAACAGATTGCCGGAATTGAGCGTAATGAGCTTGAGCGGCGCACCTTTCAAGATAATCGACGAGTTGTAAATCCCCCCGAGCCATTTGAAAGTTGGTTTGAGATAGATGTTGCATTGGAGTTGGCGCGGCGGGGTTTCAACGTCATTCCGCAGTATGAAATCGCTGGCAAGCGAATAGATATTGTTATAGAAGGAGGCAACGCGCGCCTGGCAGTCGAGTGTGACGGTGACCATTGGCATGGCCCCAACCGATACGAAGAGGATATGCAACGCCAGCTGCAATTAAAGCGGTGCGGCTGGGAGTTCTTCCGCGTCAGAGAATCGGCCTTCTACTCTAACAAAGATGACGCGCTAAAAGGGCTTTGGCGTGCGCTGGAGGAACGAGAGATTTTCCCCAAGTCATGAAGCGCGAATACAAGGAGAGCATGGGGTCACATCTTGATTAGTGATTATGTGTTTGGATAATTAGGGGGCACTTCCCATATTGCTTGCTTGATCTTGTTTGGGAAAATAAGGGAAGTGTCCCTATATTTAAAAACCAAAGCATTCGTAGCGATGTCATTTGATAAGACCTTGCTCCCCGTCTACGAGAATGCAATAGCACCGGACATTGAAGCCATGGGTTATCGGCCATATCGGGTGGACTCGTAGCCGCATCTTGAACGAATTGATGCGAAAACCATTGCCGAGATACGAAACTCTGGATTTATTGTAGCGGATGTAACGCAGCAAAAGCCTGGAGTCTATTATGAGGCAGGTTTTGCATACGGCTTAGGGCTGCCTGTCATCTGGTGTGTCCGACATGATGACTCGCAGAATATCAATTTCGATACAAGGTAATACAATCACATCGTATGGGAAAATGAACCGGAATTGAGAGAAAAGCTGGAAGATTTCATCCTCGCAACCATTGGAAAGAAAGTGACTTAACCATTAGGTCAACAGGATGCTCCTTACGGCGCGCCCGTTACCCAAGCCGTTAAATAATAAAAATTGCAATAAATACATTGGTTAAAAATGTTACAAGAGAAAAATGTTTTTTTAAAACCATCTATTGGATCAAGACCTCATGTAGTAATTCTTGGGGCTGGTGCGAGCAGGGCGGCAATGCCACAAGGGGATAAATATGGCAAAAAAATTCCCTTACTTGACGAATTACCCAATATAAAAGGGGTAGTTGCAGAGTGGAAGGAGTTAATGGAAAATGCTTGCCCGCCACCTGGAAACTTTGAAAGCCAATTTTCATGGCTTAAACAAAAAGACATTTATTCTTCTCAATTATTAAAAATTGAAAAAACAATTGTATCTTATTTTGAAAGTTTGCACTTACCTGATTATCCAACGATATATGATTATCTTGTATTAGGACTTCGTTCAAAAGACATTATTGCCACATTTAATTGGGATCCATTCCTAATCCAAGCTTATAGAAGAAATAAAGATGTAGCAAAGTTACCTGATATACGTTTTTTACATGGTTGTGTAGCTTTTGCAACATGCAATGAGCATGATATTTTAGGTGTACCATCTGAGATATGCACAATATGTAATACAACATTAAAACAAAGCAAACTATTTTATCCTGTTGAAAATAAAGATTATACTAATGATAATTTAATAAAAAGAGATTGGGAAAAGGTTACAGAAAAATTAAAAGAAGCATTTCAAATAACCATATTTGGTTATTCTGGACCAGCCACAGATTTTAATGCTCGTCAGCTTTTACTTGAAAATTGGAATCCTACACCAACAAATAATTTCAAACAGTTTTGTCATGCGGAAATTATTGATATAAAAAAACAAGAGGAAATTGTTAAATGTTGGAAAAATTATTTCCCTCTTGGGCATAGTATTATTAATTCAGATTTTTGGAAATCATCTATAGCTATCTGGCCAAGAAGGACTTTTGAATGGAAGTATTCTGTTTCTATTGAAGGTAAGTTCTTAAGAAATGGAGAGCATTATAAAACGGACTCATTGAAAGACCTTCAAGACTGGTTTTCAAAACTTTATTATGAGGAAAAATTTGATATCTAACAAATTGTTCAAGAGGGATTTTGGTTGCGCTGGCGCTCCACCAAAACCCCATAATTTAAAGTTAGGAGTCTTTGTGATCACGAAGAAAATTAACAAGGAAATGGAAGAAAAATTGCTCAAAATAATTTATGAGCGATATGCCGTAATTTGAAAACTTTTATATGTGGATTGTAAATAGGAGACATAATAAGTGTCCGATCTAAGGGAATGGGGGTTCGTAGCGGATATGAACTGTAGCGGCTCAACCACAATTAGTGACGTGTGGTTGTGGTTTAAGTGGCTTTGTTTTTATCCTGGAGATTACTTATTGTACTATTTAATTCATAGTTGGCCAGAATTCGCTGCGTTCCTTGAGATCACGTGCAATAATTACGGTGGAGTATTTTCAGGTATCGTTGTCTTTGTGATTATTATGGTGATTAGATATTCGATTGATAGATACACCAATTATCACAAAAAACAAATGACTGAAAATCAAAATGTAGACTGCTATTATTGCAAAGAGAAAATTAAACAAAATGCAAAGATATGCTTTCACTGTGGGCACTATCAGAAAAAGCGTATCCAGTGGTTTAACCAGTATATTAATCATGTTGCGACGTTCATTTCTATTTTTCTTTTAGTTGTTGCTTATTGGCAATATAATGAAGCAAAAAAAGAGCGTGAAGATGCGAAAAAGGCTTTAGAACATGCCCAACAAGCCGAGAAAAAAATTTCCGATGCCAGCAAAGCTATAGCAAAAGTCCTTCTTGCCCAAAGCACGCTAGAGGCTAGTCTTGATAGCTTTGATGTATTAAAGTTTTTTCCAAAAATTATGCAAAATGAGGCAAAATCGTTGCTCGATACTATTGAAGTTAATCCCGAAGAACGACAAAAAATTTATGAATCAAGCAACCTCTTAAAAATGTGGCAACAAACTATTGACCCAGTAAGAAAAGAAGAACTGGAAAAGGAAATAGAACAGTTAATCAACCAATAAAGATGAAAAAGGTTGCTTTCCCCATATTCATAAATGTTTTAGTACGGCAAAGAGACATGTCATTGTTGTGAATTTCAGTTATTTGGAGATAGTTTTGGATGGCAGAATACCAAATCAAAGTAACTGCGGTAGGAATTAGAATCAACGACTATTGCCATGACTACTCAATAAATATGATAGATTAATAAAACTCAACGAGGAGAATAAAAGATATGAAAATAAAAGTTATACTGGAGCAAGGAGAAGATGGCTACTTTGCTGCATATTGTCCATCGTTAAAAAGCTGTTGGAGTCAGGGAAGGACAGAAGAGGAGGCATTGCAGAATATTCGGGAAGCAATAGAATTATATTTAGAACCGGATGAGGAGTTAACAGAAGACAGTAAGCATAAAGTTTATGAAGTGGCGATATGAAACTCCCGATATTATCAGGACGAGAGGTTTTGGCAGCTTTAAAACGGATGGAATTTAAAGAAATTAATCGAAAAGGCAGCCATGAGGTAATTCTGGGGACACCATACTTAATTATTGATTCTGTGTTGAAAGATGGTTAAGCTTTCGCTGTGTCAGGATTTCGGACGGTGGAATTCTGATTGCAGATGGTTTTAATTCTGAAGGTGTATAAAGAAAAAGAAAGGAAAAATTGCATGGCATTAACCAGGAAAAAATCAAAAAAGCAGACAGTTACATTTCCACTGAGTGTTTTTGAAACCGCTGATACAAAAGAAGACCTTGAAGACTGGCTTCTATCACAAAATCCTGAGTTTATAAAAATAATGCGCAAAGCAAGACAGGATGATATGCAGGGAAAAGGAAAAGACTGGCAATCCCTCTGGGAAGAACTATGTATAAAATAACGTTTTTACCCGATGCCGAGGACACTTTTAGAAAATTAGATAAACCTGTACAAAAAAGGATTGCCCAAAAGATTGACTGGCTTGCTGAAAACGCCGACAAAGTAATCCATCATCCTCTCAAATCTCTACCTGATGATTTACGCGGACTTTGCAAAGTCAGGGTTGGGGATTATCGTGTAATTTACTGGGTTTATGACGATGCAAAACATATAAAGATTTACGAGATTGAACATAGAGGCAAAGACTATCATTCTATAAAAGGTTGATGTTGGGTTTCGCTTTGCTTTGGCAATTAGGGGACACTTCCCATATTTCTTGTTTGATCTGGTGGATAAATATGGGAAGTATCCCTATATTTCATAAATGTTTTAGTACGACAAAGAGACATGTCCTTGTTGTGGATTTCAGTTATTTGGAGATAGTTTTGGATGGCAGAATACCAAATCAAAGTAACTGCGGTAGGAATTAGAATCAACGACTATTGCCATGACTACTCGATAAATATGATAGGTTAATAAAACTCAACGAGGAGAATAAAAGATATGAAAATAAAAGTTATACTGGAGCAAGGAGAGGATGGTTATTTTGTAGCATGTTGTCCATCGTTAAAAAGCTGTTGGAGTCAGGGAAGGACAGAAGAGGAGGCATTGCAGAATATTCGGGAAGCAATAGAATTATATTTAGAACCTGACGAGGAGTTAACAGAAAACAGTAAGCATAAAGTTTATGAAGTGGCGATATGAAACTCCCGATATTATCAGGACGAGAGGTTTTGGCAGCTTTAAAACGGACGGAATTTAACGAAATTAATCGAAAAGGCAGCCATGTAAAAATGAAGCACCCGGATGGTAGGAAAATAGTTTTCCCATTTCATGGCGAAGTTGATAGATCTACCCTAAAAGGAGCTCTTAGAGATGCAGAGATTGATATTGAGGAGTTTATGCAGAATCTGTAAGATTAGTTTTTATAAAGGGGGTGATCGGTAAAAGTTTTTAGCTTAAAAGGTACAAGGATCACAAATAGAAAACGCCTAACAATTCAATGCAGCGGACGGCAAAAACCGCCGCCGTTAAGAACCGATGAGCTTGGTGTTCTGCTTGAATGAAACTTTATGATTTAGGGAAACGGTGATGAAAGTAAACTTTGAATGGGATGACGAGAAGGCAAAAAGAATCTCAAAAAGCACAGAGTTAGTTTTGAAGAGGCGACAACGGTTTTCCTTGATCCTTTTTCAATGACGATTTCTGATCCAGACCATTCAGTGGATGTGCAACGGTATATTGACATCGGAAGCTCTGATAAGGGTCATGTGTTGGTAGTGGTTTATACTGAGCGAAGTTCAAATATTCGTATTATCAGTTGTCGCAAGGCAAGCCAGTCGGAGCTGTCACTTTATGAAGAAGGAGGTAAATAAAATGGCACAGCTTGAGAATAACGATATGCGCGCTGAATATGATTTCAGTAGTGGAGTACGTGGTAAGCATTATAGAGCCATGCAGGCTGGATATACAATTACTGTTCATGAAGCGAATGGCACTACTGTTGTTAAGGAGGTGACGCCAAAAGAGGGGGCGGTTATACTAGACCTAAAACAAGCGTGATTTAACCATCTACACACAATGGGATAATATTTTGGACTATTATGCGTCTCTAAATGTATTTTTTGTTTGTTTCGTCGCGAAAACACCTTACTAAAAAGAAAAATATT
>NZ_JBDIWA010000035.1:0-36039 GCF_039794105.1 Candidatus Kuenenia sp.
CCTCTTCAATTACTTTGTCAGGGGACATGCCGGAAAGTACTTTCTCAATGGCGGCATACCCATTCCTCAAAATGTATTCACTTATCTTTTTCGGGTCGATTACCCCGCAGTTCCTTAATACAATCTTTTTCTGCTTTTTGTAAAAGGATATGTCTTTCCGGTAGGGAACCCTTTTTCCATCTTCCGTGCAGCAGAGCCTTTCAATGATTTCCCCTTTAAGGACTGTCCTGGAAACAATCTCATGCACGTCGCTCTCACTAACCCTGCCGTAAAATACCCCCATCGGCTCTACCGTTACTACGGGCGCCCTTGTGCACAATCCCTGACAGCCGGTATCCACCACTTCCACCCTGTCTTTAAGGGACTGCATCTCAATCTCCGCCTGAAAGGTTTTGTACACTTCCCAGGCCCCCAATGCCCTGCAGCCTGTCGTACAGATTAAAATACGTATCTTCTCCCCGTTGCTTTTTTCCGATTCCAAAGATTTTCTGTACCTTTTCAGGGCGTCACCGCTATTCAATTTTTCCATTAACACTTCTCCTTATAGAAATGTTGAATTTTGAATTCTGAATTTTAAATTAATTTAAAATTTAACATTTAAAATCTAAAATTCCCTAATAACTCTTGAGAATTTCCTCGGTTTTTTCTTCAGTTAATTTCCCATAATAGCGGTCGTCTATCATCATTACAGGCGCCAAAAAACATGTGCCTAAACATGCCACCGTTTTATGGGTAAATTTATAGTCAGGTGTGGTTTCGCCCTCTTCTACCTGCAGGACGTCTGCTATTTTCTCCCCGATATCCGGGGCGCCCTTTATGTGGCAGGCAGTACCGGCGCACAGCCTGATGGTATGTTTTCCGCGGGGTACCAGCGAAAATTGCGCATAAAAGGTCACTACTCCGTATATCCTGCTCAGCGGTATGCCCGTCCGCGCCGACACTTCTTCCATCGCCGCCATGGGCAAATATCCGTACTCCTCCTGCATCTCCTGCAATATCGGAATTAAATCGTTTGACGCTGCACGGGAAAGAATCGAATGACATTTGTCTAAATTAACTGATAATGTATTTGCTTCGTCCGACATAATTCCCTCTCCTTGCATTTATAAATGGTAATAAAGAAAATGTAAACGTTTGATAGTTATATAAAACACCGTAAATCACGCGCTATCACGGTGCGGGAGAATGGCCAGATATCACAATAGCATCAGAAACAATACAAATTCCGCCAAACTTCCTTTTAATTGACATTATTGCTTCTGCTATTTTATGCGCCTCGATATCATTGCAAATGACCATTATGTAACTATTTTTTAAGAGATCAGTGACTTCGTCTCCCATCCTCTTCCCCCGGCCTCCTTTTCCAATCACATCTCTTATTATAGTATAGCCGGAAACCCCAATCTCATCCAGAAGTTCTATTACCGTCTTAATCTCCACGGAATCAGTGACAATTTCAACTTTTTTTCTATGTTTTATCATGTTCCTGTTTATTTCCAAAATAGAGTGATTATGTAAAAATACAGCGGGATGCCAACGATAATATTAAAAGGAAATGTTATTGCCAGAGCCATGGGAACATACAGGCTCGGATTTGCCTCCGGAACGGACAATCTCATTGCCGCAGGAACAGCAATATACGACGCGCTGGCGCAAAGAACCGAAAATACCAACGCATCCGACTGGCTTAAGCCAATGAGTCTCGCTATGAAAATACCAATGCATGCATTGATGACAGGAATTACCACCCCAAAAGCAGGAAGGAAGAGGCCTGTATTCTTTACGTCTCCAATCCTTTTTGCGGCAATAAGCCCCATATCGAGCAGGAAAAAACTCAACATTCCTTTAAATATGTCTTTTGCAAAAGGGCTTAAGGTGTCCCACCCTTTCTCGCCTGAAACCAGGCCTATTACCAAGCTGCCTGTTATAAGCAGCACCGAGCCGTTCAGAAACGCCTCATGCAAGACCTTCCCCCAGGAAAAACCATAAGGTTCCGGCACTAAACTTCCTTCTTTTTTTTCTTTTTTTTCAAATAATTTGTAAAGCACGATGCCAATAACAATTGCCGGAGATTCCATAAGCGCCAGCGCTGCCACCATATATCCTCCGGATTCCGCCAGGCCGGATGTTTCAAGAAAAGTAATGGCGGTAATAAACGTCACTGCACTGATAGAGCCATATGTAGCGGCAATTGCAGCGGCATTAGCAACGTCCAGCTTGATCTTTAAAATAAAAAAGGTATACACCGGAACAAGCGCCGCCATGAGTATCGCAGCGCCAAGGGTTATGATAACCGCATGGTTGATGCCTGTCTTGTTTAATTCTACTCCGCCGTGAAATCCTATGGCAAGAAGCAAATAAAGCGAAAAAAGTTTGGGTAAAGGGTCGGGAATTTTAAGGTCTGATTTGCAAAATGATGCAATCATACCCAGGAAGAAAAACAAGACCGGAGGATGCAACAAATTATCGATAATAATAGAAACATTCACTTGCATTCTCCATTTTCTTAACTTAAATATCGCAAATAGGAAAAACCCAAAAAAAAAAGCCGCACAACGATATAGCTTTGTCATTGTGCGGCCTATCCATTGACAGACGATAAAAAAAATCGCCCCTCAAGTTTCTGCCCCGAAATCGGTTTAAAAGTATACTGATGCTATATGAAAATTCTATGAAGTCAAGAAAAAATAATAGCGCCAAAATGGAGTATCCCTTTACGAATTTTATTAGTGGTAGGCATAAACAAAAAGGCATTTTGCGGCAGGGGGAAAACCCGTTTCTCTCTGTAAATTATCGTGTTGCACTTCTTTTTATTCCAGCTTTGGCGGAGAATCCAGGGTAAATAAAACAATTTTTTCTCCTGTTCTGGTGCTGATATCGGTATGTAAGCTTATTGTTTTTTGATTTGTAATGGATTCCACAACGGCTTCCAAAAGCGGCCGTCCTTTTTCCAGCAAGGCAATTCTCATCTGCTTTATCAATGTTCTTCCATTGGCAATGTCTACAGGATTGGCAAGCTGGTACTCTGCTTTTGTAAGAACACCTTTCAGCCTGACCAAAACCAAATCATCAACAATATAGGTTTTTGCTTCCAATGGGCCCCTGCCCATGTATTCTTTTTCGAACCTAATGATTGCTTCACTGATTTCAGCTTCTATTTGCCCTTTGGTTTTTTTCATAATACTTCTTTCTAATTTTCACTTGATGGTTCTTCGCTGGTAATAGGCAGCTCTTTTGAAATATAATCGCAATCAGGGTATTTGCTGCATCCGAAAAATATGCCGCCTTTTTTTGAATAACGTTGTATTAAGTCTCCACCGCATTCATCTCTTGGGCATTTTATACCGGTAGGGAGGGATTTTATATTTCTGCATTTTGGATAGCCGGAGCATCCCATAAATCTTCCTTTTTTGCTGAACCGGATAACCATCGGACTTCCGCATTTTTCACATTTTTCGTCTGTAGGCTCAACCTTTGTGGTTTCTCCCGTCAGAGATTTTGTGTTTTTACAATTAGGATATGCTGAACAAGCCATGAATTTCCCATGGCGACTGGTTTTGATAATCATAGGGCTGCCGCATTTTTCACAAACCTGATCAGACGTCTCCGGTGGCACTGCCTCACCTTTTTCATCTAATGGCGTCGTATTCTTACATTCCGGAAATGCCGAACAGCCTAGGAATTTCCCATGCCTTCCCCATCTGATTACCATGGGTTTACTGCACAGATTACAAATCCGGTCGCTTTCCTCCGGGGTTCCTTTTACGCTTTTCATTTCGCCAATAGCTTTTTCCAAATCGACCTTAAAGGGTTCGTAAAACTCCTTCAACACGGTCAGCCAATCAATTTTTTTATCCTCAATCTTATCCAATTCGTCTTCCATGTGTGAGGTAAAATTTACATCCATTATTTTTTGAAAATGTTCTACCAGCTTTTCGGTAACCAATATCCCCAGTTCTGTTGCATAAAAAGCCCGTTTCTCCTGTTTCACATATCCGCGGTCCTGAATGGTTGAAATAATCGTGGCATAGGTACTTGGCCTTCCTATCCCCATTTTTTCGAGTGTCTTTACCAGAGACGCTTCTGAATAACGTGGCGGAGGCTGGGTAAAGTGTTGTGTTGTCAGAAGTTGTATTAATTCAAGGACAAGGTCTTTCTCCAGCGGCGGTAGTATTTGCTCCTCCCGGTCAACTTCGTGCCCGGAAATAAGTGTATGCCCGTCAAATAGCAATTCCCTGCCCCTTGTCTTAAAAATGTATTGGTTGGAAGTAATTTCCACGTCAGTAATCGCATATAGCGCCGGTTTCATTTGGCTTGCAACGAATCTCTTCCATATAAGTTCATACAGTTTATGCTGGTCCTTTGTAAGAAACTGTTTTATGGATTCAGGGGTATATTCCAGATATGTCGGCCTTACCGCCTCATGCGCGCCCTGTGTGCCTTTTTTATTAGAGGCATATATATTGGATTTTTCCGGGAGATAGTCTTTCCCGTAATTGCCTTCGATAAAGTTTCTGCATGACGTTAATGCCTGGTCTGAAACATGGAAAGAATCTGTCCTCATATAGGTGATTAATCCCACCGGACCCTCGGCGCCAACATCAATGCCCTCATAAAGTTGTTGCGCAATTAACATGGTTTTTTTTGCGCTGAACTGCAAACGAGTGGACGCCTGTTGTTGTAAAAGGCTTGTAGTAAATGGAGGGGGCGCATTATTGCGTTTTGTTTGTTTCTTTATGTTTGTAATAATAAATGAGGCATTTTGCAGTTTTTCGGTAATTTCCTTTGCCTGCTGTTCGTTTTTTATTTCTATATTTTTGTCTTCTAATTTTTGCAGAAGGGCCTTGAATGGTTTGATATCGTCAGGTTTTTTATCCGGGGAGATGGTCTTTAGCTCTGCGGTTATTTTCCAATATTCCTGGGGTTTGAATTCGTTGATTTCTTTCTCGCGTTCTACAATAAGCCTGACAGCAACGGATTGAACACGGCCTGCGCTTAATCTTTTAGAGATTTTTTTCCACAGAAGAGGGCTTATTTTATAGCCAACAATGCGATCAAGTATTCTTCGGGCCTGTTGCGCATTTACCTTTTCCATATTAATTGGGCCATATTGTTTAAAGGCTTCCTGGATAGCGTCTTTTGTAATTTCGTTAAAGGTAACGCGGCGTATTTTTTCAGGGGGGATATCCAGCGCCTTGTATAAGTGCCAAGCAATCGCTTCTCCCTCGCGGTCAAGATCGGAAGCCAGATAAACAGTGCTGGCCTTTTTGGAATCGCTGATTAATTCATCGATCAATTTTTTCCTGCTTGGTATTACTTTATATTCCGGGGTAAAGTCGTTTTCAATATCTACGGAGAGTTTTTTCGCAGGAAGGTCCCGTACGTGACCCATGGAGGATTTCACGAAGAAAGAAGAATCGAGGAACTTGCTTATGGTTTTAGCTTTCGCAGGTGATTCAACAATTACCAGGTTTGTTTTAGACTTGGCCATTAGGATACCTCTGAAAATAAGAAAAATTTAAACAGGATGGACAATTTGTGTCAAGATATTTTTAAATCGTTGTTCATTATCCTTCGTTTTGCAGGTTCTTTTCAGAAATTTAATGGCAAAACGCTTGTTTAACAGAGGTCAAAAACCAGAAGTCGGAAGTCGGAAGTCAGACACCAGACTTCAGACCTCTGACTTCTGACCTCTGACCTCTGACCTCCGACTTCTGACCTCTGACCTCCGACCTCCGGCTTTTGAAATCTTATTTGTTTGACTATACATTTTCCAGTGTTTTACTATTGACATTATGTTATGAGTTAAATAAAGTATATTCCTGTGAAAATCAAAACAATTTATTTTTCTTTCGTATTTAAGTGAAGAATAGGGAGGGTGTAATGCCAACAACAAGCTCTGCGAAAAAAAGACTGCGGCAGGATGAGACTCGCAATTTAATTAACAAGTCAAGGAAAACCGCGTTAAAGACCCAGGTAAAAAGGTTTTTAACGGCGTTACAAAGCAAAGATATTCAAGCCGCTGAAGCAGAATATCGCCTGACCGCAAAGAAAATGGACAAAGGCGCAGCAAAAGGCATTTTGCATAAAAACAATGCAAGCAGAAAAAAGTCTCGTTATGCAAAAAAACTAAACGATTTAAAAGCATCTGCAAAACAAGGCGGTTAACCGGGTAATAAACAATGAAAGCCTCAAGCAGATAAACTGCGGCAATATACAAAGCCAGAACTAAACAAACACGGAATAAAAAATACGAAATACGAAACAAATTCAAAAATACAAAATCCCAATGAAAAAAAACCGGGTTTTGTACATTTCCCCTACTCGTTTCCAAACTCTGTTTGGAAACGCAATTGCCTCGAAACTCTGTTTCGAGTATACAGATACGAAACAGAGTTTCATATACACTGGTGTTCCCAAATAGAGCTTGAGAACAAGCAGAAATCCGCTTCCTTACCCCTTCCAAAGTGAGAGAATGCCTCTGGCTGGTGCGGTGATTGTTACTCCTCATTTTCTTGAAATAAATGATTCCGCCACAAGAATGCCGAGCACAAGCAATAAGAGAACGCCCCAGAGGGTCGTTTTCGCTTCACCCCTAACCACTTCACGCCGCTCGCCTGAACGGGAAGACCTTACCATCACATTCGTTTCTCCCATAAGCGCGGTAATTTCTTTTTCCCCGATCTTTTCAAGATTGGACTCCGATGCGTCAACATTCACCGGGAAGTAAAAAAGGTTCTGCGGTTGCGATGTATCATTGATAAGAAACGAATACACGCCCGGCAAATGGGTTTCATGGTAAACAAAATATTTTTCATTATTCATCACTTGTGGCGGTAAAAGGGTTTTTACCCCCCCCGGATTGGTTATTTCCAAATTGCCGGCATCGTATGGGACTGGAAATTGCCAGTTTTGCTCCACAAGAATTTCTTGTTTGGTTTCACCTGTCGCACTGCCGGATATATACCGGCAAAGCTGCTGAATAAGGGGAACAAAAAGAGGTTTTACCGGTAAGTCCGTCCAATCTCTGTCGATAGAGGAGGCTATGAGCGCCACCCTTCCCTTGCCAACCTGCCTTTCTATAATGGCAGGAGTATTGTCGGAAAAGGAAAGCACCGTTTTCGCTCCTTCCAAAGGGGCAGGCTCTACATAAAAAACCTGATGAAAGTTGACCGATGTCAACATATTAATATGCGTTTCGGATAGAAAACGCATTGCCGGATGCATTACCCCGGATATCTTTAGACTAAGCGGCTGTTCCTCCGTAATCAGTACATTCCCGGTAAAGATTTTTTTTGTGTAAAGCCGGTGCGGAAGCAGCACCTCAAATGAATCGTTGTAATAACGGCCTTCTACCTTATCGCCGAGTGAAAAAACGACTGCCCCGCCGTCTTTTACAAACCTTTCCAACTCCTCTACCTTTTCATAGGGCAGCATTTCAACATTACACAAAAAGACAATGTCAAAGTCTTCAAATACCATACCCTCCACTTCATGTATTGAACAAATGACCGGCTTGAGCGAGGAAACGTGGCCACGCGCCGGGTTTAAGGCTTTTTCCAGATAAAATGTTTCGCTTTCATAGATATTTGTTTTGGGGTCTCCGTCAATTAACAACACCTCAAGTTTTTGTTCCTCATTAATGGCAAAATACCGTTTATTATCAACAATTAAATTATCTTCGGGGATTTCAATCCAGCCAAAGTGATTGCCTTTCTCCACCTTGAAGCTAAATTCTTTTACTTCCTGGGAATACGCCTCAATATTGAAAAATCCCTGTACCACTTTTTTTTGGTCTACATATACCTGCGCTAATAGATTTTTTATTTTTACCGGCGAATAATTAGAAACTGTTACCTTAAAAGATACGTCTCCACCCTTATTGAACACATTGTTTTGAAATTCCAGTCCCGTAATAGCAATATTCCCATAGTCCTTTCCTTCTGATACATTTATTATGTGAACGCCGGTGATATTATTTTGCAATTTTTGCTGTCCGTCATGAAACCATTTAATATCCCAGCCATTTCGCGTTAGATCGGTAATAATAAATATCTGTTTAATGGGCGTTTCATCGGCCATCAATATTCCAATTGCCCTGTCCAGGGCGGACGTAATATGTGTGGTTGAATACCCGGGGCGTAAATTTTCGATGACCGTAAGGAGGTTTTCTTTATCATATTCAAGTTCAGGCACAATCATTGAATTTGCCAGCGAACAGCCAATGACGGCCGCCTTATCATCCTTCGTTAATTGCCCGATAATATTCCTTGCCGTATTTTTGGCAGCATGGAAAAGGGGTTTGCCTTTTTCCGCATATTGCATACTGTAAGAATCATCAACAATTATAACATTACTGGTGGGATTTTTTTCGTCGTCACCGCCGCCAATATTTTTGACAAAGGGCCTGGCAAGCGCCATGGCAAGAAAGGCAAACAAACATGCCCTGAGAATAAGGAGTATCAACTGCCGGAGTTTGAATTTTACATAAATACGTTTATTGGATTGGAGTAAGAAATCTATCGCCGCGAATCTATGGGATATCGCCTTCTTTTTATTGAAGAGGTGGATGATAACAGGTATACAAGCGCCCAGGACGCCAACTAATAAAAGCGGATTGAGAAAGGAAATCATGTAAAAATTCTACCATATGCTCCGGAGAAAATGAAGGAGAAAAGCATTGCATGCTTTTTATCGGAAGGGTTCAGGGTTTATGGTTAATATTATTCATTATTTCATTCTTAAACAGCCAAATATCTGAAATCCAATACTTCATTTATCAGTTTAAAATCCTTTTCATTCTTTGTCACTAGAATAGCACCAATGTCTCTTACTGATACCGCAATAAGGATATCGGCAAGAAGATTACGAATTCTTAAGGAATCAATCTTTTTGTCTCTTCTTAATTTTAGCATTACATCTCCTGTGACATACCATTGTTTTTCACTTACGCTTATTACTGTGAAATTCTTTTTTATCTGTTCGATGAGCTTTTTTCCCTTTTTGTCAAAAGACCCTGAAAGCAATTCCATCAAAACTACAGCGCTGAATGTGATGTGATAATACTTATTCAGATTTATAAATATATCCTGAACAGTACCTTTCCTGAAATGCTCAACGAGAAAAGACGTATCAGGAACTGCCTTTTGCCTCATTTATTCCCTCGAAATGAAACTTACCGCCTGTTCGTTCAATAAACTTTCTCATCTTTTCCTGGTAGATAACCTCGGAAAGCGCTGTTTCTACAGCCTCCGTTTCTGTCTTCGTTTTCAGTATCTTTTGTGCGTCCTTAATCAGGTTTTCATCCAGCCTGAAATGTTTTGCAACTTTTTTTATTACATTCTGCATAGTGGACCTCATAATATAATAGAGAAAATCTCAGCATTAAAAGATATGTATACAATTTATAATATTGTGGCTACAATGTCAAATACAATGAGAAAGTATGAGGCGAGTGGAGCAACGTTCCTGCCCGTGCTAAACACATTGAGTTGTCCAGAAAGTTTTTCTACATGCAACTTCTATACTATATATAATGCAGCGCGACGCACCGCTTCGCTCCACATACTGCATATCAAAGTCGGCATTTGGAACTTTTGCAACATTTTAGTTTTTTGAAAAATTCATGGGATAGAAAAAATACCATGTAGCCCCGTTAGGGGCGGTCTGTTTGTAGCGCAATAAAATTCAATAGGGTAAAATAGCTCCGTAGGAGCGGCCTGTCCGTATTCAGGCAGACCTGTTTAATATGGATTTACAAGAGACAGGTCGCTCCTAATTGTAGAGACATGTTTCAAACCTGTCTCTACGATAGGTAATACGTTTTTCAAAAAACTAAAATGTTACGGTTCCATTGGTATAGAGTACCACCCTTAAGAAAAAAACTTCATTACCTTTTCAAGATTTTGCTGCGCCTCTTTATAGGCGGCGTCTATCGCTAATGCCTTTTCAAAACAGCGCCTTGCTTCGCCGTGCATCTTTTTCTTGTAATAGAGTACGCCTAAATTATTGAACACAGAGGCTTCTTTGCCGTTTAATTCAATAGCCTTTTTAAGGATTGAAATCGCCTCATCCGGTTGATTAATGCCAGCATAAACCAGACCAAGATTATTATATGCGTCGAAAAAGGCGGGATGGTATTCTATGGCTCTTTTATAGGCGTCAATGGCCTCCTGATACGCACCCTTTTGAAATAACCCATCTGCCTTGTTCAATAATTCCATCTCTCCGGGAATACCAGATGTTCGGCTACATGAGCTGTCTTTGATATAACGAAGTACAGGTACTTTTTTCAAATATTCGACACGTTCTTTGATTTTATTTGCCGACATTTCCCATGTCCAATTGTTACGGATATCAGGGCTAATTTCTTTCCCCAGTGTTTGTATTTCCTCAGGATGTTCATAGGCGTAACGCATCTTTGCCTTCAGGTCATTAATATCGACCTCGTAAAACCACAGATTGTCAACCGTTGGCCTGTTTCCCACCCTTTTCTCTTTTGATATCTTTTTGTTTGCCTGTACCAACAGACTGTTATTTTCGTTGCAGAAGTCGAGGCAGGCGCCGCCATTCGTAACGATTGCCGGTATGCCGCACGCCATTGCCTCTAAAATCGGCAAACCAAACCCTTCCCCGCGGTATGGATGGACGAGGGTATCGCAGGCGGTATATAGCCCTACGATTTCATCTTCGGACAGTATTTTCTCAATATATTCAACCTCCGGGACACCTTTCGCCTGTTGTATCCTTTCGATTTCTTTCCGGAAGGTTTGGCCTGCGTAAAACGAGTTTCCCCCCATATCCTTTATAACAAGGCAGACGTCATCCGAACCCTTAAATGTTTCGAGATAAGCCTGCAGGAGGAGGTCGATGCCCTTTCGGTAAATCGTGCCGCCTACAAATAAGAATTTGAATTTCTTCTTTGTTGTCAATGGATACGGCTTCGCTTCCGGATGAAACCTTTCAGGATTAATGCCGTTCGGTATTACAAACACCTTTTCGCCTGGAACACCGCTTTCGATATAGACATTGCGGACGTAATTACCCGGCACCCACAACTCGTCAACGAGTGTTGAAAAAATTGGTATCCATTCACAGGGCAGGCTTCCGAACTCCCACGGCTGGATAATTACCCAGTGTCCTTCCGGGGGAGGTGTAAGATTTGGAGGCCAATGGTGC
This sequence comes from Candidatus Kuenenia sp., assembly GCF_039794105.1. Classification (GTDB taxonomy): domain Bacteria; phylum Planctomycetota; class Brocadiia; order Brocadiales; family Brocadiaceae; genus Kuenenia. Next base: position 11,179 of record NZ_JBDIWA010000035.1, read on the forward strand.
CGGACGTGAATATCGATCTTGCCGGTAAGCGGTTTGTTCATACACTCAGCAAGCGCTTTAAAACGGGGGTCAGCTTCAGTACCAAACTGATCAGGTTCGTAAGGGAGCAGAGAAACTTCGTAGCCGTCCCTGATAAGTTGTAAACAGAGTTCCCGGTTAATAAGCGCCAGGGAGTGAGTGACAAACTGCGAGCCTTCCCAGACAATGCCAGGTTTTCCCACAGCCGCTTTACCGGAATCACGTTTTATTACAACACCATTCCATTCCTCAGCATACTCTGGCAAGACATGATGGGGGTCATGCAATACGAGCCTTATTGGTTTTTTCTTACTTACGAGATTACGGATAATCGTTTGTTCATAATCTTCATTTGGTGAAATCCCGGTCTCAACCGTTTCCAATGATGGCCGCCATTTTAACTTTTTGGGTGAATCATTCATCATTTTTTTAAATGCATCAACGATCACTTCCGGCAGTAAGTTGTTCATACATTCTATATTACATTTGGTTCTCCAGTAACATGAGAGACATGGGAGTGCTTCATTTCGTATTGGAGTAAAACATTCAGTTTCAGGATTACCTAACAGTTCAGGGCTTGTAAGGCCGCATATTAAAAGTGTTGGTTTACAGCAAAAATTGTGTCCGATATGGAAAAAGGCACTATCGATGGTTATGAATGCGCTACAGTGTGAAGATATGGCGATCTGGTTTCTTAAAGAAATCCGGCGGGACGTACAGTCATAAACGAGGTGATTTTCCTTAGCAAGAGGATCCTTTCCGAACAGGATAAACCGCGCCCCGGCAAATTGCCTGCTCAACAGTGAGATTACCTTTTCCCCGTGGGGATAACTTCTCTTGATATCCTTATCAGTGGTAAAATGAAGGCCAATGAGCATGCCGCCTGACGGTGAAAATGTCCTTACCTCCTTTTGCGCCCATTCCCGTTCTTCCGGTGTGATGGTATATACGATCCCCCTTTGGACAAGCCTGACGCCTGCAATGTTTGCCATGATGTCCATGAGGCCTATGCCGTTGTAATATTCAGGCAGGTTGGCAATAACGTTATTGTAATTGATTATAATGTCGGTTTTCGGAAGGGAAATTGCATTGGCAGTATCGGGCACAAAGGCGGAGACGGCCTGATGGCCGTGAAATACGGCTTCTACAACATGATTTCCTGACAAACAAATCCGGATGTGAGGGTATCTCTTCTTAATCTCCATGACGATAGCAGTCAGATACAGGGCGTCCCCTATGGCGGGAGTACACCGGACAAGAAGCGTGGAGGCGCGTTCGTAGTTCCGATTCCAAAACTGCTCATTGAAAGAGGATTTGAATTGGTTCAGCCTTTTCATACACTTTTCAGCCTTCAGGTAAGTAATTATATTTTGGATTGTACCGGTCAGCATTGTTTTGGAAAAGGCAGCCTCTATTTTTTTGCGGGCTGCCTCACCCATCCTCCGGCAGAGATCCCGGTCTCTAAAAAGCGTCATTACATAGTTCGCGAATTCATCCTCGTTTGCCGCTATGAAACCGTTGACGCCATGTTCTATCGGAGAGCTTGCCGCTATATTTGTAAGGGCTATAGCAGGCACCCCGTATGCCATAGATTCCACAATCTTTATCTGCTGTCCGGTGCCCCCGATAAGCGGGCAGATGGTAAAAGGCGTATGCAGATACAATGATGAGATATCATCAACAAATCCTCTTGAACGGACGCCTGTGGTTGATGGTATCTGTTTTGAGCCGTCGCCTGTTATCTGCAATTCAAATTGCGGTTCATCCTTCAACAACCGGGGCAGTATTTTCATCGCGAAGAAGACATACCCCTGCATATTAAAGAGATTGTCGCCGATAGCGAAAAGAGGTGAGCCGGAATACGTATTCTTCAGGCGCTGCGGCTCATAAGCCATAGGTACATAAAACGGCTTTGTTTGTCCCGTATTGGCCTTTATGCAATTGCGCTCAAATACAGAAAGTGCAATTGTGCCGTCAAACAGGTCATAATGTCTGTATTCAGATTCATCCGCTGATAACTGCCGGCTGCTAAAGTAATCTATATCGGCGATTTGCTCAAAGTCCTTTTTCTTGAAATCCACCAAAAGGGCGTCGGCCATTTTCCGGTTAAGAGTCACAAGGTCATGAACCTCTATCAGTTTTATACGTGACGAAAAGACGGTATTCCTTACAAGACCGGCATAATATGAATAGTTTACCCAGACAACATCAGGATCGAATGAACGGCATACCTCGCTCAATGCATGGCATAAACCCGGTGGCGTAAATATGCCCGATTCGACAAAATTCTTTTTCAGCGCCTTCTTTTCTTCAATGTATTTCTTATCACTGGCTGTGCCGTCATACAGGAACAGTTGTATACGCTGTTTCCTCATTTCGGACACAAACTGTCCGGGCCATTCATTGTCAGGATAGATCCTTGTGGCGAACATGGCAACATCGTAGTTCATACTGTTGAACGCCTCGACGATGGAAAGCGTACGGCGATGCGCTCCGGTTCTAGGCGGAAACGGATTATGAGGTAAAAAGATCAACACCTTCCCGTTCCGTTTTTCATGACTCTTGAACGGCCATATCCGCAGGTGTCTTCTTCCAAGCCATTTTCTGTCAGCGGTAACAGGATGCATCCCCGTTTCCCGCGGGGGAGGGTCCTGAAGTGTAAGGGCGTCTTTCCACTTTTCAACAAACTTCTTCCTGTTGATTTCAAGGTATTTTTTGAAACCGGAAGAAGTATCGTCTCCTGCGGTTATTGATTCATGATGTATAACGACCGAATTGGGCGCATACATGACGGTATATCCTTTTTCCCTTGCCGCAAAGCACAAATCGGTTTCTTCATAATAGGCAGGACTATACCGACTGTCCATCCCCCCGATATCTTCAAATAGATCCTTTCGTACAAGCAGGCATGCCCCGGAACAATAGTCAACCTCACAGTCATCATTGAAGCCCTCTTCGTACGGATTGCCGCCACGCCCGAAGTTTGAGCCGCTGCCGTCGCTGAATATAATGCCCCCGGCTTCCTGCAAACGTCCGTCAGGGTATACAAGTTTTGATCCCACAATCCCGATTTTGCTGTCGGATGCTGCGAGTTTTACCATCGATTCCAGCCAGCCTGGTTGTGGTTCAGTATCGTTGTTAAGAAACACCAGATAATAACCTTTGGCAATCTTTGCGCCCTGATTGCAGGCGCTAGTGAATCCCTTGTTTTCCTGATTAGTAATGACGTCCAGCTTATTCCCCATGTGCTTTAAAAACTCCGGAGTCTCATCAGAGGATGCATTATCTACCACAACAACCTCATAGATATCACCGGGAGTATTTTTGAATAACGCTTCAAGGCATTTCTTTGTATATTCGACCTTATTGAAAACCGGGATAATAATGGAAGCGATAATACCGGATTTATTGCCTTGTGAGGAATGACGTCTTGTTGACTCTTTATCATTCTGATGGAATGAAACGGATGAAGAATTCATGAGAACCTTTTTATTTTGTTATTCCCCATGCTAAAGTATAGGGTTAATGCATGGGCAGATTTTTCAAAAAACCAAGTTGTTACGCTTTATCTATAATATATGAGTTATTATCCTGTGTTAAAGTGGATAAATCCAGCTTTTTCAAAATTTCAGGAGGAAATGTTCCCCGGAGAAAATCGATTATATTTTCCCGGATGGAAAAGGTTTCTTTGAAGAATTTGTCGTGTGGGTTGAAAACCTCCATAAATGAAACCCCTTAGTTTTTTCCCCAGGCGGGTTCAGGTTTGCAACCTGAACCTATGAGTTTATGCGTATAATGGGGTCATGTACTGTGGTAAAAACCCTGTTTGGCATCTGGGATTTATTTGTCATTTTTCTGCTAATAGAAGGCAGGATTGGAAGCATAAAACGTTTGGTTCAGGTTACAAACCTGAACCCGCGAATGTAGTTTCCGGCGCTATTACGTTCCCGAACAGCAGTTTGGGGGGGGGCATTTCCGGTTCTTTGCAAATATTCGCACCTGCCTGTCGGCTGGTAGGTATTGTATCACAAGGATTTTGCTTGATTCACCCTGACAGGGTTGTTTCTTTCTAACCCCATTAACAGTTACAAAAAATCGGGAATGCTCCCCCTTTTCTATGCTTGCCTGTCTTGCCATTGTTTAACATTACACATATCATATAAATATTGTCAATAGTCCAGAGGCGGCCCCATTCTCCCCGTCAAAATTAGACCCCTTCTACAAAAGAAACATCTGCCATCTTTAAATCATATAAACAAGAAAACCTTTTTTTCTATCACAACTGTTCTCCCCTGTTGTCGTGTTTCGCTCCCCCTTCAACTCCGCCCATCGTTCCAGTAAAGATAAATATATGTGGATCATTATCCTTTATGATTTCTCTGTGATTTTTCCTTTCATTTTGCTTGCTTTTTTCATTGGTTTTGATATAAGAATCACACTTAAACAATTACCCTAATTCTGAAAGTAACAAAGTACGTTAACAAGCTGAAAGAAATCTTTCGGGGTGGTGATGCGCTGAAAAAGAGTACGATCAAACACATGATTGATTATATTAATCGTGATAAGTGGGATGATGAAAAAGAAACCTCTGAGAAAAAGTAGGCGGTCTTAAAAAAAGAAAGGCAATTTAAGATTGTCTGTTTTAAATGTTACAAACAGGGTTTGTCTCATTGTTGGTGTCGATGTTGATGTAAAAGAATGACCCCATTACCCTTATCCCATTATAACCATTATAAGGAATTTATGAAAAACCAAGACTTATACAAAAAACAAAGTGACGATATTTGGGAAATCGCAAATCTTTTGCGTGGCCCTTATCGTCCCCCTCAATATCGTCGGGTAATGATTCCGCTAACAGTATTACGTCGTCTCGATTGCGTACTTGAAGCAACAAAAGAAGATGTGTTAAAGGAATACAAGAAACTAACGGACCAGAAGAAACACGATAAAGAAACTATCGAGAAAATAATCAATAAAAAGTTCAACCTGACGTTTCACAACACCAGCAAATTCACCTTTCAAAAAATGCTGGGCGATGCAGACGGCCTTGCAAAAAACCTAAACAACTATATCGCGGGATTTTCGAGCCGCGCACGAGGTATTATCGAAAAATTCAAATTCGACGAAGAGATCGAAAAGCTCGACGAAGCTAATCGCCTATTTGATGTATTCAAAAAAGTTGCCTCACAGGATTTACACCCTGATAAATTTGACAACATGGGCATGGGTTATATCTTCGAAGACCTGGTCAGGCGCTTTAATGAACAAGCCAATGAAGAAGCCGGGGATCACTTTACCCCACGCGAAGTCATTAAGCTTATGGTCAACATCCTTTTCAGCGGCGAAGAACAAATCTACAAAGCTGGTAAGCTGACCAAAATCTATGACCCTACCTGCGGTACCGGCGGCATCCTATCCGTTTCCGAAAACACCATCCTTGAACAAAACGACAAAGCCGAAATGCGCCTCTTCGGCCAGGAATACAATCCCGAATCCTATGCCATCTGCGGTTCCGACCTCATGATCAAAGGCGAGGATGTCAGCAATATCGCCTTTGGCGACACCCTGGGCACCGGTAAAGTGGTGCCCGGTCGGGTCGATGGCGATGGCCACCCCAATGAACGCTTTCACTACATGGCAGCCAATCCACCCTTTGGTGTAGAGTGGAAGCCAGAGCAAGACTATGTGACCGCAGAACACGAAACCGAAAGTTTCCGTGGACGTTTCGGCCCGGGCTTGCCGCGCATCAATGATGGCGCACTGCTATTCCTGCTGCATATGATCTCAAAAATGCAGACCCCACCTGAGCATTACACCCTTGGCCCAATAAAGGGCATCAAAGGCGGAGAAGGTTCTCGTATCGCTATCGTCTTTAATGGCTCACCTTTGTTTACCGGTGATGCAGGCAGCGGCGAAAGCAATATCCGCCGCTATATTATTGAAAATGACATGTTGGATGCCGTCATTGGCTTGCCAGATCAAATGTTTTATAACACTGGTATCTATACCTATATTTGGATCGTCACTAACCGCAAGAATCCAAAACGCCAGGGCAAGGTGCAACTCATCAACGCCACCGATTTCGCATGGAAAATGAAAAAGAGCCTGGGCAACAAACGTAAAAAACTCGGCGAAGGCACAGACGGCGAGCCGGATCATATCACTGCACTCACTAAAATCTATGCCGACTTCAAGCACGACAACACCCGCACCCTGTCGCAAATCAAAACCAATGTGGAGCTTCCCAAAAAAGGCGCGCGCGATCAGGACAAGATTATCTACGTCAGCAAGATATTTAAAAACCAGGAATTCGCCTACCTGAAAATTACCGTAGAACGTCCGCTGCGCTTGAATTTTGCAGTGACTGATGAACGCATCACTGCCTTTTCCAAAAGCGCTTACTTTACCAATCTCGCTGTTAGCCAAAAGCGAAAAAACAAGGCCGCGATGGACAAAGAGATCGTAGCAGGAAAGGCACACCAACAAGCCATTCTCGACGTCCTAAATGATCTGAAACCAGACTTTACAAACGGTGAATTGATAAAAAACCGCAATGTCTTTGAAGATATGCTCAAAAACGCCTTTAGCAATGACAAGCAGTTTAATCAAATTGCAAAGTGGGATGCCGCCTTGAATAAAGCCCTGCTCACACCGGGAGCACTGGCCGAACGTGATAAAACTGCCGATATTTGTACTGATAGCAAAGGTAATCCCGAACCCGACACGGAGCTGCGCGACACCGAAAACGTCCCGCTGCCACTTGACTTGGAACTACCACTGCCTTTGGCCTATGAAAATAAAAAACAAAACAAGGGCAAGGTGGATAAAGATGATCTGCTGGCGTTGGTGCAAGCCCACTGCGAAAACTACTTGAAAAAAGAAGTCTTACCCTATCGCCCCGATGCCTGGATTGACCACAGCAAGATCAAACTGGGTTATGAAATTCCATTTAACCGTCACTTCTATCAATACGAGCCACCACGTGATCTGGCAGAGATCGAAGCCGATATTAAAGGGCTGGAAAAAGAGATTATGGATATGCTGGCGGAGGTGGTTTAGTGAAGTATCCCTTACACCGAAAACTTAAAAATACTAAATATGACTGGATGAGATGCATTCCAGATGATTGGGAAGTTATGAATTTAAATCACGCAGTGCGCATGAAAAGTGGGGAAAATATTACGTCTTTAGAAATTTCACCTGATGGAGAATACCCGGTCTATGGCGGAAATGGTATTCGAGGGTATTTTGATGCCTATACGCATGATGGTGAATTTGTTTTGATTGGACGACAAGGGGCCTTATGCGGAAATATTAAACTTGCCAGTGGAAAGTTTTGGGCATCGGAACACGCTGTTGTTGTTACTCCAGATAGAAAATTGGATATATCTTGGTTAAGTTATTTACTTACAACAATGGATCTGAATCAGTACTCTGTTTCTGCCGCGCAACCAGGCTTATCAGTTGAAAGTATAGGTAAATTAAAAATCCCGTTTCCTGAAAAAAACGAACAGGAAAAAATTGCAAGATTTCTTGATTACAAAACTCAACAAATCGACCAGCTTATCAAAAAGAAAAAAGCCTTAATAGAAAAACTCAACGAACAGCGTATCTCTGTTATCACCCAAGCCGTCACCAAGGGCCTGGACAAAAACGCCAAAATGAAGCCCTCCGGCAAGGAATGGTTGGGCAATGTGCCAGCGCATTGGGAGATAAAGAAATTCCGATATTTGTTCATTTTTGGCAGAGGTCTTGGTATCACTAAATCCGATCTTACAGATGAGGGTGTGCCATGTATTAGCTATGGTGAAATTCATTCAAAATATGGCTTTGAGGTAATACCAGAGCAACATGAGTTAAAATGTGTCTCAGAAACTTATCTTGAGACTGGTAAGGACTCACTATTGAGCGAAGGCGATTTTGTTTTTGCCGATACATCAGAAGATGTGGAAGGTTCAGGTAATTTTTCTTATCTCAATAGCAAAACCCCAATCTTTGCAGGATATCATACAGTAATTGCAAGATTGAAAACAGACGATGATCCTAGATATTTGGCCTATTTGTTTGATTCATTGCCTTATCGGTTTCAAATAAGAAGGAACGTCTCTGGAGTGAAAGTTTTTAGTATTACTCAAGATATTTTAAAGAGTTGTTATGTCTGGCTTCCTCCAAAAAGTGAGCAAAAGAAAATTTCAGATTTTCTTTCAAAGGCAATTTGTCGAATAAATAGAATGGCAGATGCTGCTTGCAAAGCGATAGTATTTTTAGAAGAATATCGATCTGCAATAATTACCGATGCAGTCACAGGAAAAATCGATGTTCGAGATATAAAAATTCCTGCCGCAGAGGATGCAGCATGAAAAAACACACCGAAAATCGACTGGAAGACGCTATTGAATATCAGTTTATTGAAAACGACTGTTATAAAAAGGGTGCATCTGACGATTTTGATACCGAGCGCGCCTTGGAGACAGCTCGCGTGCTTACCTTTATTCAGAAAACTCAAGAAAAGCAATGGCTGGCGTTGAAAGGAATACACGGCAATGATACCGAAAAGGTGGTTCTGGACGACCTGTGTAAAACGCTGGAAACACAGGGAATGCTTAATGTGTTGCGGCATGGTTTTAAATGTTATGGCAAAAAACTCAAGGTCGCCTTTTTTGCGCCAAGCACCAAATTGAACCCCGATACTCTGGCTCAGTACAAAGCCAATACTTTAAGCGTAACCCGTCAGCTTTATTTCTCCGCCAGCAACAAAAAGTCACTGGATATGGTACTGTTCCTCAATGGCCTGCCAGTTGTGACCATGGAACTAAAAAATCCGATGTCCGGCCAGACGGTGGAGGATGCCAAGCACCAGTACAAGGCCGACCGTGACCCCAAGGAAAAACTGTTTGAGTTTAAAAAGCGTGCTCTGGTGCATTTTGCCGTAGACCATGACCTGGTGTTTATGACCACCCGCCTGAGCGGGGCCAAAACCCTCTTTTTGCCGTTTAACCTCGGTTGTGACGGAGGCGCCGGTAATCCGCCTGCAGCAGACGGCGATTATCGAACCGCCTACCTTTGGCGCGAAGTTTTACAGAGCGATAGCCTGATGGATATTCTCAGCCGCTTCATGCATTTTCAGGTGGAAGATAAGAAGGTGATTACGGATAAGGGCGTAAAAAAAATCCGCAAGGAAACTATGATCTTCCCGCGTTACCATCAATTGGACTGTGTGCGCAAGTTGGTAGACCACAGCAAGGCCACCGGCGCGGGGCGGAATTATCTGGTAGAGCACTCCGCCGGTTCAGGTAAGTCCAATTCCATCGCCTGGCTGGCGCACCGTTTGTCCTGCCTGCACGATGCCGACGACAAGAAAATATTCGATTCCGTAGTGGTAATCACTGACCGGCGTGTGTTGGACAAGCAGTTGCAGGACACCATTTATCAGTTTGAGCACAAGCAGGGCGTGGTGCAAAAAATTGATGAAGACACCCGCCAGTTGGTCACGGCCTTATCGACTGGCACACCCATCATCATTTCCACGGTACAAAAATTTCCATTTGTTACGGAGACTATCGACAAGATCAACAAGGAACTGGGTGAAGGGTTGGTCGGGCTTTCTACCAAAGGCAAGCGTTTTGCAGTGATTGTGGATGAGGCGCACAGTTCGCAATCCGGCGAAACAGCGATGGAATTGAAGTATGTTTTGAACAAGGAGGGCATTGAAAAAGCGGCTGCTGAATACGAGGCCATGAGCGATGAAGAAGTGGAAGATGTCGTTATTCAAAACATGATGAAGCGTGGTCGGCAGCCCAATATCAGCTTTTTTGCCTTTACCGCTACACCCAAATACAAAACCAAAAAAATTTTTGACGAGCCTGGGCCTACCGGCGAATCGCCATTTCATAAATATTCCATGCGCCAGGCGATTGAAGAACGCTTTATCCTGGATGTATTGAAAAACTACACCACGTACGAAACCTATTTTCGTATTGTTAAAACGGCGGAAGACGATCCCAATGTCGAGCGTAAGAAGGCAGCCAGGGCGCTGGCCCGTTTTTTAACAATGCACCCCCACAATATCAGTCAAAAAACAGAGGTCATGGTTGAACATTTTCGCACCTACGTACGCCACAAAATTGGCGGCAGGGCCAAAGCCATGGTTGCTACTGATTCTCGACTGGCCGCCGTGAAATATAAATTGAAGTTTGATGAATACTTAAAGGAAAAAGGCTATACCGATATCAAAACCCTGGTGGCATTTTCAGGAACAGTGGTAGACCCGGAATGCCCCGGTAAAAGGTACACTGAAGTTGGCATGAACGGAGGCATCAGCGAACGGGAATTACCGGAAGTATTCGACCACGAGGAATATCGCGTATTGCTGGTCGCAGAAAAATACCAGACCGGTTTCGACCAACCTTTTTTGCATACCATGTATGTCGATAAGCTTCTCTCTGGCATCCAGGCAGTGCAAACTTTATCTCGCCTAAATCGTACTGCGGCTGGCAAGGAAGATACCTTTGTGCTGGATTTCATAAATAAGCGCGAAGACATTTTTAATGCCTTCAAACCTTATTACGAAAATACGAACACGGAGGAACTCACCGATGCACACCACATGTACCGTTTACAGGGACAAATAGAGGAAAAGCACATCCTGAGGGATGAAGAAATCCGCGATTTCAGTGCTATCTATTTTGCACCAAAACGCAAAGAGACAGTTCATGACCATGCCAAAATGAACGGTATACTCGATTTGGCGGTAGAACGCTTCAAAGAATTGGAAGATGATGAGCAGGAAGAAACCAAGAGTTTATTTGTTAACTTCCGTAATATGTATGCGTTTTTATCGCAAGTAATCCCTTATCATGATTCGGATCTGGAAAAGCTATATACCTATCTACGTTTTTTGCTAACGAGGCTGCCAAGGCGACCATCTGGTCCAGCGTATCAACTGGAAAATGAAGTTGAACTTGAATACTACCGCTTACAAATAATCAGCGAGGGGAGTATTGATTTACAAAGAGGCGAAGCACAACCTCTAAAAGGCCCCAGTGATGTTGGCACTGGTAAAAATGTTGATGATGAAATTCGTTTGTCTGAGTTAATTGATATTTTAAACGAGCGCTTTGGAACCAATTTTACAGAAGCGGATCAGCTTTTTTTTGACCAAATAGAAGCCGAGGCAAAAGAAGATGAAAATTTAAGACAAGCAGCAAAAGTTAATTCCATGGCAGATTTTATCGATATCTTCAAAAAGATGTTCGAAGGCTTGGTGATAGACCGCATGGAAGGAAATGAAGATATTTTTCGTCGCTTGATGAGCGATCCGGAATTCAGAAGCCTGGCACAAGACAACCTCGGCCAGAAACTATACAAAACATTGGCGAAAGAGGGATTAAGCGAAGAGGACCAGATTAAACTATTACTTCCAAAGGGCGAGTCCAAAACACTGGAATTTAAGGAGACGTTTTCACTCGATGTCAAAAAAGGCACGAAAGAAAAATATATTGAAAAATCGGTGTTGAAAACTATAGGAGCATTTCTCAATTCAGCAGGTGGCGAGTTGCTAATCGGTGTAAATGATGACGGCAAAGTATTGGGTATAGATGAGGAAATTGCCAAATTTTATAAGAATGATGACAAGTTTATGCTTAATTTTAAAAACCATATTAAGTCAAAAATAGGTGAAGGTTTCTATCCATTGATAGATTATAAATTGATAGAAGTAGACGGAAAAAAGGTGTTGAGAGTAAATTGCGGTATGGCAAATAAACCATGCTTTCTGGAAGATACCGAGTTTTATGTTCGTAGTGGGCCATCGACAGATATGCTGGAAGGGAAAAAACAGCATGAGTATATACAGGAAAGGTTTTGATGATTGCATTAATTATTAAAGACCACGCTAAATGGATTAATACTATGCAAGGACTGTAATTTTAACCTGATCTGATCAATTAGTGTCTTTCCCTGAATGTCTCTGAGAATCCTTATTTCGTGGATTCTCATTATTTCGTTTCCAATTCCAGATATATCTCATTTTTGCAAGATCGGGCTGCATAACGTAAACAGGCATGGATATCCTCACTTGTTAAATGGGGATAATCTTTCAATATCTCTTCTTCCGATACATTGGATGCTAATAGTTCAAGAATAAACTCTACTGTGATTCTTGTACCTTTTATGATAGGTTTTCCTCCAAGCATCTTTGGATTGACGGTGATTCTTTCCATAAGTTTCCTCCCTGATGATTTGATTGAAAGTGGTATATTTGGTATGAGTGGCATTTGGTATACTGCCGCTCTTTGCATTTGCCAACTCGGGAATCATGTTTTCCCGTGAGAGTTTGGAGCATGCGCTCCATCCTGTTCCGATGGGAATTGCATTAGGGTTGTTTATCGGCAAACAAACAGGTGTATTCACTTTCTGCTGGCTGAGTGTGAAGCTTGGTATTGCAAAACTGCCCGGGAATATAAGCTGGAGAAGCTTATACGGCGTTGCGCTGTTATGTGGCGTGGGTTTTACTATGAGTTTATTCATCGGCTCCCTGGCTTTTGAAAATACCGGTGTTAATCTGATGTTCGACGAACGCCTCGGTATAATTGCCGGATCACTGCTTTCCGGTATTGCAGGCTATTTCTTTTTGCGCAACACACTTGCCGTCTCTGAAAAATCCCTGTCATATGCAGATGAGACAGACGAGAATGTACATGTAGGCTATGCAAATGGAAGGATCGCGGTTTTGCCTTCTACAGAACCAATGAAAGCATTGGAAACTGTTGGGTGTTGTGGAAAAGAGGGAGTTTCTCCCAATCGCAACTTAGACACAGCAAACAACAATTAACCAGGCAAGCATGACCATCCAGGAGGGCATTGGGGGTTTTTTATTATACCATAGCAGTCGGCAATCGACAATCCTCAATCCTCAATCGGCAATCGGCAATCGGCAATCTGCCGACTGTGGATTGTGGACTGCTGACTGTTTTCTATGAGGAGATAAAATTGATCGGGGCGACTGGATTTGAACCAGCGACCTCGACGTCCCGAACGTCGCGCTCTAGCCAAGCTGAGCCACGCCCCGCACCATTTATATGTAACACTTTAGTTTTTTGAAAAATTCATGGGATAGAAAAAATACCATGTAGCCCCGTCAGGGGCGGTCTGTTTGTAGCGCAATAAAATTCAATAAGGTAAATAGCTCCGTAGGAGCGGCCTGTCCGTATTCAGGCAGACCTGTTTAATATGACAGGTCGCTCCTAACGGAGCTAATATCTGTTATAATATCCTATTTTGCTACAAACAGGCTGCTCCTACGGAGCTTATCGGTAATACGTTTTTCAAAAGACTAAAATGTTACAAAGTGTTACATTTATATTGATCAAAAACCACTCCAAACATGAGTTTGTAAGGAGTTTTATTTTACCTCAAGTACTATTTTTTTTACAGCAATATTTCCCGCAAGATCGAAGATATTGATGACAACGGTATAATTGCCCTGACGTAGAGGTTCTGTTGTAATTCGAAATGATTCCTGCAGGGAATCAAAAATCCCGTCAACGGGATTGGCAGGCAACCATTCCTGTCCATCGATAGCATATTGAACCTTTACTATCTCACTGTATTCGTCCTGCGCAGAGCCGGTGATAATACCCCTTCCCTCAGGGGTAACATCAGCCGTTATTGGCCCTGCAATTACAGGTTTTGTATTATCAATTATCAAGGGCTGTTGCAATGTTGCTTCCGAACTAAGCGCTGTTTCCGGCGGATTATCGGGATAATCGCCGGCTTCTAATTTGATTTGATACCTTCCATCCGGCAAGCGCAGGGTATCCCATGTATATGAACCCTTGTTTTGATTACTTTTAACAAGTATTTTCCATGTATGCTCGTCCATCCCTTTGTAGGAAACCGTAATCTGCAATGTGTCGTTATTTGTGTCCTCTATTTCCCAAAGAATCTTTTTCTGTGCAATTTCATGGTGTGGTTTTTGAAGGGTTGGCAATTGAGACTTTGCTTCTGCAAAAGAACCATTTTTTGCCTGTAAAGGTTTTTGCGGCGAAGGAACATCCTTTTCTATATCAAACATAATAATATTTGGCGGCTGGTTTTTCGGGAGATAGGACAAAGAGACCCTCTTTAAAGAGGGGGAGATTGCCGCATTTTCCGTTTGCAATGTTGCCCTGTACTGAACAAAACGGGCTGGGGAATTTGTAATTCTTGCCCACGGAGAGGTTTCGGACAAAGACCAGTCACTCCAGGTTGCATCAGGTTTTTCAGAATTTCCCGTTCTTGTTGCCATAGTAATTTTAGTCGATGGCGGTTCTGCGCATGACCATGAAATATTTCCCCATGACGACAGGGATGAAGTATCCAATACATTCGAGAGGAATGTGCCGGATTTCTCATATGCCGGCAATATCTTATACACCCTTCCCTCATTTCCCGAACCGACGTATAACTCGTTACGGTCAGTAATCCGGCAACAAAGCAACTGTCCAACTTCTGCCGCCGCAATACGGATAAACGAAGCATCGCTAAAAATTTTATAGATAGAGGATTCATTTCCCGTCACTACAAAAAGATTTCCTTCTGCATCAAACGCCATATCGAAAATGAATGCCTGTTCTATCTCGAAAATTTTTTCAGCAAACCCTTCTTCGGCAATCTTGTAAATATAATTTGGTTTAACCGGGCTTCCTATCGTTTTGGATTGCAGTCTAACTCTCTGCGAAGGATGTGTTTTCTGTTGAATGTATGCCGTTTTAGCAACGGTTAGTTCATCAGGAATATTGAGGTCCCATGCCTTCCCCTCTTTGAATGGAGATGCAATTACCGTTGTTTCTCCGGTGGTTTTTGCAGTGGGCGCTCTAGGCATTGCCGCCTGAGTGCCAGACGCAGTGCCCGCATATATGTTGCCGGAAGTATCAATTGCAAGACAATGTATTTCCTCCTCTTCCGCATCGTAAAGTACATGGGCATTTCCGTTGTTATCTATTTTATAGATCAGGCCATTTGGTTCTGTCGCTACATATATATTATTGTTTTTATCTAGTACGACGTCTAAAAGATTTGTTTCCGGAGAATCGAAAAGAATAACCGGGCATCCTTCTGGTGAGATTTTAAACAAAAGGCCTTCATCTCCTGTTGCCACAATGAGATTGAAATTGTTGTCTATTTCCATATCCCATATATAGGAAACGGGCAGGCTGCAAAATACCGAACATTCCCCTTCTTTGTTGATTTTATAGATTATGCCCCTTGGCGCAGTACCGGCGTATATATTGCCGTCTTTGCCGGCAATAATACTTTGCACATATAATTCCGGCGCCCTGAATATCTCCGCCGCTTCGGCATTCTCCTTTATGGAGTAAACCGTTGCCGGGTCTCCGGCGCCAATGAATATGCAGTCTTGTTCATTCTGGGTGATTGACCATACGTAGGCATTATCAATGCCCTGAATGGTTTCTATTTGAGGGGAAAGAGATAGCTCCCCTTTGCTGTGGACAGAAATGTTCTGAGAGTCGCCTTTCTTAAAATCGTACTCTGTGGATTGTGACCATGTATGAGTGGTCGTAGCGTTTGCAATTGGGATTGATAGAGAGGAAAAAAGGAATATGGCTATGACTTGCTTACATGATGATAGAATCGTATTCATAATATTATTTAACCAATACGTGTATGCTTTGTTTACCGTTAAGAACATATTTAGTCGGAACCTTAGTAATTATTTCCCCCATAAGCGGTCCGATGCCGCTTTGACCGACATTATTCATAATAGAAAAAATGGATTGAGGAAGCGATGGAAGACCTTCTCCTTTATAGGTTAACCCGTTTTTAGAGAGAAGGACGCGCACAATGAGATTGTTGTTTCTTTCCATATCGCAGACGTCGTCCAGAAGCTGTTCAAAATTAACCGGCAAATGCCTCCCTGCCTCCCTTGCCATATCCAATGATTTGCTGAATTTCGCATCGCATGCCGTAATCTCCAGAAGGTTACCAGGGAGGACGTCTTCCGGGATTTTGATCTGAATTGTCTTGTGAATATCGCTTCCGGTATAGGGCTTTAGCAATACGTCCACAGATAATTCATCTCCCGGCCGTACATAGTTATTTCTTGACTGAATTGCTTCGATAGACGCAGTTTGCCGTGAATTCATGATGTTAATCTTCAGATCAATCTCCTGAACGGTAATTTCCTGAAACTGATTGTTGATAACCATTGCAAAGCGTTGTGCAATTTCGTCGATAGAGAACCATGTCTGGTTAAATTCATAATAGCTGTTTTTTAATATCAGTGGTTTCTCGTATCCGTCAATCTTTGCGAAAAGCTGTATGTCAACGCACCGTTCACCCAATTTTTTTTCGGTGGCGGCAACAGCGCCCTGAGCCGCCATTAAAACAAGCACCGGTGTGAGCATTTTGTTGTCCACAATTTCGAAGCTATATTCAATGTTTTGCGTACCGTCAACTTCTATGCGGCAGGGAATCATGCGGGAAAATGTGCCAATAGTACCGGCGACTCCCGATCTTCTGTCCTGATTAATCTGTCCGATTATTTCAACCGGCGACGCCATTTTTACTGAATTGGAGTGACTGCTGAGGATTGCATATACATGAGCCGTTGCCATCGGAATGTTCGTGGTTCCCGCATGCAAAAAGGGGTGTCCGAAGGCAAGTACCTGATCGCCTTCAACGTATGTAACCGTACCCACTACGGCGGCATTCAGATCCCCTTTGATCAGCACTGCGGCTACCGATGCGCCTGGAACCAGCCTGGTTGGGTATGTCGCCGAAGTTGCGGCATAGCTTCCGCCTTGCAGGGGGTACAAATTATATGCACTAAAAAAAGGGTTCATTTCTTCCAATGCCTTGCCTGAAAACCCTGATACCACCAAAGGAGAAAGGATAGGAGTAATTTTTATCCCGCGTTCCGGAGGGTTTATCGCTTCATCCTGCATTTTTGGCAATGATGTTTGCGGTATTATTTCACCGGTATTTGCGGGCGGTAATGGAAGCTCCCATTCGGGCGAGGGGAATAATTTACTGCCATTTTCTTCAGGGAGGTCGAACAATGTCCTTTTCATCTCATTTATTGGCGACACACCGGCAATCGCTTCTTTTGAAAAACTCCACCCATAGGCGACAGCGCCAATCAATCGATTATCTATGTAAACAGGGCTTCCGCTCATACCTGCAATGATGCCGGTTTCTTCAAGAGGGCCACCTGTCATTTTGATCAGAATAAGATCTGCCTTCGTTTCCCAATTTTTTAAGACGCCTAAAACCTCGACATTAAAATTTTCAATATTGTTGCCGAAAAATACCGTCTTACCAAACCCTTTCATCCCGGGTTTGATCTCGTCGATACCCATGATATTTTCCTGTGCAAGGAGGGATTGAGGATTGGATAACGAAGCAAAAAAGGCAGACGCCGCCAAAAAAACGAATAAAAAATACCTGTTCAACGATAGAGATTTCATGCGGAAACTCTACCAAATTTAACAATTTATTGTCAAGCTATAAAAGAAGTTGAAATACCCCGGTTAAGCATTTAAACTATAACCTACATTATAATATATTCATAGCACCGCAAAACCGCAATCATACGTTAGGTTGGGTTTTTAAAAGATAGAAACCCAACGGCATTCATTTTTACCCACCCCTAATCCCTCCCATGAGGGGAATTAGACAAGTCCCCTCTTGGGAGGGGATTGAGGGGTGGGTTTGTTCATTGCTTGATTAAAAATATTGAAATTCATAAACGTAGATTTATATTATGCCGTGCAATACCGCCAAAATAACACAGATACTTGACGTCAGAAATAAGGACATTTATTGGGCATCTATTGGAATAGCTGCTCAATCTTTGAGGAACGGCGGGATAGTGGCTTTCCCAACAGAGACTGTATATGGTCTGGGCGTTAATAAGGATAATCCGGAAGCTATCGAACGGCTTTATGAGGCAAAGAAGAGGCCCGCAGAGAAGAGGCTGACCCTGATGATTGCCGATGTAGGGGAAGTGGGACTATACGCGGGCGCTGTTTCAGATGTGGCGAAAAGGTTGATGGAGTCTTTTTGGCCGGGTCCTTTAGCGATTATTTTTCCGCTGAAGGATGGTTCAGACATTTGCGTAAGATTGCCCGATAATGCCATCGCAAGAGATTTAATCCGCGCCGCAAATATTCCGGTAGCAACTACCAGCGCAAACACTTCAGGGCATCCGCCATCAACGGATGCATCACAAGTGACGGCATATTTTAAGGATGAAATTGACGTCATACTGGATGGCGGGCCAACGCAATCGCACGAGCCTTCAACGGTTGTTAAAATAAAAGATGGCGTATGTGAGGTCGTTCGGCATGGCATTATTCCCGAAACAACTATTCGAAATTGTCTCAAAAAACATTGAGAATCGGGGTAATTTTTTCGTACATTTTTTTATGGAAGATTGTGAAACTACAATGAAGATTGCAATAGCATCAGATCACAGAGGGTATGATTTTAAAGAACGTATTAAGGCAACATTGAAGGAATTAGGCCATTCCGTAACGGATTTTGGCACTTCATCAAAATCGGAGTCCGTGGATTATCCCGATTTTGGAATGAAGGCGGCGCTTTCGGTGGGACGCGGGGAATGCGACAGGGGTATTTTAATATGCGGCACCGGAATAGGTATGTCGCTTGTAGCAAACAAGGTAAGGGGCGTCAGGGCGACTTTATGCCACAATCTTTATACGGTAGAAATGAGCCGTCGGCATAATGACGCCAATGTGCTGTGCATCGGTGCGGATATTATTGACGAAGAACTTTTGGAACAAAAAGTAAAACTGTGGCTGGAAACGCCTTTTGAAGGGGGAAGACACGCCCGCCGTTTGGGGAAAATAGTGGAACTGGAAAATGGAGGAGGAATTTAATCTCCCATACGGACGGCCTCCACGCCATTGGGGATTGTAAAGGTAAATATTTTTGAATCAATCGGGCTGTTTACAATGATATCAGAAAGCGTGACGCCCATCGAGGTATTGTATGTTGGCCAACGAACGTCAATTCTTTGCGGCAGCCGGCAACTATCGAAATCCGAATAATCGGTAAATACTGCCTGCAGCCGGACAGAACCGTCCGGATTAAATGTTTCACATCGAAATGTATCCGTGTTACTCCTGTTAATCAACAATTTCCCTTTAAGATTTATTTTGCCTTCATTCGTATCTATCGCATAAATGACCCAATAATACGGCCAGATTTCCAATACCGTACTCTCGCCGCCTAGAATATCTTTAAGATTAAATAACCCTGCCATATCATTCGGTGAAATGCCCGTTCCTGATGAATTCACTTTATGCAAGGCGTTGCCGGGACCTGTGTAAGCCTTTTTTTCCGAGGGGACATAAATCCAAAAGGTATTGCCGTCGGTAGACATATCAAATAGGGTCGTAGCCAGTTTTGAGCCAATCACACGCAGATGATTTGGCGTTTCATACACTATCAGGCCGGTGCATGTGACAGGCCCTTTTGATTCAGGCGAGGTTAAGGTTATTTTTGCCTTTGCCCGAAGCGTAGTAAGTTTAGAGTTGTTATAAATTAACACCTCTTTTATTTGTTGTACCGAAAGGTTTTGCGCCTCCCCCCCCGTGCTATTCAATATAGCAGAAGTATCTTCCCAAATCGGTCTTTGCATAATCGCCGATTTGCTACTTGCGCAACCGGAAAGTATTATGGCAAAAAGAAACACTCTTTTAATTATAGATAACTTCATTTTTTATATCTTGTTTATTTGGTTCTGGCTATGCGAGCTTAGGCAAAAGGTTATACTCCTCTCACGGTTTTATGTATCTTTTCCTGTTGCTATAAAAGCCATTCTCCCATAAAAACTTCAGCAGCAGGGCCTGTCATATAAACATTTTCATCTTCCGCCCATTCCAGTTCCAGATCTCCGCCTGGCAAGTGTGCCAAAAGTTTACGTTCTGTCAGGTTGTTAAGAACGCCGGCAACGCAAACAGCAGAAGCGCCTGTTCCACACGCCAGGGTTATGCCCGATCCGCGCTCCCAGGTGGCCATTGTAACCTCTCCCGGATGGTGAACCTTTACAAAATGGACATTTGTCCTTTCGGGAAAGACGCGATGGTGTTCAATTGCCTTTCCGTCTTTTTCTATATGGAGTTGCTTTAGATCATCAACGAAGATTACGCAGTGAGGATTTCCCATGGAAACGCAGGTAACCCGAAATGAAGTATTTTCATCAAGCACAAGCATTTCGTTCACTACTTGTGTTTCAGCGCCAACCATTGGTATTTCCGGTCTCATCAGCTTCGGCCTTCCCATATTGACCCTTGCGCTATAAACACTCTCATTTTTCGTATACAGCTCAATGGTTTTAATGCCTGCCAGCGTTTCTACTGTAAGCGGGTTCTTTCTGACAAGCGCATTATCGTACACGTATTTTGCAACACAACGGATCCCATTTCCGCACATTTGCGCTTCACTGCCATCCGCATTAAAGATACGCATTTTACAATCTGCTATCTCTGACGGCAATATAAGTATTAACCCATCGGACCCCACTCCAAAGTGCCGGTCGCTTATTTTTTTTGCCAGCCCTACGGGGTCATCAACCACTTCCTGAAAACAATTAACATAAACATAATCGTTGCCTATTCCATGCATTTTTGTGAATTTCATAATAACCCTTAAACAATTATTTTAAAGAGAAGAACCGTTCGTACAATACAAACATTTTTTGTAATAGTCCTGCCCACTTTCCATAAGGGACTTGAATGGGCTTGGAATTTTCTATTATACCATAGCAATCAGAAGTCAGAAGTCAGAAGTCGGCAGTCGGCAAAATTGCAGATTGTGGACTGAGGACTGCCGACTGAGTATAGTATTCATATTATATAGTATTACCCTGTAAAAACTTCTTTTTTTTGTAAGTTTTCCTTCGTGTTCTTTGTGCCCTCCCGGCGGGTTCAGGTTTGCAACCTGAACCTATGGGTTTATGCTTATCATGGGGCCATGTACTGCGGTAAAATTCCAATACCCAAATCCCAAAATCCCTGTTTGGAAGCTGGAATTTATTTGTCATTTGTTCTGTTCATAGAAGGCTGGATTGAAAGTATAAAACGTTTGGTTCAGGTTACAAACCTGAACCCGCGAATGGTTACTATTCTTTCCCTCCCCCCTGCTAATGGCATTTTTACAAAAAACCGGGAATGCTTCCGTTAGGCATTGATTAGTAGAGACGCACGGCCGTGCGTCTCTACAAGTTTGGAGCATTGGGTTTTTTGTCATTTGAATTTGTTTCGTATTTCGAATTTGGTTGCGGCCAAAGGCTGTGCAGTGCCCTTTGTGGTTAATGTATAGACGCACGGCCGTGCGTCTATACATCAATATATTTATATTGACATCTTCTGCTTACCTGCTTACGATTTATCCAACTACCCAATTATTGATTTTTAAAATGTTCCTATCTAAAAATGCAGGTAAAAAAATCCATTTCAGGGAGCCAATAAATCATGGCGAGAAAAAAAACTGAATCTGCGAAAAAGAGGCCAGCGCAGGCAGGAAAAAAAGAGGCGCCCGCCAGAAAATTAAAGGCGCAAACCATAAAAGCCGCCACGCATACCGGAACAAAAACGCCTCTGCCAAAAAGAAAAACGATAACACCGGCAAAGGAGGTAAAAACCCTGATGGCGCAAACCATGACGTTCCCCATTGTCGGAATCGGCGCTTCTGCCGGAGGGCTTGAGGCGCTCGAAGGTTTCTTTTCCAACATGCCTGACAATAACAACCTTGCCGTAGTGGTTATCCAGCACCTGGCGCCTAAATACAAGAGCATTATGGCAACACTGCTAAATAAATATACCACAATGAAGATACTGGAAATCGAGGATGGAATGCGGGCGTTACCAAACTGCGTGTATCTTAATCCTCCTGGGATGGACGTTGCTATTATAAACCGGACATTTCAATTGATACAACCCCTGGAACCACATGCCTCCAGGCTGCCTATTGATTTCTTTTTTCGTTCCCTTGCAGATGATCTGGGAGAAAAGGCAATCTGCATCGTGCTTTCAGGAACGGGCACCGACGGCACCCAGGGGCTTAAAGCAATCAAGGGCGCAGGGGGAATGACCATGGCGCAGGACGAAACCGAGGCAAAATATGACAGCATGCCCAGAAGCGCGATAAACACCGGCGAGGTTGATCTTGTCCTGCCAGTGAAAAGAATGCCGGGAGAACTGTTAAAATATATCAAACACCCCTATATTGACAGCGCCAGGTCAACGGGCGCCACGGAACAAAAATATCAAAACAATGTAACAAAAATCCTCCTGCAGATTCGCAACCATACGGGACAGGATTTCTCCCAATATAAACAAAATACGATTCGGAGAAGGATTGAAAGGCGCATGGCCGTTCATCAGATCGATAAAATTGCAGATTATCTTAATTATATCCGGGAAAACACGGCTGAAATAGAAATTCTTTACAAAGACCTGCTCATAGGGGTTACTAATTTCTTCAGAGACAAGGACGCCTTTGATTTCCTGAAAAATACGGTAATCTCCGATATTGTACAGAGAAAGCAGCAAAACAGTGCCTTACGCGTCTGGGTGCCTGGCTGCGCCACAGGCGAAGAGGCATATTCCATTGCCATACTCATCGCGGAAATTATGAAAAAGAAGCAGCGGCAGTGCAAAGTACAAATATTTGCAACCGATATAGACTCGGCGGCCATCGAATTCGCGCGCGCGGGTATTTACCCGGACAGTATTGCCGCGGACGTCTCCAAAGAACGGCTGAAACACTTTTTTATAAAAGAAGATAACTCCTACAAGCTGAAAAAACGGATACGCGAAATGGTGGTTTTTGCCAGTCAAAGTCTGATAAAGGATCCTCCTTTTTCCCGGCTCGACCTTGTATCGTGCAGAAATGTATTGATTTATATGGACGCCTCGCTGCAGAAAAAGATATTGCCGGTTTTTCACTATACCCTGAATAAGGATGGGTACCTTTTCCTCGGGTCATCTGAAACCATTGGAGAATTTATCCATCTTTTTTCGACTGAAAATGCGAAATGGAAAATCTATAAACGTAAAGGTAAAGTTATCGAAAAGGACATGGACCTTCCTGCCTTGTTAACGAAGGAAGTCTTTCAATCAGACTGGAAAGAAGAAAAAAAAGATTACGGAGAAATCAATATTATTCAACTTGCGGAAAGAGAGATTCTTAACAAATATGCCCCTTCATTCGCACTGATCAACGAAAAACATGAGATTCTTTATGTTAACGGCAAGATACACAAATACCTGTTAACGCCACATGGCGTCCCTTCCTTCAATATATTAAAAATGGCGCACGAAGACCTGCGTTATAAACTGAGCACCATTATCCATAAAATTTCCGGAACGAAAGAAACTATCGTAGAAAAAGGGGTGAAGATACGGGACAATGAACATTTTTTGACGATTGACCTGACCGTCAAGCCGCTTAAAACCGGAACAGCAACTGAAGGGCTGACGATGATCATCTTTGATGAAAAATTACCGGCAGAAAAAGAGCGGAAAAAAGGAAAGGCCTCCATGAAAATCAGCAAAGAAGACCCACAGATTACAAAACTCGAATTAGAATTAAAATCGACAAAGGAATATTTACAGGCAACCATTGAGGAACTGGAAACTTCGAATGAGGAACTGAAATCTGCCAATGAAGAATTGCAGTCCACAAACGAGGAACTGCAGAGCACCAACGAGGAATTAGAGACGTCTAAGGAGGAACAACAATCCACGAATGAGGAGCTGGAGACGGTGAACGCGGAACTTCAGAATAAGCTAAATGAATTGTCACGTTCCAATAATGACCTCAACAACCTCCTGGCAAGCACGGAGATAGCAACCATATTTCTTGACACAAAACTGAACATTGTCCGTTTTACCCCAACGCTGACGAAACTCTTTAATATGCTGCCATCGGATATTGGCCGTTCGATAGGCGACATCACCGCAAAATTCAATACGGAGACACTAAAAGATGACGCGGCAGAGGTGCTGAAAACCCTGATCAAAAAAGAGTATCAGATACAGACAAAGGAGCACGCCTGTTATAACATGCGTATATTGCCATATCGCACCATCGACAATATAATAGATGGCGTCGTTATCACGTTTATTGACGTTACAAAAATTAAAAATACAGAGGAGACCTTGCGCCTGATAGAGAGTCGGTTCAATATGTTGAATCAGGCTTCGCTATTCGGCATTGTGTTATTTAATCCGGAAAGCGGCGTTATCGTGGATTATAATAAAAAATTTGAGGAACAAACCGGCAGAGGCCTGAAGGAACAGCATACATTTAAAATATGGGATTGTTTTTCGCCGGAAAAGACAAAGAACCCGTCAGAATTCTTTCAAGGGATGTCGAAGAAAAATGATACGGTTTCTTTGGAAATGAATATTCGAAGACCTGATGGAGTGATTGTTCCCGTGTGCTTAATGAGTAAGGTTATAAAAATCGCGAATAAAATGTATGTTCAATGCGTTGTAAGAGACCTGACTGGCCTGATGCGGACGTAAGCACATATAGCCAAACAAAAGGGCTCCCGGCGGGTTCAGGTTTGCAACCTGAACCTATGAGTTTATGCGTATAATGGGGCCATGTACTGCGGTAAAATTCCAATGCCCAAATTTCAAAACCCCTGTTTGGAATCCGGAATTTATTTGTCATTTGCTCTGTTAATAGAAGGCTGGATTGAAAGTATAAAACGTTTGGTTCAGGTTGCAACCCAATGTCATTAAGTTAAGAAATTGGTTTATAAGGGAAAGCAAATATTTTTTTGCGTGGTTGAATATTTCTTGG
>NZ_JBDIWA010000036.1:0-35968 GCF_039794105.1 Candidatus Kuenenia sp.
TCTGCGTCCTTGCATCCACAAACGTTACACTATGCCCAGATTGATTCGACACAAATAACGTACCACCATCCGGTGACATCGTTATGTGAAACGGCCCGGGTAAATCCGTCTTTACATGCGTACCCTGAATATACCCCGCAGTCGCCACTCCGCCGCTTATCGCTACCGCAGCTCCAAGCATCACCGCTCCTATCATTCCCTTTCGTATCATAATTCTTCGCTTACCTCCTTCAAAATTCATAACATCTGCTCAATCCTAACTCACGAAAACCTCTGCTTTTACACTTAAATGCGTCCGTACATTCACCCCCTTCCGTAAAAAATTCTGCGCAAAATAATACATAACAAAACACTTTGTACGTAACAACACTTAGCAAGAAGTGCGCCATTTCGAAAAAACAACACGACCACCACAACCAAAGAAAGCACAAACTACTACTGTTAAATATGTTACGATTACAGCACAAAAAAGATGCAATTAGTACATGAGAACGCAAAAAGACTATAAATGGTCACGCATCAGTTTTTTTTCTTAAGACACAAAGTCGCATCTGTCCTGCAAAGCTTGATATAAACAGTGACCAATTATGGGCACACGGTGTCATAAGACTGTCATGTTTTTCTAAAGCAAAGATGGTCGTTCAATGTAGAGACGCATTGCATGCGTCTCTACAAAAATATTGAAATTCCTATACAGATCATTTATACGCCACTTCCTCAATAATAGTGCATGTTGATAATTCACCGTGAGCATAAGGGCAGTTTGGAGCGCTATTTTCTGCCTGAAACCAGTATTTTTCATCATTTTTACAATGATAAAGCCTTAACTTGTTTTCTTTAAGCTGCATTGGCCATGCAATAAAGAACGGAAATAGTTCACTGCTTATTAACCCTAAAGATTCTTTTGCATTTTCCAGAGTTTCGCCTTTTTTAAGAGATATCGCATGCTGGAAAATATGTTCCATCATATAACGCCCTTCACCTTTCTTTTCCGTTTGAACGCCCGATTGAGCGGCGTCCATTATATTTTGGGCCAATAGGGGAATTCTTTGAATATCTTGTTCTAAAACTTTTTTATAAAGAGACTTATATGATTCCAATATTGACTGCAAATGTGCCACTGTAGATTTTTTAATGGCTATCGGAGTGTTACTCCCGTGATCGTGGCCTTCATGTGCAAATATGCATTTCGTATGAGACAGAAATGTACAACAAGCCCAAAAAAGTATTGCAATCATCTGCTTTTTCCATATTCGTGTTTTTAGCATAGTGTTTTCCTCCTTCTCTTAACAAATGGTTTAAGGTATAGTTTTGTAAGAAACCCTGTCAGGGTTGGCTTCATTAGAAAGAACATGTCACGGTGAGAATTGCCCTGAAGTGTTCAAGTCCTTCAGCGCCCTGTTGCTCCGGTTCCCTGTTCAAATCCTTCCATACGGGAAATTTCAGAAGCCCTCCGATACTGATATTTTTCTTAAGAGAAACGCGAAAGCCAGGTGAAAGATACAGAATCGTTCCCCCGCTGTCATCTTCATCGTGACGGTGTTCGTCTTCATCTTTTGTCAGATGGAGGATATTTGATTCAGCAATAAGGTCCACCCTTTGGAGAAATCCCTGTAAATTTCCAAATATTTCATATCCTCCGGCCAGGTTGAAACGTATCTCATTTCCAGGTTTCCCCTCGTCATGACGGGTAAAAGTAGTAAATGAAGTATCTCCGGTAAGGGTAAAGTGCTGGAAAAGCATTTTTGAAGCGGAGAAACCTGTCATAAACGTTGGCGCTGCAAAACCCGTTTGCATGCCCATGTCAAACCGGTTGCCTTTATTATCTTCATTTGTAATATCACCGGTCTGTACAGTAAAGCCTCCCAAAAAAGACATCTTCAGGTCATTGGTCGTATAACTCTCTCCAATAGTATCTTCTGGGCCGTTATTATAAAAACCCCGAATCCCGTTTCTCTCGCCGTACTTAAACCCGTATTGCACTAAAAATCCAGCATCACCAAACCCCTTCGATGTGCCTAATGAATCCTGTTCTTTAATAGCATAAGGCATCACAAGATAGATGGATAAATAGTCAGTAATGCCATAGCCGACTAATGTGTTAAAAAAGGTAAAGTTTTCAATGTTTTTCGGGTCAGCATGGCTCTTTTGTTCAAAAGATGCAAATTCTATTTTTTCGTAAAGCAAAAATTTCCCTTTCCCGAGAGTCATTGGCGATGCAGTTTCAACAGGTGCGCCAGGGCCAAAGGCGGTAGAAACGCCTCCATGGTGGGCATACACTTTTCCAGCGTTACTTGCGCAACAGAAAAAAAGTATAAGAATAAAACTGTAAAAAAAACGATAACTCATTATAAAAATCCCTTTTAACATAATAAAAAAAATACCAGGAATTAAATAAATAGCACATTTAATATTATCGTGCTACCGCCTATCAAAAAAATTATTCTTTCATAGGCATTGCCTCCATCCCATACATTTTTAAGATGTCTTCATTATGTACTAACTCAACGGTAGTTTTGTCTGCAACAATCCTGCCTTTATCCATAATGAGACACCGTTCTGTCAATTCCTCAATCAAACGTAAATCATGAGAGGCGACCATGAGTGCAATTTTTAATCCTTTCAGATAGGTTATTAATTTACGTCGATGGCGGTGGTCCAAGTCGTTTGCGGGTTCATCGAGGATTAACAAGTCGGGTTCCATTGCCATAGCTGCCGCCAGTGCAACCCTGCGCTTCTGCCCTCCCGATAAATGATGCGGAGGCCGTTCCCGAACATCATTTAATTCAAAATACGCCAGCCACTTTTCCACCGTGTCTGCCACCTGCTGCTTTGTCCAATACAAATTTTTCGGTCCAAATGCAATTTCCTCCCAAACGGAAGAACAGAAAAGCTGATCGTTTACCTGCTGAAAAGTAAGGGCGACATGCTTCCGAACTTCATTAATATTTTTGAGTCCGGTAAGCGGTTTGTCCAAAACACTAACTTCTCCCGAATGTGGTCTTAAAAGCCCGTTTAAGTGCCAAAAAAGGGTTGTTTTGCCAGCGCCGCTAGGCCCGATTAGCCCAACCTTTTCATGTTGGTGAACAGATAATGATAATCCTGATATCGCCTGCACACCATTCGGATAAAGAAACGTGACGTTATAAACACTTACTACACAGGACATCGCAAATCACTCCGGTCCAAATTAAAAAAGCCATTAAAAACATCAGAGACAAAGCAACATACGAGGGAGCTTCGTCTTTGTCTGTGCCGAGAGTATATGTTCCGCAAAATCCGCGTGATTGCATTGCACGTTCAACATTTTCAGATTGCTCAAAACTAGACAAAAGCACGCTGCCAATCCCCCCGGCAAGGTTTCGTAATTGCAGGGAACGCAATCCCTTTTTTGCACCGCGTGAAGACTGTGCGGCAAACGTCATTTTTATCCGTTCCGCCATAATAGGTAAAAAACGCGTGGTAAATGCAATGACATTTAACAAAATTGCCGGTATTCCCATTTTCTCTAAGGTTGACAAAATACGTTCAAATCTCACCCATTTAATCCAGATTACACTCCACAACCACATTGAAAACATTTTGACAATAAGGATTGGGGCAAGCGCTCTGCCCTCTTTTGTTAGCAAAAGGCTTACACCGGTGAGAAGGAAAAAAATCCAGACTCCTTTTGCATGGTATACAACAATGAATATGTTTCCAACTGTGAATACACCAAACAATAACACCATAAACAGGCAAACAACAAGAGTCGCAAAATTATTCAGCAAACCTATACCCGCCAGTACAAGCAAAACCAATATCGTTCCAGTGCGGGTAGAAACCGGCGGCAATTTCAATTTTTGTAGTTTGCAAAATAGCATTATGTCCTTTTTTTTAATAAAAACCGTTGTATGGCATAACCGCCGCCGATAATGCACACGACTCCGATTGCCACGCGGATACTTAAAAGGTCAAACAACCCCTTTGGGCGTTCTTTAAGAAATTCCTCCCATGTTATCATTGCACGATGACCTACGGAATCATCTACAATAATTAATTGAGGAATTGTTTCCAGATTCTCCGGCAACTTCCACACCCCCTTTTCATCCATTTTATCCTGAAGAATTATGACGCCGTTTGCATTCACAAGAACAACCTCTGCGCCTGAGGCAGGGATATGATCACTGTAAGATGCATACAATGTTTTCTCCTGAGAAAAAAGGGAAAGTCCGTGTGCATATACCGCTAAAGGCGCCGAAAAAAAGATACAAAAAAAAACGCATAAGAAAGCTCTCAATGTAAAATTCCTAATAACGAAGGTTTTACTTTTTGCAGAAAGTGTACCAACCAATAACTGATAACGCCTTCAATCAGTATGACAGGAACATGTCCCCAAAAAACCAGTTTGGCAAGGGGAGCCAGCGCCGCATGGGTTGTAGAAAGGGCAACAAAGAGTAAAACGGACGAAATACATACAGCACCGCCACCCGCGAACGATCCTATCCAAGGCCGTTTTTTCGCTGAAACCTGTTTCATCCAATGGCGTCCAAGCACGCCGATAATCGCGCCAGGCAACGCCATAACAGCAATATTTACCCCCAACACAGTCAATCCTCCAAAGCCAAGGAACAAAGCCTGCAGCAAAAGTCCTACCGTTATTACGGTTACAGCGCTCCATCCCAGTAAAAGTCCTGCAATACCATTGAGGACAAGATGCATGCTGAAAGGTCCAAGGGGTATGTGGATTGTCGAACCTGCAAAAAAAACAGCGGCAATTACTCCGTATGCACCAACTTTGTCAGGTTTCAGGCTTTTTACAGACATCGCTAACGAAGGGACTGCAACTGCCCACCCGGTAATGATAATGTAGGGAGAAAGTACTCCGTCGCTAATATGCAAAAATGTCTCCTCCAGTTACCAGTAGTACGTATAATATACTCGTGCTACTGCATAGCACAAAAAAAAATAATATCACGAATATTCCGGGATGTTTTTTTTGCAATGGCAGAAGGAAGCCCTTTCTCTCTGTATCCATGTTTGCCGCTATGCAAGCATAGTGCAGAAATATGGGCTTGATTAGAAAAGG
This sequence comes from Candidatus Kuenenia sp., assembly GCF_039794105.1. Lineage (GTDB taxonomy): Bacteria > Planctomycetota > Brocadiia > Brocadiales > Brocadiaceae > Kuenenia. Next base: position 5,069 of record NZ_JBDIWA010000036.1, read on the forward strand.
TCATATTTACAAAATCCCCTTCCCCGTAGTTGCCATGGATATGCCACCGTGTTTAACGCCTTTTGCCGATTTCAGTTTTCCGTATAATTCCTCTACCATTTGCGGCTTGCCCTTTATAACAATGATTTCAAGACAATTATCATGGTCCAGATGGATATGCTGGGAGGAAAGGATAATACCATGATAGTCGTGCTGGATATCAATGAGCATGTTTACCAGTTCCCTTTTATGATGATCGTAAACAAGTGTGATAGAACCGGTAATCTCCTTGCCTTCCTGCCATTCTTCCATCACCAAATCACCGCGTATCAGATCACGTATTGCCTCCGAACGGTTGGTATATTTTTTCTTTCTTATGTGGGTATCAAATTTCTTAAGGAGTTCCTTTTCCAGAGAAACCCCGAATCTAACCAAAAAAGACATCGTGCGCCTCAATATAAAATTATGCGTAACACTCTAGTTTCTTGATACTAAATGATGTTACTAATCGGAAAATAGTATCACGATTCCAGGGGCAATGTCAACATTAACGTTTAATATAATTTACAAAAGTTATTTAACATGTTAATGTAAAAAAGAACACCTGAGGAAAACAGAGAAATGCTTACAAAAAAGAGGGTTTTTTACCGGGCAAGACTTTTTAAAAACATTACGAAGGGAGAAAACAAAGGTAAATGACAAGAGAAGAACAGAAATCTTCACCTTTTTTCAAAAAGGTGCGAATCCATGTATTGCTTTTTATTGCCACTTTTCTGACAACTTATTACGTTAATGGAATATGGTATTCACTAGCTATTATGTCAATCCTACTTTCTCATGAATTAGGACATTTTTTTATGTGCAGAAAATACCATGTGGACGCCACTATGCCCTATTTTTTACCACTCCCGCTGCCGCCTTTTGGCACATTTGGAGCAGTCATAAAAATGAAAGGACACATCCCTCACAAGCGGGCATTGTTTGATATTGGCGCAGCAGGTCCGCTTATGGGCCTGGTATTTGCCATTCCCGCCACTGTAGTAGGCCTTATCCTTTCAGACGTACGGCCTGTGCCAGCCGATTCATCAAATTACCTGGGACTTGGAGAACCGGTACTCTTTTCATTTATCGCAAAGCTTCTATTTGGAACGCTGCCTGAAGGAATGGATATTTATCTTCATCCCCTTGCATTTGCAGGCTGGGCCGGATTATTCGTCACGGCGCTCAATCTTTTGCCAATCGGGCAGCTTGACGGAGGACATATTATGTACGCACTGCTGGGGAAAAAGAGTGACATCGTTTATCGTATAGGTATATTTATTTTTTGCGTAATCACCGTATTTTTTTATAAGGGCTGGATTTTATTTGCCATACTCCTTCTGATTTTTGGATTTCGACATCCCTCGCCCGCAGATGAATATACGCCTCTCGATCCCAGGAGAAAGATGCTTGGCATTGCCCTTTTCATTATTTTTCTCCTGTCTTTTACCCCCGTGCCCCTTAAATTTTAGTACACATCCACTCATTTTTACTACTATCATAATATATGCTGTGGTATAGTATTACCCAGTAAAGACTTCTTTTGTAACGTAGATACGAGAAACATTTTACGAGGTTTACCCATGTCTATAGTATCAATTGCAAAATGTGACGATTATACCCTGGAAAAGGTTTACCATGCGATACATCGGTCTCTAAGCTTGCTTAATGGCACTGAAATGCTTGTACGGCCAGGAAAAAAGGTACTGTTAAAACTCAACCTTCTTTCATCATCACAACCACCGGAAAGAGCGGTAAATACCCACCCTGCAGTTGTCAGGGCGCTGGTGGATATATTTCAGAAAGATTTTGGATGTGAGGTATATATTGGAGATTCATCAGGAAGCGTAAAAAACAGTTCCACGTTCAACGCCTTCCGGGTTACCCGTATCAACGAAATTGCGGAGAATACCGGCGCAAAGATTGTAAATTTTGATAAAGACAAATACATCGATGTTTACAACAAGGATTATGAAATCTTAGACAAATTCCGTATAGCCAGGACGTTGAGAGAGGTAGATTTTATTGTTTCCGTTCCTAAACTGAAAACGCACGGTTTAACGCAGTATACCGGAGCGATAAAAAACATGCTCGGCTCGATACCAGGCAATGGCAAAAAGAATGTCCATTTAATAGCGCCAAAACCAACCGTCTTTGCCAAGGCATTGGTGGATATTTACCAAATGGCGCCGCCCCATCTCATCATAATGGATGCAATTGTAGGCATGGAAGGAAACGGTCCTAATGCAGGAAACCCCAAAAAGGTCGGTTTAATTATTTCCAGCAGGGACAGCGTCGCGCTGGATACGGTAGCCAGCAACATCATTGGTTTCGAACCTATGGCCGTGCCAACTATCCGTTTTGCACATCAGCGCGGTTTGGGCATTGGCGAATTGAGCAATATTACTGTAGCAGGAGAATCCATTCAAAATGTAGCGGTGCATGATTTTAAAAAACCATCCAGCGGCGCACAGGACTTTGCGGGGAAGTATCTCCCCAATTTTCTTCTTGCTATGATGTTTGACAATACCTGTTCTACCTTTTCCACCGTAAACCATTCCAATTGTACACGGTGTTATGAGTGTGTAAGAAATTGCCCTGCCGGCGCAATGTCAAAAGACACGGGAAAAGTAGTGGTCGACAAAAAGAAATGTATTGGTTGTTTTTGCTGTGATGAGGTATGCGATTTTCATGCAATAGAGATGAAACGCTCTCTGGTTGGCAGAGCGTTGCTCGGCATGGCAAAGGCTTTGGGAGTGGAAAAAGTCGAATAAATTCCCACACTTTGCAGAAGAGAAAACAATGGCACTGTGAAATTTCAGGTCAATAGATTTATCAGACTGTAACCAATAAGGCAGAACGTTGCCAAAAAATTTTAATACCCTTGTAAAAAATGGAACTAAAGTGGGCAAATATAATCCTTCCTGAAATCAAGGAACTTATCAGGACAAAAGACTTCAGCCGGCTGCGGGATTTTCTTCGCGAACGCCATCCCGCCGATATTGTCGACATTCTCGCCGGGCTGGAACCTGCAGAGAAGGTGGTAAGCTTCAGATTGCTTGACAAGAGCAAAAGTTCTGAAGTCTTTTCACTCTTTGATTCTTCAGAACAGGAAGCGCTCCTAAAGCAATTTACAGAACAACATGTAAGAACGCTTTTAATTGAAATGGAGCCGGACGACAGAACCCAGCTATTTGATGAACTTCCTGCAGACGTTGTGGAAAGACTCCTGAAATTACTCCCGCCCGCGGAAAGAAAGGAAGCAAACGAGCTTTTAAATTATCCCCCAAACTCCGCAGGCCGCATAATGACCCCTGAGTTCGTGGGGCTTCAAATGCATATGACCGTTGCACGGGCGCTTGAACATATACGGAAAACAGGTTTGAACCGTGAAATTATTTACATATGCTATATAGTTGATGAAACAAAAAAATTGCGGGGAGTGACCTCTCTCAAAAACATTATCCTTGCGAACCCAGACCAACTGATACAAGAGATAATGAATGAACATGTTTTATTTGTTCATACCACAGATGACCAGGAAGAAGCGGCAAAAGTAGTTCAGAAATACGACCTTCTCGCGGTGCCGGTAGTCGATAACGAAAACAGGCTCGTTGGCATTGTGACGGTTGATGATGTGCTTGATGTTGTAGAAGAAGAAGCAACCGAGGATTTTAAGAAAATGGCGGGTATTCAGACTATCGAAGAGGAATATTTCCGCGTTGGAGTATCAAAACGCGTGATTAACCGGATAGTTTGGCTTGCGATACTTGTCATCGCTGCAACCATTTCACAAGCAATACTGAAGGGATACTCAGAAATCTTAAGCTCGATGATTGCAATTGCCTATTTCATCCCTATGCTAACGGGTTCAGGCGGCAATACCGGTTCTCAGTCATCCACCCTTGTGATCCGGGCGCTGGCTACGGGGGAAATAAACACCAGGGAGTGGTGGAAAATTTTATTACGGGAATTACGGGTAGGGGTTGTGCTTGGACTGATTTTAGGATTTATTGCTTTTTCCATTGCAGCAATATCCACAAAGCAAATCGCACTGGCCGCAACGGTAGGAATTTCCTTATTTTCCGTTGTGAGCGCCGGGAATATCGTAGGAGTATCTATCCCGTTGTTTTTCCGGCTGATAAAACTGGATCCGGCGTTTGTATCTGCACCATTGATTGCAACGTTACTGGACGCAACGGGACTTATTATTTATTTCGAAATCGCCAGGAGGGTGCTTTTAATAACAACCCACTAACATTTTTTCCCCAACAGCATGGACGAAGCATTTGCCCGTTCGGGTATGAACGCATTTATGACAATTTATAGCAAATACTTCGCCCCTGCTTCCCTTAAAAAAATACCGCTAAAATCGCAAGGAACCCGTATAAACGAAGCTTGACTTTTTTTTTGACCGATGGTATCCTCTGATACTTTTATCATTGAGAATTATAGCAAACTTTGAAAGGAGGCGCGATTGCCATATCAACGCAAATCTTCAAACGAAAATATCGTCTTGCTTGGCCTTGCATTTGACCACGAAGATAATCATAAAAGGATTACCACGGGAGAAGATTTTTATATCCTTGGCGGATCTGCCAAAACCCATGATAACCTTGTTGAAAAGGTGATGGCTTTTAATGAAACCGTTAAAACATACGGCAAAAAATTAGAAGACCTTTCTAAAACCGAGTTTTATGAAATCGTTAAAAAAATTGACGATAAAAACAAAAAAATGTTCTGGTTTTATCCCAACCAAATAAACTTATGATACGAATTGCACCTCTTTTATTACTACTCAACCTGTTTTGTGCCCTCCAAATTTTCGCAACAGAATTCTTTGATGATTTTGAGATACACTACAAGTTGGGAAACGAATACAATATGCAGGGAATGCTGGATGAGGCAATCTCGGAATACCATGCCGCAATAAAGATAAATCCAGGCCATGCAAATATTTACAATAACCTTGGGGTTGCGTATAGCAAAAAAAGGATGTTTGACAAAGAAATAGAGTCATACAAAACGGCAATTGACCTGAATGCCGAATTTGAGGATGCATATTTTAACCTGGCAATTGCATATGGCTCGAAAGGCATGGTAGATGAGGAAGTATCCACTTACCAAAAATTAATAAGCATCGATCCGTATAATTTAGAGGGTCTGTACAATTTAGGGCATGCTTACCGTAAGAAAGAGAAATATGATGAATCCATTGCCGCATACAAAAAAGTAACGGAACTCTATCCTGATTATTTCAATGCGCAGTTCAATTTGGGGGTTGTCTATGGGCAAAAAGGCATGTTAGCCGAGGAAATTATTCAATACAAAAAAGCGTTGGCATTATCGCCAAACGACGCAAAGATTCACTTTAACCTTGGTATTGCTTACGGTGAAATGAAAATGGTTGAAGATCAAATACGCGAATTTAAAGAAGCCCTTGCTATAGATCCCTATTACATTAAAGCTTATAAAAATCTGGAATCTGCCTATCGGCAAAAAGGATTGATTGAAGAAGCAGATGATGAACTATCAAAGTACCACAATCTGACCGGGGTGGAGAGGTAAAAAACATACATCTTATTTTAGTTTTCAGACAATAACGTAAACGTTGTAAAAACCAAAGGAGGAAGAGAAGAATGCTCAACAAGGTCAACACAGTGATCGACAAGTTAAATGGAGTTGTTTCTGAGAAATCAGAGAAGGTTATGACAAACAAAAAAGTAGAGGGAATGGTAAACGGCATCGGCGCAATGGTTACCTTTCTCGGCGCGATTGCTTTTGGTATAGTCTTCATCATGTGTACCGCCAGTTTAATGAAAACCGGAAAGAATTATGTCGTGAGGCCTACCGCTGATGCAGCCGTAGAAGAAGGAGGAGCAGAAGAAGGAGCAGAAGAAGGAGCAGAAGAGGTGGAAGATGCTGAATGGGGACACGGTGAAGAAGATGAGGATGAAGATGAATAAGACACGGCAGATGACCGGTATCATTTTTATTTAACGTTACTTATAACGTTTTAAAAGTAAGTGGGATGGCATATGGTAAAAAAAATCTTTCTCGTAACGAATAGCATCTTTATTGTCTTTGCCCTCTGTTTTTTAGCACCAGCACAAGCAGTATCCTTACGTTTAGCGCCAGAGCAGATACAGGAGGCAATCCAGTACGGAAGGCAAAATAAAGAGGTTGATTTCGTTGCCTTTTCAAAAGAATGGACGGTATCCCTCGGAAAGGGAATAGGCTTTGCCACATTATTCACTCCTTACCACAATGTTGCTTACAAGGCAAAAAAGTTTGAAATAGAACACAAAAATCTTACCAACCGGGACATTTTGAATGCTTTAGAAATAGGAAATGCGCTTGTGTTTACCGTAACTGTTTACGGGGACGCATTTAATTTCGCAGTATTTCAAACTGCAAAACTTTGTCAAAAGGATCTGGAAATCAGACCTATATATGAATTTAAACCTGATATAGCCGATGCCAGTGAATTTTGGCCAAATCCCCCAAGCCAAATGGCAAGATTGGTATTTAAATTTCCTGTTTACGATATTGATTTAAATACGCCACTAACATTGGTTGTTTTTGATCCGGAAGAAGAAAAAGAGGCGTCATTCCTTTTCGATTTAGAAAAAATGAAATGAATTTTATATTCCTGCCACATATATTCTTACGATAACATGGTGCTTAAACAAGATAAGCTCGTTACCTCCAAACTTAACCCATAAAAGGGGGCGATTATGGCAAAATTTGTCACGCTCTTTCTGGCAGCGATGGTATTTTTTACACTAACAGGATGTATTACTGTTGAGACAAAAACCAGCAAAGATACTGAGGCAAAGTTGACACAGATTGATCAAAAAGCAAATACCTTCGAGAAACAATTTAAAGATTTGGATTATACTACAAAAAATGCGACAACACGCATTGAAATGCTTACACAAAAGAATATGAGTATGGATGCAAAATATTCGAATTTATATGAAATGCTAACTACTATCAGAGCCGACCTTGAATCAAAAAACAATTCCATGGAAACCACCCTTTCTTATCTCACAAACGATATAGAGACTATTGAAAAACATCTGGGTGAAATCGAGAAGGCAAACTCTGAGCTACGCAATCAGATTGCTATCCTGCAAAACCAACGTTTGATTAGCCAAAAAGAAGATACTACGGTTGCGAAAAAAACAATTATACCACAAACAAAAGAAACACCTCTCGCAAACCGTGAACTGATTAAAGAGGGAGAAGATGAAGTAGAATTCCCTGAATACGAGGAAGCACTGGAAAGCGGCAAAGACGAAAAAGTGCAGGAGATTCAAACAGATAAAAAACCTTTTGCGAGGGAAGAAACGAAAGAATTATCCGATGTGCAAAAAAAGGAAAGATTACAAACACTCTTAGATGACGCATTAGAGCAATATCGGGAAGGAAACTACCAGGAGGCAATTGCGAGATGGGAAAAAGTGCTTGAACTGGAACCTGATAATCTGGAGGCAAAATTCAATATCGAAATAACCAAAGAAAAAATGAAATCGCTGTCCAAAAACTGAGAGAGAAGGAGAGAAGCCCCCCATTGGTTAATCCCAATGCCTTCCTTTTTTTATGAAAATTGTTTTCCACGAAATACCACATTTTCAATTAAATCAAGCCTTCGGCAATTTTTTTACAACACCTATGCAGGGGTGAGCCATCTGTTCATCCCTGCCACCCTGCACGATTCAAAACGTTTGTTTTTATTTCCGTTTGTGCAAACACAAGATTCGCCACTACAAAAGAGCTTTGAAATTTCGTAACAGTTCACCCCTTCTGGATTGTCCCAGCATTTGAAAAGTACCCACCCCTAGCCCCTCCCAAGAGGGGAATACAATAATTTCCCTCTTGGGAGGGGATTAAAGGGTGGGTGAACTGTTACGAAATTTCTTAAAACAGTTCAGCTTACCGCGCTGAGGTACTACCGTATTCTTGTAAAAATTACCAATATCCAATGTAAATATTACACGGTTTTGTATACATAAACCTATCTTGCGATATATGCGTAAAAGGTTTTAAAAGCCGTAACAACACACCATTAAACACATAAAGCATACATAATATTCCTCTTGCCTTTCTGGAAACGCTTGGCATTCCCATTGCTATCTTACATTACAACATTTACACAGGTACGTATTGCAAGATGCCCCCTCATTAATTACCAGTAATATTACCGAAGAGTTTAAAATCAAACATCCATGGCCTGAAGGTCATAAAAGGGGATAAAAATAAATAATCCACAGATTAGGCAGATTTCCACATATAGGTAAGCCGTTTTTAATTTGCATTATTCGGTGAAATCTGAGGACAAAAGTATTTTCAGATGAACAACACAGTCTTTGCCATGTTAAAACAACCCTGTCAGGGTTGTTTCTTTCATTTTCAGGTGAAATGAGAAAGATAAGCACCACCGATGAAATCGGCAATTTATGAAGAAAAAAGAGAACCCTTTCAACGTATCTGCTATACCACCCATGAGAATAATCCAGTTGCGTACCCTCACAAAACAACACTACCTGTTTGGGATGCTTACCGGCATAAGTATTTTCCTTTTTTTCTTTGAACTGGGCAGCCGAAGTTTTGAGGTCAGGGATGTCCGTAGGTTTGCGGAGATCGCGCAGGAGATGCTGCAAAACGGTAACTGGCTGATACCCTACAAGCATGACAAGATTTATATGAACAAGCCCCCCATGTTCATGTGGCTGATTGCTCTTTTTTCTTCTATCGGACAACACGTTACTCCCCTTACCGCCCGGCTGCCTGGCGCTATTGCAGGTCTTGCAAGTACCCTAACAACCTTCTGCTTTGTCAAAAAATTTTCCAGCAAACGCACTGCCTTCATAGCTGCGGTAGTCCTTGCAACTACCCAGAGATATTTCTGGTATGGAAGGACTTCCTTACCCGACATGCTCTTCACCACTTTTATCATGCTTGCCCTCTATTCTTTCTACCTTGGATACAAACAAAAGAAGAATTTTTATATTTGTGTGCATTTTTTTACATTCCTTGCAACTTTAACAAAGGGACCCCTCGCGATTATTTTTATCTTCGGTATTATTGCAGCATTCCTCGCCCTTCAAAGAAATTTAAGGGCTATGAAAGAGATGAAATGGCGATGGGGCATTATACTATTTATAACAATAACCGGGTTATGCTTTGCATTTTGCCTAAAGGTGGGTTTCGAACCATTTATCGCCACGATAAAGAGGGAATTCTTAACCCGGGTGAATAACCCCATAACCCATAGCGAGCCTTTTTACTATTATTTTGTGAATATCTGGACGGATTTCCTGCCTTGGTCATTATTTATTCCGGTTGCCGTGATCTTTGCCTATAAAAAATGGCGGGAAAGAGACGATTTCATTACCTTTACCTTCTGTTGGACAATACTCATTTTTGTATTTCTCTGCACATCAAGGGCAAAGCATCCACGATATATGCTCCCCCTCTATCCTGCGTTCTCAATCGTAACAGCAAGCCTCATTGCTGATACCTTGAAAAAAACGGTTATGATCTTTTCGTGGCTACAGGTATCGGTGCGTTGGATTATTTTTGTAATGGCAGGAGGAGGAGCAATCCTCCTTGCTGTTGTACCTGCCTACCTCTTTACATATTCATGGATTGGAATATTCCTCTCCCTTATCACACTCCTTATCTTAGCCGGGGTATTTCTATCCCTCCGTTGGAAGATCGGATTCGCCAATGCATGTTTTACAATGTGCATGTTTGCATCAATCATCGGATGGGGAATATACATTCACTGCCTTACGGTTCATTCGAAGGAAGTAACTTTTGGTACAAAACTAACCGATGTAATAAAAAAAGATATTGGAGACCCGAATATCTGTGATATACGCGGGTATAAATTGAGTGAATCGTTATGGACTGTTATAAACCTAAGTTTGAACACCAATATCTCCCTAATCAAAAATATCAATGAGTTAAAGACCTTTTTAAACACTTCAGAACGCCTGCCGGTCTGCATTATTGAAAAAAATACTTTTCTTGACATAAAAAACAGTTTGGCGGATACTACATTAAACACCATGGATATTTATACAAAAAAGCGTATGGTAACACTTATTTTCAAAAGAGAGCGCCAGACAAACCAGACATTTTCATCGGAATGGCAGGGCATCGAAGAAGAAGGGAATCATAGATGAAAAAACCAGATATCTCCATTGTTATTCCATTATACAACGAGGTGGATAATATTGAACCGCTCGGACATGCCATCCTCCTTGCCATGCAGGGACAAAACTACGAGGTGATCTTTGTGAACGATGGCAGCACTGACGGTAGTGCAAAAAAACTAAAAGAATGGTGTGCGGGATATACAAACTTCCGCACCATTCATTTCAGGAGAAATGCGGGGCAAACGGCGGCCATGGACGCCGGCTTTAAATCTGCTGCGGGAGAGTATGTCGTTTCTATGGATGCCGACCTGCAAAACGATCCGGCGGACATTCCTGTATTGCTTGAAAAGTTAAACACATATGATATGGTATGCGGGTGGCGGCAAAGGAGAAATGATCCATTGATAAAGCGGATTTCCTCAACAGTGGCAAATTTTATCAGAAACAAACTTTCATGGGAAGATATTAAAGATACAGGGTGTTCCCTTAAAGCATACCGGAAGGAATGCCTTAATCGCATCAAATTGTTTAACGGCATGCACCGGTTTCTGCCCACCCTGTTTAAGATGGAAGGATTTACCGTCATAGAGGTCGTGGTAAACCACTACCCAAGGAAATTCGGGAAATCGAAATATGGGATTTCAAACAGGGCCTTTCAGGCATTTATTGACCTGTTGGTTATACGATGGAGGAAAAAGCGGACGCTTCATTATGAGGTGGAAGAATGACGATCCTTACAACACACATAAATACCTGGGTCGTCCTGGGTTTTACCGGCCAGCTTCTTTTTGGATCGAGGTTCTTTGTCCAGTGGATTATTTCTGAAAAGCGCGGCGAGAGCATTATTCCCGAGATATTCTGGTATCTGAGTATGGGGGGAAGCGCTATGTTGCTCATGTACGCTATCTACCGGCATGACCCTGTATTTATTCTGGGACAATCCACTGGGCTTATTATCTATATACGCAACATCATGCTGATTTACAAAAGGAGGAAAATACTGAAAACGGCTGCAAGCAGCCAGCGTGAGGAATACCCGGCAAGTCCTTAACGCAGCAAAGCCGTAACCAAAATGCAGGCGGCATTTACAAATGCAGTAATGCATCAGTCCTCAGTCCTCAGTCCTCAATCGGCAAATAAAGGGAAATATCCATACCCATCCCCGATCAAAACGAACTGAAATTCACAGGCTACGGCATGCCTCTCTCCAAAAATGGGTGGTATAGAGGAGTTGAAGGGAGTCATGGCGATTGCCGCCACAAACGGGCAGTAAGACTTTTTTCATTTATTTTTATCCACTCAGTATAGAGAAGACTCATATTTTAGTTTTTTTGAAAAAAAATCGTAACTATTCAGCGTAATCTATTAAACTACCGGAGCACAACTCGCTCCCAAACTCCTTTTCGGAAACGTAATGGCGCTGGAAACTACATGCGCGGGTTCAGGTTTGTAACCTGAACCAAACGTTTTATACGTTCAATCCAGCTTTTTATTAGGAGAACAAATGACAAATAAATTCCAGCTTCCAAACAGGGATTTTGTGATTTGGGCATTGGAATTTTGCCGGAGTACATTGCCCCATTATACGCATAAACGCATGGATTCAGATTGCAAACCTGAACCCGCCATGCGTCGTGTAATGGTTTACGCTGAATAGTTACAAAAAATCTGCCTATAGTATTCGCAGTTCACCATGCACCGTATTATCAAATATACTCCATACAGAAGATAATACCTCTTCCAGTTCGTAAGGGCTTGTTATAACGAAGTCAAATGCTAATAGTTGCCCGTCCTTGTATTTTTCTCTAACATCAGGAATCCCGGCGATGATGCCAATCTTTGGTTTCTTTTCCACTGTTTCTATAAACTTTATGATATCCCACACAGAGACGTCAGGTAACCCGATATCACAGAGAATAAGGTCAAAGCATTCTTTTGATAACAAATCGATAGCCTTGCCTCCTTCATTCACATACCGAACAATATATCCATTATCAGAAAGATGGTTTTCCAGAATTTTGCCAATAGCCAATTCATCTTCTACCAAAAGGATACGATACTTACTCTTTCTTTTTTTACCGGCGTCGTCATTCGATGAAGGCTGTGGCGGCAACTCTTCTGCAGTTGCAGGGAATTTCAGGGTAAAAGTACTGCCTTTCCCAGGCTGGCTCTGCACATCTATTGTTCCCCCATGCCGTTTGACAATACCATACACAACGCTCATTCCCAGTCCCATCCCCTTTTTTTTAGTGGTAAAAAAAGGGTCAAACATCTTTGCCTTTACTTCATCGGTCATGCCTGTTCCGGTATCGGCGATACGGAGAAAAACATAGCCTTCTTTTTCCCATGTGGAAAGTGAAATAGTTCCTCCCCCAGGCATTGCATCCAGTGCATTCAGGAAAATATTTAATACTACCTCCCTCAATTCTGAGGAATTGCCCTTTATATTCGACACGTTCTTAAGGCCGTTAGTATTCAATTCATATTTTAAGCTTTCACCTTCGGCAATGTTCTTCCACAATGGCTTGGTAAAAACTATTATATTATCGACTAAGGCGTTTATACTAACCGGGATCATTTTTTTGGAATCGACTGACGTGCTGGTAAACTCTTTCATTCTGCGAACGACTTCAGCGCCGTCCATGCATGATTTGCGAATCACAGAAAGTGTTTGCTGCAATTTTATCCTGTCTTTGTTTTCTCTTATCAATAGTTGAATATTTGCGTCAATGACCGCGAGGATGTTATTTAATTCATGCGCAATGCCGGTAGCCATCACACCCAAACCTTGCAGTTTTTGCGACAGAAGAAGCTCTTCTTCCATCTTCTTTAAATCGGTTATATCGGTAGAAATACTTCCCATTGCATACATAATGCCGTCAGCATTGAATATGGGAAATTTGACGGAAATAAAGGTGTGTTGCCCATCATCGGAGTCCACTTGTATTTTATATTGTACCGGTTGTTTCGTTTCAAAAACCCTTTTATCGTGTACTGCAATTTCATCTGCTGCTTTCCTGGGAAGGATATCATGAACGGTCTTTCCGACAACTTCCTCTGTTTTTTTATGGATAAAGTTTTCATACTCTTTATTAATCAGGAGGTAGCGCCCGTCCATGTCAATTATTGATATGAGGGCAGTGGTGTTGTTGATAATTGAACGATATTTTAGCTCGCTTTTAACCAGTTCAGACAAGGTATGGTTGCTATACTGTATTTCCCTCTCTATGGTATCTGCCATACTATTGAAACTGTTTGCAAGCTCTCCTAATTCGTCATTTCTGCGCAGAGAAATCCTTCCTTTAAAATCCCCCGCAGAAAACGACTTTGTAGCGGCCTTTAATTTTTGAATAGGTCTTGAAATTGATGCGGCTAATAGCGTCCCTGCGCAGGATACAAACAAACAACCCGAAACGCCTAAAATCAAAGATGCGATTCCCAGCCTTTTTAAAGAAGAAAATAACTCTGCCCTATCGATTTCAGCCAGTAATATCCACTGATAATCAGGAATATCAATCGAAACCCCAACAACCTGTATTCCCCTGTAATCTGTATAAATACCCGTCATCTCCTGCGATGATTCCAGTATTTTACGTACCGGTTCGGTATCCACTTTCTGCCGTAATGGCGCATCTTTAACAAATCGTGATTCAGTAATCATAACCTTGTCTTTGTTTACAAGATACACCTCCCCCGTATCTCCCAGATGCCTGTAATCTGCGAAGATTTCATTTATCGCAGATACATCATAGCAGGCAATAAGATATCCTAAAGATTCTTTCTGAGGAATTCCAAGATGATGTATGGGAGATATTATATGAAAACCTTTCATCCCGCACAAAGAGCAGAAATGGAGAGGACAAAGTTGTGTCTTTTTATGTGTAAAATCCTGGTTAGTAAAAAAACGTTCTTCCGTGTAAATATTTCTTCCGGCCATTTTTTCATCTGTTGATACAATAACGTTATATTCAGTATCTATTATATAAATACCTAACATGTGCGTATCTATGGGCAATTTGGAGGTTTTTAAGTAATTATTTAATGATTGTATGATAGTGCTGCGGTATTTCCCATGCGTTATTTTTTCGAGGCTTTCTCTTATATATCCGTCGCTGCAGAAATCAATGGTCCTGTTTTCTTTCAAAGCAATGCACGAGAGTAAATAATTTTTTTTTGCTTGTGCAATTGCTGTGAATCTGTTTATTTCACGGTCACAGATTTCCGTTCTGAGATACAGATAACACAGCGTTGTAATGAGGGCTATTGGTATGAGTGCAGCGCAAAGCCCGAATAGCAATATTTTCCCTTTTATGTTAAATGATTTCATTTATTTTTTTATCCCTTCTGCAAAAAAACCAGAGGGGATTTTCAGCTTGATTCCAGTAGATACCAGATCTTGTTGTTTACTTACATAATCGATCACCACGAATATCTCCTCCCTTTACTGGTTCAATGCTATATGTTCTATCATTGTTGGCGGGCAATCTTCCATATCAATCATATACTATATATTGTATCTGATTAGTCAAGCGGCTACCTCATAAATTAGGTTGGTTTTTTAAAAACCAACGGCATTCATTTTACCCACCCCCTACCCCTCCCAAGAGGGGAATTTGATTAGTCCCCTCTTGGGAGGGGATTAAGGGGTGGGTGTTTGTTCATTGTTTAACTAAAAAGTAACTATTTCAGCGTGATCTATTAAACTACTGAAGCACAACTCGTACCCAAACTCCTGTTTGGGTACGTAATAGCACTGAAAACTACATGCGCGGGAGTTGATGTTAAATTAACATTTTTGTAACAATTTAGTTTTTTGAAAACATATTGCAGTTTAGCTTTGGGTGGCACGGACAAACTTCGTTTGTCCGTGCCACCCATGTTGAGCAAAAATATGTATATCAATTTTAAAAAATTTAAAGTGTTACCAATATTCAATGTTCAATATAAAATAATAGAGGCAAATGAGCAACAATTTGAGAATTGAACATTGAACATCTTTACCGGTTCTCGGAACGTGAGAAAGAGCTTTTTGCTTTTTCAAAAGACTAAAGTGTTACAACATTTTTGAATTGCGCATCTGCTGGGTACGGCAGGAAAAGGGGGGACAAAAAGCCGTGTCTTAAAATGTCATTGCAAGCGGCAAAGAAGCACTTTTTCTCTGACAATACATGAAAACGTGGGTTCGATTCATTAGTTTCTCCTTTGCACTTACGTGATAATAGGTTTTCTACTCAGATTTCAAAGTCATGTATTACGGAAAAAAATAAAAAAACCCCGATAGTTTTCTGCAAAACATACACGTTATTTGAAGAAGGCAACGGTTGTGTGCACACAGAACACGTTTTTTTAATATCGGCAGATAAAGGCATTTGTTTAATAATTATCACATGAAAAATGGTAGATTTAAACAGTCCTCAGTCGGCAGTCGGCAAATTGCTTTTAAACTGTTTTAAGGGAAGTGCTGCGTATACTAAAAGCTAAATTGTTACGAATTTTTTATTTTGTGGGAATATATCCCGATTCTTATTTGTCATAACATTACGTTTGCCATCGGGGAAAAGATTCAGATTTATAGAATGTATTGAGAAATAACAGGCTCCCCGTATTTTTCTCTTATGTGCTATCCTTATAATCTGTTATGGAATAATTTGGAAATCTGCGGTTTTCTTATCTCTCTTAAGACCCGGCGTATTTAAGATAAATAATCGGCAATGATTTTTAATATCAGCATCTTTTTCATTTTACTTATAACAAAACGTGAACCAAAAAGACTCCCTTCTTATTCACTTAGATGCTCTATACAGGTCGGCATTGTATCTCGTTAAAAACGAACATAATGCATATGATCTGCTTCAGGAAACCTATTTAAAGGCATTCAAATCTCTCCGAAATGGCGAAATAATTGATAATGAAAGGGCATGGTTGTTTAAAATATTAATGAATACCTTCATCAATCAATATCGGAAAAGTAAAACAGAACCTTCTTTGGTTGATTTTGACAGCATTGAGTCCTTTCATGAATCAATAAAAGAAGAGGTATTAACTCCCTCAAATACAGAGAATGAGGCAGAGTTTGATGGATTGCTCGACTCAGATGTGAAAAAAGCGCTGGAGGAATTACCTGATGATTTTCGACTGGTTGTCTTACTTTCGATAGTAGAGGGCTTTTCCTACAAGGAGATTTCCAAAATGCTTAACTGCCCAATCGGGACAGTAATGTCCAGAATATATAGAGGACGAAAGTTGTTAAGGGAAAAATTAACAGGTTACGCAAAAAAGCACGGTTACGAAAGAGAATAAGAAATGAATTGTACAGATGTAAGAAAATATTTTTATGCCTTTCTCGACAACGAACTCGATGTGGAAAGGAATATCAAGGTGCTGGCACATGTTAATATGTGCCATGCATGCGGCCTGAAAATAGAAAGGGAAAGGCTGCTTCAGGAAAGAGTGAAAGAAACTGTTTGTAAGACAAAAGTCCCTGCATACCTTGAGCAAAAAATTTTTAGTAGTGCAGAAAGCAGGCCAAAGTTTTTTGCTCAATTTATAAAGAATTTCCTGTTGAGAGGCAGATTCGCATTGGTCTCTGGCATAGCAACAGCAATAGTTCTTATTGCTTGTTTTTTTGTAATACAAAATAAGCTGAAGAAAGATAATATTTTTCACCTCACGGAGTCAAAATATCACGACTATATAATGAAGCAGTTTGTTCCGGACATACGTTTACAGAATGCCGGAGAAATTATAGGACGCCTTCAAAATCGAACCGGCCTAAGTGTAATCCTGCCTGGCATTGAAGAAAATATGCAGGTACAGCATGCAAAAGCGATTGAGGAGTACTTCCAAAAACAAGCTGGTTTAACGGTAACGCTCCCTTTTATGAAGGGAAATGTGCAGCTAGTGGGTGCATCTTTGACTAATATTAACGGCAAAAATGTACCCCTGGTTTTTTACATGCTTGATGATACCCCAATTACGTTGGCTATAGTTTGTAATTCCGAAATCACTTTTAAAAAAATGAAAGAGGTCGTAGCCGATAAGATGGTGGTATATACAGGCACCGGTTTTTGCGGCTCCTGCCAAATTGTTGGATGGAAAGAGACTGGCGCTCAGTACGTTATGGTATCGATGTTAAACAGTGAAAAAATGATAAAAGCGCTTACAAAGGTATAAAAACAAACCATGAACGGTAAGAAATTTTCAATATTTAAGATGCGGCTCTAATTCTATATCGTTAACCTTTTTTTACTCGATATTGGAGGTATCGGGATTTTAAAATTACTGTTTGTTTATATTTTATTTAGTTTGTAAAGAAAGGATGTATCATGATTATCAAAAAGAAGACTCTGCTTTCTGTGACACTCGGTGTGGCATTTTTTATTGCATCTGCGTTAGTCACCGTTGTATCTGCTGAGGCCAATCCATTCGCGCCCAGTGATGCAACCACCTTCAAAACCGATATGGAGAAAAAAACAGAGGGAAAATGCGGTGAAGGGAAATGTGGCGGTGATGAGAAAAAGAAAGAAGGGAAGTGCGGTGAGGGTAAATGCGGCGGTGATGAAAAAAAGAAGGAAGGAAAATGTGGAGGCGACGAGGATAAAAAAGAAGGAAAATGCGGTGAGGGCAAATGTGGAGGTGATGAGAAAAAGAAAGAAGGGAAGTGCAGTTAATTAAAATAAACCGATGACGAATAAAGGGGGCTTACGTGGAGGAACCGCAATTCCTTTGCGTAAGCCCTTTTTAGGCGTTCCTTCGCTGTAAGCTGATGTCTCGAATGTTTATTACATTTTGATTTACATGGAAAAAGGTATACTTATGAAGGTTGATCTATGCGCATAAAAAAACACAATGAAAAATGCTTACTGCGAGGAAAACGTGATGTATTTCCTCGCAGTAAGCATGGGCATGAGAGCATCGGCAGGCGCACATTTCTTTCGGGCACTGCCGGTTTTATCGCCACACTGCTTTTGTCTCCGGTGATAGCACGGACTGTTAAAAGCCACACCTCTGCTTTGACAGAAGACCCGTGGCAGACCCTGTCCGTTGTGCAAGACCATCTCTTTCCTTCGGAAGCAGATGCTCCGGGGGCAAAGGAAATCAATGCGATTTCGTATTTGCGCAATATGCTCGCAGATCCGGTGACGGATACTGATGAGAAGGAATTTATACTGAATGGCGTCAAGTGGCTGAATGAACTGGCGATTGAAAGGCACGAAGCCGTTTTTGCAGATTTGCCGCATTTGCAACAATCGACTTTGCTGCAACAAATTTCAAAAACCACCGCCGGCAGAAATTGGATTTCCAAGCTACTTTCTTATCTGCTAGAAGCCTTGTTAAGCGATCCTGTGTACGGAGGAAACCCGGACGGCATAGGATGGAAGTGGCTTGAACATCGGCCGGGTTATCCACGGCCGCCGATGAATAAACGTTATTATGACCTGCTAAAAATATGAATACAGATTTTGACGTGTGTATAGTAGGAAGCGGCGCCGGCGCAGGCCCCGTGGCGCTCACCCTTGCAGAATCGGGTTATTCGGTGGTTGTCCTTGAAAAAGGCCCCTGGTTTAAGGAAGAGGACTTTTATAAGGATGAGCTTGCCAGTCGCAGACGCGATGTTTACACCCCGAATCTGCAAGATGAACAGCATGTAATTGAAGAACCGGATGGACTGGGCGGATGGGACAGCGAGCCAACCTCTGTTTCCGGATGGAATTTCTGGAGGGGCTGTTGCGTTGGTGGTTCTTCAAATTTTATGAGCGGTTTTTTTTTTCGGCTGAAACCCGAAGACTTTCGCTTGCTTTCAACCTTCGGCCCGATAGATGGCGCTAATCTTGTCGATTGGCCCATCTCCTACGAAGACCTTGAACCGTATTATACGAAGGTGGAATCGGTTGTCGGCATATCGGGCAGTGTCATGCCGCATCCACATCTTGAACCGCGTTCTACCGGCAATTTCCCTTACCCGCCTACGTTGGAACACCCCATTTCCGGATTGTTTGATACTGCCTGCCGCAAACTCGGATTACACCCATTACCGACTCCGCGTGCAATTCTATCCAACAGTGCCATGAGACGGCAAAGCTGCGGCTATTCGGGGTGGTGCGGCAGTTACGGCTGTTCAACCGGCGCTAAAGGCAGCTCCCGGGCGGCGTTATTAAATCCTGCCCTTGAAACCGGCCGTTGTGAAATCAGGCCGCATGCCAAGGTATATAAACTTACGACCAATGCTCAGGGCAAGGTGATTGCGGCAGAGTATTATGACAGAGATGGCAAGCAACAACAAGTTGATGCAAAAATATTTGTTGTCGCATGCCAGGCAATCGAAACCGCGCGTTTATTGCTGTGTTCCACAGGAACATGCCATAAAAACGGCCTGGCAAACAATACCGGGCAGGTGGGCAAAAATCTTATTTTTTCAGCGGGTGGCACGGGAGGGGGAGACCTTATCTATAAAAAACTGGGCAGGACAATTACAGAGTCATTGAAATTCCAGGGACTGTTCCTCAACCGCAATTTGCAGGACTGGTATTTTATCGATAATCCTGTATGGGGAAGGAGGCAAAAGGGTGGAACCATTGATTTTCTGCTGGAACACCCCGGTCCAATTGCAAAGGCGATAGACCTGAAATGGGATGACCACGGCAACCTGCTCTGGGGGAAACCTTTAAAACAGGCATTAAAAAAACACTTTACCGAAATGCGCGAGTTTAAATATGAAATCTTTTGCGACTGGCTGCCTACGGATAACTGCTTTGTCTCTCTTGATACGAAAGTGAAGGACAAGTGGGGAACGCCGGTAGCCAGGGTAAGAGTTGGTTATCACCCGCACGACATCAGGATAGGCGACTATCTGGCGAAAAAGGCAACATATCTCATGAGGACAATGGGCGTAAGAAACGTATATTCTAACATAAGCGGTTCGCCGCCGCCAAACCTTGCGGCAGGCGGCTGCCGGTTTGGAAATGATCCGAAAAATTCCGTGCTTGACCCTGATTGCCGTGCCCATGATGTTGAAAATCTTTTCGTTACTGATGGAAGTTTTATGCCAACAGGGGGGAGCATTCCTTATACATGGACAATTTATGCAAACGCCTTCCGTGTCGCAGACAAAATTGTGAAACAACTTGGCGGATAATTGAACGTTTTATGATGAAGGAGGCCGTATGCCCAGAGATATCCCGGTAGGAAACGGTTCAATGTTGGTTACATTTGATTCCGAGTATCAGATACGTGATATTTATTATCCGTATGTTAGCAGTGAGAATCATACAATTGGCCATCCGTGCAGAATGGGTATTTGGGTGGATGGACATTATAGCTGGGTGGACAGCGAGTGGCAAAAAACGCTGACGTATAAAACGGATACACTCATTACTGATGTGAAGGCAAAAAATGACCGGCTGAAAATAGAACTTCAGATGTACGACACGGTCGACTTCCACCTGAACATATTTGTAAAGGAAATCATCATCAGGAATCTTGATGAGAAAGATCGTGAGATCAGATTGTTTTTCTATCATGATTTTCATATTTATGGCAATGAGATCGGAGACACAGCATATTATGACCCGGATACCATGTCAATTATTCATTATAAATCCCAGCGTTATTTTTTAGTTAATTGTTGTGACCCATCCAAGTGCGGAGTAGACCATTTTGCCACCGGTGATAAGGAGGTGCACGGTGCGGAAGGTACGTGGAGAGATGCGGAGGACGGTCTATTGAGCGGCAATCCCATTGCACAGGGGTCAGTGGACTCCACAATCGGCATTAACCTCCATATAAAGACACACGGGGAAAATTTAGCCCATTACTGGATTGCCGCAGGCAGGAAATATAGCGAGGTGGTAGCGCTCAACAGGATTATCTGGGAAAAAACACCGGAAGAACTCTTTCGGCGTACTGGGAACTATTGGAAATTATGGGTAAATAAAGAATCTCTGCAGTTTTACGACCTTCCCGACAGGCTGGTGTCTTTTTTTAAGCGGAGCTTGTTGATCATGAGGACACAGATTGATAACAATGGCGCGATTATTGCAGCAAATGATTCTGATATTACCCAGTTCGGGAAAGACACCTATTCCTACATGTGGCCTCGCGACGGCGCCCTCGTTGCATACGCGCTTATACAATCGGGATACAGTGATGTATCAAAACGTTTTTTTCAATTTTGCGCGGATGTTATTTCTCCGGAAGGCTATTTGCTACACAAATATAATCCTGATCAATCTTTTGCCAGTTCATGGCATCCGTGGTTCAAAGACCGGAAAAAGAGCCTTCCGATACAGGAAGACGGCATTGCGCTGGTAATCTGGGCATTATGGCATCATTACTATAAATTCAGAGATATTGAGTTTGTGAAGCCCCTGTACCGGCATTTAATCATGAATGCTGCAGAATTTATGGTGAAATTCAGAGATGAAGAAACGGGATTGCCTCTTGCCTCGTATGATTTATGGGAAGAGAGATATGGGGTGCATACATTTACCGTATCAGCAGTGATCGCGGGACTACGGGCAGCGGGAAATTTTGCCTGCGCCTTCGGAGAAGAAGAAACCGGTAGCCGGTATTATGAAATTGCAGATAAAATCAAGGACGCCCTTATTGCGAATTTTTATAATAAAACGGAAGGGCGTTTTGCGAGGATGGGAACAAGGAACGCAAATGGGTATAATTTGGATATGACTATAGATGCAAGTCTTTACGGGCTTATTGCATTTGAGACACTCGCCCCTGGCCAACCAATGGCCGTGTCAACAATGGAGGCTGTTAAGAAGAGTCTCAGGGTAAACACTTCTGTCGGCGGCATAGCGCGATATTCCAATGATTATTATCATCAGATAAGCGACGGCCGAGAAGATATTCCGGGGAATCCGTGGTTTATCTGCACCATGTGGATGACGGAATACGATATCATGCTGGCCGAAAATGCTGATGAATTGAATAAGGCATTGTCCGGTCTGGAATGGGTTGTGGACAAGGCGCTGAAATCCGGAGTCCTGGCGGAACAGGTAAATCCCTTTACCAACGAACCTGTCTCGGTATCCCCATTAACATGGAGTCATGCGGCGTTTGTTACTACCTTACTAAAATACATGGAGAAGAAAGAACGGCTGTTAACCTGTAAGTCATGCGGCCATTCTCATTATTATATGCACCGTCATGCACAAAAACCCTGTAATGCATAAACAGATAAACAGATTGCATGGAAATTTTCATTTTTGTAACATTTTAGTTTTTTGAAAAAGATATTCACGTGTGCCTGTTATATAACAGGAATAGAACATTTTCCTTGTAGTGGCAAGGCGTGCCTTGCCACACTACAGAGAAGTACAATCATATGATTTTCAAATTAGAATCCGAAAATCAAATTGAGAGAACAAGTTGGAATATTAAAATTGTTATGGCAAGGCACGCCTTGCCACTACAAATCATACCCCTTATAGGCAGATTTTGTTTCAAAAAACTAAAGTGTTACATCATTTTTTATGCGGTGTGGTAAAACTCCTGATAACCTTTCGATAAGAGGATGAAAGCATGAAATATACAAAATTTTTCATTATCGCCGCGATTGTTGGCTTGTTCGTCGTGTTCTATCTGCTGGGCTTCAATAAATATCTTTCATTGGAAGCCCTGCAGGCAAACAGAGAGGCGTTGAATACCATTTACCACGAGCATCGGGTGGCCTTTACAGGCGCCTTTATGTTGATTTATATCATTTCGGCAGCCATTTCCTTGCCAGGAGCAACCATTCTTACATTAACGGGAGGGTTCATTTTCGGCCCCCTTCTTGGTTCGGGTATTGTAATTGTATCCGCAACAATTGGCGCTTCTCTGGCTTTTCTCGTTGCCCGGTTTATCTTAAGAAATACCCTGGAAAAGAAATATGAACGTAATCTGAAAAAATTTAACGAAGGCATTGCAAAAAATGCCTGGAGCTATCTCCTGTTTTTAAGGCTGGTTCCGCTTTTCCCCTTTTTCCTGATTAATATCGTCATGGGACTCACCCGCGTGCCATTACGGACATTTGCCCTGGTAAGTTTCATCGGCATGTATCCCGGCACTTTTGTTTATACCCTGGCAGGCGGCCAGCTTGCAACCATCCATTCTGTAAAGGATATCGCGTCTCCCAAGCTGATAGGCGCTTTCACCCTCCTGGGGTGCTTTGCTTTAATACCGTCTATTTACAAAAAGTTAAAGGGAGCAAAAAAATGAGATATGATTATCATATTATTGTTATCGGCGCAGGGAGCGGTGGATTGGTCGTCGCCTCCGGAGCGGCAAGCCTGGGCGCCAGAGTAGCATTAATCGAAGCGGAAAAAATGGGAGGCGATTGCCTGAATGCCGGTTGTGTACCCAGTAAGACATTTTTAAAGAGCGCCCATATAGCTAAGGCAATTCGGGATGCATCAATGTACGGCTTAACCGCAAATTTGAAGAAGGTAGATCTTGCCGCAGTCATGGACAGGGTTAACAAGGTAATCCGTGAGATAGAGCCACACGATTCCAGAGAGCGTTACGAAGGGCTTGGAGTAGATGTTATCTTAGGCTTCGGCGAAATTCAGGATAGGCACACGGTAAAAATTGGGAGAGAAACAATAACAGGGAAATATATTGTCATTGCCACGGGTTCCGAACCGGCTGTTCCTCCAATTCCAGGATTGAATGAAGTGGATTATCAGACGAATCGAACCATCTTTCATCTAAAAGAACTGCCCGGACATTTAATCGTATTAGGCAGCGGGCCTATCGGTATTGAACTGGGTCAGGGATTTCGCCATCTGGGTTCTCAGGTAACGATTATTAACCGCAGTCCGGGCTTATTCAAAAAAGATGACCCCGAAGTAGGGCCTTTGATGGAGAAACAACTGAAAGATGACGGTATTGAGCTTCTTTTGGGGATTGCATACCGGAGGGTCAGGCAGGATATCGATGGAATATCTGTAGAAATAGAACAGGAAGGCAAGAGTCGGGTAATTACCGGGGATCAGCTCCTGGTAGCTGCCGGACGGCTACCGGCAACGAAGAATCTGGGGCTTGATAAGGTTGGGGTCAGAGTAGACGAAAAGGGATATATCGTCACCAACAGGAAACTGAAGACCTCCGTAAAAAATATCTATGCCTGCGGAGATGTAACTGGTCATTATCAGTTCACTCACATGGCTGGTTATCAGGCAGGGACTATCATTCGCAATATAATATTCAGACTTGGCGCAAAAGCAGATTATTCGACAGTTCCCTGGACTACCTATACAAAGCCGGAAGTGGCTCATGTGGGATATACGGAACCTATGGCAAGGGAAGCCGGTATATATAACAGTTCGCTGAAGGTAGCCCTGAGTGCGATAGACCGGGCAAAGGCAGAAGATGACCGTGTAGGTTTTTTAAAGCTGAACCTTGGCAAAAAAGGGCGTATCATTGGAGCTACGCTTGTCGGTGAAAAGGCAGGGGAAATGATCCCTGCTATAACAATCGCCATTAAGCAGAAACTGACTGCCGGTTTTTTCATGCACATGATCTTCTCGTATCCTACCGAATCGGAAATCCTCAAATCGGCCTCCCTGGAGGCAGCGAAACAGTCATTGAAGCCCTGGATGAAGAAGGTGATTCGGGCAGTGTTGTTACGTTAATAATTTTAAAAATCCTGGCGGGTGGATTTTTTACTTTATGGGAATAAATTATGGTTTTTATTTGTCATTAATGTCATAGAAAGAATTAGAGATACGAAAGAGGCATTTGTTTAGAATTTTAAATTATTTTGTCATTAGAATTTGTTTCGGATTTCACAGTTACCGGATTTCACCAGTAAATATTTTGCCAAAAAGTGCAAAGAAATTACAGATAAGGTACTATGGGATTTTTTATAGGAGAGAGTAACATGTTTAAAAACATTGCGTTATCTTTATGCTTTATAATGGCTAGTGGATATGGATTTTCGTACAACACGGTAAACGCCCAAACTCCTACCCCTACGTTAGTGCCTACACCTACACTGAAAGGTAGTGCTTCCGGTACAGTAACAGCTAAAAAATCCGGCAAACCAATTAAGCGTGCAAAAGTTTCTTTGAAAAGCAAGAAACTGAATTTTAAGGAAAAAACCACCACTGATAACGACGGTAAATATGTATTTTCTGATTTAAGCGCTGGCAATTATACCCTGAAGGCGAAGAAGCAAGGCTTTAAGAATGCAAAAAAGAAATTTGAACTTGCAGAAGGTGAAAATGAGGTGACCGACATTCAATTGAAAAAAGAAACGAGCGATGAAGGCAATGGTGACGATGGCGATGATGGTGGTGGATACTAAGGGACTTGGAATTTTCTATTATACCGTTTAACTACAATCTGCCATTCCGAACGAAATAAGGTATCTTAGGATTCCGCACTTTGGCAGAAATGACATTGGGTTGCAAACCCGCCGGGGGAATTCAAATGAAAATAAATCTTGCGTTATTTTTCGTTATTGCTCTATTTCTGGTTGGGTGTGGTAATGCTCAAAAATATGATAGGCCTTCCGATCAAGGACCCTATTATCCGGAGCACCATTACTCTCCTTACTACCACAGACCTTACTACTATCATTATTCTCCCTATTACTATAGGCATCATCATTACCGGCGGAGCTGCAGTACACTTACGAACACTATTTGCAATCATACCGCAGCTATTTATTCACGTTTATAAACTATAACAAGGATGAATATACCATGAAAACAGTTCCCCTTATCAAAAGATGCTCTGCTATTGCCTTTATTTTAATCATATTTCCGCTTATAGCCTTCGGAGAAACCTCTCCGTTTAAATCAGGCGCGACACTTTTAAAAGAACATGTTCCAGCGGGTGAGCTTATACCTGTTACAATTACCTTTACAATTGCTCCAAACCACCATATTTACAAGGACCAGGTTAAGATAGAAAGCGGAGACACCACCAGATTCGCTGTAGTTTCCACAGAACTTCCTCCAGGGGAAATGCGATACGATCAATTCCTGGAGAAAGAAGTAGAAGACTACGTAGGAGAAGTACTGGTAAAATCATTCCTTCAAGTATCAAAGGATTTACCGGCCGGTTCATATAATGTGCCACTCAAGGTACATTATCAGGGATGTTCCGATAAAGTCTGTTTTGCCCCAACGATGGAGGAGTTTACCTTACCAGTACAGGTGGAGTTGGCAAAATCGGGCGTTTCTAAAACAGAGGAGGAAAAAATCCCGGCCGTTTCAAAACCTGTGGAAAAAGCGGAAGCCACTGGTATCCAAAAGACTATCGAGAGCCGTGGAATTTTTGTTTCACTAATTATTATTTTCCTGGCAGGCGTGGGACTGAGTTTTACCCCGTGCGTGTACCCTATGATACCCATTACCGTTGCTGTAATTGGTGGACAAGCTTCCGGAGACCAGACGTCGGCCAGAAGCCCTTTAAAGGCATTTTTCCTTTCACTGATTTATGTCCTGGGCATATCCATTGTATACTCGGCTATGGGGGTGGCTGCGGCTTCTACCGGGGCATTGTTTGGTACGGCCTTGCAGAGTCCATGGGTCATAGGGTTTGTGGTGGCAGTTTTTGTCGCGCTTGCCATGAGCATGTTTGGGGTATATTACTTGCGGGTTCCGTCCTTTATCTCAGACCGGCTTGGAACAAAAACCGGAAAGGGTATTATTGGCGTTTTTATTATGGGGTTAGTTTCCGGGATTGTTGCCTCGCCATGTATCGGCCCGGCCCTGGCAAGTTTGCTTGTTTACATTGCCAGTACGGGGAATAAATTCATGGGGTTTTGGATGTTGTTTGTATTTGCCTGGGGATTGGGAGTGCTTTTGATTGTGTTGGGCACCTTTTCGGGCGCTATAAGGGCCCTCCCGAAATCGGGAGGATGGATGGAAACGGTGGAGAGAATCTTCGGTCTCCTTTTAATCGGAGCCGCACTCTATTACCTGAGTTTTATCATCTCGGAAAGCGCCTTCATCATCATTATGAGCGTATTCTTGATTGTTACTGCGGTATTTTCCGGCGGTTTTGACCTGCTGACTCATGAAAGTACTAATTTTCAACGGGCCAAGAGATCCTTCGGACTTATAGCCTTTATCTTTGGGGCTTACTTTCTTGTGGGCCATCTCATGATCAGTGGATTCATTCTGCCGCCGTTCGCGGCCTCAACTCCCGGCCAGCCCGTAGTTGCTCAGGAGAAGATCGATTGGGTATTGAGCGAGGAAGAAGGACTTAAACAGGCAAGGGACGAGGGTAAAGCGGCAATGATTGATTTCTGGGCGTCGTGGTGCGCAGCCTGTATGGAGTTTGAAAAGCTTACGTATACTGATCCGGAAGTTATCAGGGAATCAAAGAGATTTGTGAATATTAAGATTGATTGTACCAATAGTAACGATCCAAAGATTAAACAACTTTGGGATAAGTATGGGATTGTTGGCTTGCCCACCATCGTATTTGTAGGCAGGGATGGAAATGCACTCAGGGATAAAACTATTACCGGTTTTGTCAATCCCAGGGAATTTCTTAAAGTCATAAAAAATTTGGAGCAATAAAATGAAGCTGAAGAAAAAAATAATTTTACAATCTGTAATTACCTGCCCGGATTGTGGACATCAGAAAGAAGAAACAATGCCTACTGATGCGTGTCAATATTTTTATGAATGTGAAAATTGTAAATCAAGACTAAGGCCCAAAAAAGGGCATTGTTGCGTATTCTGTTCATATGGAACTATCCCATGTCCATCAATGCAGAAAAATAATGGGAGGGAATGAGTATTATCTCCGCCACAATCGAACTTACTTCAGCGGCATGGTGTGTCACTCTGTGGTGAAATCTTACGGAAAGGAGTATAAAATGAAGTTTCGCATATTGATTCTTGTGATGATAATAGTTAATGGAATGTCGTTCATTGTTTTTGCCTCTGAAAATGATGATCCGGACTACGTCTTTGATGGTATTTTGAGTAGTTATGTCTCACAGGATGGTTTGGTTTCTTATAAAGAATTAAAGGAAGATAAGGGTTTTATGAAATACATTGCATATCTTTCCAGTAAAGACCCTGGTACACTGCCAACGGACAAGCACCGTATGGCCTTCTGGATAAACGCGTATAATGCGTTTGTTCTACAGGGAGTATTGGAAGAATATCCTATCAAAAGCGTCCTTGACGCAGGATGGTTACCGCACAGTTTTTTTAAACGAAAAAAGTTTAAGACAAAACACGGGACAATTACCCTGAAGGAACTGGAAGATGAAAAACTCAGGGAGGCTTTCCGGGAACCCAGGGTACATTTTGCCATTAATTGCGCATCGATGAGCTGCCCAAAATTATTACCAGAGGCATACAGGGCGGAAAAACTGGAGCAACAACTGGAGGCTCAGGCAATATCCTTTTTAAATGACAAAAGCAAAAATTATCTGGATAGAGAAAAGGGCATTCTGTATCTCTCGTCCATCTTTAAATGGTATGAGGGAGATTTTCTTCAAAATGGGGAAAAGATGGAAGCGTATATTGCAAGATATTTAAATCCGGACGATGCAGAATTTATCAGGAACAACAAAGTTACCATAAAATATCTCGATTACAATTGGGGTTTAAACGAACAAAAATAGTGAAATAGAAGAAGGATTTAAAATCGGTACTCGATACTTGACGCACATTAAAAACATAAATTCAACATATTTTAGTCCAATTAAGGGGAATCGTACAAGATTTAATTTCCGGGACATAAATCTAACAGGATTAAAAATACAGGGTTTATACTAAAGGATATATGAAGCAGTCTGACACATTATAAAGAGAAAATTACATGGAGGTGAATGATGGCAAGACTTTCGTTTATAGGGAGAGAACAAGTCCTGAAGCATGATTTTGAAGCGCAGAAGATATTTACTGAAATTGAGGATGCTTTTGGCATGGTTCCAAATTTATTTAAGACCTACTCGCATTTTCCACCGTTATTGAAAGCCAACTGGAACAAGGTAAAGGCGGTAATGATGCAAGGGAGTTTGAGCAGGAAAACAAAGGAAGCTATTGCCCTTCTGGTTTCAATGGATAATGGCTGTGCATATTGTGTGGCTGCTCACACGGCTGCTCTCAAATCCATCGGTGTGACGGAAAAAGAAATTAACATAATTGAGAACGAGATCGAAAAATCAATGTTTACGGAAAAGGAACGCTCGCTGATAGCATTTGTCAGAAAGGCTAATAAAGACCCCAACAAGATAACCGATGAAGAATTTGAAGAGCTAAGGAAGAGAGGCGCTACTGACTCGGAAATTGTTGAGGCGCTTGGTGTAATGGAACTCTTTACGTCATTTAATAAGTTTCTTGATTCCCTGAAAGTGGAGATTGATTTCTGATGACAATCTTAATAATCCTTTTTCTTGCTACGTGTTTTCTCTCATATTCAAATGGAGCTAATGACAACTTTAAAGGAGTTGCTACTCTCTTTGGCAGTAGAACCACAAATTATAAATTTGCAATCTGGTGGGCGACTATTGCAACATTTGCAGGTTCTCTGGCTTCTATATTCGTTGCATACGGACTTGTGAAGACCTTTTCCGGTAAAGGCTTGGTTCCCCAAACTATCTCCTCTGCTCCTGAATTCCTCACAGCAGTGGCGATTGGCGCTGCCATTACCGTTATGGTTGCAACGATTACAGGGTTTCCAATCTCAACCACTCATAGCCTGACAGGCGCCCTGGTCGGCGCTGGTTTTGTAGCCGTAGGTACGCAGGTTAATTTTGCCGTTCTGGGCAGCGCCTTTTTCCTGCCGCTTTTACTTAGCCCTGTTATTGCGACTGCTCTTGGCGGTATTCTTTATATTATCTTCCGGGATATGCGCATCCGCTCCAGCATAACTAAGGAATGGTGCCTTTGTGTTGGTGAACAGAGAAAAGCGATTCCATCATGTACGCCCGCTCCTGCTCTGAGCGTAAAATACGGTAATACTATCAGCGCTGCAATTGACACAGAAGAAAACTGTCAGGAAATTTACCATGGACGTTTTCTGGGCATAAATAGCCAGAAATTGCTGGATACTTTGCATTTCTTCTCTGCCGGGGTTGTCAGCTTTGCGCGGGGTCTTAATGATACGCCAAAGATTGTAGCGCTCTTATTATTGGTTAAAGGTTTGTCAATACACTGGGGCATGCTGGCTATTGCTGCCGGAATGGCTGCCGGAGGGCTTTTGAATGCCGGAAAAGTGGCTGAAACCATGAGTAATAAAATCACAAAATTAAACCACGGTCAGGGCTTTACAGCAAACCTTGCCACCAGTATTCTTGTAATATTTGCCACTAAGCTTGGGATGCCGGTATCCACAACACACGTATCCGTAGGCGCTCTTTTTGGCATAGGGTTAATTACAAGGCGTGCTAACATTCGCAAAGCGCTGGAAATACTTTTATCGTGGTTCATAACCTTGCCTGTTGCCGCAGTATTTAGCGGCGGCGCGTATTGGATATTAGGAAACAGGTAACAGTTCGCCCCTTCCGGATCGTCCCAGTATTTGAAAAGGACACACCCCTGGCCCCTCTCAAGCAGGGGAATACAAAAAGTCCCCTCTTGGGAGGGGATTAAGGGGTGGGTGAACTCATTCGCGGGTTCAGGTTTGCAACCCAATGTCATTAAGTTAAGAAAAGCATCGCAAAAAAACGATATATCATCTTGATTAACAATAAGTTAGGTGGTATAATCAATGCCGAGTTAAACGTAATTTACCAGCA
>NZ_JBDIWA010000037.1:0-33973 GCF_039794105.1 Candidatus Kuenenia sp.
TCATCTGAAATGCCCCTTTTTCTGGTTATTGGAATTTTTACATATCACCATCTTAACCAGTAAATTCGGGCATTTCAACCTACCTTACCTCTCTCGGCTTAAAAAATTACGCTTGAAGAAGGACTAATACTATCAATAAAAATCCACCGCCAAAGAAACTAAGTGATCTTAAAAAAGAATTGTCAGAAAAAACAGTTCGGCTAAATCAAATTACAAATGAGATTAAAAGTCTTAATTCTACGGTAAATTCTGTGCCCTCAGAAGGATTTTTCACAGATATACTTAGTGATGCAAATGGGATTAGTTTTTATCGGTTTCAGATAGCCGCATGGACAGTTGTCCTTGGGATTATTTTCATTTCTTCAGTGCTGAATGTCCTCACAATGCCAGAATTTCCTAAAGAACTTTTGGCGCTTATGGGAATTAGTTCAGGTACTTATATCGGTTTTAAGTTTCCGGAAAAACTAGGGTAGTATGAAATGGCACGAGGGGTCAAATCTTTATTATTTACAAAGAATTTATTTATGCAATAATGCTGTACTGGCAAGACTATTACGAATACAATACGAAGATGCTTTATACAATGTAACCTGTCGTGGTAACGAACGGAAGTCAATATTCAGGGATGACCACGATAAGGACGTCTTTCTTGAGTTGTTGAATGATGGGCTGAAAACATATAATATCATCCTGTATTGTTACGTCCTCATGGATAATCATTTCCATCTGCTTTTAGAAACACCCCTTGCAAATCTCAGTAAATTTATGAGATGGTTTAACATCACCTACACTTTTCACTACAAGAAGAAGGCAAAGGGTCAAGTCTATATCCTTGAAGAATTTGTATCGGTTCTTTTGATTGTTCGGAAATTAGGAAGGGATCATTCCCGATTTTTTGCAAAATTTAAAAAAAGACCATAACTCGTTCCAATCTTTTCTTCCCACCGTGTTTAAAAATATTGTAATGGATAAAAAGTAGTAGAAAATATTTTATTCGCTTACTCGTGTTATATGAGCGCCGAGTTGAGACAGACGTTTCTCTATCTGTTCATATCCCCTATCCAAATGGTAGATACGGTGGATGTGGGTTGTGCCTTTTGCCACAAGACCTGCTAGCACTAACCCGGCGCCGGCACGGAGGTCAGAAACCATGACGTGAGTACCCGAAAGAAAAGGGGAGCCGTTTATTGTGGCATACGGGACGTCTACCCGAATATCTGCCCCCATTCTTCTTAATTCCGCGGAGTGGATAAATCTGTCTGGGAATATTTTTTCGGCAATTACACTTTTCCCTGATATTGTACAAAGCAAGGCCATAAATTGTGCCTGCATATCAGTGGGCAGGCCTGGATATGGCATTGTTGTTATATTGGCGGGCCGGTAGGTATTATTGCTTTTCACCACGGCGGTATTGCCATTTGCAGTTACTTCCACGCCTATTTCGCGCAATTTTTCGATTGTTGCGACAAGGTGATCGTTCCTGACATTCTCCAGCGTAATTTCTCCTTTCGTTATCGCCCCGGCAATCATAAATGTTCCTGCCTCTATTCTGTCAGGTATGATTTCATAGTCCACACCATGCAATTCCTTAACGCCTTCAATGGTGAGTATGCTGCCTCCTATGCCGGAAATCTTAGCGCCGGCTTTGTTAAGGAAATAAGCAAGATCCTGCACTTCAGGTTCGCAAGCCGCATCTTCAATTATCGTTGTGCCTTCTGCCAGTACAGCAGCGGTCATGACATTGCATGTCCCTAGTACCGTTGTACCGTATTGCCCTTTTAAAGAAATACGTGTGCCTTTCAGTGTGCCTGCTGAGGCGATTACATATCCTTCATCCGTTTCAATCTTAGCGCCCAGTGCCTGAAGTCCTTTCAAATGTAAATCTATAGGACGTTGCCCGATAACACATCCTCCAGGATATGAAACCTTTGCATTACCACGTTTGCTGAGTAGTGGGCCCAGAACACAGACGGACGCCCTCATTTTTCTTACCAAATCGTAAGGCGCCGTAATCTTTTCTTTATGCTCGCCATCCCTAAATATTATTTCAAGAGAACCGTCTTCGATGTGCCGGATTTCTCCCCCAAGATTTTTCAATATTTTTATCTGCGTCTGAATATCGACAATATTGGGTATTCCTTTTATACGCGATGGGCCATGGAGTAATAAACATGCAGCCATAATAGGTAATGCTGCATTTTTTGCGCCATTTATGCGTACTTTTCCTTCCAAACGATGTCCACCTTCAATTACGATCTTGTCCAATGTTGTCCTCCCTTTGTGCAATGATGATGCGTGATATGTTCTGGTAATCTTTTATGCGCTGTATTGATGTAAAGATGTTTGTATTTTTTATTATTTTTATGACCTGACGCGCCTGTTTTTCGGCTACTTCCAAAAGGAGAAAACCTGCCGGCCTTAGCCACGAATTTGTTTCTGCCAGGATACGTTCAAACATTTCCAAACCGCTATTGCCGCTGATAAGAGCGGTGTACGGTTCATAATCCCTTACTTCCTGTTGCAGCTCGGATAATTCAGTGGAAGCTATATAGGGGGGGTTTGATACGATGAAATGTGCCTTTGTTTTAATGCCGCATGATTGTAAGGGTTCATATATATTGCCGCAGAGGAACGTAATTTTGTTCTGCACATGGTGTTTTAGTGCGTTCATTTTGGCGACATCCAACGCCTCAGGGGAAATGTCTATTGCAATTATTCCCGCAGCGCTTATGTTTTTTGCAAGGGAAATTGCAATATTCCCGCTTCCAACTCCGATGTCAATGATTACAATTTCATTTTCATGGCTGAAACATTTCGCCTTTTTAATAACCGCTCCCACGAGTAATTCCGTTTCCGGACGCGGTATAAGTACCCTTTCGTCAACATAAAAGTCTAAGGACATAAATTCTGCATGGTTGGTAATGTATTGGAGCGGTACCCTTTTGGCTCTTTTCTGAACGGCCTTTTTATAGCGTGATGCTATTGTGCGTTGTACGGGTTTGTCGGGGTGTGTATGGAATTGTATGCGGTCACAGTTCAGCAGATGTGACAGTATAACCTCTGCGTCCAAACAGGGAGTATCAATGCCGGAACGTTGCAATTCCCTTGTTGCCCATTGGATGATATTTCCGACGGTGTTTTTGGTTGTGGGCGTCTTGTTTTCTCCTTTAGTACTTTTGTCATTGGGATTTGAAACAAAAGGAAAAGAAGGTTTCACGTGAGAAAATACCTCTCTGCTATTCCCCATGCGGAAGAACGGGTTAACGCATGGACGGATTTTTCAAAAAACTAAATTGTTATTAAAAAAGGTATTAAAGGGAACCCTTTATTTTCCGGGATATTTTAACGTGGTTATGTACTTGTGATTAACTGTCTTAATTGATCTTCCCGGTAGTGGTTAGCAAGGGCAGCAATAATTTCGTCCAAATATCCCAGCATGACATGTTCAAGATTATACACGGAAAAATTTATCCGGTGATCGGTGACCCTGTTTTGCGAATAATTATACGTGCGAATTTTTTCGCTACGGTCTCCGGTTCCTATCTGAATTCTCCTTACTTGATCCCGTTCAAGCTGGTTTTTTTCTTCAATCGATTCATACAAGCGGCTTCGTAGTATGCGCATTGCTTTTGCCTTGTTTTTATGCTGTGATTTTTCATCGAGACATTTTACAACAATACCGGTGGAGATATGGGTAATCCTGACGGCGGAACTCGTCTTATTTACCTTTTGTCCCCCTGGCCCGGAGGCACGGAATGTTTCTATCAGGATATCTGCCGGATTAATGTCAATTTCTACCTCTTCAACTTCAGGAAGGATGGCTACCGTGGCTGTTGAAGTATGAACCCTGCCGCTTGCTTCCGTTTGCGGTACCCGCTGAACACGATGTGTGCCGCTTTCAAAACGTAATTTCTGGTAAACATTACGACCTTCTATGGAAAAGGTGACCTCTTTGAAACCACCTAAATCAGTTTCGTTGTAATCAAACAGCTCTGTTTTCCAATTTTGTCTTTCAGCATATTTAATATACATGCGAAACAGATCTGCCGCAAAAATGGCTGCCTCTTCTCCTCCGGTTCCCGCCCTGATTTCAGCAATAACGTTTTTATTGGCGGTTTTGTCTTCGGTAATAAATAATTCCTTGATTTCATCCATAATTGCCTTTTCCTGGTCTTCCAGTTCATCCAGTTCCATGCGTGCCATATCTGCAAATTCCCCGTCAGATAACAGGTTTTCCGCCTCCTGTTTTCTTGTGTAGGTTTTTGTCAACTGGGCATATTTATGAACTATTTTGGAAAGGCATCCGTGCTCTTTCATGAGAGACATATAACGGCCGGAATCAGCGACAGCCTGCGGGTCGGCAAGCAAGTTTTCCAGCTCGTTATACCGTTTTTGCATATCTTCCAATCTTTTTAATAAGTTATTATTCATCAAATAGCACTATTATTTTGTTGTACCCGGGTCTTGAATTATTTTGCTCTTTTTCAATCGTTTGTTAAAGCGGTCAATTTGGCCGGCACTATCAATAAATCTTTGTTTCCCCGTATAAAACGGGTGGCATTTTGAGCATATATCTACTGCTATTTTAGGTTTTGTGGCTCTGGTTTTAAATGTTTCCCCGCATCCACATGTTACAACTGTCTCTACATAATTTGGATGAATACTGCTTTTCATTGCTACGTTATCTCCTCAATAAAAAAGCGCCTGCAAATATAAAAAAAATAATACAAAATATATTAACACAAACGGAAAATATTAGCAAACCAACAAATCTTGTGCAATAGAAATATTCGACTTAACCGTAAAATCAAACGTACTGCACACCCATACTTACATAGCTAAACTCCATTTTGTCTTATACGGTATTCATAAAATTCATTTGAATATTTTGTATTATTTTATAAAATGAAAAATTTATAGTATTATTTTGTTATCTTGCTATTGCGAATCAGTAAAATTATACTATGTAATTACGTAAAGCGGTAAAAGGAAACGTCAAAGATTTATTTTTAAATATTTTTAAATTTAAATTAGGTTTTAGGATGGCCACTGTTTTAATAAGGTAAGTATTATTTTGAAATCGTTCGACTATGTTTGAATCAATCACAAATAGTTTGGAAGGTGTTCTTGGTAAATTCCGCGGGAAGGGAAGATTAACCGAAGGAAATATTAAGGACGGTTTGCACGAAGTGCGTCTGGCATTGCTTGAGGCGGACGTTAATTATAAAGTAGTAAAAAACTTCATTAAGCAGGTTACCGAGCGTTCTGTGGGTGAAGAGGTAATTAAAAGTGTTGCGCCGGGCCAGCAGGTGGTCAAGATTGTCCACGACGAACTGATTAAATTGATGGGGGAGTCTGATACCTCTATTCCTTTCAGAGAAGGGGGGCAGACGGTTGTGATGTTGGTGGGTTTGCAAGGCAGCGGTAAAACAACAACGGCTGGTAAACTTGCCAGGCTGATGCTTTCGAAAGGAAAAAAGCCGTTGCTTGCCGCAGCGGATATACAACGCCCGGCGGCTGTTGAACAATTAAAGACGCTGGGCAGGCAACTGGATATACAGGTATATTTTGAAAAAGATTTACCACCAATAAAGATATGTAGTGAAGCGATAAAATATGCAAAAGAAAACGGACATGATGTGGTCATTTTAGATACTGCAGGGCGATTACACATTGACAATGAACTGATGCTTGAATTGCGGGAAATAAAAGATACACTCACACCCGATCAGATATATTTTGTTTGTGATGCAATGACAGGTCAGGACGCGGTAAATAGCGCCAGGGAATTTGATGAGCAATTAGGTTTTGACGGGGTGATCTTATCTAAACTTGATGGTGATACGCGGGGCGGTGCGGCTCTTTCAATAAGGGCGGTTACGGGAAAACCTATTAAGTTCGTTGGCATTGGCGAAAAACTCGACCGTCTTGAGGAGTTTCATCCGGACAGGATGGCTTCCAGAATACTGGGAATGGGCGACGTAGTTTCACTGGTGGAGCGCGCACAGCAGGCCATTGATTTTGAGGAAGCGCAGAACCTTAGCCGTAAGATACAAAGTGATACGCTCAGCCTGGAAGATTTTCTCACGCAGCTTCAGCAGATAAAAAAAATGGGCCCAATCAAAGAAATCATGGGTATGATTCCCGGTTTGGGGAACAAGATGGACGGACTTAATTTTGACGAAAAACAATTAGAAAAGGTTGAAGCGATTATCAAATCAATGACGATTCAGGAACGTTTGCTCCCCGATATGATAAATGGAAGCAGAAGGCAGCGCGTAGCCAAAGGCAGCGGGACGACCGTTCAGGATGTTAATCAACTGCTTAAACAATTTAAATCGATGAAAAAACTAATGAAACATTTTAAGGGAAACGAGAAGGGGCTGAAGAAAAAGGGGATGTTTCCCGGGGGTATGCCCTTTGGCAAGGGTATGATACGGTAATTTTATCTAAAAGGAGAAAAAATGGCAGTAAGAATCAGGATGATGCGAATGGGACGTAAAAATAGGCCCTTTTACCGAATTGGCGCGTTTGATGCACATGAGGAACGGGATGGCATGGCTATTGAAAATTTAGGCACTTATGATCCTATGGAATCAAATAACGAAAAACAGGTGACTCTGAAGAGAGAGAGAGTTGATTACTGGCTGAGCGTTGGGGCAAAACCAACGGAAACGGTTGCCAGCATATTTAAAAAACTTGGTATTGCGTTTAAAAAATAATACATGCGCATTGATATTCTGACATTGTTTCCCGGTATTTTTGAAAACGTACTGGGGCATAGTATCTTGAAAATCGCCAGAGAAAAGGCCCTTGTACAATACAATATTTTCAATATCAGAGACTATGCGGAAAATCAACGTTGTGTAGATGACAGACCCTATGGCGGGGGGCCTGGGATGGTAATGAAGCCGGAACCCGTTTTCAATGCGGTAGAAGCGATTGAGCGGCAAACTAACATATCTGCTAAAAAAATCTTACTAACGCCGCAAGGGCGTTGTTTTACACAAGCTATTGCTAAAGAATTGGCAAAAGAGGCGTATCTTATGTTGATATGCGGCCACTATGAAGGGTTTGACGAAAGAATCAGGACCGGCCTTGATGTGTTTGAGTTGTCCATCGGCGATTATATTCTTTCAGGTGGAGAACTATCGGCAATGGTAGTTATTGACGCGGTAGTTCGTCTGGTACCCGGTGTTTTGGGAGATAAGAACTCAATAACCGAAGAATCTTTTCATAACGGGTTATTGGAGTATCCTCAATATACCCGGCCTGCTGAATACAGAGGCATGAAAGTTCCGGAAATATTACGTTCGGGTCATCATCAAAAAATAAAGGAATGGCAAAGATCTTTAGCTGAAAAAAGGACACGGGAAAAAAGGCCCGATTTATTAAACAAGAAATAGTATTATATTTACCCTGTAATAATATGAGGAGTGTGGCCATGAATGTTATTGATGTAATAGAAAAAGAACACATGAAAGCAGAAATACCAAAATATTCTGTTGGTGATCAGGTAGACGTTACGATCAAAATCAAAGAAGGAGAAAAGGAACGTACGCAGATATTTAGCGGATTGGTAATCGCAAAAAATGGCGGAGGGATACGAGAAACCTTTACCGTAAGACGCATTGTTCAGGGAGAAGGCGTAGAGCGTGTTTTCCCCATCCATTCCCCAAAGGTTTTGGATGTGAAGGTAAAAAAATCAGGAAAAGTAAGGCGTGCAAAGTTGTATTACATGAGGGACAGAACCAGTAAGGGTATCAGGTTGAAAGAAAAAAGGGTGGAGTGAGTATATACAGGTATTCCATATGCTGAACAGACCTGGTCAAATGATCTTGTTTCCTAAAAAGCAGGGAATGAATATCGAGGAATAGTATAAAATTACGTATTTGGCCCAGTCTGTGAAGCATAGGGTTTAACCCATGGAAGGATTTTTCAAAAAACTAAGATGTCACCTTTTTTCTTTCAAAAATATATTCAAAAAAACCAGTGACGTACAACCGCACAAAAAAGCTCTCGGTAAAAAGGGAGAAGTTGTCGCCGCGAAATTTCTGAAAAAAAAGGGATATAAGATACTACAGAGGAATTACCGGCGTAAGACCGGAGAAATTGATATTATTTGCTATGACCGCGGTTACATTGTTTTTGTAGAAGTAAAAACGCGTGGATCCGATAGTTACGGACCTCCTGAATTAGCCGTAACAGAAGCAAAAAAAAAGCAAATTATAAAGATGGCTTCCCGCTATATTGCTGAAAAAAAAGTAGAGGGCATAGATTTGCGTTTTGATGTAGTTTCTGTTTTTTACCCACCTGCAAAAAAACATCCTGCAATTACACTCTATAAAAATGCGTTTACAAAAATATGATGATTATTGATACTCACGCACATCTTGATTTTCCGGAATATAAAACAGATTTGGACGCTGTTTTATTGCGAGCCGGAGAGGCGGGCGTTGGAAGTATTATTAATGTGGGAACAAGCGTTTCTACGAGTAAAAAGAGCATTGCATTAGCGCATCGTTTTGAAAATATCTATGCAAGCGTTGGAATCCATCCGCATGAGGCCTCAAAAGTCTCAGAACAAACATGGCATGAACTGGAGTCGTTGTTTGGTGAATCAAAAATAGTTGCGGTAGGGGAAACGGGTCTTGATTATTACCGTAACAAGAGTTCCCATGAAGACCAACAAGTATTATTCGGTAAACACCTTGCGCTTGCCCAAAAGCATAATCTTCCGGTGATAATACATTGCCGCGAAGCCAGTGATGACTGTTTAAAAATTCTGAATGCATATAAAAACGGTGCATTAAAGGGGGTTGTTCATTGTTTCAGCGGAACGGCTGAAGTGGCAAAGGCATGCCTGGATCTGGGCTTGTTTTTGTCTTTTGCCGGGCCTATTACCTTTAAAAATGCGCAAAATTTGAGGGATATTGCCAAAACTGTTCCTGTCGAAAGACTTCTTTTGGAGACAGATTGTCCTTTTTTATCACCTCACCCTAAAAGAGGGGAGCGTAATGAACCGTCGTATTTATCCTTCGTTATCCCCGTTTTTGCTGAAATATACGGGCTTTCCCCCGAAGATATTGCACGCATTACTTCTTTTAATGCGTACACATTATTCGGCATAGGGGAGCCTGACCTGGAGGGGAAAATAGCTTATGCTATCAGAAATTCTCTCTACATAAATTTAACGAACCGATGCTCTATGGAGTGTTCATTTTGCATGAGGACGACCTATCCCTTTGTGAAGGGGCATAATCTGCATTTAAAGCGGGAACCGACAATTGAAGAAGTACTGCAGTCGATAGGAGACCCTGGCAGATATGATGAAGTGGTATTTTGTGGTTATGGAGAACCGACCGAACGGCTGGAAGTTTTAAAAGCCGTTGCTGCGGATTTAAAATCAAAAGGGAAACGCATCCGGCTAGATACAAACGGCCATGGGGATCTTATCAATGGCAGGCCAATAGCGAATGAATTAAAAGGCCTTATTGATACCATCTGCATCAGTTTAAATGCGGAAACTGCGGAAAAATATGCTGCGATCTGCAAACCGGTATTTGGCGAGAAGGCCTATTTTGCTATGATACAGTTCGTTAAAGATGCGAAAAAGGTTATTCCAAATGTTCAGGTCTCTGTTGTAGAAATTCCCGGTATTGATATAGAGAAATGTAGAAAAATTGCAACGGAATTGGGCGTAGATTTTAGGGTGAGAAAATACAATGTCCTCGGCTGATAACAAAGAAAAAAAACTAATATTGCGTAAAGCAACAATAGAAGAGGTAGAGAAGATATATAAGCTTATCAACGGTTTCGCGTCAAAGGATGAAATGTTGCCGCGTTCACTCAGTGAGCTTTACGAAAATATAAGGGATTTTTATGTATTTATGGAGGATACCCAATTAATTGGTTGCGCCGCTTTGCATATTTTTTGGAAAGACCTTGCGGAAATAAAATCATTGGCAGTTCGGGGTTCACACCAGCAGAGAGGGATAGGGCGAAAACTCGTATCGGCGTGTATGCAGGAGGCAAAGGAACTCCGCATCGCCAAGATGTTCGTTCTTACGTATTCACCGGAATTTTTTGAGAAATGCGGGTTTTGCAGGATAGAAAAAGCGGAGCTCCCTCAAAAAATATGGTCAGAATGTGTAAAGTGCCATAAATTCCCTGATTGCGGAGAAATACCGCTTATTATTGATATAAGCAAATAATGGATTTTACCTGAATGATAATGTATTTTGTTTTCATTCGTTCAATCGGCGGCATAATTTAGTTCTTAAATATTGCCTTGACTTCTGATGTCCGGATTGATATTTTATCCGGACACTTTTACGGAATTTCTAAGAGCTTCTATTTTATTTGAAAAGTAAGAAAGTGATCAGAAAAAAGCAAAATATGGTTTTCAAGGGTGGCGTAAATCTTTTTGACGCCTACAAGATACGTTTTTGTAATATTATTGAGGAAATTTCGTCTGACACCCCCCCTGAAGTATTCAATTTTACCCTGCCATCGGAACAATTGGTGAAACAAATCATTGTTACCCTATGCCCCACGGAACCATGGGCATTACCTAATTGGGTAACATTGGGACATAAAACAACGGTTTTCCTCGATAAAATAAAAGAGCTACAGACTATCCTCTTCCCTGAAGCGAAATGCTCTGTTGTTATCTCCTATAACGAAACCGAACATATTTCAGCAGCAAAAGAATACGCGGCTATGAACGAATGGTTGGAAGTTTTTGTTATAGATGCGAAATATCCTTACGATGACCCTGTGGTATTATCCAAAGCCATCTTAAACAAAGATATAAACTTTGGGCAGGATACGCTGTCCCGGGGTATTCTCGTTTTCGACGCACAAACGGCATTAGCAATCCATAAAAGCCGCATTCTTAATAAGAGTGTAAATTCCCGCTTTATTGCCCTTTCGGGCACAGGCCTTAAGGAAAATGAGTTTATCAATGTGCAGTTGGGAACAACCCTTGAAAAAATACTAAAAAACAGGGTGAAGGAGACCGCCCCTTATCGTGTGTTTATAAACGGTCCGTTAAGAGGAATGGAAATTAAAGATTTTGCTCAAAAAATTGACTGGACGGTAAATGACATAGTTGTCCTCGCGGCGCAGGATAAGAAGGTGATGTTTCCTATGATCAACACGGACAGACTGCATTTTACCACTAATTTGCTTGGGGAATTACGAGCCTGCGTGTATTGTAACTTCTGCGATGATATTTGCCCTGTTAATTTAGAACCTGCTTTGTACTACCAGGGCTATAACAGAGGAGAAAAACAGAAGGTGCGTAGTTACGATATAGAAAAATGCATTGAATGCGGTCTGTGCAGTTTTGCATGCCCTTCTAAAATTGAATTGTTGCGGATCATCAAGGAATGTAAATCGCCGGATGTACAAAATCATGAAGAAATTACTCAATAAATTCGAACCGCCACTTAATAAGAATCTTGACAGGATAGAGACCTTTATCCATACCCACGGAACCGTCAATTTCCTTTTTGGGGCAATTTTTGAAGCGTTTGACGGTTTGTTGCGCAGTTCCAAACATACAGCGCAGACACAGCCCTTTATCCGAAATAACATGGACACAAAAAAGTTTATGGGTGCTGTGCTTATTGCGTTGACAATAGGATGGGTACTTCCTGGTATTTATTTCTATGGCTGGCAGTGTGTAATTTCTAAGCTGCTAGTTTCTTTTGTTGTTGGTGTGTTTGCTGTTGATGTGATATGGGCAATCATTGCCAAAGAAGATCACATTAGTGAGGGAGGGTTTGTTTCGTGCCTGCTCGTTCCCGCCATTCTGCCCCCACAGGCGCCTCTCTGGCTGATAGGTTTAGGCGCGGCAATGGCCATTATCTTCAGAAATATATTGGGAGGCGTCGGGCACAATTTGGTGAATCCTGCGCTATTTAGCCGCTTGTTCCTGACAATATGTTTCCCGTCACTTTTGGCGACAGGCTACCAGATGCCTTTTGCTGGCATACCTGATCTTCATACCTTGCGGTATGGGCTTGATACCATTACACACGCTACCCCTCTTTCCGAGTTTAAGGCGGATGGCACCATTACTTCTTATCTTTCCCTGCTCATAGGCACTGCGAATGGCTCTTTAGGAGAAACTTGCCGTTTGGCGCTTATACTGTCAGGTATATGGCTTGTAAAAATGAAGGTTGCGAACTGGCGATTGCCGGTGTCCTATTTTGGCAGCGTGTTTATCTTTTCAGGTATGTTTTCACTCCTGTCAAAGGAAAATGTTGCCCCGCCTGTTTTTCAGCTCCTGAGCGGAGGGTTAGTATTGGGCGCTTTTTATATGATTACAGATCCTATTACAGCAACCTATAATCAGAAGGCGAAATGGATATATGGCATAGGGTGTGGATTTATTACTGTGTTGCTAAGGAATTATACCACACTGTCTGAGGGGGCAATGTATGCTATATTGCTTATGAATTTGCTTGCAATACCCATTCAATCGTTGATGGTAAAAATAAGATACCGCACCTGAAATAACAAAAGATAACGGCAAAATAGTTTACAACCACTAATTTAACTACCACAAAGTTTTAGCAAGACATAATTTATGGAAGAATTTAAGACATTTATACTCCGTATTTTCTCGATCATTTTCATTGCGTTTATTCCGTGTACCGGATTGTTTTTGGTATATTTTTATACAGCGCCGAAAATTGCCGCATATCATGAAATAAAGGAAAAACGTGCTGTTCTTGATATCTTTGGAATTCCATACCGTACAACTGAAAAAACCATCATGGGTTTTACTATCAAAGGGTATGATAAAGATAATATAAGGGAAGTATTTGATACTTCGATAACCGTTGAAGAAACCGAAGCTGCCGGGGCAAAAAGCGAAGAAGAGGGGAAGGTATATAAATTCATAAAAGACGGGGAATTGCAAGGGGTAGGGTTTATCTGGTCAAGGATAGGATATGGATATAATAAATCAAGCGCCATGTCTTTGTTTATTTGCCTGAAACCCGACATGGAAACGCTGAAAGGGATAGAAGTATTGGATCACAGCGAGACTCCGGGACTTGGTGGAAGAATGACGGAAGATATGTTTAAAGAACAATTTATTGGAATGAAATTAAAACCGCAAATCAAGATGGTTAAGGAGCGGAAAGCCACGGGTGATAATGAATTTGATGCTATAACCGGTGCTACCAATACGAGCAGAGGTATTGAGGTGTTTATCAATGACGCAGTACAGGAATTTTGGGGAAAATCCGGAGAACAGAAATGGTAGGACTAAAGCGACATATACGAAAAACTTCTAAATTTTTCTTAAGAGACAATCTTATTTTAACCGCAGGCGCCGGTTTAGGGTTCTGTTCTGCTTTGGCGGTAACGAATAAACTCGAAAATTCTCTGACGATGGGACTTGGTGTGTTGTTTGTTGCAATGGGGAGTTTTTCCTTAATTTATCCATTTCGAAGATTAATATCCATAGCGGGAACACACCACAAGATTTCGCTTTTAATGATTATTGTGTCGGTGTTTGTGACCATTTTTGCGCTCTTTGCCCAGGCGTTTGTGCCGGAGGTGGCTGCTAGTATCAGGGCGTACATCGACCTTATTACCACGAATTGTTTAGTACTTGCCGCAGTTTCTGAAGGCTTAACGTTACAATTCTGGGAAGCACAGAAAAAGATTTTAAAGGCGTGTATGGGATATGCGTTTGCGCTGGTATTGCTTGCCTTTCTGCGGGAACCGTTAGGTTTTGGCACAATTATGGGCTTTTCCGTACTTCCGGAAGCGTTTCCCC
Source organism: Candidatus Kuenenia sp. (assembly GCF_039794105.1). Lineage (GTDB taxonomy): Bacteria > Planctomycetota > Brocadiia > Brocadiales > Brocadiaceae > Kuenenia. The sequence goes on from NZ_JBDIWA010000037.1 coordinate 13,802, forward strand.
GCGTTGTGTTGATGATAACTCCCGTGGGAGGATTTTTCGCATTGGCGGGATTTCGCCTCCTGATGCGTCCTTTCTTGCTCAAGGCAAGGATTGTCTATCAGGAAGCGACTTCGTGTGAATGCGCTGCTGCTGAGACCCGGGAAGTCCCTGCTCCCGCCCCGCGTTCAAAGTTCGAAATTTCCCGAAAAACGTTAATTACCATCGGGCTGGGCATATGTTTGTTTATAAGTATCATTGTGCACATTCGTACAAGCCCGACATTGCATACTCAGTTTCTTATTTTTTTGCCAATATTACTAAATGCCCTTTTCTTTGATGGTATAGTACTCAGTAAACTTTTAGGTATATGCCCGTTGCTAAATAAATCACGGCAAATAGATGCGGCATGGAAAATGGGGATTGCCGTCATTATCGTTATGACGCTTTCTACTGCTTTAAACTGGGTGGTATATAATAAGGTGTTGATAATGGGAAGCGATTTTTTGGCAAAATATTCATCCATGTCAATACGATTGGAAAAAATCTTCTATCTGACGGTATTTATTGTAACCATTGCCGTATTTGTGCAAACATTAAGCGTGATGCTGAGAAAATTTGCACGGACGGCATATGAACAAATGGGGCAGTTTCTTGAACTTATTACCGTAAATTGTATTGTACTTGCCAGCGCAACATTTACCATTCCTACTGGCACATCTTTTATGGTTTCAACCATTACTGCGTTTGGGTATGGACTTCACTGGCTAATGGTTACTGTTTGGCTTGCATTGTTGAGACGTCAGCGTCTCTTTGTGCCAACAAATGCATGGGATGAAGATACAATAGCAATCCTTTTACTTGGCATAATGGCCGCTATATTTACCGGCATTGGAATGATTCGTATTTTTTAGGTTGGAGTAAACATGCTTACCCCTTTATTTTTAGGCGCAGGTATTCTCGCAGTACTCATATTGGCACTAAGTTTAGTGTGCGAGATTATCTTCCAGTTTTTCGGACGCGGTGCGAAACAAAAGCTAACTGTTATAAGTGATGATGAGTTTAAAAAAGAGCTTAATATTGAAGGCGGAGAAAGGCTCTTAGCATTATTACAAAACAATGGCTTTAATATCCCGGCAGCGTGCGGGGGGATGGCAACATGCGGTCAGTGTAAAGTAAAACTTTATACCGACGTCGGTTTGTATACGGCCGTTGAAACGCCGCATTTTGATATGCGCTCCCGGGAAAATGCAAAAAAATTTCTTGAAGATGGCATTGGAGATGGTTACGAACGTCTGGCGTGTCAGGTGCGTGTGGAGAAGGATGTTCGTTTGTATCTTTCAAAAGATGCCCTACATGTAAAAAAATACACAGCCAGGGCGGTCAAAAAGATTCCGATCACCAGTGATAAAATGGAAATATGGCTCAAGCCTTCTAAGCCTGTTCCGTACAAACCAGGCCAATATATTCAATTGATGCTTCCGGAAGATTTTGTGGAGGAACATTATAAGAAATATGAAACCCATATAAAGAAGGCGTGTGAAAATCTTGGGAAAGAATTTATTCCTTATAAGCCGGGGAATACCATGTACAGAGGGTATTCGCTCGCTTCATACGAACCAGACCTTTTAAAGCTCATTGTTCGATTGGCCCCGGTAGATCCTTCGAGATCGGTTGACAGCGGTGGCGCCCCATGTATTGGGCCTAGTTGTGTGCATCACTATATCCAGGAACAGAGTTTGTGGAATTTCTTTCTCGGTGAAAAAATACATTTTACAGGACCTTACGGCCATTTTTCTCTGAAAACAGAACCACACACTGCGGTATTTGTGGCTGGAGGGGCAGGTCTTGCACCAATATTGGCGTTATTGGAACAATGGTTCATAGAAGGAAGGCAGGAGAAGGCGATATTTTTCCTGGGAGAAAGGCGACTACAGGATATTCCAATGATGTATTTGCCCAAATGGTTAAAGTGGCAAATGCAAAACACCAATTTTAAATTCATTCCTGTACTCTCAGGTGCGTTTCGCGATGACGACCCTGCCATGTTAAATGAAATAGATAAGAAGTGCTTTTTGAGCCTTGCCGATGAGGGCAAACAACTTGCAAAAAAACAGGGATACATCGATGAGCAGGAGCAACAATGGCAGGGGGAGAAGGGATTTATCGGGCCGCTACTCAACAAATACCTTACACCAGACCCCAATATCGTATTTTATCTCTGCGGGCCAGCGCCTATGACCGTTACCGTAATTGATGCTGCCGCCAACGTGCTGAATCTCCAAAAAGAAAACGCGCTGTTTGATGACTTTACCGGCACGCTTACTCCTTCGGTAGATATCCTTTACCAAAAATTAGAGTTAAAAGAAAAAATGTTTGCCTTAAACATACCAGATGCCGGGAAAATCATCGAAAAACTTACCTTCACACTGGTTGTACAACTACTCTTAAGAGATAAAATTGAAGAAGGTTACACTTTTATCGGGAAGGTGAGAAATATCCTTGAAACCTCAGGGCAAAAGGACAAAGACCTCGTTGCTTTACTGGATTCATATAAAAAATAACACCTGCCTACTCGCACGATTCATTCTTCTCAAATACTAAAACCTGACCAATTACACTCTTTTATAGAAAGAGTAAAATAAAAACAACAAATGGTACTCAGCATACCAAACCTGAAAAAAAACATACCTCTCGCCCCTTTTACTACTTATAAAATAGGCGGTCCCGCTGATTGGTTTGTTGAAGTACATACCACCGAAGAATTAACACACGTGGTATTAGATGCAAAGCGCATAAAAACCCCTTATTTTCTGCTTGGCTGCGGCGCAAATATCTTATTTACCGATAAGGGATTTCGCGGTCTTGTGATCAGAAATCTTGCAAACAAAACGACCTTCCTTGAAAAGAATAAATTGGTTGCGGAAAGTGGCGCGATTATTGGCAACCTTCTTAATCTATGCTATCAACGAGGACTATCAGGGTTTGAGCATTTTGTGGATATTCCGAGTACTGTAGGCGGCGCGCTATGGCAAAATCTGCATTTTTTATCTCCTGATAGGAAACATACCATATTTATTTCCGGAATAGTCAGCAAGAGCCGTATTTTAGCGGAAGATGGGAATAGTACAACGGTTGATGGCGAGTACTTCCGGTTTGGATATGATACGAGTATCTTGCATAAACAGAAAGATATTGTGCTTGATGTCACCTTCCAGCTTTCGCAAAAACCTAAATCAGAAATAAAATCAGTTATGGAAGCGAATCGGGAGTGGCGTAAAACAAAACAGCCTCAATTGCCGGAATTTCCCAGTTGCGGCTCAGTTTTTAAGAAGATAGAGGATGTTGGGGCGGGAAGATTGATAGAACAGGCGGGGCTGAAGGGAATGTGCATTGGCGACGCAGAAATTTCCAGGAAACATGCAAATTTTATCGTTAATTTGGGAAATGCTAAGGCAAGCGATGTTTTGGCGCTGATTCAATACACACAGAAAACGGTGAAAAAAAAAACAGGCTATTCGCTGGATACAGAAATTATGGTTGTTGGAGAACCATAAATTGATTGTATAATCTACATCCATAGAAAACAAATATGATAGATTTAGAGAAAATTAAGACGGTTGCCATAGCAATATTAAATGACCCGGAACATTTTTTGGTAAAAAAATATTACCGGTCGAAGCCCCCGAAAGGTTTTCGCATAGAATTATTTCTGGCAGGAAAATGCAAGCAAATACATAGCGCTTTTAAAAAGTACGAATGCGATAACCACATTCTAAAGGGAATTGGATGGGGGAGGAAAATATCCGGTACAATTTCCTTAAAAAATGTAAAAAGAGTTATTGACTTCAGACCATCGGCAAAAAAACAGGAAACGGCTTTTTGTCGCTATTGTGAAAAGCGCGTTGTACCGGAGAGAATTCATAAATTGGATTTCGGTGATGTTATGCTATTTTTCTTTACGGCAGGGTTATGGGCAATTCTGCTCTTTTTTATGTATCTTTTTATTAGAAAATGCCCTTATTGCAATCACAGCCTGAGAAGACTCAAACCTCTTTCAAAGGGGAAAACAAACGATACCTGAATTGCTGTAACCATAAATGAAAGAAGCAACCCTGGCAGGGTTAATATACAATGCTTGGAAAGACTATGTTGTTCCATTTGGTGTTACAAAAGTGTTGGGTGGATTAATGTGCTGGTTTTTTGCGCCTAATCCACCAATATAATAATGGAACGGTGGCTTCGCTGTCGTGATATACACGGATGGGTTTATAAATTGTGATTTCTTAAAGGTTGTTGTTGTAGAGCGAAGAGTCTCTTCGCTCTAAATTTAATTATTTTACGCAATCAAAAGTGATTCCGCAGTCTAAATTCTATCGGATGTGGATTAAGATAATATTGCGATTTCAGGTATTCTTTATCATATTTATGAGCATAATGCCGTAGAAGAGTGATAGGTACAATCAGGGGACTCTGATTGTAGCGATACTGTTCGATAACCCCCAATAATTCTTTTTTCTCCCAGGAAGACAACTCTCTTTTAAAATACCCCAAAATATGCTGCAAAATATTGACATTTTTCTTTACGGTTGCTTTTAATTTTAATGCTGCCATTAATGTCTTGCAATATTGATCAAATAAATCTTTCTTTCCGGTTCCGCCCGGTTGAGCTGCCATTTTACCGAGGCCTTTGACTGTTTCTGCACTATGGGACATAATCAATAATTTATGGTTTGCGTGAAAAGTTGTAAGGCCCTTGATTGAGCCGTCTTCTTTCAGAAATTTCTTCCACCGGTAAAACACAAATACGTTTTCGATAAAAATTTCCCTTCTTTCGGGAATCTGAAGATGACAATCTTCTTCTGCCGGAACACAGATAAATTTTTCCATAAATTCCCTGGCAAATAAGCCGATACCCTTCCTGACAGAAATGCCAGATGAAGATGGATATACCTTTATTCCCTGCGTGCCACAGCTTGGAGATTTACTCTTAAACACAAAACCGCTAATGTTTTCATATTTAAGCGTTACCGCCTTACTGCGGATCCATTTTTTCATTTGAACAGTGTAGTCTTTATGTGTTTTTATGGTAAGAATGCGAGGGTTTTCCGGATCTCCAACCAACCGCATTGATTTTCTAGGAGTGGGAAGACCGCATTCCACTTCGGGACACAAGGGAATCCATTGGACAAATTTGCCAAGTGTATATTTCAAATAATGGTCAAGCTTGTGTCCCCCATCATGCCGAACATTTTCACCAAGCAGACATGCGCTAATCCCCAATTTGATCTTTTCATCCATTTGTTTCTGTGCTAAAACGTGTTGCCGGATAGTGTAGGAACGAAGCATTTGCTGTAAATTGTCATAAATGAATTCATACCCAAACGGGCAAATGCTTCGCCCCTAATATTGCTATCTTATCGGAACAATTTCAGCCCTTCTGTTAAGGGCGCGGCCTTCGTCTGTATTATTGGGGGCAATAGGATTTTTAAATCCGAAACCCGTCGTAGAGATACGCGATTCAAGAATACCCTTCTCTACTAAATAATCTTTTACTGCCTGCGCTCTTTTTTGGGAAAGGTCGATATTGTATTTCATTGAACCGATATTATCCGTGTGCCCTTCTATTCTTATTTGCAAATCAGGATTTTTTTCCAAAACATCCACAATGTTGGTAAGGTTCGATTCAAATTCTTCTTTAATTTCCCATTTCTTATATTCAAAGGCGACTCCTTTTACCACCCAGCACCCTCTGGAATCCACAATAGCCCCTTCCGGAGTATTCGGGCATTCATCGTCTTCGTCGTAAACACCATCGCCGTCGCTGTCTTGTTTAGGAATAGCGGTCAAAAATACTTTTTTAACAAAGTTTGCCATATTCCCGCTGGAAGCAATTTCATCAGCAGTTACAGAAAAACCACAGGTTGCCAACCGTGCAAGTTCTCTGAGCGCCTCTTTCCCCTCAGAGGTATTTCCCACATGAATGGTATAAAAGCATGTCTTCTCTCCATACAGTTCTTTTAAATTCTTTATTTTCTCCAGGGGAGTGCCTATTAAATTTTCGCCGTCACTCACAAAAATCACCGCATTTTGTCCCACAGACGTTAGCAGTTGATTTGACGCGTCAGCAATAGCGTCGCCGGCAGGGCTGCTTCCTTTAGGATAGATTGCCCTATTTAACGCGTTTTCTAAAAGGTCTTGTGAGTGATGTGTGAGTTCATAAACAATAAATGTCTTCTTTAACGGCGTAAAAAACCCGTGCCCAAATGTTACAAGGGCGCTATTTACATCAACCTCAGGCAATGTTTTGTTCATTCTTAATATAATATCTTTGGCCACGTCAAATTTGGGATGCCCTTTATTAACGATGCCGGTATATGCTGTTTCCATAGAGGCTGAGGCGTCTAAAATGATAACAAAACTTTCAATCTTCGGTACATACTTCATACTAAGGGATTTTGCGCTTAAATCTTGCGGGACAAATGATTCAAGAGGTTCGGGGTGTTTTTTTTCAAGTGTGATAGATTTGAGTTGAGCACAACCTGTAAGAACAGCAAGCGTCATTGTAACAAGCAATACCAACAAACATGTTTTTTTCATAACTATTCCTTTATAAGATTAAAAGATAAGTTGCCGTTATAGGGTTCTGCATAAGAACGAAAACACAACGCTATTAAACACGTTGTTCTTTTATGCGATGTTCTTCGCACATAAGTCAAATTTCAAAAGAAATTGTCTGCAGACCACAGATTGCGATATTTTAGCATATAAAATATCAATAAACATCGAAATAGTATAATCCAAAATCCATCTAACACGCTGAAAATGTTATAACATTTTGATAAATTCATCCGGGGGTGTCAAGGGCAGAAATTTATATAGGTTAATAATGCCTAACGATTCAAGTTGATAAATCACAAACTGTAAACCTTTTGAGCCTACCTCAGCGCTCCGATATCTTCATTCCACAGTTCAGGATTGTTTTGTATAAAATCTTTCATTAACTGTTTACACTCTTCAATGTTTAAATCAATGATTTCTACCCCATGCAGTTCCATAAATTCTTTTGCGCCGCTAAAGGTTTCCGATTCTCCTACAACGATTTTTTTTATACGAAATTGTACAATTGCTCCGGCACAAAGGTAGCAGGGCATGAGGGTGGAATAAAGTGTTGTACCACGGTATTTCCCTACCCTTCCTGAATTGACAAGGCAATCAATTTCCGCGTGCGCTATAGGGTTGTTTTCCTGCACGCGCTTATTGTGTCCCCTGCCAATAATTTCCCCGTCCTTTACCAAAACGGAGCCGATGGGTATGCCTCCTTCCAGCAATCCCTGTTTTGCTTCATCTATTGCGGCGCGCATAAAACTATCCATATGCTGTTTTTCTCCTGTCCTGAAACTATATTCAAAAAACTAACGTGTTACGAATGGTTCCGTTTAATAAATTCTTCTATTCTGTTGTTTAAGCCACAAGGAGAAAAGCTCAATATTTTCTTTCAGGAGAACGTTCCCTTTTATTTCAACAGGGCTTCCTCCGGTTTTTTTCATGGCTTCGTTGGAAATCGAAAGTTCATTGAATCCAACTGCTAACGCATCCTTAATACTGGCACCGTACATAATTTTTGATATCCTTGCCCAGTGGCACGCAGAAAAACACATGGGACAGGGTTCGCAGGTGGAATATATCGTGCAGCCGGATAAGTCTACCGTGTTTAATATCTTGCAGGCTTCTCTGATTGCTATAATTTCAGCGTGGGCGGTAATGTCTGTATTCTTCCATACATGGTTATGGACACAGCTTATTACCCGATTGTCTTTAATTATGCATGCGCCAAAAGGCGTTTGGCCGTCAAGGATTCCTTCTTTTGCCTTGTTTATGGCAAGACGCATCCATTTTTCGCAGGTGGTTTCTTTCATAATATCGTCAAAAGTTCCTCTTCTCGTATACTATTCCGCCGCATTGTACAAAGTATCCGGCAATCGGGCAAGAAATAGTTTGCAAATAATAATTATGATAGTGAGTGTTTTTGCGGTATGCGCCGGGCGTTTGCATTCTCAGGGGTTTTTAATATAATCGTTAATAATGTTTTTTTTGGGTTGGGAAGGGGGGGGAGTTATTATGGGCGAATTTGGTTCGTTTGGAAAGGTTTTGATAATAGCAGGCATTATCCTGATTATTGCCGGCGCCTTGTTTTTGTTTGTAAACAAAATTCCGTTTTTAGGAAGGCTTCCAGGAGATATTGCCGTGCAAAAGAAGAATTTCAGTTTTTATTTTCCACTCACTACATGTATTATTATCAGCATTATTCTTTCTCTCATAATGTGGCTGCTGGGCAGGAAATAAAAGGGGTGGTTTACTGCCACTTCGCATTTGTTATAAATTCCTTTATGAGAGGTGCGTTTTTTATCCCCGGAGAGGATTCTACCCCGGAAGACACGTCTACTGCATAGGGGGAGACAATGCGAATTGCTTCCTTTACATTATCGGGAGTCAACCCACCCGATAAAATAATAGTTCCGTATTTACACGCCTGTTTAGCAATTTCCCAATTAAACGTTTTTCCGGTGCCTCCCATAACTCCTTTTATATAGCTATCCAGTAAAAAGGCGTGAGGTTTGTAATTAGCCAGTTGCTTTAAGTCCTCTTCATCCTTAACCCGGAATGCCTTTATAATCTTGTATCCCTTTAAATCGTTTAAATAGGGGGGGGATTCGTTGCCGTGAAGCTGCACGGTGTGTATGCCGCAGAAATCACAAATCCCTTTGATCTTATCGGATTGCTCGTCAGCAAACACTCCTACAGGGGAAACGAAGGGTGGCAACGCTGCAACAATATCCCTTGCTTGTTCCTTTGTTACCTGACGGGGGCTTTTTGCAAAGACAAATCCCAGCGCATCTGCACCGTATTCCACTGCAGCCTCCGCGTCTTGGATGTTCGTGATCCCACAGATTTTTACCCTCATGTACTCACCTTACTTCGCTCAGTCCTCCGTCCTCCGTCTACAGTAGGCAGTAGGCAGATTGGTGATTGGTGATTGGAGACTGAGGACTGCCGACTTTTGTATAGGTTTCTAATGTTTGAAATGCCGTTGTCCGGTAAGTACCATGCAGATTCCGTGTTCATCAGATGCGGTAACTGATTCATCGTCTCTGTTGGAACCTCCTGGTTGAATGATGGCGGTTATTCCTGCCTTTGCAGCAACATCAACACTGTCCCTGAAGGGGAAAAAGGCATCGGACGCCATCACGGCGCCTTTCGTTCTTTCGCCGGCCTTTTTTATGGAAATTTCCGTAGAATCAATTCTGCTCATTTGCCCTGCACCGACTCCCACAACCGCTTCGTCTTTTGCCAAAACAATGCAGTTTGATTTAACATGTTTGCAGATAGTAAACGCAAAACGAAGGTCCTTCATTTCCTGTTCGGAAGGCTGTTTTTTCGAAACTGTTTTAAGATTTTCAGGTTCATAGAGGGAGAGGTCCCTGCTTTGCAAAAGGACGCCTCCGCCAACGCCTTTTATTTCCTGAATCCTTGCATCTCTAGTCTTTGCCGAAAGGGTGCCTGTCTTTAAAAGCCTTAAACTGCTTCCCCATTTCCTTTTTGTTGTAAGTATTTCAATGGCTTGCGGATCGTAATCGGGAGCTATTATTGCTTCAACAAAATGCCCGGGTTCGGTAATTGCCTCAGCGGTTGCCGCATCTACATTTTTGTTTAATCCCAGGATACATCCGAATGCGGAAACAGGGTCGCCGTTATATGCTCTTGTAAATGCCGCCGCCAGTGTGTTTGCTGAAGCTGCGCCGCAGGGATTGGTATGTTTTATTACGATGGCAGACGGTTTTTCAAATTCCCTTGCCAATTCCAATGCTGCGTGAAGGTCTATAATATTATTGTATGAAAGCTCTTTTCCGCACAATTGCTGCGCATTGGAGACGCATGGTTCGCTTATATTTTCTTCTGTATAAAAAGCTGCCGATTGGTGCGGGTTTTCACCGTAACGCAATGACTGACGTTTAATATAATCAAGGGACAGCGCCGTTGGATACCCGCCTTTTTCTTCCCCAAGACTGTCGAAGTAATTTGCAATGACTCTGTCGTAGCGTCCTGTCGTTCTGAATGCTTCAACGGCCAGTTCAAAGCGCATTTTTTCAGAAATATCGTTATGTCCTGCCTGTAGTGCCCCGATAATAAATTCATAACGCTTTGGGTTGACAATGACGATGACGTCCCTGTAATTTTTAGAGGCAGAGCGTATCATGGAAGGCCCTCCGATATCAATATTTTCGATGGCTTCTTCCAGGGAAACTCCTTCTTTTGCAATTGTTTTTTCAAAAGGATACAGATTTACCACCACCATATCGATGGGTTTGATCCCCAGTTCTTTCATTTGCTTTTTATGGGAATCATTATTCCTTAATGCGAGGAGTCCTCCATGCACCTTCGGATGCAGTGTTTTCACGCGGCCGTCCATAATCTCCGGGAACCCTGTATATTCTGAGATTTCAATTACGGCAATGCCGTTTTCCTTCAGTAATTTGCAGGTACCTCCGGTGGAAATTATTTCTATGCCTAACGATTGTAATTCTTTTGCAAACGTTACGATTCCTGTTTTATCTGAGACGCTGATAAGTGCCCGCTCCAATTTTGCCATATTTTTCTTTCTCCTTTTTGTTGTTATTCCCTGATCTTTTTCATTCGGTTTTTTGTATAAGCATCCTGGAGTGCAATGTAAGGGTCGATGGCAGGTTTTGTTATATTTTCATACGTTTCTTCCGCTTCTAAAGAACCGGTGTTTGTGACGTCATACGCATTAATTCCGAATCCCTCTATGGGCGCAAGAAAGAAGTAAGTGACCCACGTTATCGGGTTAAGGACCGTATCTCCCGCAAGCCCTACGGTATCCCGCACATTGGATGGCCCGAAAAATGGGAGTACTATGTATGTGCCTTCTCCCATATTGGCTTTGGCAAGAGTCTGTCCAACGTCTTCGTCATATCCCTTTAAATCAAATCCAGCCTTTGCCGCATCAAAAAAACCTGCAAGCCCCAAGGTGCTGTTAATGGTAAAACGCAACAATTCGACGCCTGCGCCTTTCCCCTTACCCTGGAACAGACAATTGAAAAAGCGCCCTGGCATTTGTAAATTAGTGTAAAAATTTCTCACACTCTTTCTTGCGGGTTCAGGTACGACAAAACTGTATCCTTTATATACGGGTTTAAAAAGATAATAATAAAATTTATCATTTAAAACAAACATAGCGCGGTTAAATGGTTCGATTGAATCTTTTATCTGAAGGTATTCTTCGTCTTCCTCGTAGTCGTCTTCATATTCAATTTCTTCTTCTGCGCCAGTTGCTTCTGTTGTTTCCTTTGGCACTTCGGTTTCAGCAACATCCAAAGCATCCAATGTGATTTCTTTTGGTGCATCATCATTTTCGGCGGATGAAATTTCCTCAGATGTGTTATTTGCGCCTTCTTTTGCAAAAACAACTTCCATTTCAACGCCAACTGCTTCCCCATGTTTGTGCATATCTGTATTTTCTTTAACAGAATCGCCCTCGGTCTTTGATTCATCGTTACGTGCAATTTCCTCAGCATATTCTTCGGATGCCATTGTGGTTTTCATCCTGAAAGAAATGGCGAAAAACGGGAGAGCGAGTATAAAAATAAACGACAACAAAACGGGGGATTTCACCTGTATGCTCCTGAAGTAAAGGTTGATGAGAAATAATTGTTTAGTCTGTCTGCTAGTGCTGCCAAGAAGGTCTACCCTTCGGCGATTTTTTTCTTCAACAGTTTTACTAGTTCTGGATAGGGTGATTTCACAAGGATGCTGCGAAACTGGCTGCGGTAATTATTTACCAGGCTCACTCCTTCAATAATTACATCATATATCTTCCATTTACCGTCGTTACTCATCATGCGAAAATCCACAGCGGCTTCTTTACCGGTATTTAGAATGAAATTTGTTTGTATTGTGGCGTATTTCCCTCTTTCCTTTTCCCCGACCAGAACAATTTTTTTTGCCGAATAAGTGCCTGTTTCTCCCAAGTAGGTATTTTTAAGAATACTGGTAAACAATCCGATGAATTCTTCTCTTTCTTCGGGGTTGATTTTTTGCCAGTATTGCCCGAGCGCCCTTTGCGACATTTCATTAAAATTAAAAACATGGGTAAGCTCTGCCCATAACTTTTCTTTACGTTCCTCTTTTTTGTCCTCTCCTTTGAGGGTTTCATCTTCTAATATTGCCAGCCCATTTTCGATATATTTCATGACCAGTGCGCTTGTTTCACCCGCCCATAAAGAAGAAATAGGCGCCAGGAGCAGTGCGAAAACGAGCAGCTTTAATGCAATTCTTTGATTTTTCATGTAATTAATCCCCAACTTTTCCAAAAACAAAATTTCCAATAAGCTTTTCTAAATCAAGGGGTGGCTCTGTTTCGACCAAAGTGCCGCCATCTTTTATTATGTGGTCTGAACCGCCCGGTGTAATTTCAACGTATTTTTCGCCTAAAAGTCCTTTCGTGCGGATAGAGGCAATGGCGTCTTCCTGTAGTTCTATGTCTTTTCTGATTTTCATAGATACAACTACTTCGTAATCTTCGAGTACTATGTTATCTACCTTGCCCACTTCCACACCGGCTATTTCCACGGCAGTATTTTTTTTGAGTCCTTTTACAGTGCTAAAAATGGCATCCACCTGGTAATAATTATCGCTTAAAAAATTGATCCTGCCAAGCTTTACCGAGATATAACCCATGCAAAGTATGCCACAGAAGATAAATATACCGACGGCAATTTCGACGTCAAATTTTTTCATAAATTTCACCTTTGTTAACAAGAGGCATAAATAAATTATTTGTAATAATTATTTTATAGAAATAGGGCCTTCTAATTCCCCGTGAATAAACTGGTGTACGATAGGGTTTTTTGAATCTTGTATTTCCTGCGGAGCGCCTTCCGCAATGATTTTCCCTTCATATAACATTGCAACACGGTCAACGAAAGAAAATACTTCGGGAATTTCGTGTGTCACCATAATTGCCGTGAAGTGTAAATTCTTTTGTAACGACCGTATCAAATTGTGAATTGCTTTGGAGATCAAAGGATCGAGTCCTGTCGTAGGCTCATCAAATAAAATTATTTCCGGTTGCATTACCAGACACCGCGCAAGGGCAACACGTTTTTTCATCCCGCCGCTGATTTCTGCCGGGTATTTATTTTCGGCGCCGGAAAGTCCCACATTGGCAAGTTCCCTGAATACCGTTTCTCTTATCTCCAATGCCTTCATCCTTGTCTTTTCCCTCAGTGGAAATGCTACATTTTCAAAGACGGTAAAAGAGTCGAAAAGCGCTCCGCCCTGAAAAACAACTCCAAAACGCTCTTTCAGACGTTTTAATGCCTTTCCTCTCAATTTGCTGATATCCTGATTATCAACCAATATTTTGCCTTTATCGGGTTTTGTGAGTCCGATTATGTGCTTTAACAGCACCGACTTTCCCTTCCCGCTGCCACCAATCAATGCCAGCATTTGACCGTCTTCTATCTTCAAATTGACTCCGCGTAGTATTTTGTGTTCATTAAAGCTTTTATGTAAATCGACGACCTCTATCATTTTCTGTTTAAAGCTATGCAACCAGTAAAGATGTCATAAAATAATCCCATATAAGTATTACAACAGAGGATATTACCACGGACTGCGTTGTGGCTTTGCTTACACCCTCTGCCCCGTATCCTGTATAAAATCCTTTATAACAGGATATCCACGTTATTAAAACGCCAAAACTCAGCGATTTGTAAAATCCTTCAAAAACGTTCCTTGCTGTGACAAAATCGTTGATGCCGCCAAAGTAGGTGCCGCTAGATACGCCCATAAGCCCTACTCCGACCGCATAGCCACCAAAAACTCCAAGGACTACAAAGATCGCATTCAGGAGTGGGAGTGATATCACTCCGGCCAGAATATTGGGTATGATAAGATATTTGTATGGGTTTAAAGCCATAGCGTCAAGCGCATCTACTTGTTCTGATATCCTCATAATTCCAATTTCCGCTGTTATTGCAGAGCCTGCGCGTCCGGTAACCATCAATGCGCAAATAACGGGTCCCAACTCTTTAATTAACGATAATGCTACCGCAGGTCCAAGCCTTGCTTCTGCCCCAAACTTTATTAATACGTGATACATCTGTAATGCCAGCACCATTCCGGTAAATGTGCCGGTTAAGACAATGACAAGAATCGTTTTTACCCCGATGAAATTGATTTGTTTGATAATCCGCCTGAACAGATAAGGGGGAAATAACATATAAAACAAGGCATTCGCAAAAAAACACCCCATTTTGCCCAATTCTCTGATGAATTTATGGAGGGAGTTTCCTATAATTTTAAAGGGGAAAAAGATTGGATTCATCTGTGATTAAAAACATTTATGGTGTAAGCAATTAATGTTAACATTGTCATTGTGAGACTTTAAGAGCAAAAAATGAAAGAATTTCAAATAAGTAATATTTACATAAAAGAAATAATTTAGCATAAACTTTTTTTATTATCAAGGACAAACACGTGCGTCGATTGATAATTGTTAATTGTTTTCGTGCTTGTTTGGTTCTGGCTTTACCAGCTTAGGGTGTGCCTTGTTTTGAAAGCGCCGATTTCATTTCAGTATCGGCTTCAATATTTTTTATATGATAGTAATCCATTATCCCCATATTCCCTTCGCGAAATGCCTGCACAATTGCTTTCGGCACTTCGGCCTCTGCCATGAGTATTTTTACCTTGCTCTCTTCCGCAAGCGCTTTTGCTTCCTGCTGGCGTGCAATGGCGGCCTTTTCCCTTTTTTCCGCTTCCACAAGCGCTACTTTTCTGTCTGCTTCCGTTTGCGCAGATTGCAATTTTGCCCCTATGTTTTCACCAACAGTGATATCGATGATGTTGATTGAAAGTATGGTAAAGGCGGTACCGGCGTCCAGCTTCTTTTCCATTACATATAGTGAGATGAGATCCGGTCTTTCAAGGACTTTTCGATAACAATCCGATGACCCGATAGCGGTAATGATGCTTTCCCCCACCCTTGCAACGATGGTTTCTTCCGCAGCGCTTCCCACCAGTTTTTCAATATTGGTACGCAGGGTAATGCGTACCTTTACTTTTATTTGAATACCATCTTTTGTTATTGCGTCGAGTGTTGAAGAACCCTTTGCCGGATCCGGACAGGCAAATTCCCTTGGATAAATACCGGCCTTGACTATGTCGAAAATATTTCTTCCTGCAAGGTCTATAGCACAGGCATTATCGAAGCTAAGCTCTATATTTGCTTTGCTTGCCGCAATAATGGCGTGTACTGCCTGATCAACATTTCCTCCCGCAAGGTAATGTGCTTCCAGGGACGATGGTGCGATATCTATCCCCGCTTTTTTTGCCATAATACAATATTTTACCATCGATTTAACATCGATGCGTTTCATGGCCATGCCAATTATTTTCGAAAAGGAGATAGCGGCGCCGGAAGAAATGGCATTTATATAAAGCCTGCCGTACGTAAAAAAAATGAATAAAACAGCGAAAATAAACAAAAAAAGCAATATATAGAGCGACAATGAAATTGCTGCTGGAAGGAGAAGGAGTGGCAAATATTGCATAGTTTTCCCTTATATGAAATTTTTTAAACAAATAATCCGGGCAACACGTCGGTTTTTTGAAAAATGTATTACCGATAAGCTCTGCAGGAACAGCCTGTTACACTTTCCTGAAACTTTAATCCTTCCTACTCTTCAAAATACTGCCTCCCTATTTCAAAAAACCCCCTTTAGAGCAATTTTTCAATTTCCTCCATATTCTTTGATATTTTCACCGCTTCCTTTATCGACTCCAGCTTCTCTATCGCTGCTATTTTCCTGATACGCTCCAAAATCCTTAAACCTTCAACACCATACTTTAGCTCCAAACCAATCTCTATCGCCTCTATTAGACCCTCTATCCTTCCTTTCCTCTCGCCCTCTATTGCACCTTCTGCTCTTCCTTCCTCCCTGCCTTCCTCCCTGCCTTCTGCCCTGCCTTCCATCCTACCGGTTATTTTACCCTTTTCTATTAATCTAGCCGCTATTGTCATGCTTAATTTACCTCCTTCCTCTGATATCTCTTTCAGGGTTTCTATTACCCGTTCTTCCTCTATATCCGACGCATAGTACAAATACCTGATTACACTTTCCAGAAATTTTAATCCTTCTCCCTCTTCAAAATACTGCCTCCCTATTTCAAAGAATCCCTTTAGCTTGTCTTCCAGAACTGTCTCATTATATATGTTCCTCATTAATAACATGGTTATTTGAAGGGATACCCTTCTAAATACCCTGTTCTTTATTTCCTCATTACTGTAGCAACTCAGATCCGTCAGCAGATATTCAAACTCCGGTATAAATCTAAAAAATACCTCGTCTATCCCTTCAAAATAGTCTCTGAACCTTCTGACTGTCCACGCATCTTTGCCATGATACAATATCACCGGAATTACCGGTATAAGCCTTTGCGCCTGCTTGCTATTTGCTTCCCATATCTTTAAAAGGTATTTCATCAACTGTAGATATGGACATGCTACGGCATAACTCTTATGCTCAAATAAAAGGGTTATCCGGAGTTCTTTGTCTTTACAGAAACAGGTATATACAATATCTGAAAAATGTTCTTTGAGTTCCTCGTCGATATATGAGTTATTATCCTGTGTTAAAGTGGATAAATCCAGCTTTTTCAAAATTTCAGGGGGAAATGTTCCCTGGAGAAAATCAATTACATTTTTCTTTATGGAAAAGGTCTCTTTGAAAAATTTGTCGTGTGGATTGATTATTTCCATAAATGATCTTTCTGTAATCCGCCGGGGATTTCTTTAGAAGATCCAAAACGGTTGCTTTTTATTGCATATATTTGTACTAAAAAAAGGAGAAAAAGCAAGAGATGTCTTTCATTTTCCGTTTATTCATCTTCATAAAGTCTTTTCTTTAATTCGGCAAGTTTATTGAGGGCGTCAGTCGGCGCTATTTCATCGAGAGAAAGTTTTTTTATTTCATCGATTACCAAATCTTCCTTTGAGGCAAAGAGTTTTCGTTGACGGGGCTTTTTTACATGGTCTGTTTTTAAAGGGGCAAACTTCGGTTTGCCGTTTATGTCTAAGGTCGCCGCTTCCAGGTTGTTCAAAATAGCGCGCGCACGCTGAATAATCTGCTTCGGTATTCCCGCAAGCCGCGCTACATGTATTCCGTAGCTCTTATCTGTTCCGCCGGCAACAATTTTTCGCAGGAAGATTATTTCTTCTCCCCATTCCTTCACCGCGACATTGAAATTCTTAATGCCGGAGAAGAGCAGCGATAATTCCGTCAATTCGTGATAATGTGTGGCAAATAACGTTCGTGCCCCGATGTTTTGGTAAATATATTCTGTAATTGCCCATGCAATGCTGATCCCGTCAAAAGTGCTTGTCCCTCTTCCTACTTCATCCAGGATAATCAGACTACGTTCTGTGGCATTATTCAGGATGTTTGCGGTTTCATTCATTTCCACCATGAAAGTGCTTTGCCCTTTTGATAGCTCGTCGGATGCACCGACGCGCGCAAAAATACGGTCTACAGTGCCGATAGTCGCATTTTTTGCCGGGATAAAACTGCCCATTTGCGCCATAATTACGAGAAGCGCAGTTTGGCGGATATAGGTGCTTTTCCCCGCCATGTTGGGACCCGTTATGACCATCGTCTTATCTTGGACGCCATCTAAATGTATATCGTTAGGCACAAACCTTTCTCTATCAAGTTCCATAGTAAGCACAGGATGGCAGCCATCGTTTATATTGAGTTCCAAACCGTCTGTAATTTCAGGCATGGCATATCTGTTTTCTACTGCAATCTTCGCCAATGTTGAAAGGACGTCAATTTGGGCAATTGCCTCCGAAATGCCCTGGAGCTGTTTCGTAAAAGTGCCCGCCTTGTCCCGTAATTGAATAAAGAGATCATATTCCAGGTCTTTTGCGCGTTCTTCCGCGGTGAGCACTTTTGTTTCATACTCTTTTAGCTCCGGCGTGATATACCGCTCGGCATTCTTTAAGGTTTGTTTTCTGATATAGGCGGGGGGGATGTTTTCCCGGTGAGTGTTGGTAATTTCAATATAATACCCAAAAACCTTGTTGTATCCGACCTTAAGGGAATTAATATTTGTCCTGGCAATTTCTTCCGCCTGAAAATGTGCAATCCACTGTTTTCCATTTTTGGATATGTAGCGTAGTTCATCAAGCGCTGCATCGTACCCTTCTTTAATAATGCCGCCTTCTTTGAGAGAATGCGGCGAATCAGGTGATATTGCCATGCCTATAAGCGTTCTTAATTCATCAAGGGGGTCGATTTCCTTTTCTCTGTCTGAAATAATAGCGGTGATAAAAAAATCCAGTTTTTCCTTGAGTTCCGGCAATTTTGAGAGAGATTGCTGCAGCGATATGAGGTCGCGTGCGTTTGCGCGTCCGCAGCTTACCTTTGCCGCAATCCTTTCAATATCATAAATATCGTGTAAGATGGCGATGATTTCTCTTCGTAACTCTGGTTTTTCGGTGAATTCTCTTATCCCAAGCTGGCGATATTTGATCTCATCGTGATTTTTCAGTGGGCTTATGACCCAATCCTTAAGCAATCTTGCGCCCATAGGTGTTTTTGTCTGATCAAGCGCTCCAAGAAGAGATCTCTCGCGGTTTTTGTTTCGGATAGTTTGTGTAAGTTCCAGGCTTTGTTGCGTCGCCCTGTCTATAATTACCCGGTTGTTGGTTTCGTACTTTTGTATTTTGGCGATGTGTTTGAGCGATGTCTTTTGTGTCTCTTTCAGGTAATGCAGTATTGCGCCTGCGGCGCCCAGGGCAACTCCTGCGTCCTGGCATCCGAATCCTTCCAGGGAATGTGTGCCGAAGTGTTCCAATAATGCCTGATACCCGGTGCTTTCCGAGAATTCCCAGGCGGGCAGCGGTGTAATCATGGCATTGCATTCGGTTCTTATCCTTTGTGTGAAGGCGGCGTTGCTTTCCGTAATATCGTCGGGCAGCACTATTTCGGAGGGGTTTAACCGGGCTAACTCGTCAAAAAGGCGTTCTTCCCGAATATCTTCAATTTCAAATTTTCCGGTTGACAGGTCTATCCATGACAAGCCAAACATTCCCTTATCCTTCCACAGCGCCAATAAATAATTATTGTTTTTACCATCAAGGAGCGCATCTTCTGTAACCGTGCCCGGGGTAATGATTCTGATAACCCCGCGGTCAACAATTCCTTTCGCCTCGCCGGGGTCTTGCAGTTGTTCGCAGATCGCCACTTTATGGCCTGCTTTGATTAGTTTTTGGGTATAGGATTCTGAGGCGTGATGAGGAATGCCTGCCATAGGAACCGCATTTTCACCCTTGGAACGGGAAGTAAGGGTGATTCCTAATATCTTTGAGGCAATTTTGGCGTCTTCAAAAAATAATTCATAAAAATCGCCCATACGGAAGAAAAGCAGCGCATCTTTGTGATCTTTTTTGATCTCATTATATTGGCGTATCATAGGGGTTTCAGTGATCATTTGCTATGCCTCTTATCTTCTCCATTTGTATTATAGTGCCTGCGCTCCGGCAAGGCAAATTTGCCTTTGAAAGAAGCCAATGCGCCAGAGGGATTATCCGGGAAAAAATAAAGGTGCGTGATGCATGAACAGTCGGATGAACCAAAACCTTTTACGGGAAAAATTGCCTTTGGTAAAGAGGCAATCTTACGCCCCAGTACACATTCAAGACTTTTATCCTTCGCGTAAGAATACACTGTTATGATTTGTCCGTAATCCAGCAGGTAGTCAATGTGCCAGCGGTTGTTTTTTGTTTGACGCAAATGCCGTTCAATTCTTAGGCGCAGGTTATTTTGTGCGCTCCCAACGTAGACGTAAAAACCCGCCGGAAAATGAAACGTGCCTAATTTGCCTATGGGTATTTCCCGTTCCTGAAAAAGTTTAATTATAAGGCAATAAATTCCTTTTTTTACAGAAAAACACATTTCTTCCCGCAGGTTAAATTAGAGGTACAGGTTGCAACCCAATGTCATTAAGTTAAGAAAAGCATCACAAAAAAACGATATATCATCTTGATTAACAATAAGTTAGGTGGTATAATCAATGCCGAGTTAAACGTAATTTACCAGCATTATAACA
>NZ_JBDIWA010000038.1:0-33823 GCF_039794105.1 Candidatus Kuenenia sp.
TGAAAACAATTCTGCTATAAGAAATGGAAGAAAATTTCCAAGAAATATTCAACCACGCAAAAAAATATTTGCTTTCCCTTATAAACCAATTTCTTAACTTAATGACATTGGTTTGCAAACCTGAACCCGCCGGAGATTTGATAAACCCCCTCTACATTGAACCAGTAGGCAATCGCCAGTCAGCAGTTGATAAGTTGCTGACTTAAGATTGGAGACTGTAGACTGAGGCAAAAGGGGATTTAGAAGAGTGTTTATTATTCTAAAACGCCGACTGAGGATTGCCGATTGCTGACTGCTGACCTCCTACTGCATATAAGAAGATTGTTTATTCTTCTAAAACCAGACGCTTTTGACTATACATACCTCCCCATCAATAAACCATACCAATACCCGGAAATATTCCTGAAACATTTCTTTTTTTGCATTACACCACCCTTATATGCAAAATATCTCCATGCAGAGAGACCTCTATATTATTGCATATGATATCTGCAAGCCAAAACGTCTTCAACGTGCGCGGTACTTCCTGAAGGGGTTCAGCACGGGCGGTCAGAAATCGGTATTTGAATGCTTTCTTACACAGGGCGAACTGAGGGAGGTTATTTCCGGAATGTCACATATTATTGATGAAAACGCAGACCGTGTTCATATCTTCTCCCTGGACGGCAGAAGCAATCCACATACTATTGGTGAGGCAATACCACCTAAAGACCCGGAATTTTTTTATTTCGGATGACGACAACAATACCATGGGTACTTTATATATCGACAGAAAGGGCTATCACATAAAACTCGACGGTGAATCAATCGCCTTTTACCTCGAGGGAAAAAGGGAAGGCGTCGTTCCCATAAGGCCGCTCAACAGGGTGATAATAGCCGGCAATAATACCATAGAAACAAGCGTGCTCAATAAACTTGCAGATAACGGGAGCAGCGTCATATTCCTGTCAGGCAGGGGACTTCAGTACCGGGGCTTCCTCACTGGCCGCATCCATAATAATGGCCTCCTGCGGGTCAAGCAATATAAAAAGTCCCTGGACAAGGATTTTTCACTGATGATTTCCAAAGAACTCGTTATGGGAAAGACAGAGAAACAGCTTACGTTCCTTGGAGATGCGGCGGTGATTATGGAAGCAGAAGGCCGGAAAGCGGCATTCTGCAATGCCTTTGGCATTATTGAAAATATTGCGGACGCTATTGCCGCACGGTGTGATTCACAGGAAAGCCTCAGAGGGTTCGAGGGCGCAGCCTCAAACGCCTATTTTTCTGCACTTACCTCCCTCTTTCCCGAACCGCTGGGTTTTAAAACACGCACAAGGCGCCCTCCGAGAGACCCGGTAAATGCCATGCTTTCACTCTGCTATACACTGCTTCATTACGAAGCGGTACGGGAGATACAGGTTGCAGGGCTTGACCCGACAATTGGTTTCTATCACTGCTTCGACTACGGACGCGAATCCCTTGCCTGCGACCTGATTGAACCGTTTCGCCCTGCGGCAGACCGGTTTGTGTGGGAGTTGTTTAAAGAGGGAAAATGTTCGTCAGCGGATTTTGTAAAAGAAAACGAAGGCGTCTATTTGAAGAAAGATTCAAGAAAGGAATTTTACCCTGTTTATGAAACATGGATCGGGCCGGTGAGGAAGGAAATCGTTACAATGGTAAAAGATATTTCAAGGAGAGTTATTGGTGGAGAAGGCATTATACCTGCATGAAAACAAGGCAGTAAAGATTATAAGAGACGGCCCGTCTGTGCTGATCAGGGAAGAGGGAAAGGCAGACAGGCGTGTGCCGGCACGTATGATTCAAAGAGTAGTGATTGCAGGAAATATCAAACTGGATACAGGTTTGCTGACAATGTTTACGGACAATAACGTCCCTGTAACAATGTTTGACAAAAGCGGCAACCGGATTGCTGTTGTTTTGCCGTGCCGTCAGCGCCTGCCGGAACGCTGCACAGGGCAAAAGATATTTCTTGAATCGGAGTACAATATTAAAAGGTATATGACATTTTTGCGGGCGCATAGGCACGGTATTCAGATAAATGTGCTGAAACGGCTTTTAAAGCAGCAAATGCCTGATACATACATCACCGTGGGCTTTAAAGAAGAGGATTACCTTCAGGCAATAGAAAAACTCATACCCGCAAAGAGTGCAGGATTTCAACAGATTCACGGCATAGTTTCAGCGCTGTTTATGGAAATGATTATTGGAAGGCTGATAATATCATCCCTCGATCCCCATCCGGGGGTAATGCACAGAAGACGTGATTTTGGCTTTGCCCTGGATATTTGCTATGCGCTTGGCCCAGAGGTGGATATTCAATCCATACAATTTCTCCGAGATAAAAAAGATTGCGCCCCGCACGAATGCAAAGTAATTTCCCCGGAAGAAATGAAGGCAATTGCAGTGCGGTTTGAAAACAGAAAAGAGGCGCTTGTCTCTACGACCGAGCACATAATTGACGGCATATTCGAGCTTATCAGGGAGTTGAAATTGAGCGGGGAATGTAGCATATAGCAAGCGTATTTTTATGAATCATCCACATTCATTATGCATTCACTATTGGTAAAAATATTATGCACCATTTCCGCAATGCTGTTTATTTCGTCTATTGCCGCTCCGGTTTTGGAGTCATTCAGAATGCCGCAGGCAAACATTATTTATTATTGCCTGAAATATATATGCCATCAAATACCTTCCAGGTGCTTGTGGATTTGTGGTTCAAATGCAGGACTGTGCGCCCGCTGCTTCGGTATTTATTTGTCATTTTCCATTTATATGATATTTGCCTTTTTTAGAATCTTTAACTGTTCCAAAAAACCTATCGTGTTAGGCGTATTTTTAATATTCCCTTTATTAACAGACGGCGCTATTGCGACAACAACTCATTACACAAGTAACAATCTGTTACGCATAGCCACTGGCATATTGTTTGGTTTTGGCGCTGGTTTATTAGTTTTATCCGTAAAACAAAATGGAGGAAGAAATGATTAGGAAAGGTTTATTTATAATAATGGTATGTTGTCTTTTTAATCAAATACTTTTGGCGGAAACAACGATGGTAAGATTAAGTGCGGGCAAGCCCGTGCTTTTGGCGTTAAAAGAAAGAATAGACGCCGCTGAAAAGCAGGAAGGCGATCTGATAAAGCTAATGGTAATCAGGCCTGTTAAAGTAGACGGTATGATTGTGATAAATAAGGGAGCAGACGCCTTTGGCAGGATTGCAGAAATAAAAAAGGGGAAATCCTGGGGAAGAAAGGGAGAATTTACAATCAGGGTAGATTCTGTTATGGCGGTTGACGATACGGAACTGCATTTAAATGCGACTCAGACCAAAGAAGGGAAAAGCCATGTAGGGGGCGCTACTGCATTGGCTGCCACAACAGGAATCCTGCTATGTCCACTGATTGCCCCCACCGGGTTTTTGATAAAGGGAGAAGCCGGAGAACTGCCTGTGGGTTACGAGATTAAGGCGTATGTGGACGATGATATTGACGTCAAAGTCGACCCTTCTGCACAAGCAGAAGATATTAACCTGCCGCCGCTGGCTGATGCCGGAGATAACCAGGCAGTGAAAGCAGGCAATCTTGTCAAACTGGATGGTCGCAGAAGCACAGACCCTGACGGCGGCCAGATATCATATATGTGGGCATTTGAATCAAGGCCCTCAGACAGCAGTGCCCGCCTGAGTGATAGCGAGACAGCAACTCCCTCATTTGTTCCGGACGCAATAGGAACCTATATTATAAAAATGACGGTAAGCGATGGCAAAGACGAAAGCTCTTCAACATGTACAATAGAGGCAGGAATGTCAGACAACGGCATAGGCGGATAAACGCAACTAAGTGGGATTTTAAAAGTCCCCCTTAAAAAAAGGGGATTCAGGGGGTTGTTTTTGATCAAATAATCCTTAACTTAATGACAACATGACCTTATTCCTTGTAAACAATGAAAAGTAATTACCTTGTATGCTACGACATTGCAAATCAAAAGAGGTGGAGGCAAGTGTTTAAAACACTAAGGGGCATCGGTACGCATATACAGTATTCGGTATTTTTTTGCAAACTTACCTGGCAGGAATTGACGGAGTTAAAGGGAAGGCTTAATGGCATGATTAACGAGAAAAAAGACGACATACGAATATATCCCCTGCCGTCAGCCATTAAATGTGTAGTACTTGGCAAAGGCGACAGGGTACCGGAGGGCGTAGATATATTTTTATGAAACATTTCAGAAATATTCTCTGGCTAGCCCCAGGCGCATTTGATATAGTAAAAACCCGTTTCCATAAACACTTGACATCAAACGAGAAAGGAAAGGAGGTGCCGTACGAACTAAGACCTGATTTAGAAGGGATTGCGACCCTCTTGCCTCATCGGTAAACCTATTCATCCGCAGTACGAACTAAGACCTGATTTAGAAGGGATTGCGACATCTCTGTACAGGCTTTTCAGATACAATAACCCCGTACGAACTAAGACCTGATTTAGAAGGGATTGCGACCTTTCAAATGCGGCTTTTCCAGCCGGTTTCTTTGTGTACGAACTAAGACCTGATTTAGAAGGGATTGCGACGCCCTGCCACGGTTAGCGATAACCATAGCAGCGGTACGAACTAAGACCTGATTTAGAAGGGATTGCGACTTCGCTCATTTTTCCACCTTTTCCTCAACTTCTAACGTACGAACTAAGACCTGATTTAGAAGGGATTGCGACGGCCCGCTTTGCGGAGATAAAGATAAAGCCAGAGTGAAAGGATTTTTGTCTCGTAGTCTGTAAACAAATTTTCCCCTTTTGCTATCTCTCTATCTCCGCAAGGGCCGTGAAAGAAAGAGTGAAAACAAAGGAATTGTAATGATAATTTTAGGAGGAGGTGTAAGGTGAAGGATTTTAGGGAATTGGTGGTATGGCAGAAGGCTATAAATTTGTTTGAGGCAGTTGTTAAGGATACAGAAATGTTTCCAAATACAGAAAGCGCAAGAATAATCCAGAACCAGGTTATAAGGAGCATTTCTTCGATAAGCGCTAATATTGCAGAGGGTTTTGGCAGGAGACGAGGTAAAGAATACGAACATTATTTGTATATATCAAGGGGTTCTGCCAATGAAAGTATTGATTGGTATGAAAAATTGAAGAGACTTAACTATGTATCAGCGGATACATTTATTGAGAGAGAAACAATCTGCGAAGAAATACGTGCAATGCTAACAGGAATGATAAACAAATTAGAAAGTAAAAATTAGCCATAAAATTGCAATCTTCTAATACCTTTCACTCTGGCTTTATCTCTATCTCCGTCAGGGCCGACCTGATTTAGAAGGGATCGGCAGGAGGACGACGGACGAAGGACGAGGGACGAGGGATGGAAGATGAGGGACGAGAAACAAGGAACGAAGGACGAGAGACGAGTATCTATATATTCAAGAGTTTCGCATAACTTCTCATCCGTCGTCTGTCGTCCCTCGTCCATCGTTCCTCACTATAGCGTTATCTTTATCGCCGCCGGGGACGATAGACGAGGGACGAGGAGTTATGCGGAGCCCGGGAATATATGGATATGATTAAAGGGAGGAAAAATGGGCGAAGAAAAAGAAACAAGAAGGATAAATAGTGTGAGGGATTTAGATGTTTATAAGTTGGCGTTTGAATCTGCGATGGAAATATTTGAAATATCAAAAGGATTTCCGAAGGAGGAGATATATTCCTTAACAGATCAAATGCGCAGGTCGTCAAGATCGGTATGTGTAAATCTTGCTGAAGGCTGGAGAAAACGAAGATATAAGGCTGTATTCGTTAATAAATTAACCGATGCAGCACAGGAAGCAGCAGAAACCCAAACATGGTTGGAATTTGCATTGAGGTGCAAATACATTAGCAACGAAACATTTACAATGTTAGACGAAAGGTATGAGCATATTTTTGCAAAACTTGCCACAATGGAACGAAAAGCAGACTCTTTCTGCAAAGGATGATAGATTATTGACGATGGACGAAAGACGAAAGACGATAGACGAGTATGCATAAATTCCCATGGTTCCGCGCAACCATTCGTCCGTCATCCGTCATCCGTCGTCCCTCGTCCATCGTCTCTCGTCCATCATCTTTCGTCCCTCGTCCCTCGTCCCTCGTCCACCAGTGTCTATCGAACAAAACCCATGTGGAAATATTTCAGAAATATTTCTTATGTTGCATTTTTAATACAATATGATAACAATATGAAAACTTTTACTGCGCTTTACCTGCTTACAAAGAGAATACGAAGAAAATTATAGCGTAATTTAATGCAAAGATATTTCGCAATAGTTCGCCACATAGGGCGCCTGGAATGTAGAGAAAACAAATAAAATGGGGAAATTAGAATAATTTTCTGTTTTTATCTTCAATAATAACCCCCGTGATCATTCGACTGAGCTCACGACGAAGTCTCGGCGTTCTCTGCGTTAAGCAGAACTGTCAACTGGAAAATGAATAAATAATGGAGAAAACTATGGACGAAAAACAGAAAAGGGATGTTCAATACTGGCTTGAATCTTCCGAAGATGACTGGAAAGTTGCAAACCACCTTTTTGAAAAAAGCGATTATTCATATTCGTTATTCTTTGGACATTTGACAATTGAAAAGATTTTGAAAGGTATCTAAGCAAGATCAAGGAGATGAGGGAATGGCTATTGCGACAGATTCAGTTGTAGAAATAGCGAAAAGATATATTGAAGAATTGGAAAAGAACGGCATCAAGATACGAGAGGCAATCGTCTTTGGCTCTTTTGTAAAGGGAACGGAGAAGGAATGGAGTGATATTGACATTGCGTTGGTTTCGCCTGATTTTACAGGTGACAGATTTGAAGATCGCAGAAGGATCGTCCAGCTGAGAAGAAAGATAGACAGTCGCATAGAGCCACTCCCTTTCAGACCGGAAGATTTTTACGATGGCGGGATGCTGGTTGAGGAGATTAAGAGAACCGGCATGAGAGTTGTTTTGTAGTGATGTGTGTTTGTAACCGATTCCCCTGTAAAAAGGGGATCAAGGGGTGTATTTCACGGTTACGGAACACGGTCACGAACAATGAATAAATAATGGAGAAAACTATGGACGAAAAACAGAAGAGGGAATATCAGACGGTAGTGTTTGCCGGACTGTTGCATGATATTGGGAAGTTTTTAAACCGCGCAGATGTACAAAAGAAACATCCTCTCTTTTCGGCTGATTATGTTTCAAGCGATGAATTTAAGAAACTGATTGGTAAGGATTGGGTTGATTTAGATTTACTTAAAATCCTGGTTCAGCGACACCATGAATACTCCAAAATGCCAGATGAACTATTGGTACAGAAGATTGATGACCCATATATAAGGGCATTGGCATATATAGTTAGCCGTGCTGATAGCTACTCGTCAAAGGAAAGGATTGATGAAGAACCATCCGAGCTCGATTTTAAAAATGCAAGACTCATGTCTATTTTAACAAGAGTGACAAAAAAAGAAAAAGAGACGTGTGAGCCGATTCCACATTACTATAACATACAGCGGCTATCACCAAAGGTTGCTTTTCCCTTTTCGATTAATGATCTTTCACAGTTAAGAGACAATTATGAAAAACTACATAGTGAATTTGGAAAGTCCTTTCTCAATTTTATTCCAAAAGATTTCAATTCGCTTTTCAACGGATACCTGTCACTATTTGAAGAATTTTTGTGGTGTGTTCCGAGCGATACGAGGGATAAACACAATGATGTCTCCTTGTATGATCACCTTTCAACATCATCAGCAATAGCAGCCTGTCTTTATAGATTTCATTACGGCAATCTTAATGAAAAAGAAATTAAAAATGACCGCATTGACAAATTCATGCTTATTGCCGGTGACCTTTCTGGCATACAGAAATTTATATTTGAAATAGGTGCATCAAATCCTAAAAAACTGAGCAAGATACTCAGAGGACGTTCTTTCTATCTTTCTCTTTTGACGGAAGTTGCCTCTGTTAAAATATTAAAAAGACTCGATCTGCCAATGAGTTGCAGGATCATGAATGCAGGTGGACGTTTCGTACTGATTGTACCCAATACACCATTTGCAAACGAAGAGGTGTGTAAATTAAAGAGTGAGATAGACACCTGGTTTTACCAACAATTTCTTGGCAAACTTTCTCTTAATATTGCTTATGGTATTACGCTTTCAGGAGAGGATTTTAGTTCTAAAAATTTTTCACAAAAATATAAGGAGTTGGGGCAAAAAGTTGAATTGTCCAAAAAGAAACGCTTTTTAAATATTGTGATGAGCAACGAAAGAATGCTTGACGGTGCAATGCAAAAAGCCTTTGCGTCTCTGCAAAGAGATAAAGATGCATGTGAATTTTGCAAGATATATCCAATGGATAGTGGTGAAAGCCGTTGCCAGAAGTGTATTGACTCAGAAAAACTGGGGGAGGCGCTTGTATCACAACCGTTTTTATATTTCTACAACGGAGAAGGCAGGGGTGAATTTGATTTAATGGGATATAGTCTTTCTTTTAAAAACAAAGGAAATGACTGGATACTTTTAGAGAAGATCGGAGATGAAAAAAGTAACAAGAATGAAGGGTTTATACGGCGATATGTTTCAAATGCTATCCCTGAAATGAAGGAAGGTGATATCGACTTAAAAGATGGTCATTCTAAAGAAGAAGATACCCTTTGTCGCTACTGTGGAAATCCCTGCACACTTGAAGGAAATAGTGAAGAAGGTATTCCAGCAAGAGAACAATTAGTGGCAAGATATCTCACATTTCAATGCATATCGGCTTCATCAAGAAGGAAAAACAACGGTAAAGGGGTTGATCATCTTGCCGTTATCAAGGCAGATGTGGACGACCTAGGTTTTATATTTAGCTATGGGTTGGGGGATGCCTTTTCCATTTCAAGATATGCAAGTTTATCAAGGATGTTGAATTACTTCTTTACCGGCTGGCTCATAGAAGAAATAAGAGAGAATTTTCCCATGACATACACGGTTTATGCCGGTGGCGATGACCTGCTCCTGATTGCGCCGTGGGAAGATGCTCTTGTGCTTGGACATCATATTGGAATGAAATTCAAATCCTATGTTGGAGGAAATCCCAACATAACCATATCTATGGGCATTAATCTTATGCGGCCTGGCAGTCCTGTTAAGTTAGCAACGAAAGGCGCAGAAGACAATCTTGATAAATCAAAAGAAGTAGATGGCGCTGATGATAGTCCTGATAAGTCAGAAGAAGTAGATGGGAAAAATAGCATCACCGTATTCAACACAACAGTAAGATGGGATGAATTCCCTATTATAGAAAAACTCATGAGTGCGTTAGACGATGCCTTTAATGAGGAAGACGCAAGGGTAAATGCCTCTTTTCTCTACAGACTTTTGAAATACCACGAAATGTATTTACTATCAGAGAGAGGAATTATCGAAGGACTTAAATTTCATTCCCTTATGACAAGAGATGTACGGAGGAATATTGAAAAGAGAGATACACAAGGAAATGTCACAAACCAGAGGTTCCTCGATATATTAAGCCCATTGTATATAGTAGGAGCCGGATTTAATAAAGCACTTATGAATAATCTTAAAATACCTGTATTTTGGACACTTTATAAAAATAGAGGAGGTGGGAAATAATGGATATCCCAAAGGAAATAATGGATAAATTTGGTGTCAAGGATAAACAAAACCATGTTGGTAAAAGTTTTCAAAATCAACAATACCGTTCTGGTAAAAAGGGTATGCAGGCAGAACAATCAACTAAAACGACACAGATTGTTTTCAGAGCCAATGGACAGTTAAGAAGAGAGCTTTTAACATCAGATGCAGAAAATTGGTCAAATTTGCTTTATGATAATGGATTTGGCGTCACACCCACTGCACTCAGAAATTTCTATAACGAAGTTAAGGCGTTGCAATCGCGTATAGAAGCGGGTGGATTTCCATCTAATGAGGCAATGGTAGGACTTTTAAAGTCCAAGGCTGCTTATGCTTACGCAAGGGCAGAAAGCAAGAGGAAAACGGGATTTGGACATTTAAAAAGTATGATTGAACAAGGCTCTGATCTTAGTAAATCTGAAAGAGATTTTAAAGATTTTGCTCATTTTTTTGAAGCAGTAATGGGATTTTTTAAAGGGAGATAAAACATGGAATTTATCACATATAAGACTGTTACTGGAATTATTCGATGTGTTAGCGGGCTTAGAATTGGCGGTTCTAAAGATACCATTGAAATTGGTGGTATGGATAATCCCATTATTAGAAATCCCTTGGATAAATTTCCGTATATTCCAGGTTCATCTATAAAAGGTAAAATACGTTCTTTGCTTGAGTGGGAAATTGATGGCAAACTAGGAGTCAATGGCAATGTTCATCAATTTAGAGATTGCAACAGAGATTCAAATTGTCCCATATGTAGAATTTTTGGCGTTACCGATGATGAAGTAGATTTTGGACCTGGCAGGGCAATTTTTAGAGATGGATGGGTTACTGAGTCTTCAAAAGATGTACTGAAAGAGCTTCAGCTTAAAAAGGGTCTCTTGTTTGTCGAAGAAAAGACAGAGACAGCTATTGACCGTCTCAAAGGAAAGGCGAAAACCGGTAGTTTGCGTCAATATGAACGTGTTCCAGCCGGCACAGAATTTTCGTTCCGCATTGATTATCGTGTGTTTGACATAAGCGATCAAGGAGAAACCGATAAGAATAATTTTAAATGGCTTCTTCACGGTTTGTGGCTTTTGGAGCAGGATGCGCTTGGAGGTTCCGGCAGCAGGGGATACGGGCAGGTACAGTTTGGCATTCTTAAGGGTGAAAAATTTATGCCGGGTAAGGTCTTTGTAAATAACGAAGAGGAAGAAATAAAGGATCGCTATCTGGAAATTACAGGCAAAAACAAGAGGATATAATTATGGCGCGATGTAGACTCACTATTAAACCCTGCTCTCCATTTCAAACGCCATTGCACTCTGATACTCTATTCGGGCATGTTTGTTGGGCGTTGCGATATTTGAGAGGCGAGAATGAACTTCTTTCATTTCTTAAATCTTTTAGCGATTCAAGTGCACCTTTTATTATTTCATCCGGTTTTCCAAAGGACTACATACCCATACCTGTTTTACAACCACTGACTCTTGACGAGGAGATAGAATTATGGCATGAATACCGGAAGGGAAGTCAGACAAGGCTTGAATTTATACGTGATTTAAAAAGATTTAAAAAATTACCGTATGTTCAAATTTCTGCAATAGAGATACTGAAGGACAATCTTTCATACTATCAATTATACCTCAGCCATATTCTAGGCAAAATCTTGCTGGAAGACAAAGAGGATGAGGAAATTAAAAGTGTTTTAAAACCAAAGCAGGTTGAGGTCTGGCATAACGCTAAAAATCGGTTAACAGACAGAGTTACCGAAGGTAAGCTGTTTGCAAAAGAGGATACCTTTTATAACGAGGGTATGAAATTATGCGTTTATATTGAAGATGCCTATTTTGGAAAGAATGGTCTGCACGAGATGTTTGATTTTATTTCACAAAGCGGTTATGGTGCGGATAAGTCGGTCGGCAGAGGATCATTTAACTATGAGCTTGATGAGGGATGGGATTTGCCGGAATCAGATAATCCAAATGGCTTTATGACGCTTTCATATTACCATCCAAAGTATGGAGATTTTCACGACGGTTTTTACGATATATCTACAAAGTTTGGTAAAATCGGCGGACACTGGGCTGCGGGTATTGATGGCGGACCACATAAAATGCCTGTTCTTATGTTAAACCCGGGATCTGTATTTATTACCAATAATCAAAAATCTTTTTATGGCAGTTTGATACCCGGTGTTCACAAACAAAAAGATGTTATTCATTATGGTATAGCATTACCGTTAAAAGTGAGGGTGATATGAACTATCCAAGGCAGGAAACATATAAGATAAAGGCAGAGATATTAACCCCTGTACACATAGGGGACGGTACAGACATGGAACCCCTTGAGTATGTGATAAAAGACAAGTTTTATAAGGTGAATATGGAAGAATGGCTTTCAACGTTATTGGGTGAAAAAGCTGAGGAATTCAAGAAGTTGACCGGTAAAGAATATGCACAGGAAGCCACGCTGGTGGCATTAAGAAATTTTGTGAGAAACAATATAGATACGGAAAAATATACTGAATGGGCGGTAGATGTAAGCGACGCTGCACAAAAAAAATATGAGGAAAAGTTTAATGCCTCTGAAAACCAGTTGACTATGTCGCCGTTTATCAGAACGGGTGGTAAGCCATTTTTGCCAGGTTCATCAATAAAAGGTGCATTAAGGACTGCGTACCTAAATTTCTTAAAAAGAAGCAGTCCGGTTGTAATAAAAGAGAAAAATAGGGCAGATTTAGTAGAGGGTGAATTATTTAAGGCAACTGTTGAAGGACGGAACGGAAGGGTAAGATTTGACATTGACAAAGACCCATTCCGTGCTATCAGGATTAAAGATGTATTTCTTCCGGAAGGCGCTACCTTTTTTGAAGAAGTCATAAACTATAAAAAAAAAGATGGACGTATAAATCCAACGACTATCCTGATACTATCAGAAGTAACGTATGGCAGTCTTATTGATAAACCGGTTCCAGTTGAACTTGAAATAAGCCTTGATAGGAAAGTGCTGTGCAATCGGGAAAGTGGCATAGATGCATTACATGAAAAGATCAATGTACAAAACCTTTTAACGGCATGCGACAATTTTTACAGGAACGCTCTTAATGAAGAAAAGGATAAATTTCTAAGTGCTGTTAGCAATGGAGAAGTGATTAGCAAGGTTTATCAACAAATTCTTGACCATGCAAAAGGCGGTTACCTCTTTCGTCTCGGTTGGGGTAGCGGTCTTATTTCCATGACAATTGCCCAGGAACTCAGGACTGAGAGAAGATACGGGAAATCAAAACATCTTGTTATGGGCAAATATCCGATGGGATTTTTAAAATTGTCAATTTAGTATTTGATAGCAATACCAAAAAGATACTATGAAAGTGTGTAGATTTAGAAACCCCAATGACGAATATTTCAGAAGACACCTTGGCAGATTTGTAAAATCTTCTGGAGGGGAATGGGTGGTTATTGCAGGCGGTCGGTTAATGGGTTTTACCTGTAAAGAAAATTTATCGAATCTGGCGAAAAAGGCTCATAAACAATTTCTAGATGATACACCACTTCTTTCGCCTACACCTCGATATGAGGAACAGAACCATATTTTATAGCATTACGTATTTTTGGCAGTTAATCCATATTCACTTGAAGCTTAAAATCATTAGCGATGAAAAAGAAACCAAATTTTGAAGAAACATCTGCAAAAATTAGAAAAATTATAAAAAGACGAAAGCTCAAACCAGAGGTTGTTAAGGAAGCTATACAGTGGGCAAGAAAACAAAGGGGAATAAAATCGGATAGCACTCTTAAACAAATCTAAAAACAAAGTGAATTGCCCGGTATCACAAAATGTGATACCAGCAAAAAAAAATTTCTATAGATTCAGGAAACATATCAATGGTTACGGTCTCAAAAGCCACCGAATGCATAATTTATGTAATCCTATTCCCACCGGTAGACAAAGTGTACATAAGTGCTTAAAATGGTAAGTTGCATATATAATATCCATGTAACTGAGAGGGTTTAGGTCCATGAATACTATCCGCTTGAACAGCTTGAACTAATTAAACGTCAATACACGATCTAACCACTTGACCACTTGACCATTTAACGAATCAAGAGAGAATTGTAACAAAAAAAGCATCTATGGAAATAATCAATCCACACGACAAATTCTTCAAAGAGACCTTTTCCATACGGGAAAATGCAATCGATTTTGTTAGCGGGACGTTCCCCCCTGAAATCCTGAAAAAGCTGGATTTATCCACTTTAACACAGGATAATAACTCATATATCGACGAGGAACTCAGAGAATATTTTTCAGACATTGTATATACCTGTTTCTGTAAAGACAAAGAACTCCGGATAACCCTTTTATTCGAGCATAAGAGTTATGCCGTAGCATGTCCATATCTGCAGTTGATTAAATACCTTTTAAAGATATGGGAATCAAACAGCAAGCAGGCGCAAAGACTCATACCGGTAATTCCGGTGATATTGTATCATGGCAAAGATGCGTGGACAGTCAGAAGGTTCAGAGACTATTTTGAAGGGATAGACGAGGTATTCCACAGGTTTATACCGGAATTTGAATATCTGCTAACGGATCTGAGTTGCTATAGTAATGAAGAAATAAAGGACAGGGCATTTAGAAGGGTATTCCTTCAAATAACCATGTTATTAATGAGGAACATATATAATGAGACAGTTCTGGAAGACAAGCTAAAGGGATTCTTTGAAATAGGGAGGCAGTATTTTGAAGAGAAAGAAGGGGTAAAATTTCTGGAAAGTGCAATCAGGTATTTGTACTATGCGTCGGATATATCGGAAGAACGGGTAATAGAAACCCTGAAAGAGATATCAGAGGAAGGAGGTAAATTAAGCATGACAATAGCGGCTAGATTAATAGAAAAAGGCAAAATGGCTGGTAGAGCGGAAGGCGAGAAAGAGGGAGAGAAGAAAGGAAGGATAGAAGGTAAGATAGAAGGTATAAAGGAAGCGATAGAGATTGGTTTAGAGCTAAAGTATGGAGTTGAAGGTTTAAGACTTCTGGAGCGTATCAGGAAAATAGCAGTGATAGAGAAGCTGGAGTCAATAAAGGAAGCGGTGAAAATATCAAAGAATTTGGAAGAAATTGAAAAATTGCTCTAACAAGATAAACACGTAACAATTTTGTTGAATATGCCACATTTCTATTGAATACCTTGGAGAAAATAAAATGATCAAGGCGATGATAATCTCTGTCGGCGGCACGCCGGAGCCTATTATAAAATCTATTACGGAATGCAGGCCGGAATTCGTATCATTCTTCGCATCACAGGATACTTTCGACAAGGTAACTGATATTAAACAAGGTGTACGTGAGACAACAGGACATACCATAAAAAATGAAATAACTCTTGTCGATAAGGTTGATAATCTGTTGCATTGTTTCGCCAAGGCTGAAGAGGCAGTAAAAAGGGTGCTGTCAAAGGGCTACCACAGCGATGAGGTTATTGTGGATTATACGGGCGGTACAAAAAATATGTCTGTCGCACTTGCTCTCTCATCCATTACTCATGGCTTCAGTTTTTCATATGTGGGAGGCACCGAGCGGACAAAAGACGGTGTGGGGATTGTCGTTGACGGCAAGGAAAAGGTAAGTAAGAGCGTTAACCCATGGGACTTCCTTGCCATAGACGAACGTATGAAGATATCCTTTTTGTTTAATACCAACCAGTTCAAGGCAGCGAAGGAGTTGGCCGACGAGGCATTGAAAAGAAGCACCGAATACAAAACGGTATTTAAAAAACTGAGTTTTCTTATTGATGGATACTACAACTGGGACCTGTTCAAACACGGCGAAGCCAGGAATAGGTTCGAAAGGGCAAGGATAGAAGATCTTCTGGAAACAAGAGACGAAAAGATACGAATGTTTGTTAAAGCCACTATCCAGCTTAAGCCGCAACTGGATCTGCTTTCTAAACAACAAAGACAGCCCGACAGATTATTTGTCCTCGATATATTCTCAAATGCCGAAAGGCGATTTGAGGAAGGAAAGACAGATGACGCTGTCGTGCGGCTCTACAGGGTCGTTGAAATGCTTGCGCAGGAAAGGCTCCTGAAACAATATGAAATAGATACAGGCAACGTTGGTGAGGAAAAATTGCCGCCACAGATAAGGAATGATTTTATTGGCAAATATAAAGACAAAAAAGACGGGAGGATAAAGATAGCGCAAAATGCTGCATTTGAATTGCTCGAAGCTCTGGGTGATGATCTGGGCAAAGAATTTAACAAACGGATAGCACAATTCCGCCAGATTCAATCGCAAAGAAACAGTTCTTATCTTGTCCATGGATTTACCTGCGCAAATGAAAATACATATCTGAAATTCAAAGAGTTTATCCTGGACCTGAATATATTCAAGGCACAGGATGTAATCGTATTCCCCAGACTCAATATTTAAATTATGAAGATACCCTATAAACGCTTTACCTTTATCATGGAAGCTGAAGAAGAAATAAACCTTCCTTCGTATAAAGGTTCTACCTTCAGAGGGGCTTTTGGCACACAGTTCAAAAAGGTGGTCTGCGCCCTGAAGAAAGAGGATTGCCGTGACTGCCTGCTCAAACAAAGATGCGTGTATGCACATGTCTTTGAATCCCCCTCCCCGGATGAGAATAACATACTTGGCAGGGTAAACTCCATTCCCCATCCATTTGTCATAGAACCGCCGGAAGTGGAAAAACAACGATATCATGCCGGGCAGACTTTTTCCATCGGCCTCATACTAATTGGCGATGCAATACAATACCTGCCCTATTTCATCTATACCTTTGACCTGCTGGGACAAACCGGTATTGGCAGGGGGAGGGGAAGCTGCAAGCTTCGGGAGGTATACGCAGTCAGCGAGCAGTACAATACCAAATTAATTTACAGCGCCACAACCCGTAAGGTCGAATCTTTCGGTAAAGAATGTATAGACCTAAGCCTATCGATCCTTGCCGTAATGGATGGAAAGGTTACAAACTCCGTGCATAACGGCCATGAAGAAATTACCCTGAGATTTCTCACGCCCACCCGTTTGAAATATGAAGGCAAACTTACAATAGACCTGGAATTTCACATCTTCATCCGGCAACTCCTGCGACGATTGTTTTTACTCAGGTATTATTACTGCAAAGACCTCCCGGCGGATGGCGGATTACCCGGCGACGGCTATCACCGCATGCTTATAGAGAGGGCGCACGCAACGGGTATTAAAGAGTCATACCTTCAATGGTGCGACTGGGAACGATATTCCCGCAGGCAGGAGACCAGGATGAAACTTGGCGGACTCGTAGGGGATATCGTATATACAGGAGCTATTTCACCTTTTTATCCATTCATTGAGGCGGGGAAGATCTTCCATGTCGGCAAGGGAACAAGCTTCGGATTGGGAAAGTATACGGTCGTAGATTGAAATATTTCGTACAAGAATCCGGAAATCAAATTGATGGTAATAAATTATGCCTTCGGCGACTGGTATTGGATTTACCCACCGCTGCCCCTCCCAAGAGGGGAAGTTGATGTAGAGACGCACGGCCGTGCGTCTCTACAAGTTTGGAGCATTAGGTTTTTTGTCATTTGAAATTGTTTCGTATTTCGAATTTGATGTGGCCAAAGGCTGCGCCAAGTAATCTGTAGTTCCTTTCATATTTGGCGTTTTGTGCTTGTTTGGCTGTTGGTTTGTTCAGGTTAGGTGTGATAATCGGCATTGATAGAGACGTATTCTTTTGATAAATCGCACGTCCAGATTGTATCCGAGTAATCTCCGGTTCCTATTTGCAGTTTGATAAAAATATCACGCGCTTGCATAGAAGTTTTTAGGGCGGCATAATCAAAGGAGGCGGGCATTCCCTTTTCATAAACAAGCACATCGTTGATATGAAGCGTAGTGTTTGCTTCGTCAAGCTCAACCCCGGCATAGCCGGCGGCAGAAACGATACGCCCCCAGTTTGGGTCGCTTCCGTGCATTGCCGTTTTTACGAGAGGTGAATCTCCGATAGTTCTGGCAGTTTTTGTGGCGTCATTGAGGGATTTTGCGCCCGTTACAAGGATTTGAATGAATTTTGTTGCCCCTTCCCCGTCCAGAATAATGGCTTTTGCCAGCCATCCGGCAACGTAGTCGAGCCCTTTCTGGAACAGTGATAATTCGGCCCCTTCAGACGTCACCTCAACGCCGGAAGCCCCGTTTGCCATAATGGCGGCTGTATCGTTTGTACTCATGTGCCCGTCAATCGTGATACGGTTAAAAGATTGCTCTGCTGAATGTACTAGGCACGTATGCAAAAGGTCTGCTGAAATTTTGGCATCGGTCGTTAAGAAACAGAGCATTGTGGCAATGTTTGGAGAAATCATTCCTGCCCCCTTGCTGATTCCTCCAATGAACATTTCTTTTCCTTGTGTTTTTATTTTAATCGCAATGCTTTTGGGTCTTATATCCGTGGTCATAATCGCCTGTGTGATTGATCTTCCATGTGCAGGGGTATTGCCTAAAGAGGCGGACGCCTGCTGAATACCTGAGGAAATTTTATCCATTGGCAAGTGTTTGCCTATGATGCCCGTGGAAGATACCAAAATTTCTTCCGGAGGAATTGCGAGGAGCTTTGACGTTATCGATGCCATCTCTTCAGCATCTTTGTAACCACGTTCCCCTGTGCATGCATTAGCATTGCCGCTGTTTACCACTACTGCACGAAGTTTTCCGCCCCGGATGTTTTTTCTCCCCAGCAGTACAGGCGCAGCACATATCTTGTTTGTTGTGAAAAGAGCTGCTCCCGTTGCAGGGATTTTTGAAAAAATTATGCCCAGGTCAAGACGCTCTTTTGCTGTTTTTATTCCACAATAAGTTCCTGAAGCCTGAAACTCTTTTGGAGTGACTATGCCCCCTGAAGGAAGTTCTTGTAAGTATTCGGGTACGTGTTCTTTCATGTATTAGGGGAGCGTTTTATTGCCTGAAGTTTGAAGTATATTTTCAACGTAATAAACGGGAAAAAATCCTTATAAAATAAACACTGCGGCAGCTACGACGGTTGTCCATAAACCGTGCTTATCTCCTCTGGCCGCCTGAGTAATATTCCTTGTCTTTACAATCTTCCCACTCATCCGGTAAATTTCTTTGCGCTCATCGTAGTTTTTCTCAGGGTCAAATTCGATACCAAGGGTGCTTGCTAACATGGTAGCCGCAAGGTCTTCAGCATAATCGCCGGATTTTTCCTCCGTTTCTCCGAAGGCATGGTGCTCGCTCAGATATCCATACCCTACGGTTGAAGGTATGGCCATACCGACGGAAGCGGTTATCATCCTGTTTGGTTCGCAGGTAGAATTTTCGCTCATTACACAGAAAACTACCTGCCCGGCCTTTAGCATAGGGACCCCCTGCGGCTTGGAAATTATCTTGCAATTTGGCGGACATATACTGGATACGCGCACCAAATTACACTTTTCTATACCTGCTTTTCTTAAGGCAAGTTCAAAGGATTGCAATTTGTCTTTATGTTTCCCGACGCCTTTTGTAAAGAATACCATCTTTGGTATCATCATAATTATAATTCCTTCGAGAATGGTTGATTGTGTAAGGTTTATAAAATGAAAAGATTCGGGTAGTGAAACAAATTTCAGTATGAAAAGCAACAGAATTATCACAAATAAAACAGGCGGGGTTTTTGTGGCGTAACTTCTAGCGCTGCCAGCTTATATCGATTAATTTCCGGAGCGATTCTTTCGCCCTTCCTTCATCGATAGACCGACCGGCGACGTCTATTCCCTCTTCTAAGGTTTTTGCCTTTCCACCGGCGATGATTGCGGCTGCTGCATTCATAAGGACAATGTCTCTTTTAGGGCTGCGGACGCCGTCGAATATCTCTTTCATTGCCAGCGCACTCTCTTCCGGTGAATTTACCATAAGATCTGAAAGGCTGGATTTTTTTATTCCAAAATCCTGAGGATCTATATAGTAGTTTTTTATTGCGCCATCAGCAAGTTCGCAGATTTTTGTTTTTCCTGTGACGGTGATTTCGTCCAGGCCGTCAAGTCCGTGTACAACAAAAGCATGTTTATCGCCTAACCGCTTTAGGGTTTCCGCAATGATAAAGGTCAGGTGTTCATTATATACCCCGAGAATACGGTGGACAGCGCCCGCGGGATTTGCGAGAGGCCCGATAAGATTAAATATTGTCCGTATCCCTATCTCTTTTCTTGGTTTGCCCGCATGTTTCATTGCCTGGTGTAAAAGAGGCGCAAAGAGAAATCCAACATTTGCAGCTTCAATACACTTCTCTACTGTTTTTACATCTGCCTCGATATTAACACACAAACGCTGCAAAACATCCGCACTGCCACAATTACCAGAAACCGCTTTGTTCCCGTGTTTTGCAACTTTTATGCCCGCTCCTGCTATAACAAATGCAGCCGTGGTAGAAATATTAAATGTATTTTTTGCGTCGCCGCCTGTTCCACAGGTATCAACAATTATCCCTGCACCGACGTTTATCTTTAAGGCTTTTTGTCGTATCGCCAGCGCACATCCTGTTATTTCATCAACAGTTTCACCTTTCATACATAAGGCAGTTAAAAACGAGGCGATTTGAGCCTCTGTCGCATGCCCTTCCATAATTTGTGTCATCGCGGCAAAGCTTTCTTCCTGGCTCAAATTCCTTCTGTTTATTAGTTTGTAAATTATTTCCTTGTCAAACATGGTATTAAACATTCAAATTTTTAGTAACACGAAAACAGACATATATTTTGATCCATATTTGCCGTTCTGGTCAATTTTTTACTTGACAGAGAATGACATAAGTTTTACAATTATCCTTTAATTTTTACAGACCAAATATTATAGAAAGGCTTTAAGGAGATTTATGGCAAAAATATTAATTACATCCGATGAAAACATAAGAGATGCCCTTCGAAGGTTTAAGAAAATGTGCGATAAAGAAGGTATTATTAATCAATCAAAACGCATTGCGTATTTTGAAAAACCTTCGGAGAAAAAACGTCGTGAAGAAAGCCGTCGTATAAAAAATATTAAAAGGGCTCAAAAGCTGGGCATTTCAGGACAAACAGTGGTTGCACGCACAAGCTTTACCCGTTCTGGCAGAAATAATTAACGGACGCCTCGTTTACAGAGGCGTTTTCCATGGTATTTTTGGTGCGTCGCCCCATAAAAGCTCGAGGTCATAAAAATGGCGCATTTCCTGGCAAAAAAGGTGAAGCACCACATCTCCATAATCGATTAGTATCCATTTTGCCTCAGCATATCCCTCTATGCCGCTACGATAAATCCCATACTCTTTCATTCTTAGTTCAACTTCATCTGCAATACCCTGCAACTGACGGCTGTTCAATCCGCTGCAAATAACGAAGAAATCGGCAATAAAGGTTACATCTTTTACCTCCAATATTACTATTTCTTCCGCTTTTTTATCATCTGCAATTCTGGCAAATATAATAGCCTTTTCTTTAGAATCTAACGTTTTTTCTCTCCTTAAAACATAAAGTTTTTTTATTGATTTTCCAAAGTATCTTCGAAACCCGGATTATAGTGTGCTGAGGATTCGACATCCGCAATGTTGCTCCCGCAATAGAAACAAAACTTTGCGTATTTGGGATTTACGGATGCACAATCATCGCACCTGTAATACAAAAGCGTTCCGCATAAAATACAAAAATTCGCGCCTTTTGCATGATGATCAAACTGGCAATGAGAATTAGGGCATATTTTGCACTCTGCGTCCGCGTAACTATTATTCGCCATAATTTTACCTCCTCTCTTTAAACGACAGCAATTTTGTAAAGGACTGTTGCGGTTAAAAAAAATACCACTATCTGCCACGGTTAAACAGATTTATTGTAAAACACTTTAGTCTTTTGAAAAATTCCAGCAATGTAGTGCGACGAGGTTCGTCGCACCAAAAAAAAACAGTGCGAGAAGGAATAGGGTCTACTCAAAACAATATGACAAACCTCGTCGCACTACAAATGATTATTTCCAGTTTCAAAAGACGAAAGTGTACTATTTGTTTGACTGACTATAGAAGCATGGCGCTGAATGTTTCAATTCAACGCCATGCTTTAGTTACCGCTAATTAAGGTGTAAAAAAGCGCTGATTTGTTCCGAATATTTAAGGGTGATTCCTGCAAAGACTACTGATACTACGGACATCAGCTTTAATAAAATATTTAACGACGGTCCCGAAGTATCTTTGAACGGGTCTCCTACCGTATCTCCCACCACGGCTGCTTTATGCGCATCGGAGCCTTTCCCGCCGAATGCACCGCTTTCGATATATTTTTTTGCGTTATCCCATGCGCCGCCAGCGTTTGCCATGAAAACGGCCAGCAGAAATCCGGTTGTTAAGCTTCCCGCCAGGAGACCCACAATGCCAGGCACCCCCAGTATTAAACCTGTTGCAATTGGGGTCAGAAGCGCAAGTACAGATGGAAGTATCATTTCCCTCTGAGCGCCCTTAGTGCTTATGGAGACGCATGCGGCGTAATCCGGCGTGCTTGTCCCCTCCATTATTCCGGGAATTTCCCGGAATTGTCTCCTTACTTCTTCCACCATACTACCCGCGGCACGTCCTACAGCCTTCATTGTCAATGCGCAAAAGACAAAGGAGATTAACCCCCCAATAAATAAACCGACCAACACCTTTGGATTAATTAAGGTAATATTCATAGAGGACATAAGGTCGGCTAAAGTTGCTTTTGCCATGTCAATGTTTATGCCGGCAACCTGTATGACATGTGTTCCTGCACGCTCCAATCCTAATTTTACCTGCTCTACAAATGACGCAATCAATGCCATTGCGGTTAAAGCGGCCGACCCAATCGCAAACCCTTTCCCTGTAGCAGCCGTTGTGTTTCCCAAGGCATCCAGTGCGTCTGTTCTTTCTCTGACGTACGGCTCAAGCCCACTCATCTCCGCGTTGCCGCCTGCATTGTCAGCAATTGGCCCATAGGCATCAGTAGCAAGAGTAATGCCTAGGGTGGAAAGCATGCTTACGGCGGCAATGGCAATGCCATAGAGGCCGAGTGAAGTATTTGCAAAACCACCGGCAAAGCCAAAGCTTAATAAAATTGCGACCGAAATTGTTACCACTGGAATAATAGTAGATTTCATGCCAGTTGCAATGCCATCTATGATAACCGTCGCAGGGCCTGTTTTCGCATGCCCCGCTATGCCTTTTGTCGGCGAATAATTTGAAGAGGTATAATATTCCGTACCTTTGCCTATAATTATACCGGCAATTAATCCGGTAAATATGGAACCCCAAACACCGAAGTTTTGGGGCAGCATAAATTTAATAACGATTGCCGATGTTATCAGTATCAGAATCGAACTTATGTTAACGCCCTTCCCCAGTGCTTTCAAAAGTTCCTTTTGAGTCGCTTCTTCTTTTGTCTTCACCGTATATATGCCTATAATGGAGAGAATAATACCTACTCCCGCCAATATCATGGGCACAACCATGCCGGCGATGCCTAAACCAGCGGTTATCGCCAATGCAGCGCATGCCAGCATTGAATTGTAATATGATTCATACAAATCAGCTCCCATGCCTGCCACATCGCCAACATTGTCGCCGACATTATCAGCGATAGTCGCAGGATTTCTCGGATCATCTTCAGGAATGCCGGCCTCTATCTTACCTACCAGATCGGCTCCTACATCTGCGGCTTTGGTGAATATTCCACCGCCAACCCTGGCAAATAATGCCTGAGAGCTTGCGCCTATGCCAAAACACGGCAGCATCATCGCCATATCCAGCAATGTAAAATTGGTAAATTTGCGAAACACAAAAAACCACAAGGAAATATCCAGAAGCCCCATTCCCACAACTATAAGCCCCATTACCGCGCCGCTTCTAAAAGCAATCTGTAATCCCTGGTTTAACGATTTCCTTGCGCCTTCTGCGGTTCTTGCGCTTGCATTTGTAGCTGTTTTCATTCCTAAAAATCCGGCAAATCCTGATAAAAAAGCGCTGGACAGGAATGCGAAAGGCACTACTGTTGATTGGACTTTTAATCCGTAGGAGATGAAAAGAAGCACGAGAAAAGCACCGACAATAAAGATGCCGATCACCTTGTATTGTTGTTTTAGATATGCATAAGCGCCTTCCCGTACGTGCTTTGCAATGGAAATCATCTTTTCATTGCCTTCAGGAAACTTCATGACGCCTCTGTAAAATTTCATTGCGAAGAAAAGACCGCATATTGCTCCAAGTGGGGCAATCCACCAAAGTATCGGTATTGAGCGAGAACTATCTTCTGATGTGCCTTTAGTTGACAGGAGGGGGTGCTCTGCCCGGGCCGCTTCTCCGATGTCAAACGCAGGCATCTCCGTGCTTACCTTTGCGGCTGTTTGAGCCTGGGCATTGTGAGAAAAAATATCTGACTTTACCGCCCCAAAGATAAAAATGGTCAACATCAAAAGTATCATTGTGATACTCACACGGTTGACTTTAAATATAAGATTAAAAATACGTAAAAAATTATTCATCGACTTACATTATTCTCCTTTCTGCCAATCATTTCTTTAATTTAAAAATGTAACGAAGCAAAGTAGTACAACACATTCACGAAAAGGTTTATTTCTCCCAGTCTTGCAAGACGGAATTATCGGCTTTATTTATTGTGTTGCGCAAAACCATTTTTTTATCTTCCAGCTTTT
Organism: Candidatus Kuenenia sp.; assembly: GCF_039794105.1. Lineage (GTDB taxonomy): Bacteria > Planctomycetota > Brocadiia > Brocadiales > Brocadiaceae > Kuenenia. The sequence goes on from NZ_JBDIWA010000038.1 coordinate 24,322, forward strand.
TGATAAACGTTCTTACCTCTACCAGGGCATCTTCAGGATATTTTTCATCATATTCTTTCCATTCCTTTATAGCGGTTTCAACATAGTCAAGGGCATTGCCAAAATTCCCCTCTTCTTCTGCGCATAGCGCCGCTTTCCACAAGGTATGGCAAATGGTTCTTTCTATCGCAGCGATATTTCTCAGCTTTGGCGTGTTTACAACAGATTTTCTCATCCAGAAAAGGGCGGCTTCGTAATTGTCTTCCCCATCCTCTTTTTTCAATTGTTCCCTGTTAAATGCAGCATATTTAAAGTACCGTTGATCAAACAAATGTGCGTACATAAACCCTAATTCAAAAAAAAGATCGCCGCTCCTGGGATTTTTCAACGCCCCCTTCTTTGCGAAATGTAATCCAGATCTGACCCATTTCCATTTGTTTTGAGGCGAATCCCATTCATGGGCGATATTATATGCCATATTCCATGCCTGAAATATCCAAACCGCAGGAAAATCAGGCTGTAGTTTAGATATGAAATTGTTAATAGTCAACAATTCATAATATTTTTTCTCCTCATGCCTGGCGAGCGCCCTTACCCACAGAAGGTCAACGACAATGCCACGTAGCCCGCCGGACAAAAGCAAAGGGATTGTTTCGGCAGGAGAATAATTCACTGGCGTTGCTGTTGAATTATTCCGGTAAGAAATTATGCCTATATTGACAAAAAAGATGATGCATAGCAGTGCATATAAAAATAAACGCCTTTTCCGCAGCATTCCGTACTTAAAAGAGTTCTCTCTTTTTTAATAGTATACAAGAAATAAGAGTACAAATGAGTACGTATATTACCGTATATTGCACAGAGAATCCAATGGTTTCTAAAGGGATATTTATACCCTTTAAAAGATATGACAGGCTGTCAAATCTTTTAAAATCAGGCAAAATAAACGAAACCCATTCTAAGGGTTTTTTAGAGAAATACTCCATATATATCATAAAGACATTTGGTTTTTTTATCATCCCAGGGAATGCGTGTTCATGTGCGCCGGAATGATGCAATAATAATGAAAAGTCTTTTACGAAATCCAGTAAATGTCCGCATAGGAAAACAGTAAATGCCAATAAAATGCTGACCGGCGCGGAGAGATATGCAGAACCCATTACGGCAACCGCGATTATCAGCAAAAATTTTAAAAAGGTTATGGCTATTGCCTTCGCATAGTTGAATACAAATCCTTTTTGCAGGGAAAAGACCTTCACACTGTTTTGTGTAGCGCCAATATAATCAGTATCAAGAACCGGGGAAGCGGTTATTTTAATGCTGTTGTGTGTTTTTATGATTTCCGGGTTTATGCTGACCGTTAATATTTCGTCTGCCTTTGCAGAAAAAACCTCTGTCTTGTTTTCTTCTGAGTGAATGCCTTCGATTCCAATTGCAAGCGGGATCGTATCTGCAATATCCCTGCTGCTATCCAATTTAAGACGGAGTTCCACTTCAAAGGGAAGGGTTTTTTTGGTTTTTTCGTGCAAATTGGGAAAGTTCCATACGGCGATACCTTCTCCCCCGCCCATGATCCAGCGAATCCATTCTTTTTCATGATGCACCTTCCCCTGAATATGAAAATGCTGAGCATTGAATTCTTTACGGGCTTTGAACAATCCTTTTTGTTCCGATAGCCGGTGAGAGGAGGCACAAAAAACGAACACAATATTCACAAAACCCAATACGGCCAGTATAAAAGCCGCTAACAATGAAAAACCAAGTGTTTTGCCGACAACAAATTTGAAAGGAGAAACAGGTTTTGAAAGAACACTAAAAATGGTTTTTTTTTCAATATCGTACGGTAACGAGATAGCGGAGTAGATGATTATTCCGGTTATGCACAAAACCGTCACTAACTGAAAAAACAATATCAGCATTATTTTTGGCAGTGCGTCGGGTTCATTTGCCGATGAGATTAACGGCGATATTGCCAAAATAATGGCGCCGGAGCCAATTAATATGTGAGGTATTTTTTTTCTAATCGCCTCTCGTAATGTATGAGTGGCAAGGGTTAGTATCATTAGTCCGAATGAGAAAATACTCTAATTGTGCTGCTGTATGATGTTAACAAACAGTTCCTCCAATGTTGAACGATGAGGATGCATAGAAAGTACTTCACCGTTTTTCTCCTCTATAAATTTTTTTACCAACTCTAAATCGCTGTCAGATAGGTTTTTGACCAGAAACTCCATTACTTCGTTTTGGCAAAGCAATTCCTTCACGTTGCCTGCCACTTGCAAAACACCTTTATCAAGAATCGCGATTCTGCTGCAAATACTTTGCACGTCTGCCAACAGGTGAGAACAGAGCAATACGGTTTTGCCCTGTTGGTTAAATTCACGTATTAGTTCTTTTATTTCCCGGCGGCCTAAGGGGTCAAGCCCGCTGGTAGGCTCGTCCAATATAATCAAATCCGGGTCATTTATTATCGCCTGCGCAATGCCGATTCTCCTCAGCATCCCTTTTGAGTATTTACTCAAAAGGCGTTTTCGGTAAGGGTTTAACCCTACAAGGTGGATTAATTTATCGATCCTTTCCTTTCTTTCTTTTCGGGAAAGATTGAAAAGTTTTCCATAAAAATCCAGGATCTCTTCCGCATTCAAAAATGTATATAAATAGGATTCTTCTGGTAGAAAACCGATCTTATTTTTGGTTTGTACATGGCCGGAAGGTTTTCCCAATAACCAGGACCTGCCGCTGGTGGGGTAAAGAAATCCAAGGAGTAATTTAACCGTAGTAGTCTTTCCCGATCCGTTGGGACCTAAAAGCCCAAATATTTCTCCCTGTTTGATTTCAAGATTCAGATTTGTCAGGGCGGGAACGCTTTTCCGTTTCCAAAAATCTTTATAAACCTTCGTAAGGCCTTCTATTTTAACGGCAAAACTATCCACTCTGTTTTAATTTTTCCACACAATACCAGGCGTTATGTATAATATAAGGTAATTAGGGGGGTAATTGCCTAGAAGCGTAGATACTCTAATCAAATTCATTTAATTAGTCAAACAATATTTAAGGCAATAATTTCTGAAGGAAAAACACGATTTAACGATTCATTGATTGGACGCGAAAACAGTCGGCAGTCTACAGTCGGCAATCTGCCGACTGCTTTAAAATTTGTCACTTGGAAAATCTCTGCGAAACAGATATAGTATTTTATAATTATTATAATATATTCTTGTTTTACAATCTTTTGGCCTAAAAATACTCCTGGTAAAATGAAACACAACCATTTCAATTTATCTATCTCCTTTTCATTTATTTTGTTCGTAGCCACTATCTTATCCCCTTCCCCCAACACGCTTTTTGCAATGGGTGATGCCTCAAGGTTTACCTTTGTACAGATTGAGTATTCCAACGGCAATTGGAACCCACGGCCAAATACCGGCAACCGGCTCATGTGGGAGCTGATGAAGAGAACCAGCGTGGAAGCAAGCATTGGGACCAGATCCGTCAGGCCCGGCGATAAAGAGTTATTTGAATATCCCTTTGCCTACATGTCGGGAGACCGTGAATTTCCCCCTTTTAGTGATAGCGAAATTAGTAATCTTAAGTTGTACCTTGAGTTCGGAGGAACCTTGCTCATTGACGACTGCATTGGAAAGGACAATTTCGGTTTTGACAAGTCCATACAACGGGAAATTAAGCGGATATTTCCAAACAAATCGTTGGAGCCGCTTCCATTAGAACATACTATCTTTAAATCCTTTTATCTGCTGAACAGGGCATATGGCCGGATTATGGAAAAAACGTTTCTGGAAGGGATAACCCTTGGGAATCGTACCGTAATAATTTATTCACACAATGACCTCGGCGGCGCGTGGGCGAAAGACCCTCTGGGTACGTGGGAATACGAAGTGATTCCCGGAGGAGAGAGGCAGCGGGAAATGGCCTTTCGCCTTGGGATAAATATCATTATGTATGCCCTGACGGGGGATTATAAACAAGACCAGGTACACCTTCCCTTCATCATGAAAAGAAGGATGTGAAAACTATCAGGAACAATGAGAAGCCGGCATTCCTGAAAAACATGTCAGCGGTTTCGCAATATTTGCCTAATATGTTGTAATTGCAATAGCTATGCTTGCATTGCATATCCACATTCCAAAATGATTACTTCGTAGGCAATGGGTGTAAATTATGCCTTCTGAAACATTTTTATGTAGGGCGAATAGATTCTTCGCTCTAAAACAGGGGTATTCACCCACTTCTTACGGCCTTTCAGCCCTACCTTGAAATTTCTAAACATGAGTTCAACATGGACAAACGGGGTTTGTCCGTGCCACCCTTGTAAAACTAACATTTTGTGCTCATTTTGAGTATATTCGCAACAATTTAGTTTTTTGGAAAAGTAGGGACGAAGCATTAAAAACCGCTCGTTCCCAAGCTCCTCAGACTGAGTCAAATAAAAGTTGCAGCGATGGTGTATATTCGGCTTAAAAAGTATAGAATAATCTTTTTCGACACTTTATTTTGTATCAGGTCTGAAAATTCCAGTAATATATCTTTATTAGTGCATTCCGGCGTCTAATCCCTCTGGTTTTACATGCTATTGAACTTTGCAATCAACATTGGCACACCAATTATGGTTATCATTCTCGCCATGTTAAAACAGGTTGAAAGGTTTGCAGGTAGTGCATTTTCCAAAATGCTTGCATTCACGACACTCTTTACCTACTGCCTTGTAACTTATTTTCTACTCAGAACCAAATGCGTATCCTTTCTTCTCAAGTATATTTCCTTCAGGACAAATATATACATCCTTTTCCTTATCGTAGCCAAACTCTTCCTTGCCAAACGGCTCTAACTCCGTTTTCTTGTCTCTTTTTGCGCCTGCCTTCTGCTCGGCATTATTACCTTTACACCTTCCGGTACTTTCTCTATATCAATCCAATCTCTATGCAGAATTTTACATTCTGATTTAAAACCTGTTTTATCGCCTTTTTATTCTCTTTGCGAAATCTCGATATCGTACGGTAATCAGGTTTTATACCGGATACTAACCACATGGGGGATAGATTATGATAGCACGCCCTTTCCAGTCTGCGGGAACTCATTTCTCCATAGGAATATCCATATACGATTAATTTTAAGAGCGCCCTTGGCTGATACTCATGCGCACCGGCTTTATACGCATTGATCTCAAAAACCCATTTCCTGAAGGTCTAAGCTTTCTACAAATGCATCATACGCCCTCACAGGGTCTTCTTTTCCTACATAATCTTGTATTACCGGTGGAAAAAGTGTGTTTTGATCTCTATTTCCTATAATATATGCCACATTCCCCTTGCCTCCTTGTTTTATGCAATCATGTGTGGTGAAAACAAACCGTAAAATAGGCTTATCTCTTTATTCTACTATCAGGCTAAAACCTGTCCCCAACGCCTGGCTGGTGAACGGTTGTTTGGCTGAAAATAGTTTCTTATTCCCCCTATATGCCCTTTTTAGGTCATAAATATTTTCATTTGGCCCAGTCTGAGGCGCTTGGGAACGAACATTTTTGCTTTTTCAAAAAACTAATATGTCACGTTATTTCACTATTGAATTGATGAATGAGTCGGCAATTCCAATGGAAATTTCCATCTCTTTTATCAGGGATAGGATTTCATCTTCAAGCTGGGCAAGCTCCTTCTGCAAAGAAACAATCGACTGTGTATTGATATTATGTTTCAAATACAGCACCTGGTCACGGAAATTGATGAGTACCGGGTCCATTTTTCTCTCAATATATTTCATGGAATTTATAAGATGCTCATATTGACTTTTTTTCTGCGTTAATTTCTCCTGGCTACCTTGCCTGAACGAATTACTTACATAATGCTCTAACTCCATTTCCCACTCATTGAAAAAAGCTTCTGCTACTTTTTCTATCGATTTAATATGTGCACTTACCAACAATGATTTATCACGGCATCTCTCATATTCTTTGTTCAACATATTATGCTTTTGCTCATACGTGCTGCCTTCAGCATCAGAAAACGACCTGGATTCAACCAGGGCAGATTTGAATTGTTCCTCTGTCTCTTCAAGGATATTTCTTGCATCTTTTACCCGGTTTGCAAACATATCCCTTTTGTGGTAACCAACCCTTTCCATTGTTTTATAATATGTAGTCTGACAGCCGGAAAAATTCAGCAAAACAAAAAACAGAAAAGTGAAGTAATATATACACCCTACATTCAAACGGTTCATATTTTCTCTCCTTCCGTCAAGCGCCGTATTTGGCATTATACTCAAATGGTTTTACAGGCGGTGCGGATTTAGCCTGTGGAATAGATCGGTTGTCCGTGTTAAACCTGTGCGATGTTGTGTAGCGTATTCCCCGGCAAATATTTCTTTTGGCAAAAAGGCATTCGTACCATCATTGAATACTATCCCAGGAATCCCCTCACCTTTCCAGCGGCAATAATGTTTTCCGAAACGGTTTCCTCTTTTTTTGAAAGCAGGGCATTGATGATTTGGGTGGTATATTCGCTATGCAGGAGATTTTCCACATAGTTTGTCACGTCCAATGCCTTTTCAATATCCTTTGCAATTTTTGGAGATATTAGTTTTTTAACGTCTTCATTGTAGTAGGACGCCGCCATCGAAATATCTTCAAAGAAACCGGGATACGCTGTTTTAAGAAATGAGAGGTCTTTCCCGGTGAGGGCGTGCAGCCCTAACAATTCAGGCGGTAATCCAATCGAATACAATGCGGCGCAAAAAGATATTACCCTTGGCAGGGTAATCCCCTCCACGCTTCTTGAATACCCAAAAAGTCCGATATGCAGTTTGCGCATCCTTCTCCGCGGGACAAACCACGCTATTTCACCTATCAAAGGAGCAAGCTCCTTAATTTGCTCCCGGTAAGCGGACGATAATCTTTTCGTAATATCAAAAGCGGTTTCTTCGTCAATTGCCGCCGGCGCCATCCTTTCCTGATTATTGATTGTTTCGATAGCCTTTCTGACGACTTCCTCATCGTAGTCATATTTAAAGGCAGATTGTATGGTAAACGTCTGAACACTCGGATATTCATTGAGGCATTCTTTCACGTTAAACGGCGTCATGTTTCCACGAAAAAGGTTGGAGCCGACTCCAAGGATGGGATATATTGGAATTTTAAGTTTTTCCTGCAACCTGTGCAATCTCTGCAAGGCGATTTTTACCACGAGCACGGCAGGCAGAAAACCGTAGTTCAGCGCCGGGTCAGAACGTCCGAGAAAAATTCGCTGATAGGGAAAGTTTTTGTCCTTCAAATAATCCTGTACTATGTCATCGGCAGAAAGCATATATTGGATATCTTCAACCAGGGGAATAACCTCTATTGCCTCCGGCATAAACTCGCCAATCCATTCCCTGATGGTAATATCGCCGTGGAAACATTTCTTATCCTGTTTGCCTACCACAAAATCACGGTAATAATGATATACCCGGTTTATGATATCAGCGTTGGTCGTCATGGGAATAATAACTTCAAAAATAGGCGGCGCCGCGCCATCTCCGTAAAATATCCTGGCGGTATCGTAAGAACGCGGGGCGCTTTCCAGGGTTTCAAGAAGTATTTTTGCCTCACTCTTCTCATACGCCGGATTCGGCGCACGCAAGGTAATAAACAGATCCTTGCCGATCCTCTTGTTTTTGAAAAAATTTTCATACCGCGTGAGCAGTTTTTTGATGACAAATTCATCCACTTCCTTCCCTTCGCAATCCCACATCTGTTCATCGCATCGCAAATGAGAAAACACATAATATGCCTCTTTTATTTCATCTTCGCCGCGAAAAGGGGCGCCTTCCGTAAAAAATGGCATTGTTACATTGTCGGGATGCTGCGTACTCATTGTTCTCGGTATTTTTCTCATTTTTGTGGCCTTTCAGGACAAATTTAGGTATCCGGCAACTTTCTAACCCGAACGAATCAAAAAAATGGTAACACTTTAGTTTTTTGAAACCGTAAGATATAACACACCCCTGCCCCTCTTTTTAGAGGGGTGATAAGAAGTCCCCTCTATCAAGAGGCGATTTAAGGGATGTGTTTTAATACGAATGTAAAAACGCACAGCTGTGCGTCTCTACTCGAAAATAGTGTTTCGGGGCTATTAAGGGCATCCGTTCTGTCATTTTTGACCAAGGAATCATATCATTTTCCCTCTGCAATGGCAATGCCTTCTCTTAAATTCCCAACATGGACAAGCCGGAACCAGGGGCACAAAATATGAAAAATGCGCTCGTTTAGCATATCTAAAACATTTTGTCATTAGAATTTGTTTCGGACTTCACAATGGTATTTAGCGGAAATCTGGTTTTTTAAAAGTGAAAATTGGTAACACTTTAGTTTTTTGAAAAATTCACGGGATAGAAAAAATACCATGTAGCCCCGTCAGGAGCGGTCTGTTTGTAGCGCAATAAAATTCAATAAGGTAAATAGCTGTTATAATATCCTATTTTGTTACAAACAGGCTGCTCCTACGGAGCTTAAAAGTTATGCTTTCCCTGGTAATTCAAAATTTCGTTAAACCACGGAATACACAGAAAGAAAAAGAACAATGGATTCCGTGTCTTCCGTGTGTTCCGTGGTCCCTCTGTTTCTCTAACAGGTAATACGTTTTTCAAAAGACTAAAATGTTACGGAAAGTGCGACGAACCTAGTCGCGCTACATGAATTTAGCGGGCTTAGATATCAAGTGAGGAACGAGCAACAACCGTTTGTAGCAAGGCTTCGCCCTTACACTGTAATTGTTGGAAAATTTTCAAAAAACTAAAGTGTTACATTACTTTTCAAAAGACCCTGGACTTACAGTAACCATAATAATAAAGACAGGCATCGGTTCATTCATGTTAAGATCGATGTTATTTTGGTTGCGGCGGCATTTGAATTGGGGGAGAATCCCGCGGAAAGCCAGGCAGGTTAAAAAATTTGCCGATAAATTTGGCGCTGGGGATTTGGCTTATTGGGTAGGTTTGTGTATTGGAGGAATATAATGCCTGAGTATTTTGCACATTCAGAAAATAGTAATAAAGAGAAACACAGCTTATCAAAACATCTGCACCAAACGGCAATATTTGCGGAATCCTTTGCATGTCATGAAAACTACAAACAAATTTTCAAGATGGCAGCTTTGTTGCATGATCTTGGCAAGTATCAACAGGCATTTCAGGACTATCTCATAAACGGTGGGAAACGCGGCAGTGTGCCTCATGCTTCCTGGGGCGCCGGGTATGCACGACTTTGTAGAATTATTGAGGCGTCAATTGCAATTGACGGGCATCATAAGGGCTTGCCGGACAAGTCAGCGTGGAAGAGTGATACCGAGCCTTTCACTCGGGGAGAAGTCTCCGGATTTGAAAAGATTAAACAAGATTTTATTAACGACGCGTATCTATTCAGCGTATTTTCACCCACTGTCGTTACGAGCTGGTAAAAGCAGGCAATTCACCACGGAATAGCATCTGTAATACCCGGCTCAAATTTACCCCTTGTTTTCGACAGGTCGAGAGATAA
>NZ_JBDIWA010000039.1:0-31375 GCF_039794105.1 Candidatus Kuenenia sp.
AAAAAACCCACCGGCATTCATTTTTACCCACCCCTTACCCCTCTCAATAGGGGAATTTGATATAGAGACGCAGGGCCGTGCGTCTCTACAGGAGGGGTTTGAGGGGTGGGTTTGTTCATTGCTTAACTGAAAATATTGAAATCCCTAAACATTTAATGTCGTAGCAAGGCTCGCCTTGCCATTACATAATCGGTTTGAAATCCTTAAGTATTTAATTCTCAAGTACAATCAGGCTTATTATGAAAAATACTAATGCCCTAATGGTTGTTTGCCTCTTTTTTCAAGGGCGTCTTCAAATGTGTAGATTTTTCCACCAAATCCTTTTTGGAATTTTACCGCTTCATCCTTTTTGCCAAAGGCGATCCAGCTATCAGAACAAGCAGGAACGGCACGGCTGTCAAAGAGCATGTACATCTTTGAAACATCCATCCATTCACCGCTAATAAAATCCCTTGCCCTGACGGATGCTATTTTATCTTTATTTCTTGCATGTTCCCATAACCCACAGTGTGGACATACATATGATACGGTTTCACCATTGGTATAGGTAATCTGGTAATCAGTATTTTCATTCCCTTCCAGCGGCATATGACACAGAGGGCATCTCACCTCTTCTTGCACCGCCAAATAGCCCTCACATTTCATGTTTGTATTAAAGTATGAGTTACTTCCTTTAAGTTCAAATTTTCGTTCTCCATCATGAAAACTGGCAGAAACAACTCTTCCCTGCATAAATACCGGATTAAGTTTGCTTTTGGTGTTTGTATGCATTACAGGGGTTTCGTTGTCCCCTCCAAGCACAGGTTCCGTTGTTAATACCATAATCTTGCCGCCATCAACAGTCACAGCAAAATTACCATCCTTGCCGGAAAATGCTATTTTCGCGCTACCAGCGCTTTCTATCTTACCATATGCGGCGCAAATGATTTTTGCAAATGCGATAGCTGCTTGTTTTTGTTCTTCATTTTTTGCATCAACATAAATACGCACCCAATCTCCCGGTTTCGTTGCGTATGCAATTTTTACCCCTGCCAGGTCTATGCCCTTAAATATGCTTTCTTCCAAAGACAGAGCGGCCACTGTATGGCACCCCATGTTGAAAGAAATCAATTCGCAAGGGCAGGGTATATCACAACTGCACCCTTCTACAAAAACACCTTTAATACGATATGTCCCCTCCGCGTTAACATTTGAGATAAAGAACGGAGGAAAACCGCCAAAAAACAGTATCAATAAAAGAATATAATATTTTGTACGCATGTTAAACCTCCTTCGTTAATATTTTTAACTTTCCGATTTCATCCGTACTATCTTTGTCATTTTTCACCTGCTTAGTGTTTCATAACCAATAGCGGGCGGCGCTCATTTTTCATAAATACGTTCATACCTTTAACGGTAGCCCGGCATTGGACCATGCCTGCATTCCACCGGCAAGGTTGTGTACGTTTGTATAGCCATGTAGTTGTAAGTAACTTGCCCCTATATTCCCGCGATATCCTACACGGCAGGTAACGATAATTTTTTCATCCTTGGGCAAATCCACTTCTTTAAGAAGCATGTCCGATAGCGGCAAAAGCTCCGCTTCTTCTATATGCCCTTTGTTCCATTCGGATTCAAACCTGACGTCTATTATATGCTGATACGTACTACTCTTAATTTCGTCGTGCAATTCCTGAACTGATATCTGAGGAAGTCTTTGTATAGGGAACCCCTGCTCCTGCCAGGCCGAAATGCCGCTTTGCAAATATCCAATAACATTGTTGTAACCAATCCTGTAAAGGATGGAGCGCATATCTCTATACTTTGTGTCTTCGGTAAAGACCAGAAGGATGTTCGACTCAGGGTCCACCGCCATACCGATCCAATTCGCCATTTGACTCCCAAAGCCGATATTAATACTTCCCGGAATATGTACGCCGCCATAGGCAGGTGGATCCCTTGTATCAATGATCTGAGCTCCTCTTTCCAGTGCTTCACGAAATTGCAATAGCGTCAGCGGCCTGTCATCGTTGAATTTATCCAGCCATGGCGCACCTTTCATGTTCATTGATATAATGTGAGAAAAACTCTTTGGCCTGTCAGGGTATTCCTGCATTAAAGATTTTTTAAATTCATCTAAAGAATCAAGATGTAGAAGAGGGTTCGCGTGGCGTTCATATCCCAGCGTTGTGCTGGTTTTAGAACTCATTCCTCTTCCGCAAAGAGAGCCTTGTCCATGTGCCGGATAAACCCCTAAACGATCGGGTAATTTGCCTAATTTTTTATAAATACTTTCATAAAGATTTTCTACCTGTTTTTCTAAAAGTTCTTTACCTGCCAGGTCAGGCCTTCCTATATCTCCGACAAACAGAAGATCACCGGTTAGAATAAACCATGGTTCTTCCGACCTGCTTGTGTCTTTCACTAAAAGAGAGAGGGAATGCGGCGTGTGTCCGGGAGTATGGAGAACCTCAAGTATTGCCGTACCTAACTCAATAGTGTCTCCTTCTTTTAAAGTCTTGTGTTCAAAGGCAACGGGCGCTTTCTCGTAAAAATAGATATCAGCGCCTGTACGGGCGGTGATTTCTAAATTACCGCTTACATGATCGGCATGGATATGCGTTTCGATAACGTGTGTTATCTTCATTCCCTGATTTCTGGTTATATCAAGGTATTCCTGTATCTCTCTTTTCGGATCAATAATCGCCGCAACTTTTGCGGTGGTGCAACCAATCACATAAGAAAGGCAACCGATCCCCGGAGTTTCAATTTGTTTGAAATACATGTTAATTCTCCTTGCCGGGTATTTGAGCATTTGGCAATAGTTCACCCACCTATAAATAAAAAATAAGAATCACGAAATCCGAAATCCGAAACAAATTTCAAAATCCTCCCCCTTGCCTCCTCCAAAGGGGGATAATGTCCCCCGCTGGGGCGGGGGTGCAGGGGGTGGATTCGTATTTAGCATTTAGCATTTCGTATTTCACTATTAAATACTTTGCCAAAAAATGCAAAGAAATTGCTGACAAAGTTCTAACTTCCATCTTGAGAGGGGCTGAACTATTACATTATTTATTATTTGCATGAAAAACAGCAACGTTACTTTCTCCGCCATCCGCTCCATACGGGAATTCCTTTTTCATCGCGAAGCGCTAATACAGCATCGCCCTTCTTGACATGTGCGGCAATGATTGCCGGTTTCCCTTCGAAATTAATCCTCGAGCCTTTGACCTCAATCATATCATTCTGTTCAATAGCAATTTCCTGGTTTTCAATATACCAGGCGGGACCTAGATGAACAGGGATTTCTTCTTTATCTGTTTTTACCGTCAGATGCACACCGCCCGACATCGATTTCATGGGGGCTATTCTCTCTACTTTTGTTATTTTCCCTGAAATGGTTTCAATTTTCTTTGGATCATACATTCTCCCATAATTACTCCCTGCTCCCCAGCCTCCCTGACCTTTCCAACTAACCACCCTTCTCCAGCCGCCCCATGCAGGAACGCCATTGTCATCCCGAAGTAACAGGATTTCTTCTCCTTTTTTAATTTCAGCAGCAATAATAACAGTTTTGTCTTCCAACGTTATTTTTGAACCCTTGATCTCAATCATGTCTTTCGGTTCAATCTTCGTATCCTGGTTTTCGATATACCATTCAGGGCCAAGGTGAACCGGAATTTTTCCCTTATCCGTTTTTACCGTCAGGTGTACGCCGCCGGACATGCCCTTCTGAGGGGTAAAGATATCTACATTTGTCACCTCACCGCGAAAGGTCTCTACAGTAGCCGGATCAAATAACCTCCCGTATTGTCCGCTTGTACTCCAGCCACAACTTCCTTTCCACTTCATACCCCCACCCCCCTTGGGCTGGGAAAAGGATTCTGTTAACATACTGGCAGTAACTATTACCACTACGGCTACAATCACACTTATCTTCTTCATTTCGCATTCTCTCCTTTCTTTATTATCTCTGAACAGCAACCGTTATGTCGCACTTGCGACACGCTATAATCAGGAAAAACATTTAATTTTTATACGACAGATGTTGTTTTCAAACCGGAACAAATACCATCATAATTGTCTCAGGAAGGCAACGAGATCATTTTTCTCTTCCGCATTCAGGTTTGTTTCTAACACAAGGTTAAAGAATTCAACAGTATCTTCCAGCGTCAACAATCTCCCGTCGTGCAGATAAGGGGGCGAATCTTTAATTCCCCTGAGAGGAAATGTCTTGATAGGCCCTTCTGCGCGGATATACTGACTATTGATCACCTGCGGCTTGTAGAATCTCTCAACCTGAAGATCGTGCATCAGGTTATCGGTGTAGTATGGTGCAGGGTGACATTTAAAACATTTTCCTTTGCTGAAAAATATTGCCTGTCCCCTTATTTCAGAATCGGTAGCCTTTTTTGTATCTAGGCGGCCAAAAATATCAAGTTTTGGCGCTGGAGGAAAATCCAGAAGCGACTGAAACTCTGCCATGAAATGTACCTGGCTGCCGCGTTCAAGAATGTTTGTACCTTTCTTTATTGCCGTCAGAATATCTCCGTCAAAATATGCAGCTCTCTGCTCAAACTCAGTGAAATCCTCGATGGATTTTAATGCGCGTTGCGACCCAAAAAGCCGCTGAATATTAACCCCGCGTAATGTTGGGGTATCGATGCGATTTCTATGCGATTGCGGACGGTTATCTCCAGCCAGATGCGTGGCTGCTGTAGTATGTCCATTCAGGTGGCAATCAAAACAGGTTACTCCCTGACTGGGCTTTTCACTCTTCCTGTCAGCGGTTGCATTAAACTGCTGCTGAGGAAACTGTGTTACCAAAAGCCGCAGGCCCTCCAGTTGTTTAGGATTTAAAAGACCATTAAACAATTCATAATAGTTTTCCAAAGTCACCACTTTTCCCTGAGACACATCCCCTTTATCCTTATGGATAGTAAGAAACATGGCAGGCGGAAATTCTGGCAAAAAATGCTCCGGTATGTCAAAATCCAGATCAAAGCGCTTCAACCGCGGGAATTGTTTCACCTGTATTTGAGAAAACAACATCCCGCCGGTGGCATGGTTTGGATGGGGCAGAGGAAGATACGGAAATACATTTTTTTCTTTTATCTCTTCCGGCGTCATAGTTGACAGTTTTTCCCATGACATTCCCTCTTTCAACCGCGCAGTTGGCCCTACCGGCAAAGGTTTTCCACGTGACATGGTGACGCCATTCGTTACTTTCATGGAGAGATCGTAGCGTTCATTAAGCAAATCCATATGGCGTTTCATAATGCCGTCCTTCTTTGCTTTATCATGTTCAATAACCTTATCAATCGGTTCTTCTATGACTGAAGAATAACTGGATTCCCAACTTTCCTGTTTTATAATTGGCTTGTCCGAAATCGTGCCTTCCTGCGCATGGGAAAACTTCAATCCTGCACAAAATAATATAGCAATTGTCAAAAGACTTATACCGTATTTCCTTTCAAAAACCATACTCTACCTCCTCCTTTTAAGTTCAAAATCAACACTTACCGTCTTTCCCTCTTCCACCACAACCTCTTTGGACAAAGACATAAGCCTTTCGTGCCAGGTTTTTAGCACATATTTACCAGGTGGAACACCTTCAATACTATAATTTCCAGCATCGTCGGTAACTGCAAAATACAGATTCTCATAAGTTTTTCACAAAACTAAATCTATACCATTTTGTAACAATCCATTACTACTGGCGTGAATGATCAACCCTATTAAATGTTCCACCATTTTCCCCTAGGATTCCTTTTATCGTATTTTTTAATTCTTTAAGGTCAGAGGATTTTGTTAGGTATGCATCGGCCGGCCATGACAAAAAACTTGCCTTATAACAACTATATGCCGTGTTGATAATGACTGGTATTTTTCTATGCTCGCTTAAAATTTTCCCCATAGATGCAAGTCCATCCATCTTAGGCATGACAATATCCATTACTATTATGTCCGGTAAATAATCATTTACCATTTTTATGCAATCTGCGCCGTCCCCTGCGGTTACAACATTATACCCCTCCATTTCCAATTCCTGTTTGTACCATGAGCGTTGATTTTTATCATCTTCTACGACGAGAATAGTTTTCATACGTCCCCCCTTTGGAAATCACTTTCAATCAATATTTATCGACACAAAAAAACAATTTGGCATTAGGACGGTTATTATTTTCCTTTTTTTATCTGCCAGAAAATATCTATTTTTTTTATGATATACTAATAATTTTTATTTACCAATACCCTAAAATGGGTACACCTGTTCTAGTGCACCCAAAAGTATGCACAACGATAGCGACGCCTTTATTTAGCGTATAACGCTCAGATTCCCTGTTCACAACTTCTTTCATAGCCGTCTTGCTGATAAGGTATTTTTACTTTCTCAATCAAAAACGGATAAAGGGTTTCATTGTTTTCGGCAGGTCGGGTAAATAAATACCGCGGCATTTGTAGCGCTTTAGGTTTTTGAAAAATTCCAATAATAGCGATGTTTGCCACATAGTGGTATCAAATCAAATGCCACCAGATCAAGAGTTTGAAATTTATATGAAAAAAAATGTTGCTTGTTTGATATGAATTTTGATGTGGATATTAAAGTGGGTGGAGAAGCATTTGTCTGCGTACAGTATGACTCTTTCAACAGAGTGGAGCTAGCGCATGTACAGCATTTTACGTCCCTCTCTTATATGCAAGCAAATGCTTCTCCCCCACTCAGTTAAGATTTTTACCATATTTGTCATATCCATTTGAGTAGAAGGGACATAGTTCTCCTTCTTTTGCGGAAAATACCTGCCGTCAGGATTTACAAATACATTTTTTCAAACGAATATTTATACCATTTATTTGTGTGTCCATTCCATTTTCTAATCGAAAAACCATACTATCTCCGTCTTCTCCGTTCAGCGGTTTCGTGGTTTTTTATCCTGAGAAATATTATAACACCAATTGCTTTCTCTATATTGTCTCTACCGCTTTAACAATTTCTTTATTTAATTTGTCAAACCCTTTAATGTATTCAATCCGCTCACGCCTCAAATCAGACACCTGTTGCGCAATACTTGCCTCATCATAAAATTTCTCAACCCTATAATTGGAAATGTCTATACCATCAACGTATGCAGGCGACTCGAAATTCCAATGCCTGTCATTTTCCCATTTGATGGTTCCGCGAACAATGCCCCGGATTATCGCTGACATTTCTGCAATCTCTACACGCTTCACCTTGCGCTTTGTTACCTTTTTTCCATCCGGCAGTTTTTCAATAATCTCCCCTACTCCCCCTGTATTTAACTGGTAACATTGCACCTTATCTTCATTTCGCTTTACAAAATCATAAAACCAGTTTCCATCATAGGATTTATCACCTATGATAAATGGATTTGTTCCTACGGAACGGACAGACTCCCCCGCCCGTTTCGGGTCGCCAGCGGACGTTTCAATCGATTCTCCAAGCATAAATACCGCTCCTGCCTGTTCCGGAGTAAGTTTCGCCGCTAAAGGAACAACCGTATGGCGACGTGTAATGAATGCAACAATTAATCCGTCCATTTCATCAATAGCCGGTAAATCAATACTATCTGAAATATACGGATGTAAATCACTCCGGAGCATAATCCCACGACCGTTACTCGTTAGTGTATAGTCATCAAAAAAAACATTTCCTTCATAATCAACCATGACATTTTCAAAGATGGCATTCCGTGATATTGAGGCCTTGTAGATAATTGGTTGAGAAACGGCGTCTAATCCTTCCGTCTTTAAATAAAACCCGCGTTCGGAACCATAAGCAGAGCCGTCTTTTTTGAGAAATACCACATCATCCTGTAATATTTCAATGCCCTCACCCTCATCGCTTAAATCATGGGTATGGCATGTATGGGTTGTTTTGCCCGTACCGCTCAACCCCAAAATAAGCATCCCGTATTTTTTTATGCCGCCATCGCTTCCCCTTGCTTTTATAATCTTAGCGCCGGCATGAAGGCCGAGCATCCCCCTTTGTTTAGCATTCCACATAGCCATTCTCAGGAACCCTTTTTTGGATTCGCCGTAATAATCTGTTCCCAGGACAACCGTAGTGCTTATTTCCGGAAAGACTACTATTTGCCTGGCGCTCTCCTGCCACTCGGGAATATATATTATATATTGTTTAGGCTCTGTTTCCTGTTCCTGCTTTGGCGGGAAGAGAGCGGCCCATGCCATATATGCCAGGCGGATCATTTCAGGACGTTGTATGGAGACAAAAATAGTACAATTCGGCGAGAATTCACGATTGTCACCCATATTCCGGTTAATCCTGACAAATGGCGCTTTTCTTATATATAATTCAACAGAGTCCAATGTTTTTGCGAGATTATTCACTATTTCTGTTTGTAGGGGATGAAGAGACGTTTGGCATACTTCAGGACTTCCTATGCACACGGTTAATTTAGCGCTGCGATTCTTTACGGTAGAATGGACTGCGATATTTCCAAATTGTGTAAACAAAGCGTGCCTTTCTGCATTACGCCGCAATGTCCAATCAGTGGAATTGATGACATTTGGCGCCCCTTTTAAATATTGTACTATCCTGTTTATTGACTGAATCTCATTTTCGAACGATGTAGTTGAAATCATTTTCTGTCCTTTCTTCGTGTATGATTCTTAAAACATACTTTTACCCAATGCACCCTCAACAGCCAAACCCGCCTCATTATAATAAACAGCATATAATAGGCAAACAGCAAAATACTTTAAATAATAATTGCCATTCCTGCCTCTGAATTTTAGAATGTGGTTTGTAAAATATCCGCATACATTCAGCTTAAGCTAACATGGAAAAAATAAAGTTGCAGGCATTATCATCTCTCATATCCCGATACGTTGACAAAAAACGGCTCATCCGGGAAAATCCACATATCACAAATGAAATGATTGATATTTTTTTTCAAAAAACCTCCGGGGACAGTGAGGCGGGAACATCCATTGCTCCTTCCCCTCATTCTTTATCAGCAAAGAAGAAGTTTCATACATTAATCATTCATACAGACGGCGCCTCACGGGGAAATCCGGGAAGGGCGGGCGCCGGCATTGCAATTTTTGATGGCAATTATCATCTTGTTGAAGAAATCGGTAAATTTTTAGGAGAAGCCACCAACAATGTAGCAGAATATGAAGCCATGATTCTTGCCGCCCAAAAAGCCGTCTCTTACCACCCCTGCAAAGTAGTTTTCAAGACTGACAGCGAACTGTTGGTACGGCAGGTAAAGGGCATCTATCGGGTAAAAAATCCTACTCTGATATCTCTCCATAAAAAACTCATGACACTTTTTAAAACTCTGCCGTTGTGGGAGATATCTCATGTTCCCAGAGAAGAAAATTCTCTCGCAGATACCCTTGCCAACAGAGGGATTGACTCCGCATCATAAAGTGCGTTAAATTAATAATTGAATAATAGTTACCTGTGTGATATAGTTACCTCGAAAAGTTCACCTTTTAGCGCAAACATGTCAAATCCAACTGTTAACGATAACAACCATACGCTATTACAAGCTATAAATATATACAAAGAATACAAAAGCGGTGAACAAATATTACCCGTCTTGCGTGAAATATCCCTGTCGGTTGAAAAGGGTGAAATTGTTGTAATCGTAGGTGCTTCAGGCGCCGGGAAAAGCACATTATTGCATATCCTCGGGGCTTTGGATACACCAACTTCCGGCTCTTTACTTTACAAAGGGAATGATGTATCCCGGTTAAGTCCGTCAAAACAAGCTGAATTGCGCAACCGCGTTTTTGGTTTTGTTTTCCAGTTTTATCATCTTCTGCCTGATTTTACTGCATTGGAAAATGTTTTGCTCCCCTGTTTTATAGGAAAACAATTTTCAAAAAATGAGCCGTCAAAGGAAGATTTTCATAATCGGGCAGTTTCTCTCTTGGAAAGGGTAGGGCTGGGCGGCCGATTAACACACAAGCCGTCTAAATTGTCCGGTGGAGAAAAACAACGGGTAGCAATTGTAAGAGCACTTATCAATCAACCGGAATTGTTATTGTGCGATGAACCTACAGGAAATCTTGACACACAAACCGGCTATGAAATCAGAGACATGATATGGGGATTGAACAAAACCATGCATCAAACAGTTGTCATTGTTACGCACGATCAAAGCATGGCAGACCAGGCAGACCGGGTTATTAAAATAACAGACGGCCGCATTATCCATTAAACAGCATGTGAAAGGAGTAAATAGAACTACAATGGGATTAAAGATTTATATAAGCGGTAAATTATTTCCAAAAGAAGACGCAAAAATATCCGTATTTGACCACGGGCTCCTTTATGGCGATGGAGTTTTTGAAGGCATACGTGTTTACAATCGAAATATATTTGCGCTGGATGAACATATTGACAGACTTTACAACTCTGCCAGAGCCATTGACCTTACCATTCCCATAACAAAACCGGAAATGGTAAAAGCAATAAAAGATACTTTAGAAGCAAATAAACAAACGGATGCTTACATAAGAATTGTTGTTACCCGCGGCACCGGAAAACTTGGCCTTGATCCCAATAAGTGTTCCACTCCAGAAATTATTATCATTACAGATATGATAGAATTATACCCCAAAGCCCTTTATGAAAACGGACTGGAAATAGTTACGGTAACTACCATAAGGAACCATTACTCATCCCTGGACCCAAAAATCAAGTCCCTTAATTATCTGAATAATATCCTGGCGAAAATTGAATCAATACGGTCAAATGCAGGCGAGGCATTGATGCTCAACAAAGATGGTTATGTGGCAGAATGTTCCGGGGATAATATTTTTATTTTTAAAAATAACACGCTTCTCACTCCTCCGGAAAGCGCCAGCATATTAATTGGCATTACAAGAAACTGCGTCATGAAGCTCGCAAAAGATATGGGAATTACCGTAAGAGAAGAATTAATGACGCGATATGATTTGTACTTTGCAGATGAATGTTTTTTAACAGGAACTGCCGCAGAAATTATACCTGTTGTAAAAATCGACGGGCGAACGATAGGCACAGGCAAACCGGGAAAAATCACTCTCGACCTATTGGAACGTTATCGCCTGCTAACGACAAAATAACCTATTGTCCTGACTTTTTATGCTTTGAAGAAGAAAAAGAGGTAAAGACCATTAGCGAAATGCCAACACAAATCAAGCTATCCGCCACGTTGAAGGTGGGCCAATGATATTTTTCGCCCAGGTGCAAATCAATGAAATCCCTCACGCATTTAAACCATATCCTATCCCACAAATTTCCAATAGCACCTGCCAAAATAAGCCCTAAAGCAACGTTCGAACTAAAGATATTTTTATCTGATTTAATATAAATAAATAAAATTGCCGCAATCGCCAGAAGAGAAAGTAAAATAAATATATTGGCTTTCCCGGGAAACATTCCAAAGACTATACCTTCGTTTTCGCTTTGTATTATATTGAGAAACCCGGGAATGATTGATATTTTTTTAAACCGGTCTGGTTGAGAAAAAACATACCATTTTGAAACAATATCCGCAAAAACGCCACTTACAATAGTGGTGGCAAACGAAGTTGTTTTTTTCTTCATAGCTGATTAGATGTTGCCAAGTTCTTCTTCCCTTTGACAATTTATGCAAAGACTTGCATAAGGGACCGCTTTCAATCGTTCCCTGTTAATTTTCTTCTCGCATGCTTCACATATGCCAAAGGTGCCTTCTTCTATCCTTTCCAGTGCATCATCTATGTTTCGTACACTATCTTCTCCGTTCTGGATAAGCTCAATCATCAGCTCCCGCTCATAGTTGTCTGTACCAACATCTGCCATATGGATAGGAACGTTTGATAAATCCCCCGATGCATCTTGTCTTGATTTTTTCAATGCCTCTTCCTGCATGTAATCGACCTTTCCAACCAATTTTTCCCTTAGCGAAAGGAGCAGCTTCTTGTAAGGTGCGTATTCATCCTTCATTTCTTTCTCCATAAAATTAATTTGGCAGAGAACTATTCCACAAACCATAGCACGCTATACTTGTAAGTAAATATTTGGGAAGTCTAGCATATATTAATAATTAGTCAATGAAATTCTAGTGCCGTTTCTATGCACTTTTGATATAGTTGCGTGTAATATTGTGTGATGTTGTTTAGTGTTGCTTCACCAGTGTTTTAGCTTGTTTGCGGTCTAAACTTGTTATTGTGTTTCTTTGTCTGCGTTGGTGTGTTTTTGTGATTAGGTATGACGCTAATACGACATAAAAACAGTGTACAGTGGTTATTGCATTACCCCATTTTTTTCAAGCCAAACGATGCAATACGTTCTTCCCGCTCTTTCTTCATCTGTTCCGCGCATTCCTTCAATGCATCTTCAACCGGCTTGGGGTCGTGTCCGGTAATTTCTTTAAATCGGTTGTTTGAATAGACGGAATCATTTATAAGACTTTCTGCTAACGCCCTCGCAATAGAATTTGGGACGCCTGTTACAAATTCTACCCAGAGAGACGATAACGAAATAGCAAAAAATGGCACGGGAAAAATGACATTTGCATAACCATGTGTCGATTTTCCGCAAAGGGACAACAAGTCGCGATAATGCATTATATCCGATCCTATTTCAAAGATTTCATGTCCTTTTATATCCCTTTTAATCAACTTCTCAAGCACTTCAACGGCATCTTCAAGCGCAATGGGGGCGCACAGGGAATTCAGCCACTTTGGTGTTATCATTATGGGGAGGCGCTTCGCAAGGTAATATACCATCCTGTACGAGGCGCTGCAGGTCCCCAGCAGGACGCTTGCACGGACTTCGCCCACACTTATCCCGTGTGCTGCAAGCGCTTCCCCTGTTTCCCTCCTGCTCTTCAAATGGTGCGAAAGTTTCCCATGCTTTGGAATAATACCACTTAAATATATAATCTTTTTTATTTCTGTTTTAGACGCCGCTTCCTCAGTTTTATGAGCATACATTTTATCAAGAGACTCAAATCCGGAAGATTTTAGAGAATGTACCAAATATACCAGAACTTCAGCGCCTTGAAGAAAATCCCTAATACTTTCAGGATATTCCAGATTCACCGTCCTCCACGTCAATCTCTCAGAAACCAAACCTTTGACGGTCTTGTTTTCGGATCTGCATGCGGCAATGATATCATGTTCATTGGAGGTAATAAGTTTTTTTATGAGGTTATACCCAACACAACCTGTTGCTCCAAGAATTGCTACTTGCATGGCATTTATATAAATAAAGGTGTATAAAACTTAATTATGTGCCATTTTACAAAAAAAAAGACATGACTACACACGTCTCGAAAAACAACCGCCTGTGTCCTTTTATTCTTCACTGGTTTGCAGAGGTTTGTCCTCACCATCTATACCACCCACCAGTTTATTAAAATATCCCGGCGCCTTTGTTTCAAAAGTAATCGGCTTTCCGCTGAACGGGTGTTTGAAAGATATCGAATACGCATGAAGCGCTAACCGTTTGTAAGCCCCTTTTTCTTTTCCATACTTTTTATCGCCCACAATCGGGTGTCCCTGTTCGGCAAGATGTACCCGTATCTGATTCTTTCTGCCGGTCAAAAGTTTAATTTCCAACAAACTGAAGTATTTGGTCTCTTTAAGAACCCTGTACACCGTATGAGACAATTTCCCCTTTTTTGTGTCAGACGTGGAATACACAACCTGCGCCTTATTCTCCGCCAGGTATGTGCTGATAGTTCCTGCTTTCTCTGCAAGCCTGCCATGAACTACCGTCAGATATTTCTTCTCCGTATTCTGCCATTGGCTCTGCAAATTAAGCTTTGACCTTATATTCTTTGCAAAGAGGAGTAGTCCTGAAGCATCACGATCCAGGCGGTGAATGATAAAAACGTGTTTTCTGGATTTAACGCATCCCTTACGCACATAATCATTGAGCATGTAATAAGCGGTTTTTGTCTTATTTGTATCCGTACCCATCGTTAAAAGACCTGCCGGTTTATCTATCACCAGTATGTCTTCGTCTTCATAAAGTATTGCTAATCCTTTTGGATGATGTCTTTTGGAAAAATGTTTCTTTTTAGGCATATTGTTTAGTTTAATAAATATTCTTCATTGAGAAAAAACTATCTGCGATGTTGTCCCATAATAGTTTGTTTCCGTGTCATATAAAAATATACGAAAATAGTTTGTTTCCGTGTCATATAAAAATATACGAATTTTTTAATCTGTTTAATCTGTGGTTCCTCTTTAGTATATCATGCTTGTTTGGTTCTGGTTTGTCCAGCTTAGGTTATACAGGAGGAATGTTGTGGAGAAGATAATAAATATAACCACCGTAACCTGCTAATAACAAAGCACCTTCCCACCTGTCCAGTGAAAATCTCGACCATGCAAAGGGAAGCAACAGAAGGGCGTACAACCCCATGACGCCAAAATCAACAATATTGAAATGCTTCCTGGTCATTGGATGTGCCAGAGAGGCAATGCCTAATATTCCAAGAATATTGAATATATTAGAACCCACTACATTACCAATTGCAATATCTCCCTCTTTTTTAATAGCGGCAACCACCGAAGTTGCTAATTCAGGCATGCTGGTTCCTACCGCAACAATTGTCAGTCCAATAATCGCCTCACGTACTCCAAAATATCTTGCTAATTCCACAGCGCCTTTAACAAATAATGTCCCACCACCAATAAGCATAACAAGGCCTATTACAATCAACCCCACAGGAATCCAAATCCTTCCTTTAATTATTGGGATTCCCTCAGCGTACTCAAGTTGAACAGATGGCTCCTTCTCTTTGCGTGCCTGATAGTAACAATAGTAAATATACACAACAATTCCTATTGTCAGCAATATGCCGTCCCAATATTGCAATTGCCCATCCATAAGAAGCGCCCACATCACGATGGAGACAGCAATCATAACGGGAATCTCTCTTCGAACTACTTGTGCCTGCACTGATATTGGATGAATAATGGCAGCTACGCCAAGGATGAGGCCAATATTCGCAATATTAGAACCAATTACATTCCCCAGAGCAATAGAGTCGTTACCATTGAGGGCAGATTGAATGCTTACTGCAAGTTCCGGACTACTTGTTCCGAATGCTACAATTGTTAAACCAATTATCAGTGGCGTAATACCTAAACGCAATGCCAGCGACGAACCTCCCCTGACAAGGGCTTCGGCGCCAATCATTAAAATCACAAAACCGCCAATAAGATACAACCACACATTTATCACAAACATTCTTTTTTTACAGAAAAACTCTTTTAATAAAATAGGGACGAAGCATTTGCCTGCATAGAAGACAAGGACATAAAATGATGTACACGCGCCAATTCCGCTCTATTGAACGAGTTATACTGTACACAGGCAAATGCTTCGCCCCTACACAGTAATGCTTTTCGAAAAATAGATTTATTTGACTATAACCGATTGAAAACCCGCCATGTTTAAATCAACACAATATCATTTGCACTCATAACGCGTTCACAATAGTAACATCGCAGTTTTATGGGATTTTTACTGAGGAGGTGTTGTCGTGTCTTAATATTGCCATAGTTACTTATACAATTTGGGTTAAAACACTTTACGATACCCTCAATCATCTCAGGCACTATGACTTCAAATTTCTTCACCACTTCATAATCTTTGATAATATTTACCGTGGCATTCGGGGCAATCAGGGCAATTTTGTTCACCTCTTTCTGGTCAAGTATCTTTCCCCCAATCTTTATAATGCCTTTCTTACCCAGGCATTTGCTTGATAGGTTCATGCCGACAAGGACCACGTCCTCTTCGGCCTTTATGTTTAATATATCAGCGACTTTTAACGTGCTCTTGCTGTCGATATGATCGATTACCGAACCGTCTTTGATAGCGGAAACGTCTAACTGTTTCATTCTATTGCACCCAATACTGCTGCCAAAATAGCCTTTCGCACCGGCACTCCATTGCGCACCTGGTCAAAATATACCGCATAATTTGTTCCATCAAGATTTTCGTCCATCTCATCCACACGCGGTAAGGGATGCATTATCTTTAAATCGTCCTTTACCCCCAATCCCTCAATCATGGGTTTGCTCAACCTGTAAATCCCACGTACCTTTTCAAACTCTATCGGGTCGGCAAAACGCTCTTCCTGGATCCGCGTGCAATAAATCACATCAAGTTGTTTCCCGATACCTTGCAGGGATTCTGCCTCATGACATGTTACGCGCCTTTTCTTCAGTTCTTCCATACAATCATTCGGCATTCTTAAATTAGGTGGGGAGATAAAGTACATTTCTGCTCCGAAATAGGCAAGGGCATAGGCGAGAGAGTGTACCGTTCTGCCATATTTAAGGTCTCCTAAAAAGCCAATTTTTAGCCCATCAAGAATGCCTTTTGTTTTTTGAATGGTGTAAAGATCGAGAAACGTTTGGGTTGGATGCTGGTTGGAACCGTCACCGGCATTAATCACAGGCACATTAACAATATCTGCGGCAAGCTGTGCAGCTCCTTCAAGATAGTGGCGAAGAACAACGACGTCACAATATCCCTCAATCGTCTTTAGCGAATCGCGGAAGGATTCGCCCTTAGCAATGGACGTGGCGCCAGACTCCGCAAACCCGATTACCATACCGCCGAGTCGTTTCATTGCGGCTTCAAAACTTAACCTGGTCCTTGTGGAAGGCTCAAAAAACAGCACGGACAGTACCTTTCCCTTCAGGATTTGGGAATAATCGGTTTGTTCCATTCTTTTCGTGACGTCAAGAATGTATAAAATCTCTTCTTTATTGAAATGGAGGATAGAAATAATATCTCTTTGTTTGAAACTGATCATGTGTTCCTGCGATTGATAGAGGAGTGGCACTGTTTAATATTTGAAAAGATATTATCAGACCAATTTCAACATTACAAGTATTAATTTCTACCACAGTTTAGCGGTGTTTTTATCTTTTCTTGTTTATTCTTATATGCTATTGTGTAGCCTTTAAAATCAGGGGTTAGAAAGCATGTGAGTTATTGTGTAGTTTGTTTTCTTTTTGTTATATTTTATTTGGAGTACGACTGCGGTACGACTGTAAATAACAGGTGGTCTCTTTCTGTGACGTACTGAGAGAGGGGGTGGGGGGGGATTTTTGAACCCGACTTTCCTTTATTATAGGTTGCCGTGTTGATAAAATTCTAAAAGGGGCTATCTGTATCACACAGTTTTGCGTTGACTCAAAAATTGGAATTGCTATTATACTTTTGCCTTATCGTATTTTACCCGTTCGAACATAGTCTGAAAGGATGATAAAAATGAAAAAAAAGCTGGTGGTAATACTTTTTCTTAGCTGTGTTATTATGACATCAATTATTTCTTGTTTAATAACCCATAATTCTAACGCAGCCGCTACTAATGAAATAATTGTTAGACTTTATGGAGAAGTTAAAAAAAGGACTGGGGGAAGTCTTGAAAAGGTAAGGGTTAAAATAAAGGGCATAGAAGATGGTAAAGTTTATAAAGACAAAACAGATCGTTGGAAAGGAGAATACGAATTCTATGATTTGCCGTATATGGAATACTCTATGACATTTCGCAAAAAAGGCTATAAGACAGTAAAAACAAACACAACAGAAAGATTTCTTAGTGGTGATAAAGGTGACGAAATAGAGTTGGAGACCATATACATGGATAAAAAATAGAAGTTGCAAGGATAAGCAGTTAACTTCATCCATTTATTAAGGGCTAGGGATGATCACCCGAAAAGCTGACTCCAACAGCCTGCCCTTAATGCTATTCTTGGAGAGGTCATTAATTGGAGGATGACATCATGCACGAAGTATATCCAGAACCGCAAAGCATATCACACCAAGTAGAATTCCTATTACAATTCGCAAATATCCACTGCATTAAAAAGACCCTCTCATGTTATAGACCTGAAAAGGAATTGAATCGTACACCGACTAAAGAACCAGAAGTGAAGCCGATACCAGAGAGTGAGCTTATAGCGTTGCGTATGGCTTATAAAGATGAGGGTCTTGGCGAGCTTGAAATCGATGAGAAGATAAAGGGTTATGAGCTTAACCGTTCTATTATAGTGGATGGCACTATATATGATAATGAGGCTGGTAAAGCGGTCTGCATTGGTAACACCTTCTTTAACCCGAAACTGTTCGAAGCGTTCTGCCACCAGCATGGTGTTGAGGGGGTAAGCAATGACCAGGGGTTAATATTGTGGGAGCATTGCCAGCAAGCGTTAAGGGCTATTGCAGATAACAATGAAAGGCACGCATGGGGACGGTGTATCAGGGAGCTTCATAACGAATGCACGCATAGAGAACCATTTCAGCTTGAGATTTACCGCCAGTTATTGCAGGTGTTTGAGATGGTGAAGGATTCACAGGTGAAGATTAAGCAATGCCCATGCTGTGGGCGGTTTGAGTCTGATAAGGTTAAGAGGGGTAAACCAAGTGTGTTCTGTTCAAAGGAATGTATGGATTACTTTTGCAGACCTTCGAGGGAAAAGGATAGTGAAACACACATAAGGGCAAATAAGGTGCTAAAAGGTGGTGCGAAAAAAGAAATCGTGGACTACCTATGTAAAAACAGATGGGAAGCTGGAAACCAAATAACCAAGGCAATGGCTGAGGAAATTCATAAGGCATTAGAGCAAATATCTCCGAAAACGGTTAGCAGCCTGCAACAATTCTTAAAGAGCTACCATGCCCATAAATCAAGGGTAATGTCGAAAGCATTGCGTCATAGGGATAATAAGGAATAAAACTATGATATATCTGTGATAGTGATTAGCTGGTAGTTTAAATAAATATCTATTAAATATAGCCTAGATCATGGCATTCGCTGTGATTTAGGCTTTTTTATTGGTTTTTTTTGGAGGCAGAAAAATGGGTAAAAACTTCTTTACGATGATGATGGACGATGGTCTACACAGGAAGCTAAAACTTCATGCAGTTGAAAACAACACTACCATGAGTTCACTGGTCACAAAGGCTCTTGGCTTGGTGCTGAACATAAAAGAGCTTGCACAGGAAGCAAGCAAAAAGGAACAGGCAAAAGAAAATTAAAAAATAGCAAACCAAACATGAGGTTAGGACGCAAAGCCATGGAATTTAGGAATTATTCTATGGTTGTTTTTAGGAGTTGGGAACATGAAATGAGATGTCGTGCGTGAAAGGGTAAGCCATGAAGCGGAGAGAGAATGTAATAAAAAAACCCTGCAAGTGGTGAGCTTACAGGGTTTTGAGTAAGGGTTAACTTCTTTAGGACATTATACAGACTATGGCAAAAAAATCAACTATCGTTTGCAAAAGTTGCGGGCTTATTGGTGAGCCTATAATCACGACAATTCCCTTACCCACTGGTAGCCATAAAAAGGCTATCTGTTCGGGGTGTAAAAAATTCATCAAGTTTCTGCCGCATAGTATACCGGCGCTTTATTTCGGGAAATACAAAGGTAAGACCATTGCTGAAATTGCACGTAAAGACCCGTCTTATCTGCAATGGATGGACAGCAATAATATCGGATTGGGAAGTGTAAAAACTGCAATAAAGGAGGCGCTGGCATGCCAAAAATAAGCATTTACAAGGACGTTATAGATACAGTAGGCATACCGACTGAAATGGGCAAAATCTTGTCTGCTATAAAAAATGGAAAGTGGAAGGAAAAAATTACAGAGCTTCGAGCGTTGCAGGACGGAAAAGCACAAAAAGCATTTAAAAACACCTTACCATGCTACACACCGTCGGGTCTTTTCAGTAAGCGAAATGCCGAAAGCCTGATATCACACAGCGGCGCTTTGCTTTTAGACTTTGACGCAAAGGATAACCCATGCCTGGTGGAAAATTTCAAAGAAATACGAAACGAGCTAATTGCAGATCCATACACTTATTTTCTATTCACATCATGCCGGGGTAATGGTCTTGCATTGGGGGTGCGAATAGAAAAAACGAAGCATTTGGAAAGCTTTCTTTTTCTTGAGCGTTACTACATGGAAAAGTATGAGCTTGTGGTTGACAAAGGGTGTAAAGACGTATGCCGGTTAAGGTTTATTTCTTACGACCCTGAGTTGTTTATCAATGAAAATGCTGAAATGGTTGTTCCGGATGTTTCGGCTGTAAAGGATACGGCGCCTACAACAAGACACGACCAGACCAGCAATGGCAACGTGTCAGATAGAGAGACAATGGATGACATCATCGCCAGCGGGGTTACCCTTGTAGACGACCACAGGCACGCAGACAGGGTGAAGATAGCGCACGCTCTGTCAACCGCTTTCGGCGAGTCTCTTGGACGGATATACACACACTCTATTCTATCTAAATGCGCTGACTATGACAGAGAAAAGACAGACAAGTATTTCACTAGCATTCACAAGAACAACCAAGGCACGGTAAAATTTGCGTCGATAGTTTTTTTAGCAAAACAGGCCGGTTATACCCCAACGGGGAAAGGGAAAATGAATATTGCTAAAAGTGCGGCTGAATGGAATCCCTGGGAAGCTACCAAGGTTGAAATTTTAACAATGGGTCTTACACATGCAGGCGACCTTCTTAATGAGCCAGAAGAGACCACAGACTGGCTTATTGAAGGGCTTTTACCGTCCGGGAGTTTTTCAATCATAACCGCAAAGCCAAAGGTCGGGAAATCTACACTGGTTAAACAGATGGCTTTGAACATTGCAAGGGGTTTACCTTTTTTTGGTAGAGAGGTTATGCAAGGTGCGGTTATCTATCTTGCATTGGAAGACAAGCGTTCTGAAATCCGAAAGCATTTAAGAGGGATGGGTCTAACCGCAAGTGACCCTTTCTACTTATACGCTGGCGGAGCGCCAGTGGATGCCATTAAAAGAATCGCAATGGATATTACAGTCATTAAACCGGTGTTATTGGTGGTGGATACATTATTCAGGCTTATCAGGCTTAAAGACGGCAATTCTTACAACGAGGTAACTAACGCTTTAAACCCTTTGATTTTGCTTGCAAGAGAATCCGGGGTATCTATCCTTGCCGTCCATCACAGTAAAAAAGGCGACAGTAACATTGATGACTGTTTGTTAGGCAGCACGGCAATATTTGGCAGCGTTGACACTACCATTCTTTTGAAGCGTTACGAGGGCTATCGGACAATCCAAAGCATGCAGCGATATGGCGAGGACATGCCGGAAACCGTGTTGGTTTTTGACAAGGCGACTGGATCGACTGATATCGGTGGAGCAAAAATGGATCAGGATATTCATTCTATGGAAAATGCAATCTTTGAGTTTTTGGGAAAACAGGTTGAACCGGTTGTGGAAAAGGTTGTCATGGATGAGGTTTTAGGAAAAAACGCACTAAAACGTAAAGCACTTCGCCAGTTGGTAAAAGAGGGGCAAATATTTAGAACAGGCAAGGGCGGAAAAGGCAATCCATTTCATTATTCTTGTACCCCAGAAAATACTTGTACCCCAGAAAAAACAGAAACCGGGTACAAGCAAAACGACAAAAAAAATGACCCTGAAAAAAATGCTTGTACCCTTGTACCCAAGTACATAGGGGTACAACAAAAAAAGAAAGACAAATCCGGCTGTGAACCGCATGGTTACTGTGAGGATTCTTGTACCCGTGTACCCGTGTCAGGGGAACAAGAAAAAACACAGCGGGTACAAGCAAATTCTGATGAAAAACTAACGCTTAATTCTGGTGAAAATGCGGATGATGAAATCCCTGAAATTGAATTTTTGGAGGTGAAATAATGTACAAAGTTGTGAGCGAATTTAAGGTGAAAGTCAAAGGCGAAGTGATGGTAATGGTAGCAGGTAGTGTGATTGATTTACCGGAAGCGGCAGCAACGATGTTTATTCAACAAGGCAAAATTGAAAAGGTATTTGAGCCGGTGGATGACCTTGACGAGCGTATGGCGATTATGGGCGAAAATACCAGTCCGGACGAAGTTTTGCCCTACGTGACAAGCTTTGATTCTCTGGTGATCCCGTTCAACAGTCCTTTGAGGTATCAGTATTGGAAGGGCGGGCAAAGTCCATGCGACACCCTGAAAGAGCTAGGGCGATGCGACTTGATTCCAAAATATCGTGACCCACATGGTAATTAACTTATTTTGTATCAATTTTTATAAAGGAGTAAATGTAAATGGAAGTAGTAAAAGGACTTATAAATATGGAAGAAGCGGCAAACTTCTTAGGCATTAAGAAAAGCAGTTTGTATAGCCTCACCATGAGGAAGCAACTTCCAGTCTGCAAACTTGGCAAATTGAACATGTTCCGCTTGAAAGACCTTGAGGCGTTCATAGAAAGCCGGATGGTGAACAATGACTAAAAAAGGCGAAACGCTAGAGAACAAAGCGGTAGACCGTAAGCCGTTAGTCTTTAGGAAGATAGACCTTGCGGAAGCGTTGAAACTGCGGCTGGTAAACAAGCTGACATATGGCGAAATTGCCAAACGTTTTGGCTGCCATAAGTCTGCTGTACATGGAGCGTTAAGCCGGTTTACCAAGATATTGAAAGAACCCGGTGAGATAGAGGCTTATTCGAAATACAAGGCAGACTTGCTGAATAGTGCAGAATTGACCATGCTTGAAAAAGTTATGGACACTGAGACAATCGAAAAAGCGAGCTTAAACAATGCGGCGTATGCCTTTGCGCAGCTACACAATGCTGGCAGGCTGGAGCGTGGCAAGAGTACAAGCAACGTTGATATGAGGCAGTTAACAATGAGTTTACAGGAATTGCAGGAAGAACAGCGGCGACTGGAAAAGGAACTGGAAACTTCAAATGCTTAGGTCACCAGTATGCAGAATTGGCGGCAAGTATCACTTAGCCGGGTGGTTATCGCAATTCATGCCGGGTCATGTTTGCTTCGTTGAGGTCTTTTCCGGTGCGGGTCATCTGCTTTTCAGCAAAAGACCTTCACCGGTTGAGGTCTTAAACGATATTGATAATTCTTTAATAAGCTTCTTTCAGGTGATAAAAGACGCTGAAAAGAGACAAGAGCTTGTAAAAATACTTGGATATATGCCGTATGCAAGAGGTCTCTGGCAGAAGATACGGACCCGATGGAAAGCTGGCAATTTACCACAGGATGAAATTGAGAAAGCGTCAGAATGGTTTTATCTTAACCGTTCTACTTATGGCGGGGATATGGCGACAGGGGGCTTTGCAATGCCTTCTATAACAGGTCGTAATCCGGCACAAAGCTATTGCAATACCATAGACAGCCTTGGGCATATTGCAAACAGGCTTCGGGGTGTGACGATTGAATGCCTTGATTATGCCGATTGTATAAGGCGTTATGATAGTCCGGGAACGTTATTCTATGTCGATTCTCCGTATTATGGCAGTGAGTATTATTATGGCGACAGTTTCACAGAAAACAGCCATTTAAAGCTGGC
Source organism: Candidatus Kuenenia sp. (assembly GCF_039794105.1). Classification (GTDB taxonomy): domain Bacteria; phylum Planctomycetota; class Brocadiia; order Brocadiales; family Brocadiaceae; genus Kuenenia. The sequence continues at coordinate 23,338 of NZ_JBDIWA010000039.1, forward strand.
AGAATTGCTTCGTAGCATCAAGGGCAAGTGCATGATATCACACTATGCCAATAGCCTGTACGATGATTTATACAAGGGTTGGCAGCGGTATACGTATGAAAGCTTTAAAGGTAGTTATAAATCAGCCGGGGAAACAAAGCCTCTTACGACAGAAATTCTTTATATGAACTTCAAACCGGCTGTAAGCAGGAGCCTGTTCAATGCGATGGGATGATTTTTGGATCTTTGATAATTTCTTATTATGGGCGGTTTTCTTTGTGATAGTGCAGGCTGTTTGCCGGTGTATTTGTACCGGCTTATAGCAGTTTTGAAACAGCAACGGCAATGCTGGTGCAGCCTGCTACTATGGCAAATATCTTCATAAGCAAATCGGCATGTGATGCTTTTATGCGCAATTCGAGTTTGTCGAGTTTTTCGTTTATAAACTCTTTCAAATCCTTTTGTCCGTCTATATGTGATTGCTCTATGGTTTCGGCCAGGATTTCAGCTTGTGCATGTGTGAACCCGACAGACTCAAACTTTCTTATGTTTTCTAATTCTTTCGTTATAGGCATGGTTTTTAGTGGGAGCGTTTATGTTTTTTTTGAGTGTATAAAATAATACCCAAAACTATTCCACTAAGTATCATGGTTATTAAAAATGTCATTGCGAGATTACTCATTTTTTTTTACTCCTTCAAGTATGTATGCGCTAATAAACAGAAAAAGCGATAACGCAAAACCGTGTTTGTCAGAAATCTGACAAACAAGAAATCGACACCAAGAGAGAGCTTGCCAAGATAGCCGGGGTCAGCCATGACACTATTGCTAAGGTTAGTTATAGGCATGGTTTTTTAGTGGGTGTGCTTAGAATGCTTCTCTTTTCTGGCAATGAAAAAATATAACACCCATAAGGCGACTATCCCGACACCAAAGATTACTAAAAGGTTTGTTTCGTTCATTGGTTTATATCCTTTCTGTTTTCAATTTTAAAGGCTATAAAAAAAGCTGAACCTGTAAGCAGGATACCAAAAACCGTAACAAGCAGGCTGAACTTATGCGATACAAATTGACCTAAAATTAATGTAGCAAAAGAAAGCTTGCCGATATCGTAAATCGTTTTTGCTAAATTCTCATACTTTTTCATACACAACATTCTACTAAATACACTAATAAAAAGAAATAATAAATAAAGCAGATAAGAACACATAAGAAATACATTGACAATAATAAGAAAGTACGATAAGTACGTACGGTTTTACTGGTGTTGACGGACACAATAGAGAATATGCCTGATAAAACAGGCAATCAGGGGCAACGGCATTCTTGAACCGTCATTCAAGGGTGTTTGTTGCCTTTTTTATTACAGGGGGTGAAAATGGGAGTCAGGTTTAGAAAGTATTTCCCACAATGCAAGGGCAAGCGTAATGCTGGAGATAAGCATGGCAAGGTCGTTACAAAAGGGATCGACTGCAAAGGAAAGCGGGGGTCGCATTGTCCTTCAGGGGTATCTTTGCCTTGTGGAGCATGGGCGATTGATTACCGGGAAACGGACGGCAGGTGGGTGTCGAAGGTCTTTCCCGGCATATCACGGACGGAAGCCAGAGAGCGTTTAGAAGATATCCGGAGCAATATCAGACGGGGTATGATAGGGTTGCCGCAAACACGAAAGACACCTTCGCTGAAAGAATACACCAAAAAGTATTTAGAGTTTTCTAAGGGCGACAAAGAGAATACTTTACTGTCAAAGAAAAGAGCCATTAATGTATTGTCGCAGTATCTTGGGGATTACCGGCTGGACAAGATAACTACGTTTATCATTGAGAAATTCAGAATTGAACGCAGAGAAAAGGACAAGGTAAGGGATTCGGTCATAAATCAGGATGTTGCAATATTAACCCATTTGTACAATACGGCAATAAAAGAGGGGGTAATTGACAAAACTCCATGCCAGAACGTAAAGAGACTCAAGACAGCACAAACGAAAGACCGGATATTATCAGGAGCCGAAATAGCTTTATTGCTTGATAAACTGCAAGGAAAAGATCGCCTGATGGTATTGGTAGGACTCTTTACCGGGTTACGTTTAGGCGGTGTTTTAGGTCTTTCGTGGGCGGATATAGACTTTGAAAATGGTTTAATCACTTCTAACCACAAGACCGGTAAGATGGTATCAATCCCAATATCTGACTATCTAGCCGGGGAGTTGTTGCGGTATAAAGAAACGAATCCGGGTGACAAGCTATTCGTAGAGGACAAGGTAACAAACCGGGCGAGAATTAATCATAGCTGTCACTTTAGCAGTTTGTTCAAAGGCTTAGGCATTCAGAACTTTACATTTCACAATCTACGACATACCTTTGCCAGTCTCCTGCAAGGTGAATTAGGTATTGGTGCGGTGGTAGTGCAAGGCATGACAGGACATTCAAGCTTAGGAATGCTACAAAAATACTCTCATACCGGCATGGACTCAAAGAAGGTAGCTATCAACGCCTTGACTGAACATGTGTTAAATACAACACCAAAGACGGTATTTGCTATAGCACAATAAATAAAGTACGACTGAGGTACGACTTTGCTTTATGAACACCAGTAACGAATTACCTTGCAAGGCTACAGCGATAAGGCTTTCGGGGTAGCTTTCAGGTAGGAACTAACATTACAAGTATTAATTGTCGAAGAATATAAAACCATTTTTCAGAAAGCAAATTTCATTGACAATAAATAAATTGTTTCGGTATAGTGCATTTTTAATTCTTTCCGACAAAAGAATTGTACTTATTTTTTGCGTTCTATCGTACATTTTGAAAAACTCTCGGGATTAACTATGAAAAGAATACACGTAGGTATTATCGGTATGGGCACTATTGGGACGGGAGTCGCAAAAATTCTTCTGGAAGCCAATTCTCCCCTCAGGGAAAAACTAGACACTATCCCTGTATTAATGGGTATAGCCGATTGTAATCCTGATGCTAAGAATAAAATAGCTTTACCTCCTGCTGTGACATTTACCACTGACGCAAATACCTTATTAAATGACCCAAATATCCACATCATCGTCGAACTTGTAGGCGGAGCGACCATAGCAAAGGAAATTGTCATCAAGGCGCTTGAAAACGGAAAGGATGTCGTTACTGCAAACAAGATGCTCCTTGCCCTCCATGGCTCAGAATTATTCAGGAAAGCCCGCCAACACGGGAAAAGCATCTCTTTCGAAGCAAGCGTTGGAGGGGGCATTCCGATCATCGCAGAACTTAGAGACGGCCTTATCGCAAACAAGATTGAATGTATTTTGGGAATAGTTAACGGCACGACTAACTATATATTAACCCGGATGACCAAAGAAAACGTCGAATACAGCGCAACCCTTAAGGAAGCACAAGCACTTGGTTATGCTGAAAAAGACCCAACGATGGACGTTGAAGGCATTGATTCGGCGCACAAGCTTGCAATCCTTGCCAGGATTGGCTTTGGAGTGGATGTTGATTACGAAAATATTTATTGTGAGGGTATCAGTAAAGTCGAACTCTCTGATATATGGTACGCCCATGAGTTGGGATATACCTTAAAACTTCTTGCAATAGCAAAAAAGAGAGAGATTGGTCTTGAATTGCGGGTACATCCGACACTCCTGCCACACGAACACCCTCTTTCTTCAGTAAACGGGGTATTTAACGCCATCTGTATCAAAGGAAGCGCTGTTGGAGATTCAATGATATACGGAAGAGGCGCCGGAGAAATGCCCACGGCAAGCGCAGTAGTCGCTGATATTGTTGACGTGGCGCTCGGGAGAGCAAATATTACCTTCAATACAATGAAAATCTTTTCCGGGCAATGCGAACGCGTTTCCGTCGCCGATATGAAAGAGATAAAAACACGATATTACTTACGGTTCTCCGTAATAGACAAACCCGGTGTACTGGCAAAAATTTCCGGCATACTGGGAAATCATGAAATAAGCATTGCCTCGGTAATTCAACGACAGGCAAAAGAAAAGGGACATGTCCCCCTCATTCTGATGACCCATATTGCGGAAGAAGGCAATTTGCTGAATGCGCTTTCTGAAATCAAACAATTAGACGTCGTAAAAGATCAAACACGATTCCTGCGTGTTGAAGAATAAGCGCTGGATACAAATATTTTGACATTTTTAGCAAACACTTTTTTTACAAAAAGGTGAAAGGGATAAAGAGGAAAAAGGGTAAAACATTCCAAATGCTGTTTTTATTCTTTTTACGCTCCGTTTCTCCATCGAACCCCCCTTCTCTCCTTTTATTTTTTTCCGACTCGTTCGGGTTAGGAGACATTTTTGAAATACTGCATTATCATTCCTGACGGCATGGCAGATTATCCAATAGAAAAACTGGGAGGAAGGACGCCCCTTGAGACCGCCCGTACGCCATATCTTGACCTCTTATCTGAAAACGGCCGGATAGGCACCGTTCAGACGATTCCGCGAGGATTCCCTCCTGGAAGCGACGTTGCCAACCTTACGATAGTGGGATACAATCCAAGTGATTATTACACTGGCAGGGCCCCTCTGGAAGCGGCAAGTATTGGTATTCAACTGGAAGAAGAAGACTGCGCATTCCGATGCAATTTCATTACTGCCAACGAAGACACCCTGGTAGATTTTTGTGCAGGACACATTAAAACGGAAGAAGCGGATATCCTTATAAAACTGCTCAATGAACGATTCGGGAATGATGCTATCCAATTTTATACAGGGAAAAGCTACCGCCACATTATGGTGTATAAAGGTACGCAGAAAATAAACACCACATGTTTTCCCCCTCATGACATTATGGGAAAATCGATTAAAGCACATCTTCCAAAGGGGAAAGGAAGTGAAATCCTCATTGATATCATGGAACGCTCGCGGGAACTACTGGACAATCATGACATAAACAAGGTGCGTATTGACCTTCAGGAAAACCCTGCCAATATGATCTGGCTATGGGGTCACGGATATCGCCCCAGAATGCCTTCGTTCCAGGAACGATTCAATTTAAAAGGCGCTGTGATTACGGCAGTGGACTTGATCAAGGGCATTTCTCTCTATCTGGGATGGGACATTATAAACGTCCCCGGCGCTACAGGATACTACGACACTGATTACAGCAACAAGGGGAAATATGCCATTGAAGCACTGGAAAACCATGATATGGTACTGGTGCACATTGAATCGCCCGATGAAGCAGGACACGCAGGCAATATAAAAGAAAAGGTAACTGCTATTGAGCAAATTGACAGTAAGATTATCGGGCCAATTATAGATGCCGGGAACTCATTTCAGGAACTTCGTATTCTGGTGCTGCCGGATCATTACACACCAATTGAAAAAAGAACTCACACCCCGGAACCCGTGCCCTTTGTAATATGCGGCACCGGCATTCAAAAAGGTGATGGGAAGCCGCTTACAGAAGCAAATGCTGCGGCGTCAAAACTCCATATCCGCAAGGGTCACGAGTTAATCGAACACCTCATTTCAGGTTCTTTCTGAGATAAAACCACACGTTTGACCATAAATTTTATTGGGAAATTTCAACAAGCGAAACTGTTGCAAAACTGAGAAAGTTTTTAGACCAATGATAAAGCTGGTACTGGTAAGACATGGTGAGAGTATATGGAATTACGAAAATATATTCACCGGGTGGACGGACGTTGATTTATCGGCTCAGGGAATTACAGAGGCAAAACAGGCTGGGAGCATTTTAAAAAAAGAGGGATATGTTTTTGATATTGCCTTCACTTCCGTCCTTAAAAGGGCAATTAAAACCTTGTGGTATATTTTGGATGAAATGGATTTAGCGTGGATACCCGTACACAAAACATGGAGATTGAATGAAAGGCACTATGGCGCATTACAAGGCTTGAACAAAGCAGAGGTGGCTAAAAAATACGGGGAAGAACAAGTCTTTCTCTGGAGAAGAAGTTATGATACGCCTCCGCCCTCTCTTACGTTAACAGACAACCGTTACCCCGGCAACGACATCAGATACCGGGATCTTAGTAAAGAAGAAATACCTTTCACCGAGAGCTTAAGAGATACCATTTTTCGATTTTTGCCATACTGGAATGAGGTCATAGCACCTGCAATACGTGAGAAAAAAAGGGTTATCGTTGTAGCTCACGGAAATAGTTTAAGGGCTTTGGTCAAGTATCTTGATGATATACCAGACGATAAAATCGCCGGGTTAAGCATCCCGACAGGCATACCCCTTGTATACGAACTTGACGAAGGGTTAAAACCGACGTCAAAATATTATCTTCGCGGGAATTGAATGTTAAAGACGTGAAATTGAATGTGTTACCTTTTCATTTTTTTAAATAGATAATCCTACTATCCCGGATACTGCTATTGTAAATCTTGATCGAGTATTTTTCTTGAATCGCAAAGGATGCATTTTGGAAGCAAATAGTCAAACAAATCTGATTTTAGAAATTTAGCGGTAATTTGGCTTTTTAAAAAGCAGGGGGCGAAGCATTTGCCTGCATATAAGAAGAGATGTAAATGCTGTACATGTGCCAACTCCGGTCTGTTGAATAAGTTATACTGTAAACAAGCAAATGCTTCACCCCCCTGCTTGTAATGTTTTTCGAAAATAGATTTATTTGACTATACGCAAAAAGAGGAAATTAGGGACACTTCCCATATTTCTTGCTTGATTTGGTGACAAATAAGGGAAGTGTCCCTCTTTGTATCCTTTTGCACCCCCCATTTCTTAAAAGGGTATTTTTTACATTTTTTATAGCATGCTGGCCTTGTGTCTATTACGACTGTAATTAATTATAATAAAACCACTTACTACTTGCCAAAAATTCCGGCAGTTCCTTTTGATTCCTTTTCCGATTCCGCTGTGTTCGGTCACAATTTAGTCACAGTTTTGATTCTTATATTCGTGATTAAATCATTCCTTTGGATTTTAAGTCTTTAATGTTTTAATAAACTTCATCGTGAGTTCCGATATCTATTAGCAAAACTTCGTCATCATCTATAAACTTAAAAACCACTCTATAATCATAGGCAATGCTAAATGCCCAAAAACCCTCAAGTTTTCCCATCAATTTGTGTGTTTTTAATCATGTATGAAAGGGGGTTTTTGAAAATAACGCTATAGCTTCCCAAAATTTCTTTTTAAGTTCGTCATTATATTTTATCTTCTTTTTGTAAATCCGCTTAAAACCTTGATCCCATACTATTTTAATCACCTTCTAAATCCTTATATAAATCTTTTACAGTTCCTTTTTTAACTAATCCCTTTTTGAGATTAGTCATAGACTCTTTAGCTCTTTTCGCAATAGCATCCCTTTTAGCCTCTATTAATTGTTTTTTTATGACATCTATTGCATACTCCTTATCCTCCAATGGTAACTGGCTAAAATCTTCTATTAATTTATTTAAAGTATTAGTACCCATTCTTCTATACCTCCTCTAGATTTTATCTCTGATTTCTTTGGGGATAGTTACTTGGCCTTTAGAAGTGACTCTTACCTTCAATATAATCCCTCTTGTAGAAATTCCATTACTGACTAACAACAAATTTTTTCGTAATTCTTAATAACTGTGTTAAATGACAATCTTACCTGTCTATTAATGAATTCTGCTTCGCCACTCTCAATTTTCTTTTTTATTTTGTCAAGAATTTCTGCATGCCATGCAGGAAATTCGATTTCCTGGTCTTCGTGACACAAAGCATCCCATAATTCTTCTATTGCTTATAACCGTTCAACGGTAGACATTTTTTTAATTTCAGGAATAATCATAATATCTCCTTATTTATTATGAATGATCAAAATACGTTATTTTTACTATACAACTACAATTTTTATACAAAACAAGATGGGCAAGTTGACAGTCTCAAAGGTAGTTTTTTCATCGGCGAAGAAAAGGCATGCATAGATCACATACACATGTTTGTATCAATACCATTTATTGAGCATTTACGCAAAAAGGGTTTTTCAGTTGTCTGAAAAAAACTGAAAAACCCTTTTATTTATAAATTGCTGTTTTATCGTTATTATAAGGATGTTTTTGACTGCTCTGTTTTGCTTATATT
>NZ_JBDIWA010000040.1:0-30303 GCF_039794105.1 Candidatus Kuenenia sp.
ATGGAAGAAAATTTCCAAGAAATATTCAACCACGCAAAAAAATATTTGCTTTCCCTTATAAACCAATTTCTTAACTTAATGACATTGGTTTGCAACCTGAACCTATGCGTTTATGCGTATAATGGGGCAATGTACTGCGGTAAAATTCCAATGCCCAAATCCCAAAATCCCTGTTTGGAAGCTGGAATTTATTTGTCATTTGTTCTCCTAATAGAAGGCTGGATTGAAAGTATAAAACGTTTGGTTCAGGTTGCAAACCTGAACCCGCCATGTATAAAAATAAATATCCTCTGTAGTTACCTATCCGGGCAGTATATCACTCCTCTCAAAGCGTCTTTCTACCTAAAGTGCAAGCTTTTATTATTAACTTTTATCAATAATACTCCGGCGCAACCTTTTGGAATAATTGTAACACTTTAGTTTTTTGAAAAAGTAGGGGCGAAGCATTTGCCCGTTTGGGTATGAACGCATTTATGACAATTTAAAGCAAATGCTTCGCCCCTATATCGCGATTATTGGAATTTTTCAAAAAACTAAAGTGTTACGAATAATTACTTCAGAATATCTGTAATATAGATTTTTCCATTTTCTCATTTGATTTTGCAGAATTGAAAGTTAAATTATAAGAGCCTTTTTCATAACTACCCAATGCCGAACGAACCGTACGGAAAATTCCGGTGCAGGCGGCTTGCTGTAAGTTGTAAGTGGAAATTTCTAAATCGAAATATACCTAAATGCATGCATTAATGAAATCAAAACTGAATACTTTTACAGGGGGGATACATCCCAAAGAGGATGGGAAAGCGCTTACTTCTGAAATAAGCGAGATTTGCACCCCGATTCCAAAAAAAGTATATCTGTTTATGAATCAACACATTGGCGCGCCGGCAAAACCAATTGTCAACAAAGGGGATCAGGTAAAAATCGGTCAGTTAATTGGCGAGGCGCATGGGTTTGTTTCCTCCAACATACATGCTTCCATTTGCGGCAAGGTCGTTGATGTATCGCCATATCCGCATCCTGTTTCCGGCGCAAAGTCTCAGGCGGTTGTTATCGAGAATTCCGGCGAGGAAGAATGGGCTGAGACGTTAAACGTTGAACAGGATACTGAAAACATCACACCGGAAGAGATCAGACAAAGGGTTTTCTCCGCCGGTATTGTAGGACTTGGCGGCGCAACATTCCCCACGCACGTAAAACTTACTCCCCCAAAAGATAAAACGATAGACACTATCGTGATGAACGGGGCGGAATGCGAACCATATCTTACCTGCGATCATTACGTTATGCGCAACAATGCAAATGAAGTCCTTGAGGGATTGCGGCTTGTTATGAAATGCATTGGTTGCAAAAAAGCGCATATCGGCATTGAAGCGAATAAAAAAGACGTCTACGAATTATTTAAAAATACCCTGGCTGGAGGCCCTTCCATTAAAATAGATTTATTGGAAGTAAAATACCCTCAGGGTGCAGAACACCAACTTATCAAAGCTTTATTACGTCGTGAATTCAAACCTACTCAACTCCCCATGGAGGCAGGCGCTGTCGTTATAAATGTTGCAACGGCGTTTGCAATCAATAATGCAGTGAAATATAAGCGTCCTTTGATCGAAAGAATAATTACGGTAACGGGGAATGGAGTCAATAAACCTCAAAATTTGCGCGTCCGCATCGGAACACCAGTCCGGGATTTATTAGAAATAACCGGAACCTCTGTTGGCCTCAATAAGATTATCTTTGGGGGTCCAATGATGGGCATTGCGCAGGGGAGCATCGATAACGCCGTGACGATTAAGGGGACGGGAGGAATTCTTGTCCTGAAAAACCAGCCGCATTATGAATCTCATGCATGTATACGCTGCGGGCGGTGTATCGTCAGTTGCCCATACGGACTCAACCCAAGCGAGTTAAGTATTATGGGGGAATCCATGAACATTTCCCTTGCGTTGGAGAATAATGTTCTTGAATGCAAAGAATGCGGCTGTTGCACTTACATTTGCCCTGCAAAACGGCCTATTGTGCATCACATTAAATTTGCAAAGGCCCTTATTGCTAAACAAAAAGCAAAGAAATAGCATTCGTTTCTATCGTGTAACGTAAAAATAATCGTCGTAAAGTAAAAACTATGGCAAACAATACTCAAAGCGGAATTCCTTTAATTGTCAGCGCTTCACCTCATATTAGGGACAGTGATAACATTCCTCATATCATGTGGACTGTCGTTCTATCTTTACTTCCGGCAGGATTCGCTGCCATCTTTGTTTTTGGTTATTATATTCTCTTTGTTATTGGTTTATGTTGCCTTACTGCTCTCGTCACGGAAATTGTCATTTCACTTATGAAAAAGCAGCCTGCTTTTGTAATGATTAAGGATGGCAGCGCCATTGTTACCGCCATCTTGCTTGCTTACACATTGCCTCCAGGCGCTCCGTGGTATGTGTCTGTGGTAGGATCGTTTTTTGCGATTGCTGTAGTCAAACACTCTTTTGGCGGCTTAGGGAATAATATATGGAATCCCGCACTTGCTGCACGCGCTTTTTTGCAGGTGGCATATCCTGTTTCGGTAAATTCAGATTGGCGTTTCTTTTCAGATCCGGGCGCAATGAATGTATTGAAAAACATTACCAGTACGGGGGACAACGGCCTGCTTCTGGATGCGGTAACCAGGGCAACCCCTCTTGCAAAGGAATCCGGGGCGGAATTATATAATTTTTACCAGTTGTTGATTGGTAGTGTGCCGGGTTGTATTGGAGAGACCTCCGCGATTGCGCTGCTCGCAGGGGGACTATACCTTCTGTATAAAAAATGTATAAAATGGTACGTGCCTGTTACGTATCTTTTGACCGTTTTTGTCGTGTCGATTTTTCTGCCTCCCCGCACAATTACCCCATGGGCAAATAACCCTTTTTACCATTTATTTGCCGGTGGCCTCTTTTTGGGCGCATTTTTTATGGCGACAGACATGGTAACCACTCCCCTTACAAAAAAAGGGATGTTAATTTTTTCTGTTGGGGCGGGGTTATTAACTATTTTAATCCGGTTTTATTCAGGTTATCCTGAGGGCGTTTGTTATTCAATTCTGATCATGAATACTGCGACTCCCCTTATTGACCGATTTACAAAACCACGCCTGTATGGTTCAAAAATAAAAAAATAGAACATGAAAAAAAAAGTTCAATACCCGGTAATTCTAACGATTGTTACTCTTCTGGCATCAATTGGTGTTTCCACAACATACCTGACTACGAAAGAAAAAATAAGGGAAAAAGAGTTGGAGGTTCGCACCAGAGCGCTTTTTACGGTGCTTCCCGGCATTGATGAAACACCGGAAGAAATTACCCCGCCAACTGCAAAAAATCAGGATAAAATATACAAGGGCGTAAACAGTGAAGGGGAATTGATAGGATATGCCGCAAGCGGTGAAGCGCAGGGATACTCAAGCAAAATAAATGTAATGGTGGGGATCGATTCAAATCTTGAAAAAATTCTAGGAATCGATATCATCTCACAGCGGGAAACACCTGGCCTCGGCACGAAAATGGTAGAAAAGGAAAGCGCTGATACATTATTGAGCGTTTTAATGAGTTTTTTCGGGAAAACTTCAGGGCTTGGCCATGGGAAAATCCAGCAATTGCCTGAATTTAACATGCATCAGGGAAAAGAAGGCAATAATTCCGGGAATGGAGCGGCAACGGAACTGCGTCCATGGTTTCAGGAACAATTTAAGGATAAAACATATAATCAACTGGTAGTTTCCAAAGTTGCGGATAAAGAAAAAATTACGGCAATCACGGGAGCGACTATCTCTACAAATGCCGCAGTAAAAGCGGTACAAAATGCAATCGAAAAAATCAAACTTGAATTGCAGGAACATACCTGGCAAATCAAGTGATTCATTAAGCAGGAATTGATACGATATTTTTCCCACCATGAAAAACATTGAAGAAATAAAACCCATTGTTGAAGCGTTGCTGTTTTCTGCGGAAGAGCCTCTTTCCAGCAAAAAAATATGCAACATTATCGACGACGTTGACTCCGCCCTCATAAAGGAAGCCATTGATTTGTTGCAAAACGAATATAATCAACAGGGGAGGGCATTCCAGATTGAAGAAATTGCCGGAGGCTTCCAACTATATACGCTGCCTGAGTATCACGAATGGATATCAAAACTGCGTAAAAAATCGTCTGAAACAAAACTTTCTCAGGCTTCACTGGAAACACTCGCAATCATTGCATACAAACAGCCTGTATTGCGGGCTGATGTTGAATCTATCCGCGGCGTTCAATCAGGTCAAATTATAAGACTACTAATGGAAAAGGACCTTGTGAAGGTAGTTGGCAGGGACGAATCTCTTGGACACCCTTTATTATACGGCACTACAAAGAAATTTCTTGAACATTTCGGCTTAAAAAACATTAAGGATCTGCCAAAGGCAGAGGAATTAGCAGCTCCGTGACAGCAAAAATTGTTACCTTGGAAAACAATTTATTGTATCCTCTCAAAATCAGTAATTTCACCTGAAAATCAAATAGTTTTTGGATTAAAAATTATGGAAAGAAAAAAGGGAAATCTGACATTTGCGCTTTGTATAGGAAATAAAGATTGTGAGGATTTGGAAATACGCAAGATTTACCAAATCCTCCCTGACGGCGATGCCGAAAAGGAAGGATTTATTAGAGTTATTGATGAATCCGGCGAAGACTATCTTTACCCACAGTCCTATTTTATTCTTGTCAAACTACCCCGCGAAGCGAAAGAGGCGCTGATATTAGCAGATTGTAATGACAAATGATAAAGACTGTGAATGCTAACCTTGCATTTCATGGCGCTATTAGCCAAATAAACTATGGGTTCAGGTTACTAACCCGCTTTAGGTATTTTTATAAATACATTTTAAATGCATATAAAAAAAATACATCCGTGGACTAAAAATTATGCGAAAGCTGTTCAAATCCAGAGAGAGTTGAGCAATGCATTAATTTTGAAAAAAGATCACGGTAAAATATGCACGGTAGCGGGCGCCGATGTTTCATACGATAAATATAGCGATCTTGTATTTGCTGCAGTAATTGTCTTTAGGTGTAATAAAAATCTTGAAAAGATTGAAGAAGCAACCGTTATTGAAAAGGCCAGGTTTCCATATATACCCGGCCTTTTGTCATTTAGAGAAGCACCCGTACTTCTTAAATCATTTAAGAAACTAAAAACAGAACCAGATATAATTCTTTTTGATGGACAAGGAATAGCGCATCCCCGGTTTTTAGGTCTGGCATCGCATTTAGGCCTTATCTTAGACAAACCGGCCATTGGTTGTGCAAAAAGCTGTCTGGTAGGTGATTATTCTGCTGTTGAAAATGCAGTAGGCGCATACTCCAACCTCATTTATAAAGATAAAACGGTAGGAGTCGCATTGAGAACAAAATTAAATACAAATCCTATTTTTGTTTCTGTCGGGCACAAGACAAGCCTTTCTTTTGCAACGCAGTTTGTTTTAAAGGTATGCAGGGGGTATCGCATTCCTGAACCGGTTCGGCAAGCACACTTGTTGGTAAATAAACTACGCGTTCAAAACATAAAAAAAACTCAACGAATCTCTTCAATTGCATAGGAATTTCAATATTTTTGTAGAGACGCATTGCATGCGTCTCTCTGTTATGCCAATAGGTTCTCTTTTGTCAACATTTTCTTTACGCGTAGCAGTTTCCAGACGCATGCAATGCGTCTCTACATTAACGTCAATAACAGAATATAGTCGCTGCCAAAGGCCACCTGATTTAACTCTTTTATTAAAAACTAAGTACTATAAATAACAGGATCACTTCGTTATAATAGATATTTATGAGGAAGGATATTTTATGAAAATAAAGGCGATATTTTTTGATTTAGACGATACTTTGTACGACTGTACAAATCTGTTAATCGACGCTTCCAGGAAACGGGCGGCAAAAGCAATGGTTGAGGCAGGACTTCCCACTACGGAAGAGAATGCATATCAATTACAAAAGGAACTTATCACCAGACATGGCCCTTACCATCCCGTGTTTAACGAAATTGTAAAAAAATTTCGCGCAAACAAAAAATTTATCAATATTGCGTATCGTGCATACAATAGCAGCGAGCTTTCCGGGATCGTCCCCTTTCCTGATGTAATTCCCACCCTCAAAGATTTAAAGAAAAGAGAATTCAAACTGTTTTTGCTTACCGTGGGAGTGCATGAAAGGCAGGAAAACAAGGTCAAAATACTTGGTCTGAAATCATATTTTACTGAAATTATCATTAATGACCAGGAAATTGGTATGCTTATGGAAGACTGCATACTTGATTGTCTCAAAAGACATAATTTAAATCCAAACGAAGCGGTTATGGTAGGCGACAGGACGCGGAATGAATTAAGGGCTGCGAAGTCTCTCGGATTGATTACGATACAGATGTTACATGGAAGATTTAAACTGGAACAACCAATACATGAATGCGATAAACCGGACTATAAAATAAAACGCATCTTTCAGATTCCTACGATTCTTCAACTTTACAATAGCGGCAAGACCCCTGATAACCTCAAGATTGTCGCAATTGGCGGCGGAACCGGTCTGCCGATTATGCTTGAAGGCGCCAAGACATACAGCAAACACCTCTCCGCGATGGTTACCGTTACTGATTCAGGAAGAAGCTCCGGGATTTTAAGGGAAGAGTTTGGCATTCTCCCCCCGGGCGACGCAAGAAATTGCCTCATAGCTTTGTCGGAAACCGAAGAACAGGAACAGGAATTATACCAGCTTTTTCAATACAGATTCAACAAGGGTTCGTTAAATGGCATGAGCCTGGGAAATTTATTAATGGCCGCTTTAACTGACATTACCGGCAGCTTCGATCTGGCGATAAAAAAGGCAAGCAAGATTTTAAATATAAGAGGAAAGGTGCTGCCCTCAACGCTTAATGATACACACATATGCGCAGAATTGGAAGATGGGGCTTATGTTGAAGAAGAGTTTAATGTCCGTGCCGTGGGAAAGTCTCCTATCAAAAGAGTGTTTTTAAAAGATGAAAATGTCGAACCATTACCGGAAGCCGTTGAAGAAATTCTAAATGCGGACATTGTTGTTATCGGTCCCGGCAGTTTGTACACAAGCCTTATAACAAACCTGCTGGTATCCGGAATACGCACCGCTATTTGTAACAGCAACGCAGTAAAAATTTATGTTTGTAATATCGTTACACAACCAGGGCAAACGGATAAATATAAAGTATCGGATCATATTCGGGCAATTAATAACTATCTTGTTGATGGCATGGTTGATTATGTGATTGTTAATGACAAAATTCCCAAAAAAGAGATTCTTGACCGGTACAAAAAAGAAGGGGCTGAATTGGCGGAATTTGACGATGGTGTGGACGGATTAAACATAAACATAAAAAAAGCGGATTTGGTAGAAGATTTTGATAAAAAACGTATCCTCTGGGAAAAACAGGATCTGCTTCGCCATGATCCGGACAAACTCGCAGATGCCGTATTCAGAGTATATGCAAACTTACCTATGGTAAAATATAAATAATACAGTAGTCAGAATTTTTTTAGAAATAACGACAAGATGAACAAAAAAACAAAGACTGCTATTGTCACAGATAAAATAGGCGGAAAGGCAATCATTCTTGCGGGAGGAAAAGGAACCAGACTATGGCCCTTGTCCAGAGAAGACCACCCGAAACAATTTGTTGAATTTAAGGATGGATTGTCGTTATTTCAGCTAACGATAGAAAGGCTTTTGCCATGTTTTTCCCCTAAAGACATTTTTATCGTTTCCCATGAAAGTTATAGGTTTACCGTTTTGAATCAGATTCAATTATTGCCTGGAGTAAAAAATGCAATCAAGAATTTGTTAAAGGAAAATATTATTTTAGAACCTGTTCCCAAAAACACCCTCCCGGCCATAATGCTCTCGTTAAAATATATTGAGAGTAGAACTATTTTAAATGAAAACGAACTTATATGTGTATTGCCGTCCGATCATATAATTGAACCGGTGAACGATTTTGAAAAATGCGTACGGCAGGCGGAAACACTTACAGAACGGGATAAAATTGTTGTATTTGGGGTGAAACCTACATTTCCCAAGGAAGGATACGGATATATTCTCCTGAAAAAAAAATTCGGTGCGGGATATTTGGTTGATACATTTGTAGAAAAGCCTTCGGTTCAAAAAGCCAAATTACTCATTAAAAAGGGGGGGTTGTGGAATTCCGGGATATTTTGTTTTAATAAAAAAACATTCCTGGGAGAACTCGCAGCATGTTCACCGTCAATCTACAAAAATTACCAATATACGTATGAGGAATTCTGCAGGAATTTTGAAAACATTGTGGCAGATTCTATTGATTACGGGATTATGCAAAAAACAAAAAATGCGGCATTGATCAAATTTAACCTTAAGTGGTCGGATTTGGGAAGCTGGGATAGTTATTTACAGTTTTATACCAATGGAAAGGGAAATTTTACCATCGGTGATGCTGAATTTTTTGATTCAAAGAATTGCTTTGCATATTCGGACAACAGGCTTGTTTGTTTTTTAGGTGTGAATGATGTAATGGCGATTGATGCTGCGGATTCTTTACTGATCGTTAAAAGGGGTTGTTCGGATAATGTAAAAGATCTCGTATCGGCGATAAATAAAAAAGGACTACAACACACAAAGACCGGCAACACAGTATACAGGCCGTGGGGGTACTATACGGTGTTGCATGAGCAAGACAACTACAAGGTAAAAGAAATCGGCGTGTATCCCCAAAAAACTCTTTCGCTGCAAAAACATAAATACAGGAGCGAACATTGGAATGTTGTTGAGGGGAAAATTGATATATATATAGGCAATACAAAAAAGCAAATACAGAAAAATGAAAGCGTCTTTGTTCCTCAGAATGCCAAACACAGAATACACAACCCTACAGACAAAATTGCAAAAATTATAGAAGTGCAGATTGGGAGTTATGTAGGTGAAGATGATATCGTTCGGTATACAACCTACGAATGAAAAAGTAGGGGCGAAGCATTTGCTGTAAATTGTCATAAATGCGTTCATACCCAAACGGGCAAATACTTCGCCCTTACACTGCGACAAAAATAGTGACAATTTAATTTTTCGGGAAAAATACTTCGGTTGTTATTTGCTATTATAGAAAGGTGTAATAATGAAAAAATCCTTAGGCGCAAAAACTATTGCATACCCGACCCCCGTATTTATTGTTTGTTCCTATGATAAAGAAGGCAAACCAAACGCAATGAACGTAGCATGGGGCGGCATATGCTGTTCGAGTCCGCCATGCGTTGCCGTCTCACTGAGAAAGGCAACATATTCGTATAATTGTATTGTTGAAAGGCAGGCGTATACGATTAATATTCCGTCTGAAAAATATGCAAAGCAGGCGGACTATTTTGGCGTTGTTACCGGCAAGGATGTGGATAAATTTTCTGCTGCCGGACTTACTCCCGTGAGGGGAGAGTTTGTTGACGCACCGTATATAAATGAATTTCCGGTTATTTTGGAGTGTAAACTGCTTCACACCGTTGAAATAGGATTGCACACGCAATTTATCGGCGAGATTATGGATGTTAAGGCGGAAGAATCCGTCTTAAACAATGACGGTGTGCCTGATATTGAAAAGATCCGGCCTATGATATATGCCCCTGAAACACGTGCATATTACGGTATTGGAAACTGCCTTGGCAAGGCATTTTCTATAGGAAAGAATATATAAAAATTTATGAAACGACACTTTTTCACACTTTCGGTTATATCAATTCTACTGTTAGCAATACTCCATCCGTACAATATTGCTTGCGCCGGACAGGATACGCTGGAAAAGATCAGACAGACCGGCGTATTAACGTGGGGTTTTGATGCGGATGGGGGGGCTCCTTATGTATTTTCAGATCAGAGGCATCCGAAAAAATATATCGGCTTTGAAGTAGAAATTGCAGAGGCAATTGCAAAAGAACTTGGGGTAAAACTACATTACTTTCAGAATGAATGGGATAGCATCCTCATGTCTCTCCAACGCGGCGATTTCGATATTGCATTGAATGGTATCGAAATTACACCCGAACGGCAGCACTCCGTGCTATTCTCACGTCCATATTTTGTTTTTAGCGAACAAATTGTTGTCCGTGCCTCTGATTTCAAAATCAATACATTTGAAGATCTTCACGGTAAACGGGTAGGAACACTGTACAATACCGTTGCAAAACAAATGCTTGAAAAAATGGGGGACGTGACCGTAAAAATATACAGCGGACAGGTAGAACCATTTAGGGATTTACTGGATAACCGCCTGGACGCCGTTTTTGTGGACTTACCTGTTGCTTCCTATTACGCGAAGCCAAATCCCCAATTGAGATTGGTAGGGGGGCCGGTAGGGGAGGGATATTATGGCATTGCCGTACGGAAAGAAGATGCTGCGTTAGTGGAAGACCTAAACCGTGTCATTGAAAAACTTTTAAGGACGGGTGAAATAAAAAAAATATGCCAGAAATGGGGACTCTGGAATGCGGCGCAGGAAAAGCTTTATTTGCATGAGGGATTATTGCAAAAATATGCTGAAAATCCGCCATCACCTGAAGAACGTATTCCTTTAATAGTAACCACCTTCGTACCAACGTTATTAAAAGGGGCGTTAGTTACCATTGGCATTTCGGTTTTATCTATGATGCTTGCAGTTTCTTTGGGAATTGTATTGGCAGTCATGCGGTTGTACGGCAATACATGGATTAGAAAAATTTCTACTGCATATATAGAGATATATCGCGGAACACCACTCCTGATACAACTCTATATTTTATATTACGGGCTTCCCAACATCGGTATCACCATGTCGGCATTCACCGCAGCCATTTTAGGGCTGGGGATGAATTATGCGGCGTATGAAGCGGAAATTTACCGCGCGGGCATACAGGCAATCCCGAAAGGCCAAACAGAGGCGGCCTTTTCATTGGGCATGTCGAGGCGGTTAACATTTGAAAAAATTATTTTTCCACAAGCATTGAGGATTACATTGCCTCCGATTACGAACGATTTTATATCGTTATTTAAAGATTCTTCTTTGGTTTCGGTAATTGCATTGGTAGAGCTTACTAAGAGTTATAGCATACTTGCGGCGTCTTCTATGAAATTTTTTCAACTGGGGATTATTACCGCTTTGTTGTACTTTGGGATGAGTTATCCGCTTTCTCTTTACTCCAGAAGGCTGGAGAAAAGACTAAACGCCTGTCGTGGTGAAACATTAGGCCAATAAAAAGAGATTGACTTACTTACCCTTTAGTTTTTTGAAACCGTAGGGGCGAAGCATTTGCGATAACTGGCATACATGCCTTCATGCCCGAAAATGCAAATGCTTCGCCCCTACACCATTACTATTTTAAATGATTAAAATTCGTGACCTTACAAAACAATACGACCACGAGCCTCTTTTCACAGACTTTCATCTTGATATTGCAAAAGGGGATATTGTCTCGGTCATAGGCCCTTCGGGAAGCGGGAAAAGCACTCTATTACGTTGTATCAACGGACTTGAATGTTTTCAAAAGGGGAAAATTTCCGTTGACGAGCTTACCATATACGGCACGCTCGAACATGATTACCGCTATGAAAAAAACAATGGTGTAATAAAAGATATACGCAGAAAAATCGGAATGGTTTTTCAACAGTTTAATCTCTTTCCGCACATGACCGTTTTGCATAATGTAATGGTTGCGTCTGTACATGTTTTGGGGATTAACCATTCTGAAGCCGAATCGAGGGCAATGGGCATGCTTCAGAGGGTTTGTATGGAGAAAAAAGCAAAGAGCTACCCAGGCCAGTTATCGGGTGGGGAGCAGCAGCGCGTTGCAATTGCGCGCGCCCTTACCATGAAGCCCGAAGCAATGCTTTTTGATGAACCTACATCCTCGTTAGACCCCGAAATGACAGATGACGTCCTTGCAGTCATAAGGGAATTGGTATCGGAAGGAATGACAACGGTCATTGCGACTCATGAAATGCGTTTTGCAAAAAGCATTTCCCGGCAGGTAATTTTTTTGGAAAAAGGGAAGATTGTCGAGTCCGGAAGCCCTGAAATGATTTTTTGTAATCCGCAAAACAGTCGAACAAGAGAATTCCTCAACCATTTTATCGTATGATTTTTTTAGGTAAAATGCGGCCTTTTTAAAATGTTGAAACATTTTCAGCAAATTTATTGTATTATATAATTGTTTGTGGGTTTATTTACAGAAAGGTTAATCGTTTATTGTAATTTTTATACATGTCACGTTTAAGAAAGGAGCAAATTTGTGAAGCGTATTGGATTAATTTGTGGAGTATTGGCGATTGTATTTACTTTAGTTACTTATAGTACGGTAAATATGGCACTTGCATCAAGTTGTTGCGGAACAAAACAAGCATCAGCCGCGGATATTACTAATGCAAAGTGTGCTGTTTGCGGTAAAACAAACGAAGCGGGAAAAGCGGTTGTTGTAAAGTGCGAGGAAAAATCAATTACACTCTGTTGCGAGGAGTGTGCGGCTGCATTTAAAAAGGATCCATGCAAATATTGTGATGATGAAAAATGTGAAAAGAGGAAATAGCAACATTGATTGGGTCTTTAAAAACTTCAATAAATAAGCCTGATAGTATTTTGCATATTAACCCTGACAGGGTTCCAAACCCTGTCAGGGTTTTTTTATGTAATGTTTGCCCTGTATCAATTTGATAAATCAAAAACTGCGAACCTTGTTTGTTCAATCCTGTATTTCATAACTTTGAATTTTTAAATCCGGATTGAGAGCCGTAAATGTTTTTTCAAGTATTTCATGCAATTTTTTTGTGTATACCTCCGTATCATCGCTATCTTTACCCTCGGTCTGGTAAGTTATTTTTGTAAAATATTTTGTCAATCCCAGGTCTGAGGCGTCTGTTATTCCAAAATTCCAACCTATATCAGCCGGTTCAATGTCAAATTCATTAAATTTATCTAATAATTTGTTCTTCATCTGTACGGGAATATTATCCTGATCCCCCAGTGATATGCTAAATACAACCTTTTTTTTCACATGCCCCTCCATAAAAAAACCATTTTCCCAGTAAAATGTAAACGCCCTTAGTCAGACGCATCCGTATCAAGTTACGATTCCCACGACCATGATTATTAAAACCAGATTACAGACTATATTATAGTAACCGTAGTGCATCAGTAAATCAAGAACCGGCAACGCATAATACATATTTTTTATATTGGCGAAAGATAATAAGTTATGACCATATATGCATTAGGGGATAAAATATTTATTGAATATTAATAGCAAATATGAGATATTACTTCCTGTATGTGTGTATCTTTCGTATTGGCATGCTATTACGTAAAATAGATACTAATTTTTACCTTGGAGGATGATTTATGTCGGCAATATTAAAAGAAAACGTTTTGCAGGAAAAAAGTAGGAAGAATGGCAGTAAAGGTAAAGTGGAAAAGATTATGGATACTATCATTAAAAAACCAACTACAAAAACTGTTGTAAAAGAAGTTATAGAAAAAGAACAAGACTCCGCAAAAACTGTTGTAAAAGAAGTTACAGAAAAAGACTCCGCACCTAAAAGCACTGTAATTAGAAAATATATATTTAGCGATGAAATATTAATCGAAGGAGAAAACGTTGCCGACCTTAATGATTTGAGAGCTATTATAGACAAGGAGTTTAAGCCTTCAAACGAAATTGAGTCGTTTTTCGCTGACAGGATAGTTTCTAGTATATGGCGGATGAAAAGGTGTCTAAATATAGAGAAGCAGATTATTGAACATGCCTCTTCCGGGATTCAGGAATATGAACAGGGATTTTTCACATCTAAGAAGAGAACAAAAAATGAATTGCAACAATTAAAGGCATTAAAAATTGTTGAAGAAAAAGATAAGATGAGCGAAATAATAAAGTATGAATCATCTCTGGAAAGGCAATTCTATCTTGCATTGCGTGAATTGCGCAAAGCAAAAAGGATAGAAACAAAACAGACAAACAAAACGCAGAAAAAGACAAAGTAAGTGGAATCTGTTTAAATAGGTGCGAATATGCCATAAGAACGCAGTTTTGACTTAAATCCATTATAAACACAACATAATATACATTATCAGACGTTGTAATTTTGAGGTGATATATCTTTCTATTCTCACAGCCACTTGTGGAACTTGAGATTTTGAATTTTAGATTGATTGCAACGGTTTATAATTCAAAATTCATAATTTAAAATTCCCCAAATAATTGCTACCTGCCGCTTTTCCCTATCATTTCGACGACGTCTATTCTAAATATTCCAAATGTTTTATACACATGGATGTTAGATAATGCCCCTTTTTTAATCTGTTCTGGGGTATTTTCCAGATGTGCAAGAAGTATGTCCATGCCATAGACCTTTTCATCACTCTCTTCAACCAAACACATTTTTCCCCATATTACAAGTGAACGATATGCATGCGCACATTCATTTATGATATAACCTTTATCATCTATTATTGTTGCGCATACATTGCTATTTTCTCTTAGAAAGTCGTATTTTAATCCTTTTAATGCGCTGTGTAGATAAAAAGCGTTTTTTGTTTGATCAAAACCATAGCTTAAGGTGACGATGTAAGGCTCGTTTTCCCTGCACATTGCTATGGTGATGTATTTTCCCTTCTTTATAATATCGAGTATTTCATCAAACTCCTTTATTTCTCGTTCTTTCTTTTGTAAATGATATCGGCGCATAATTAATATAGGGACACTTCCCTAAGGGCTTCAACTACCTTCATTGCATTATTTTCGGATGCTTCTATAAGAATGTCCAAATCCTTAGTAGCTCTTGGCAATAAGTGTGCGCTTAAGGCATAACCACCGACTATTACGTATCTAACTTTGTGGTGCTTTAATAATTTCAAGAACTCGTCGAAGTCTTTGTGCATTAATATTTACTCCTTTTTGTATCCAACAACATTCTTCCCAGAGAGAATAAGCCATTTCAGTCTTTTAAGAAGTCGAAGCCGAAGACCAATATTCCAAGTCTTCTTCTTCCTGTTTTTCTGCATCTTCAAGCCGGTATTTTTTTATTATTTTCTATATTTTAACCTCAGATGCCTTTAATGGCTTAGCGTTTTTTGCTGTAGGTGTTTTTCTTGACTTATTGACTGGTTTCATATTTATCTCCCATCTTTAGTAACTGCAAATTATTCCTGCCTAACCTGCCTAACCTGTGAAACTCGCTACATCAAAAGAAAGACCCCTGACAGCGATTTAATCAAGGTGCGATTCCAAAGCATTCCTCTGTATCTTCCCCCCCTTCCTGTCGTTCCTGCCTGCCCTCCTTCCTTAGCATCTAAAGAAAGCAGGAAATCCACAAAGATCAGGGTTTTTAATTACCTGTGATTCTTGTTTTCCTTAGATTTATATATTTTTTCCCTGTCATTCCTCTACGGCAACGTTTCATTAAAACATGGCAGAAGTTACAAAAAATCAGGAATGCACCCAATGCCAAATATCAACCGTTAGTGGCATTCAAAGAATGTTGGGTTTCGTACATTATCCAACCTGGCTTAATATTTAAGATGCGACCCCAAGTCTCCTCTTAATAATACACCGATAGTACCGTAAGCCCTTATTCCAAGAGTTTTAGCTACAAGCCTTGCAGATGCGTCATCTGTTAGGAGAATAGAATCAGAATATTGAGAACATAAGGCTATTGCCTCTAATTCTCCAGAATCAAGACAAAATAACCTACAAACGGAGAGTATATCATCGTCTAATACAACACTAACTTTTTCAAAATTAACGTCTTTATGCTTGAAAACAGTCGGCTTGTGATACTCTACCTCACGCCATACCGTATCGGGAATTATTAGACTTTTAAAATCCATTAAAAGATGAAGGCTGTCAATCTCTTCGAGGTGAATTATTGGGCCTGCATCGAGTATAACGTTCCGGATGGTTGTATAATCAGTCCTTTCCACGCAGTCCCCATCCAATATCTTCTTTTATGAATTTTTCCATAAGTTCCGGTTTATGTGTTTCAAGAAAACGACGCAAGGCTTCTGTAATAACGGACTTTTCGTCTTGAAACCAGCCAGCATCTATAAGTAATTTAATTTGTTCATAAAGCTTATCCGGCAATTCAGCCTCTAATACCTTCACAACACATCTCCTTTTAAATTAAATATTGATATTTTGTCAAAGCGCATTTTATTTATCATTTTATCATTTTATCATAAAATTAGTACATTATACGTAATTTTGATAATGATAATAGATTTAATTACGTTACAGTACCTTATTTTTTTTGACTATATTTACAAAAAATCGGGAATGCTCCCGCGCTGATTGAAGGAATGAGCTGATTTCGGTAATGGGGCGACCAATCCTATGATGCATCCCGCGAACCCTGCGCGGATGGCGATACCGATGATGAAGAAGCCCGCTGCGCCTTTGCGATTCGAGACCTTATACCATTGCCCATACGTCACCGCGACCAGACCTGCACTCTCAGCAAGCCAACGATCCCGGCCAATGCCGCAACAAACAGATTCGTATTGTATTCGTAATGGTCTTGCCACTACAACATTGTTGAATAAATAAATTCTTTGTCAATAATAAAGATTTGACCCCTCAGGCTTTAAAACATGGCAGAAGTTACAAAAAATCAGGAATGCCCCGCATTAATGCCAAACATAAATCGTTAGTGGTATTCAAAGAACGTTGGATTTCGTGCCTCAACCTGGCAATATTGATAACAGTCCTTTAATAATATGATGGTGAATTTCCGAAAGAATATTTCTGATATTTGGCATTGCGTATTCTTCTATTTCTGAAAAGGTATGCTTGTGATGGGGAAACGATTTAACTTCCGGATAATGGGGAGCGTTATTATAGCGAAATATCATCGTGTTTTCAGAGTCCATATAATGAAATCTATAATCAAATTTTAACAGACCATTCTCGTTTAGAACGTGGTGGAAAATACTCAAAGAAGAATTGTCAATAAACCTTGTTTTACCTTGATATATGCGGTGTTCCGGCTTGTACAAATTCTTTGAAAATCGGAGAAAATTACCAGAAGGTCGTCTTTTATTATTTTCTCTATTTTATCAGGATGTGCATCTATCACTTAATTAATCCTTTTAGGTTTTCTTTTGTGTATGCCCATTCTTTCATTCCTTCAATCAGCGCCTTCCACTCAAAGAAGTCTTCTTCGTCACCCATCTTTCCTTCTTGAAAAAGTTTATAAAATTCATCAGAAGAAAGATTGTATTTGTTTTCAAAAATCCTACACCTGTTTTTCAACTCCTGTTGTGCTAAATCACATATCTTTTCTTCCCTCTCAATTGTTGAAGCAAAACTTCATTGTGTTGTCATATTAGTCTCCTTTTTTATATGTCAGAAAAAACATAGTTTAATTATTTTTTTATAAATTGAGTTGCAAGTAAAAAATAACAACAATAAAAAAGAATGTCAAATGTTGAATTATGAGGGTTTGACACGCAAGCCTCTACAAAATATTGTTCCTCCGATATGTCACAACCGTAAAAAAGAAGGTTACCCCCCCCGTGTTTTTGACCTGCGATATTGCATTGTTTTCCTGCCAATTTCATAAGGTGGAGTAGGACAAGGTGAAATCCAGCGACAACCATTTGCGATATTTTACAAGCGTTAAGAATAGGTTGGGTTGAGCAAAGCGAAACCCAACGATAACCGTTCGTGGCATTCAAAGAATGTTGGGTTTCGTACATTATCCAACCTGGCTTAATATTTAAGATGCGACCCCAAGTCCTCCCTTAGCCGTCTCTTGTGCTCGCCAAACTTCACTGATCACGTTTCCTTCGATTTCGTTGTGTGCTATGACTAATGTCCTTTCTTTCGAGTAAATAGATATGCCTCCGAGAATCAACCCGGCGCGTATTCGATAGCTTAATGTAGCCATCACGTACAAAGTGGAATCAACTCTCATTTCATGTGGAGCGCTTTGTTAGGCAGTAAAGAAATATGGGAAGTGTCCCTCCATTTTCTCCCTTTGATTTCATGGAGTCAATATTAAATATTAAAGATGTGACCCCTTTCTTGTTCAACAAATCCTACCAACACTAATAACAATCTGTTGTGTAGATTGATGCCCATCACTGTCCGTCACTCGCAAAGTAATGGTGTGAGAGACAAATTCGGGGTCACAGGGTACCACCGGCCCACTGAGAACGATCTGAAGAGAAGCACCTGAGCCAAGAAAACCATCTCTGTCTGAAAACCACATCAAATCTGAACCAGACAGCGTACCATCTTCAGGGTCGATACCTTCACCTTGTAGCGTTACCATTGTGCCGGGAGCAAATGAATCGTTTTGCTGAGGACTAAGAATCACGGCTGTTGGTTCGCCAGTGCCAACGACAGGCTTCAGTCCAAGTATGCTTACTCTATGGTTGGATATATGTCCAGGACTGCCGTCTTTATCTTGCAAGATCGAAGATATCGTGTAGCGTAAGGTGCCGGTAGGTTCATCTGTGGATTTGTCATACTGGAATTCAGTTATCCAAATTCCAATTCTTGCGACATGCTCGTCATCACAAGGATAAGTTAATTCCCAGCCTGTTAGCATTGGCACTGCATACTCAAACGGTATATTTTCGACTACATAATCTTTCGTTTTCACACCAACGCCTGCCTCGCCTATGCAGCCGGTAAACCACCCAACGTCTTCTCGAGGAAGGAGAGTAAAAGGCGGTTGTAAAATGCCTATATCACTGCCACCTAGTACCGAAACGATTTCGCCAACGCCATAATCTCGCCGGAGACTATTATCTTTGAAAATGGTTTTCGTGTCCCAACTTACAAAACCGGAATCTACATAACTGGCAGGGGTTGGCAAAGAAGGCTCGTCAGAACCCAAATAATTTTTCTCATATTGAATGAATATTTCACTGTAATCTAAATTGTACGCAAGTTGCAGCAAGTGGTGGTCTCTACCATAATAGATACCACCCCTCCATTCGAAACCATATCCCCGTGGTAATACAGCAATTGGCTCCCGAGACGTGAAGTCAGTATTGTGAACGAAGCGAGGTAGCATCTTGAGAGCAGTCGTATTGTTTTGTTTCGTGTTGCTCACAGCAACCAGATCTATGAGTTCGTCGCCGTCATTCTGATCAATGAGTGCGTCAATTTGGGCCTCATTCCACGCGATAATTGTATAGTAGTAACACCAACTATATCCGTCATCGAAATTTCTATCTGCAAGCACGCCCCCAGCTTCCCAATTCAATTTCCTATCCGCTATCTCAATCTTAGCAATACCAGTTCCAAGTCCTCTTATATGATGGTCACTGTTTAGATATTTCAACTCCCAGCCGTTAAGAAATACAGTGGCAGCGGTTGCATAGTCGGGAAGGTCCATACTTTCTTGAACTCTTAAAAAATCCTCTTTACCTGACTTATTCGATTCTGCGCATCCAAAACCATGAAATACAGCAATATTTCCTTCATCTTCAAAGATGAGTGTCCTACCACTGTCAGTCAATTCCGCCAGTGGCGGGTCAAATGTTTCTCCCGATGGATCAAAAGTACATCCTGTTATTGTGGTTAAAATAGCAATTACCATAAACGCGCAAGACAGGGGTTGCAACGGTTTAAATAAAAGGGTTTTTCTTTTCGACATTTTTTTATCCTCTTTCTTGAGATCATGAGTAGCAGCACCGGATAGGTCACGGGCATTGCTGCCCGATTCCCTCCTAAGGCACTGTCCAAAAATAATTTGGTATTTTTTTATTAATTTAACTAATTATCATGGCTGCTCCTGTGATATACACAAAGATACTGCAACGATACTATTGGTACTATATAATGCAATGTTATTTTTGGTCGCTCCCTAAGGAGCTGTCCATAAATAACTCGTACAAATAATTATTTTACCTCTGACTGATAATTCACTTTGGGCATGATTGTATAATTCCACTCACCATGAAAATCTGCCCTTTTCAGATTGACCTTTTCGAGTTCAGCGTCTGCCACTTTAATCCCTTTTTTGTAACTACGCGTGTCGAGTTCTGCTTTTATCTTTAAGCCCCACCTCGTTGTTGTGCTGGAAATCAAGTTCACAATGACCTCATGACTTGTCAATGGCTTAACTAATGTGGCTAAACATGCGGTGTTCTATCCTATTCCACTTGCTTATCCCTGGTGGAAAATGGATAAGGGTATCGGGTCGGCCCAAGCTAACCTGTTGCGTTAACTATGTTTCCCTCACAACAATACATGTTTTCATGCCTTAGAAGATCTTTTTTGTCACTTAAATGTGCATTGTAAGGAACAATCGGTTCTTTAAGTACAAACTTATCGTTACTCTCCTCTACCTTGCGTCCATGGGCTTTTAAACCTAACTTAACCTTCGTATCTTCTACAAATCGCCTACTCCCTACTGGGATACTTGCTGTCCAACAGGACTCTCTCCTGAGGCCATTATCATTAATGGCAGCTTCTACCCATTGTTTATATTCATGCCTCAGTTGTTCCTTGTTGGATAACCCACATAATTCAATCAAGCCTTTTATGTCTATTAAGGTGTATCTATCCGGTGAGTTTTGTATCTCATTATATCCACTCATTACGCTTTTTTATTTGATTATACTCCTGTGCAGTTCTCCCTGCTACCAATTGGATACTCTTCGGAAGAACCTCACGACCATTGTCAATAACCAACAGATGAATATGATTTGATGTGACAGTATAGTTTAATATCCTTAATCCAAATCTCTTTTTAGCTTCAAACAGCCAGTACATCCAACGCTTACGATCTTTCAGAAATTTTAAAAGAAATTCTTTTTTATGGCATCTATGAGTAATATGCCAAACATAATTTGGGATATAATGTCTATTTGCACGTGCCATAACAAAAATTACCGAAACAACTCTTTTCTGTACTAAAAATAGGCATTTAAGGATAAAAAAGACACCCCTTTAGAGGTTATCTCTTTGTGCAGCGATAACTTATCCTGGTCCGACCCCGTTATACCGTGTTACCATGGCCCCATTATCCGCAGCGCAGTATTTTGTTATTACCAATTAACGATGCACATCTACGCTTGCAAAAAATGACTGCACCGTCCGCTTCAGTGCGTCTTTGTTCTTGTCTGCGCCATTACTTTCAGCGTCATTTTCAGCTATCGCATAGATATAGTGATTTTTCTGTTTTGCCACAATTACAGCGATTAAGGTATCAAAAGTGTCCGATGCAGTGGGTCTGTGTCCAGAGGCGCGTACAAGTAACGAGGCTTTTTCTGCCTTATAAACGCGAAGGAGCGATTTTCCGTGCGGTGTACTCACATATGTCTCATCAACTACTTTTGATTTTATTGGAAAATCTCGCCAATCAGAAAGCGCCTTATTGGCAAGATTCGACAGTATCGTTCGTTTATTATCCCGTTTCATCTTGTCAAGCACGTCGTCTGGAATGTCACGTACGCTGGCGATGAGAACTTCCCCAAAATCTTTGACCTCAAAGGTGACGAGATCATAGTTATTTCCTTTTGGCTGATTCACACTTGTATCCATGATGGAGAATGGTACGTTGGCCCAGTTAGATGATTTCGGCACCTGAACGCTAAACCAGTTTCGCGGACTACTATATTTATCTTCTGACACCACGCCGAGCCGCTCGATCAGTTTGAGAGCTTCGTTTGCAACGTTGCGTACTCGGGGTTCAGGGTCATGGTCTGCCAGCTCGCGCAAAGTTGACGCTGCCTCTTTGGCCGTAGGACCAAGATGAGCGAGCAACTGGATCGCAAGTTGGCGTCGTATCGCATTGGCGTCGTGCATTGCCTCGACGAGGACAGTCACCGTTTCTGGACCGATTCGCGACGGAAGCGCTTCCTGGATAATCATAGCCGCGATCGTGCTAACCGAAGGAGTAGGGTCAGTGGCCGCCGCCAAGAGTACTCGAACCGCGTCATTGCTTGGCGGATTGATGTCCGCCAAGGCTCCGAGGGCCATCGCCCGAACCTTTTCGTCAGGATCGCTTTGAAAGGTCTTGATGAGAGCAGATGTTGCCCTTGGACCGAAGCGACTAAGTGCTTCGAGAGCCTTCTCGCGAATGGCAGGTGAATGCGCTTGAAGGTCTGCTTCCCAGTCCTCTAACGCGCGTCCTTCGTAGGTAGAAGATGTAACCTGGATAAGGACAAAGACCTCCTCTCCGAAGAATTCTCCATTGGCAGTGCGCATTTGCCAGTTACCCAGGTGGCTGCCCGCATCCTTCGGCGCCGTCATCGGGACACTTATATCTACAGTCGCTCCCGGTGGTGTGACCGGAACCGAAACAAAGTCAGGCGCACCCATTTGGTTGCCACCTACAAAGGCCAGGCTGTAGCCGGTCCAGCTTGTAGGCCCGCTGTTCCTTATCTTCCAGGTCTTGGTAAAGCTCTGACCAGTACTCATCACTGTCCCATCCGGAATGGTTACATCACTTACAAAATCGGCCCCCCCGCCGGTATATACGCGTCCATAAGGCATCTCACTCGGAATGGTTCGCTCACTCACAAAAGACGAGGCATTGCGAGTGCTCGAGCCGGCTGAATCTGGGCTTTGTGCAGAGGCGGTAACTGGGATCAGAAGGGCTAGGAACACTACCGCAGCTACTTTAGCCATTTCTAATCTCCTTCGGTGTTGTGGATGTTTTTCCGGCAATTTGTTATTGCAAAGCGGGGAATGGCTGTTGGAGCTTAACAATTATGTTGCGCAGAATTGTTATAAAAAACAGGTGTCTTAGACTGATCAGTATAAGACCCCGCTTTTGGTTCATCAATTGGACTTCGCACTCCTTTTGGACCGTAATTCAGCACATGCGTGTAAATCATAGTAGTTTTAACATCCTTGTGTCCCAGCAATTCTTGAATAGTCCTAATATCATAACCTGATTCCAAAAGATGGGTGGCGAAGGAATGGCAAAAGGTGTGACAACTTGCTTTTTTCGTAATTCCGGATGCTGTTACAGCCTCTTTGGCAGCTCGTTGCATAATGGATTCATACATGTGATGCCGCCCTTCTTCCGTGGTTTTCGTGTTCTTCCATCTGTCTTCCTGTGGGAAGACCCATTGCCAGCGCCAATCGGTGGGCGCGTTGGGATACTTGCGATCCAAGGCGTCTGGCATTTGCACCCGCCCCCGCCCTTAGGCAAGGTCTTTCTCGTGGATATCCTTGACCTCTCGCAGATGACCTTGAAGCGGTTTCTTAAGCAATTCAGGGAGCATCGTTATCTGGTCTTTCGCTCCTTTGCCATCTGGTACACTTTTCTATTGCCATAACGATCTTATTAGATACTATTAAAAGATCTCTTTTAAGTACTATACATTTATCTACTTTGCATCCAGGATTTTAGAAACGAGCTTGAACTCGAATGGACCTTTCAGGTTGTTTAACAAGTCAATCGTCTTACCATGTGTTTCCTGCATCCCTTTTACCAGTTGATTAAAAGCACCCAGTTCTTTTGTCACACTTAGTGTCAAGTCCTGAGATACTCCCAATAACTTAACTTTATCAGCAAGCAGATCAAATGAATTTTTGAATTGATTGATGCCATCCTGAAACGTTGTCTTTATTTGATGATCAAATTCTTCAAGTTCTTTCATTTTATTTTTGATAAAATTGAAATTTTCATCCAGTTTTTGTGGTAATCCGGAAAATATAACGGTCAACATCTCTGTTGTATCTTTTAGATTTTCTGTAAAAGCCTCAATACCGGCAGACATTTTGTCTGTTTGGAAATCCATAGTGCTCTTAAATTCATCCAATGAGTGGGTGCCCGCCTAGTATATTCAAAATAATACCTCTGTAAATACCCTATTTTGGGTGTATACAAATGGGTGTATGCTTTTGGGTTGATAGACAACGTACGCTCGCGCTTTTGCATGGTTATTCATAGGCAATAAGCAATAATGTAGTTTTTAAAAAAATCATCGCCAGCACTTATACGTCTGATGAGTTTACGTATATCAAAAAACACTTCCCCTTCCAAAACGTCACTCTTTCTGCAATGTGTAATAGTTCACATGGTGTATAAAACAACCCACTAACTCACACCCTTATGGAGTTGTAGGGTTATAGGGGGAGCGGGATCAGGCCTTGATTATGGAATATGAATGAGGGGATTGAGATTAGAAGTAGAAAGGGGAATGGGAAGAGTGTTACCGCTTGAATTGTGAATTAGAATTTTATACATAAAATATTTATACAATATTTAATGTGTTCAATTAATGCTCCTCGAACTTTGAAAGGGATCGGTGCAGAAGTCGCTGCTATTCACAATTCAAGTATCTATTCAGCGTATTTTCACCCACTGTCGTTACGAGCTGGCAAAAGCAGGCAATTCACCACGGAATAGCATCTGTAATGCCCGGCTCAAATTTACCCCTTGTTTTCGACAGGTCGAGAGATAACTCCGAATGCGGCAGAAAATTTTCGCTCCCTCCAAAGAACGAAAACTGCCCGATATCTTCTGCTGAACCTTCGTCATCCTGATATCGTTTTCTGCCAAATTGTTCGTAAAGGGGACATTGATGTATACAGCCACCGTTGCAAGCGCAGCCGCTAAAGCGCCCAGGTCATCTACAAAGCCTACAACATTTTTTATAATCCGTCATTTTAGTAGGATGAAAAGAGAATATCGAATTACAACCGTAGAGACAGGTTTAAAACCTGTCTCTACAACTCCTTTGACATTTGTTATTCCAGTCTGTTTTTTAATTTGCCTATCCATTTGTCCCCATCCATTTCAACCTGATTTGAAGGGTTGCACGAATTCAGAAATCCTGTAATATCTTTCTTACGCATGTTTGTCTGATAAAAAACGGTTATGTCCGGCGTTGATGCTACAGGAGACCTTGTAGTCATTTCATACCTGACGTAGTCGTTCAGGTTTTCAGGCTGGTTTATACTGCGCACCCTAAAGATTTTCCCTTTAAGAAAGAATTTTCCTTTAAGATTGAGCAGTAATTTTCTTATGCTGTCAATAATTGGTTGCGCTTCGGATGCATACTGTCTTATCGCATCCTGAAGGTATGGATCTCTGTTAACCAGATTATAGATAATGGTAATTATTGAATCTTTGGCGCTGGAGACAAATTGTTCTATTAAGTCCTTGCGCTTATTGCGTAATTTGAATATTTTCAAGCCGATTGTTTTATCAAAGGCAGGTGTGTTTATTTCACGAAGATTGCCAGGCGAAACATTCTCTAGCCAATTATTGAATGCCGATTCGGTCGCCTTTCCAATGTTCTCTGTATGTTTATCCTTAATTCCCAAAAGCCGATTGCAAAGGGCTCCCATATTCATGGCAACATCATATTGCCCACCTTTCATATAACGTTTCTTAAAACACGGCTCGCAAAAGATTTCATTATGCAAGTAGTAGCCTTCAGCATCTGGATTTGCAGTTGGTTGGCCGTATCTTTTTGTCAGCGCCGTTTGTTTGTATATCCGATTATCTCCGATTTGTGTTAAGCAAGCGCCTCCCTCGTATTCGACCTTAACAATTTCGGAGCATTTCAGGCAATGGTACATATTTCCCCGAATATTCAGCCATGACATAATTGGGTCTCCTATTTGTGGTTGTTGGTGTTTAAAGCTGCATGTGGAAATACAGTATCTATTTTCTTAAAAAAGCAGGGGCGAAGCATTTGTCCGTTTGGGTATGAACGCATTTGTGACAGTTTATAGCAAATGCTTCGCCCCTACACTATGCGTGGCAAATTATTGTTTTTATCTCAGCTTTTTTTCTTTTTGAAAAGGTCTAAGATCTTTCCTGTGTTTGAGGATTTTTTTATGAGTGATGTTATTGCCGCCCCCCAGGGGTTCGTTATGACAAACCCTGCAATTATTGCGGTGGGAATGCGACACCAGACGTTCCGCGTCTGGTCCCACCGGCTTCTCATTATTCGATTACCTTTACTTTGATGTGACGCAGAGCGTCATATCTGCATTCCCACGCAGACAGACTGGGCCAAATGAACCTTGTTGTCTCAAAAGTGGGGGCAACTTAGCACATTTTGCCTATTTTATGCTCAATTTATTACTGTTTTTCTATTAAAGTGGGAAATTCATATCGTGAAATAGGATAAAATTGCCCATTTGACTCAGTCTGAGAGCGTAGGAACGAGGGGATTTAAAAGGAACAAAACCACCCCTATCCCCCCTCAAAAATGGAATTTGATGTAGAGACGCACGGCCGTGCGTCTCTACGTGGGGAATTGTGGGGTAGGTAGAAATGAATGCCA
This sequence comes from Candidatus Kuenenia sp., assembly GCF_039794105.1. Classification (GTDB taxonomy): domain Bacteria; phylum Planctomycetota; class Brocadiia; order Brocadiales; family Brocadiaceae; genus Kuenenia. The sequence goes on from NZ_JBDIWA010000040.1 coordinate 26,288, forward strand.
TGGTTTATTCTTTTTTCCATGTGAAGCCGGAGCTTGGGAACGCGTGTATAAATGTTCAAAACACGGTTTTTTTCATTGGGATTTTGTTTTTGGAATTTGTTTCGTATTTCGTGCATCATGCTTCGTATTTGTAACCATTTAGCGTAAACATTACACGACTCCTGGCGGGTTCAGGTTTGCAACCTGAACACATGAGTTTATGCAAATAATGGGGTCATGTATTGCGGTAAAATTCAAGTGCCCAAATCACAAAATCCCTGTTTTGAATCTGGAATTTATTTGTCACTTGTTCTGCCAATAAAAGGCTTGATTGAAAGTATAAAATGTTTGGTTCAGGTTACAAACCTGAACCCGCACCGTTATTAGAAGTTGTTTCGTATTTCGATATTTGTATTTCGAATTTGGTTGCGGCCAAAGGCTGCGCCAAGCTTCATGCTTCATGCTTCGTATTTTTTATCCCTTGCTTGTTTTGTTCCGGCTATGCAGGGACGGCTGGTATTATTTTTTACCTACGGCGGCCAAATATATTACAAATTCCTCATCACCTTCGAGAGAGAGCAAATCGTTTATATCATCATCAGAAAACGCAGCAATTGCGCATGCTCCGCAATCAATGGATTCTGCGCTTAAATACAAATTCTGGCAGACGTGTCCTGCATCCAGATGCATATACCTATATCCGCGTTCTCCATATCGCCACTTCATACGGTAAGCTACCGCAGACCAAATGAAAACAATTGCGCATAATTTTATTACGTTCTGCCCCAAACACGCTGCTGTAATTTTATCAGCAATATCCGGTTGTAAATTTACTTCCATCAGCTTATGTTTAGATGCAAGAAATCTGTATACGCCTGGCAATAAGCCCGTTACGTTATTTACCAATAAATATGTTTCCAAAGAATGCCGTGCCCCTGCTGATGGCACGTTTCGATACGTTGCAGTCCCTGGTATTACTTCTTTTACCCCCTGAGTGCACCACAGCAGGTAAGATAATTCTTCAGTGGGTAATGGTTTTTTAGAATAATTACGTATACTCGTTCTTGATTCTATTACTCTTCGTACATCAGCATTTTTTACAACAATATCCTCCGGTTTCGGTAAATCTATAATTTGTTTTGACTTGTCATAAGGAAGCTCCAAAGGCGGCTGCTGTATCCCTTTCATCTGATCCGATGGCGCTAAATATTGATATTTTGTCATGCGCATAAACTCTTTTCCAATTCCGTTTGACATAATCATACTCCTTTTTTGGCGACAATTTATTTCTTTAGAAAAAGCAAAAACGCTCGTTCCCTGTGCAGGCAAATGCTTCGCCCCTACAATTTATCATTTTATGAATAAAAAGCTATAGCTTTATGCGGTGAAAAAAGAGATTTTTTTGCTACTATATTACAGGCTCATCCGCTAATACTATTCGACTATTGATTTTCACTTTCGGTTAAATCCTTCCCAAAAGGGTAACTTCTCAAATTCCCCTCTTGGGAGGGGATTAAGGGGTGGGTTAACGGCATAATGAAAAACTTTGTAGCACTATAGTCTTTTTTCAAAAAACTAAAGTGTTATCAAAAAAGTTATACTATAATTATTTTTAGAACTTGCATTTCTATTTGTTTGTGGATTATTATGAAAAAGTTAAATTGACAATCCTCATCATACGCCTCATGGAGTATTTTTGTCGTTATCGTGCGAAAAGAAAAAATGAAATTTTTTACCAGGAAGTCTTTATTAAGAAAAGTATTCTATAGCATTCTGGCAGTGTGGTTTCTCTTGTGCATATTGCCGGGTGATTGTTTATTATTGGGGTGCACGGAAGAAGGTACTTCCCATTGCAATGAAGAACCTTCTGTTGTCTCTTCCTATGATATTGATCATACTGCTGCCCCCGGAAATGCTTCACACTGTTCCACCTGTTGTGTGCTTTGCGCACATAATCTTATCTTATACACATCCAATTATCATTCAAATACGCACATGGACCTCATTGGCAATTGTGCGTTCATCCCTACAAACCGCTTTAACGCTATTTTTCAAACCATTATATTTCGCCCACCGCGAACAATCGCATAACCTTTCTGATTTTCTACACATCATTTAATTTTAACGCTTCACAGGGACACTATTTCCCAAAAAGGGCAATAGCATGAATTCTTTCTTACCGGAAATTCATGTAGTGCGACGAGGCTCGTCGCACTACAAATGACACTTTCCCGTGTTGGCTCAATAAATGGGGGTAATGCATTTACATTCATCTTATAAACCTTATAAATGCTTACCTTTGTGCGGGTTTACCTATTTATTGAACTGATACTATTCGATGGTATATTTTTTACAAAAGGGCATGGTATGTTCACACATTTTTTTAACAGGCATAATTTTCAACTGTGTATTTCGAAGTATCCGCTTCTCCTTGTTTGCTCGTTTATTTACTTTAGCGCTTGCCATGAAATTGTCTGTGGGAACGATATACTAACGCCGGGCAAAGCAATTTCTCTTAAAGAGGCGATAGACATTGCTCTTGAAAGAAACCCACAATTGCAATCAATGAATGATCAGGTAGCAGCGGAACTTGGCTCTTTGAATCAGTCAAAACTCTATCCAAATCCGGTAATTGAACTTCTGGCGGAAGAAATGCCTACCGATGAGATAGGGTTGAATGAGAGCCAAAACCGGGTATCAATAACGCAGCCCATTATTACCGGGGGCAAGAGAGGCCTTGGAATAAAGGTAAGCAAAAAGGCGAAGGAGAAAAATGAATTTGAACGGGATGCATTTCTCATCGGAATTATTGCCGATACAAAAAAGGCATTTTATAAAGTGTTGGCTGACCAGGAAAGTTGCTCTGTGGCAAAGGAAATGGAAAAGGTCGCGAAAGATATTTACGAAAGTGAGAAGATACGGTTTGATGTAGGAGAGGTTGCGCTTACCAATGTGCTCAGATCGGAGGTTGAGTTATCAAAGGCAAGAAATCTTGTTTTTCACGCTGAGGGGGAACTCCAAAACTCTTTCAGGGAATTGCAAACAATCATGGGAACCCCTGAGGTTACAGATTTCACCATCACCGGCAAATTGATAACAGCGCCCACGGCATTGTCATTGCATGAGCTTGAGCAGCATATGAAAAACAATCATCCGATTTTCAAGGCGTCGGAAAAGAAGAGAGAAATGGCAGATGCTCAGTTGTTGCTGGAACAAAGACAGGTAATACCGGATATCGCTGTATCAGCAGGCTACAAAAGGCTTTCGCAGGAAGACGCGGACACTTTCGAATTCGGGCTGGAAATACCTGTTCCTTTTTTTAACCGAAACCAGGGGAATATACAGAAAAGCAAGGCGCTTTCAAACAAGGCAAAAAACGAAGGCATTTCATTGGATAATCACATGCTGTTCGAATTGAAAAGAAATTTTAATTTGTACAATGTTGAAAGGAAACGCCTGTTGGAATTTAACGATGTAATTCTGCCGCGGGCGGATGAAGCCCTCTCTTTAATAACAAAGGGATATAAAGAAGGTGAGTTTGGTTATATTGACCTGCTGGATACGCAGAGAATCTGGGCAGACACGAGAATTTCATATAATGAATCGATTAAACGATTAAACACGATACTCGCCGACATTGAAAGACTTGCAGTAATGAAAATAAGGGAGCAATAGGGTGAGAAGAAGTTATTTCAAATTTTAAATTAGGTTGGGTTTTTTTAAAGACAAAAGCCCAACGGCATCCATTTTTACCCACCCCCGGCGGGTTCAGGTTTGCAACCTGAACCTATGAGTTTATGCTTATAATGGGGCCATGTACTGCGGTAAAATTCCAATGCCCAAATCATAAAATCCCGGTTTGGAAGCTGGAATTTATTTGTTATTTGTTCTGTTCATAGAAGGCTGGATAGAAAGTATAAAACGTTTGGTTCAGGTTGCAAACCAATGTCATTAAGTTAAGAAATTGGTTTATAAGGGAAAGCAAATATTTTTTTGCGTGGTTGAATATTTCTTGGAAATTTTCTTCCATTTCTTAT
>NZ_JBDIWA010000041.1:0-30260 GCF_039794105.1 Candidatus Kuenenia sp.
AGGGCGCAATTAGCGGTAACAAAACAAATGGGCGTTGTAAATCGTAATATGAATATATTGAGAGAACATTTTTTGGAAGAGAGGACTGTATTGCTATGAGGAGTGGAAGGTATTTATTTACTTCGGAATCTGTTTCAATGGGACACCCTGACAAAATAGCTGATCAGATATCCGATAGCGTATTAGATGCTATGCTGGAACAAGACCCTATGAGCAGGGTCGCTTGTGAAACTTTGGTGACAACAGGGGTTGCTTTTGTTGCGGGTGAATTTACCACGAATGCGAATGTAAATATACCCGATATCGTAAGGAATACGATAAAAGAAATAGGCTATTGCGATGCGTCTATGGGATTTGACTATAATACCTGCGCGGTTCTTACGAGCATTGGAAAACAATCGCCTGATATTTCACAGGGGGTAAGCGGTGAAGGACTACATAAAGAAGAAGGCGCCGGAGATCAGGGAATGATGTTCGGCTACGCTTGCAATGATACGCCGGAATTAATGCCCCTTCCGATTATGCTGGCGCACAGGGCAATCATAAAACATGCCGAATTGAGGCAAAACGGGACATTAAAGTATTTGCGTCCGGACGCTAAGTCCCAGATTACGGTTGAATATGAAGGCCACAAACCTATCAGAGTACATACCGTTGTTATTTCTACGCAGCATGCCCCCGATGTTAAACATGATACTATTAAAACGGACATGATCGAGAAGGTTGCCAAACAGGTGATACCGGCAAACTTGCTGGACAGCAAAACGATTTATCATATTAATCCTACAGGGCGTTTTGTAATCGGTGGCCCTCAGGGGGATTGCGGTTTGACCGGCAGGAAGATTATCGTTGATACGTATGGCGGATGGGGTCGTCATGGCGGGGGTGCTTTCTCCGGAAAAGATCCAACAAAGGTGGACAGAAGCGCCTGTTATGCAGCCAGACATATAGCAAAAAATTTAGTCGCAGCAGGATTGGCAGACAGGTGTGAGGCGCAGGTGGCGTATGCTATTGGAGTGGCAAAACCATTGTCTGTTCACATTACGACAGAAGGTACTGGTAAACTCCCGGATGAAAGGCTTACCCAGATTTGTGAAAAAGTTTTTGATATGACGCCCAGCGGTATTATTAAGAGATTGAATCTAAGAAGACCAATTTATAAGATTACTGCCCGTCACGGACATTTTGGACGCACCGAGGATTCATTTACCTGGGAAAAGACAGATATGGTAGATGTGTTACGTAAGGAAGCGGGTGTTTGAAGTGAGGTAATCGTTTATTACTGAGGGTGCAAAGGACGTAGGGCAGTAAATACATGAGAGGCTAGAAGTTGGAGAATAGAAACAGTAATCCGGCTTCTGGCTTCCAATACCTACGCTATTGATAAGTTTTTGAAGGTGTGAATCATGGAGTGCCATATTATGGTTTATCGCGTATTGATAGAAAAGGGTGAAGACTTTGGTTATGTAGCCCACTGTCCTGCTATACCTGGATGCCATTCTCAAGGGGACACTATTGAGGATGCTATAGAAAATATAAAAGACGCCATTAAGGCCTGTTTGGAAGCTTTGGATAAGGATTTGGTAACGCAAACCAAAGAGTTGGCTTATTTTGAGGTTACAATATAAAGTGGCATCAAAACTGCCGGTAATTTCTGGTAAAGAGGCGGTAAAAGCGTTTGAGAAAGCCGGTTGCGTGGTCTATTGCGGTCATTAATAAGAGATGCATACTTATCTATCGAGGAGTTTAAAAAACTTTTGGAATAATTGCCAAGTTTGTAACCTGCGCCTAGTCATTAAAACAGATTCTTGTGTGTTCAGAGTTGTAATCTGAACACATCGTGTAAATCCAATGATAACAAAAGATATTATACTTAACAGGGATTATGGTGAATTACTGCACCTTACAGGGGCAGATATAATCTTTTTATTTGGTTCGATACTTACAGACAATTTTCATAAAGATAGCGATATCGATATCGGTGTTTATTTTGAAAACCGGCGTTATGATAAAACCGCTGTTTACGATACCGTCATTGATTTCTTTCAAACTGGAAAAGTAGATGTTGCTTTTTTAAATGAGGCGTCTCCACTGCTCTTATATCAGGTTACAAAAAATGGCAAACCTATGGCCTGTAAGAACTATACAATACTGACGGAATTCAGGATTCGTAGTATCAAAAAGTATTGGGAGACTAAAAAATTCAGAAAGATGAAAGAATATCTATTAAAGAATTATGTCGAAAGAATCAGATGAATTGGCTTCCTGACGATAAAGAGATTTTTATAGGCAAGCTTAAGTATCTTAAGAATTATTATGAGGAACTTAAAAGTTTTGTAACAATTTAGGGTTTTGAAAAATTCCAATAATAGCGATGTTTGCCTCATAGTGTAGGGGCGAAGCATTTGCTATAAATTGTCATAAATGCGTTCATACCCAAACGGGCAAATGCTTCGCCCCTACTTTTTCAAAAACTAAAGTGTTACGAAAATTCGGTTTTTATCAGCGTATTTAATTATGGAAACTGACGTTGTATAAGAAAGGTGCGTGGTCGTAAAATATGGCAATAATAAAACCCTTTTGTGGTTTGCGATACAATCATGACATTGTAAAAGATTGCTCGGCAGTAGTGACGCCTCCTTATGATGTCATATCTCCCGCAGAACAGGAGAGGTATTACAATAATCATCCTAATAATATGATTCGTTTGGACTTGGGAAAGGAATTTCCCGAAGATACGGAAGCGGATAACAGATATACCCGCGCCTCGGAATTTCTTGACGAGTGGATGAAGGCGGGCATACTGAAACAAGAGGATGCGCCGGCAATTTACATCTATGACCAGGAATTTTCCTATGGCGGTAAGCATTTTATTCGCCGGGGCTTCATTGCGTTGGTAAGGCTTGAGCCGTTTGATACAGGATACATTTATCCTCACGAGCAGACCCTTCCCGGTCCCAAGGCAGACCGCCTGAAACTTATGCAATCATGCAAAGCAAATCTCAGTTCAATATTTGCTCTTTTCCCCGATGAAGACAATGCTGCCGATAATTACTTACATTCAATAACCACAACAAAGCCGGAAATCGATTTTGTTGATGACAGCGGGGTAACCAATAGACTTTGGGTCATTAGTGAAAAGAAGGCTATCGATACGCTCATTGAACTTATGAAGGAAAAAGCCCTTTTTATCGCTGATGGACACCATCGCTATGAAACATCGTTAGTTTATAAAGAGCAGCGACATAAAGAAAATGGCGGGCAAAATGGGGAATTACCTTCGGATTATGTGATGATGGTGTGTGTTTCCATGAATAATCCGGGGCTGCAGATATTCCCTTTTCATCGGGTAGTCCGGCAAATAAAGGACTTTAACCCAGACCATGTCCTGCATAGTCTTAAAGAGTTCTTTGAGATTGAACACCTGGAAAACAGCGGTGGGATTGATGCTATCATGCAAAAACTCAATAGCGATAGCGCTCCCCATTGCTTCGTAATGTATGCAGGCCAAGGTGATAGATACAGCCTGTTACGGTTAAATGATAAAAGGATATTAGAAAAGGTGTTTGCCAATGACCATCCGGAGTGGAAGCGTTTAGACGCAGGCATACTCCATAGCATCGTTTTAAAAAAGATATTGGAAATAAACTCCAGCGAAGCTGGGTTGAAGGATTTTATAAAGTATGTAAAGAATGAAACAGAAGCTATATCGCTCGTACGATCAGGCGCTTTTCAGGCAGCATTTATTTTGCGGCCGACCCTGATAGAACAAGTAAGGGAAATCGCTCTGGCACGCAAGGTAATGCCGCCAAAGTCAACCTATTTTTATCCCAAATTAATTACCGGTGTTGTGATAAACAAAATGAACTAAACGGGGAGTCGAACTCTGATTATTTGTGATTCCAGATTAACGGTTGACTGTTTACCTGATTTCAGATAGAATCCTAACTTAATACAGTATCTTATCCGGAGTGGCAGAGGGACTGGCCCTGTGAAGCCACAGCAACCGGCCTGTTCAGATTACGTCTGAACATGGTGCAGGTGCTAATTCCTGTCTCAAGTTTTTGGGAAAAGATAAGATAGGATAACAAACAAAAGCCTCATCCTATCTTATTTTTAGGAAAGAGGCTTTTTTTATTGCTGAAATATACGGAGAAAGAAATGGGTTATGTAAACGGATTAAAATGCAGGGAATGCGGAAAAGAATATCCGAAAGAACCATTGCATGTTTGCAGTTTTTGTTTCGGGCCTTTAGAGGTCGATTATGATTACGAGGGCATTAAAAAGGTTATAAACAGAGAGGTTATTCAATCGCGCAGCAATACAATGTGGCGTTACAAAGAACTGCTCCCGATAGACGGCGAACCGACTGTTGGAAGCCAGGTGGGATTTACTCCGCTGGTAAAGGCGAATAATCTGGCAAAAATTCTGGGCGTAGAAGAACTCTATGTAAAAAATGACTCGGTAAATTACCCTTCGTTTTCATTTAAGGACAGAGTGGTTTCAACTGCATTGTCAAAGGCAAAAGAATTTGGCTATAAGACCGTTGGATGCGCTACTACCGGCAATTTGGGAAATGCAGTAGCCGCACAGGCGGCTCAGGCGTGCCTGGAAAGTTATATTATTATGCCTGCAGACCTCGAACAGGGCAAGATTATCGGTACGCTGATATATAATCCTAATGTGATAAAAGTAAATGGAAATTATGACCAGGTAAACAGGTTATGTTCTGAAATTGCCGATAAATATGGTTGGGCAATTGTAAACGTAAATATAAGGCCATATTACGGCGAGGGATCAAAAACATTTGGTTATGAAATCCTGGAACAACTGGGCTGGAAGGCGCCAAAACATATTGTTGTTCCTATGGCTGGCGGGTCATTAATTACAAAAATCGGGAAGGCCATAAAAGAATTTGTGAAGTTGGGCATCATTGATGGGGCAGATACGAAATTACACGGAGCTCAGGCCAGCGGAAGTTCTCCGATTACTACGGCGGTTAAAGGCAAAACGGATGTTATACGGCCTGTAAAACCCAATACTATAGCACAGTCGATAGCAATTGGAAACCCTGCGGATGGGTATTATTCTGTGAAAAGTATTAATGTCTCCGGAGGATGGGCAGAAGATGTAACGGATGACGAACTTGTTGAGGGCATTAAATTACTCGCGAGAACAGAAGGTATTTTTACAGAGACGGCAGGCGGCGTTACTGTGGCAGTTACAAAGAAACTGATCGAACAAGGAAAGATACCGCGCAATGAATCGATCGTCATTTCTGTTACCGGAAATGGTTTAAAAACACAGGAAGCCGTAATTAACAAATTATTTGAACCAAAAATTATTAACCCTTCCCTTGCCGAATTTGACAGAGTTATGGAAGAAAAAATGGCTGTTGCGCGTTAACAGTGATTATTAGATAGGAAAAGCATGTTTTTAGATTTTCATTATCTTTTACAATCGTATAAACGGTTCCGGGTTCACGGTTCACGGTTTTAAAAACCTCGGAACAGTTTATATGTGCAATTTTGACCTTAGCAAAAAGGAGCAATAAAATGGTTATGTTGGATTACAAAAAAGCCGACGTTAGTTCTAAGCAGGATTACAAAGTGGCGGATATCGGCCTTGCAGACTGGGGATATCGAGAGATTGCCCTAGCGGAAGCTGAGATGCCCGCTTTGATGAATCTCAGGAGAAAATATGAGAAAGAGCAGCCGCTTAAGGGTGCTAAAATCATCGGCTGTATCCACATGACAATCCAAACAGCCGTATTGATCAAAACGCTTCGTGCTCTAGGCGCTGAAGTTCGCTGGTCATCGTGTAATATTTTTTCCACACAAGACCATGCTGCTGCGGCCATTGCGGATTCCGGTATTGCCGTTTACGCATGGAAGGGTCAGACGGAAAAAGAGTATGAGTGGTGTATTGAACAGACTATTCTTAAAGAAGGCAAGACCTGGGATGCTAATATGTTGCTAGATGACGGCGGCGATCTTACTGCAATGGTTCATGAGAAATATCCTGAGATGCTTGAAAAAATACATGGCATTACAGAAGAGACAACTACCGGCGTTCACCGTTTGCACGAAATGTTAATAAAAGGGGAGCTTAAGGTTCCCGCTATAAATGTCAATGACGCTGTAACCAAATCTAAAAATGACAATAAATATGGATGCCGCCACAGTTTAAATGATGCTATTAAACGCGGCACCGATATTCTTCTTTCCGGTAAAAAGGCGCTTGTTATTGGTTATGGTGATGTAGGCAAGGGTTCCGCCCAGAGTTTGCGACAGGAAGGCATGATTGTGAGCATTTCTGAAATAGACCCCATCTGTGGTATGCAGGCATGTATGGACGGATATGAGGTGGTTTCTCCTTACAAAGACGGAATAAATAATGGTTCTGCGAATGGTATAAACAAACAATTGCTGGACAAGACCGATCTGATCGTAACGGCGACAGGCAATGTAAATGTCTGCGACCGTCATATATTAGCTGCCGTTAAACGTGGGGCAATTGTTTGCAATATCGGACATTTTGACCTTGAAATTGACACTAAATTTATGCGTGAAAACTGGAGGTGGGAAGAGGTGAAACCGCAGGTTCACCAGATATACAGATCCGACGACGCTGAAGATTATATTATTCTTCTTTCCGAAGGACGGCTTGTAAATCTTGGCAATGCAACAGGCCACCCCTCACGTGTTATGGATGGGTCATTCTCAAATCAAGTGCTTGCACAGATGTATCTCTATCGTGAGGCATGGGCAAGCAAACCCAAGTCTAAGCGTGAACCGGTCTATATTAAGGTTCTTCCCAAAAAACTGGATGAGGAGGTTGCCGCTGAAATGGTGAAAGGCTTCGGAGGAGTAATTACCCGTATGACGAAACAGCAGTCTGAATATATCAACACTCCTGTAGAAGGTCCGTTCAAACCGGATACGTACCGGTACTAACTTTTGAGACCGTATCATCTTTGTGTGGATATTTTCAAAAAGCCAAATTACCGCTAAATTTCTAATTTGTTTGTAATATAAGCGGTTTTCAGCATGGTGCAAATTATAAATTAATAAAAGAGGAACCACAGATTTCACAGACTTCGTCGTGATCTCAGTCGAACGATTACACAGATTAAAAAAATCGTAAATCGTAAATCTGTGCGGATTTATCCTGTGGGATAAACTCATTCCACAGGGCAGGCTTTGTTTATCAGACAGTCTGCGTTCCTCGTCATGTCCCAATGGCCGAAAGACAAACAACGTGAACGAGTGAGCGATATTTTGGTGGGCGCTGCCCCACCCTACCATGGTTAATTTAAAGGAGCAAAATTATGTCGGTGACTGTGCGCATACCTACGCCTTTGAGAACCTTTACGGATGGAGTTGAGGAGGTGAAGGTAGAGGGAAAGAATATTGGCGAGATTATTAGCAATCTGGAAGCAAATTACAAAGGTATAAAAGAAAGGATTTGCGATGATTCCGGCCAGATAAGAAGGTTTATCAACTTTTATCTCAATGATGAGGATATCAGATTTCTCAATAATCTGGAAACACCGGTAAAAGACGGAGATTATATATCTGTCGTGCCAGCCATTGCCGGTGGCTGATCTGGCTTTGTGGGTTTCAAGTTTGTAACATATTTGGTTGCAGGCGGATACGACAGCCTCAACATGTAGTGGCAAGGCGTGCCTTGCTATGACATTAAATGTTTAGGGAGTTTAATATTTTCAGTTAAGCAATGAACAAACCCACCCCTCAATCCCCTGCCCAAGAGGGGATTGAGGGGTGGGTGAAAATGAATGCCGTTGGGTTTTTGTCTTTTAAAACCCAACCTAATTTAATGACTATATACAATAATTTATACATATATTAAACGATCCTTGGGTTCTGGTATTTGAATACCATCTTCTTTTGTCGTTTTTAACCAAAGGGTTACTGCGTTTTCTGCATTTTCCAGTGCTTCTTTTTTTGATTTACCGTGCGCCATGCATCCTGGTAGTTCCGGTACTTCAACAACATAAATACTGTCTGCTTTATCCCAATAAATAATCATTTCATACCGAATAAGGTGGTGACATTCTCGATTTGTGGAGAAAACATAAAAGTTCCATATTTTAATTCAGCATTGAATTTTTGGCTTCACATCAGAACCTCTTAGCAAATATTTTAAAAACGTCCTTGCTGATTTTAACGTCCTCTTTATTTCTCTTGGGTGTACAATCATTTGTTTTAATTTGTAAAGAAGATAGCCAGGCCTTAGATAAAAAGACCGTCTTGCATCATCGCAGAACCTTACAAGATCATAGGATGATAATTCTTCCGTACTGATAACAGTGTTATGCAAGCCTTCCGGTGTAAGCCATTCGGAGAAATTGTCGGTAGTTATCAATCTTTTTTCCTTATACCACTTGTATGCTTCCGTTCCCGGATAAACCATGACAGGATAAAATTGTACAGTATCCGGATTCAGCCTTTTTGCAAGCTGTAGTGTTTCCTGAAGTGTTTCTTTTGTCTCGCCGGGAAGCCCTGCCATAAAGCAGCCATGTATTAACATCCCGGCTTTTTTTGCATTTGCCATGAAAGCCTCCATTTCCGCAAGACTCAGCTTTTTCTTCATGTTGTCAAGTACTTGCTGGCTTCCGCTTTCAAATCCGACGCAAAGTGACCGGCAGCCTGCCGTCTTCATTGTCCGCATTGTTTCGTAATCCAGACCAACCCTTGCATTTGCTGTCCATGAAATGTGTACTTTCTTTTGAATAATGCACTCCGCAAGTTCTTTACACCGTTTTTTATTAACAGTTAACGTATCATCCTCAAAGAAAATCGCCTTTGCCTGCGGGAAATTTTTTGTAATATATTCCATTTCTTCCACTACATTATTAATACTCCTTTGCCGAAAACCTCTGCCCATTAACGTTTGAGGATAAACACAAAAGGTACATGGGAAAGGGCATCCTCTGGAAGTGGTAATTGTGACCATTGGGTAGAGGGCGTTCGGATTAAAATAATTTTCTATACGGAGAAATTCTTTGTAAACCTTGCTTACGAACGGCAATTCGTCGAGATTTTCAATATATGGCCTTCCCGGGTTGTGGATGATTTCATTGCCATTCCTATAGCTTATGCCATGAACGGTTTTCAGGTCGCCTTTTTCAGATAAAATTTTAGCGAGGTCAGGCAGTGTGTAATCATATTCATTTCTGGCAACTGCATCAACGCTATTCTCTTTATTAAGCACTTCCTCCGGAAGCGCTGAGACATGCGTTCCTACCAGTATTATGAAAGAAGACGGACAGGTTTCTTTTAATCTGCGGGCGACGGCAACGTCATTATCAATACTTGGCGTGCTTGTATCAAGAACAATAAGGTTTGGCTGAAATGTACGGGTTTTTTCAATAATGTCATCAATGGATAAATTATCTGCAGGCGCATCTATGAGGTTAACTGCAAACCCTTTTTCTTTCAAAACGCCTGTTGCATATGCCAGCCACAGGGGAAAATAGAGAGTGCCGCTTTTGGTTACTGCAGGACTCCGCTGTGGGCGGGAAAATTTTTTTAAATATGGGGGATTGATGAGTAAGACTTTCACTGCATCTGCCTTTCTAAAAATTAAGTTCTTTGCTGTTGTGTACCAACAAAACGAATAACATTTTCATAATTAAAGTTTTTACTTAATAGCGATTTACATTCTTTGTAAACGTCATTTGCAGAAATGTTTTCCATGCAAATAGGATTTGTACATCCGATAAAAATATCATTTCCATAACAGGGACTGCATTCTACACGGCTTTGAATATATCTGCAAAATGGCAATTGGGGTGAAAGTAATTTTGAATTGCTGGGACCAAAAATACACACTGTCGGGATAGCAAGTGCATAAGAAATATGAAAGGGGGCAGAATCATTTGTAACAAAGAGCCTGCACAATTTCATTAAATATCCCGTTTCATTAAAAGAATATTGGCCACTTAAATCAAAAACAGCATCATGAAGTTCATCTTTTAGTGTTGTGTTTACTTTACGGTCATCTATCGACCCAAAAAGCAGAAATCCATATCCGTCGGCAGAAAGCAATTTTGCCAGTTCAATGAATTTTTTGGCGCCCCATTGCTTTACCAACACCGTATCACGAGGGTTTTTCCCACCGCCGCAAAAAAGTCCAATTACATTAGACTTGTATTTTTTGAGAAAAGTACTCAGATTTTCAGGAATGCATACTTCTTTTATCTGAAAATCGAGCTTAGTTCCATTGCACGGTATGCACAATGGCTCTAACAATGTATTATATGCTCCGGCGGCATAATGGTTTTGTAACACTGACGGATTGACCTTATGATTAATAAAACTGCTATTGCCGAACCCCACCCTGTTTGGCGCTCCTATTAACCATGAAAGAAAATGGATAAATTTAGATGCGCTGAAAACAATGATAGATTCAAATTTATATCTCCTTAATTTTATTATCAGAGGGAGGATTTTATATAATTTTCTTCCAAAAAGCGCGTCATCGTCTAATACAAAAGTTTTTGCGATATAGGGATTATTGTACAGCGCCCCTGAAGACCATTTGCTGGTGAAATAATAAATCTTATTTGCCGGGTTATTTTTGTAAATTGCGCGTATTGCCGGAGTAGTAAGCAATACATCGCCGAAAGCATGCGTCTTGATTAATAAAATATTACTACTCATCTGCTTTTGTTTTTTTATTAAATTTCTTTAGCCGCTGATTTACACGGATGAAACGCGGATTTTTATTGTAGGGGCTGAAGACTTCGTCGTGAGCTCAGTCGAACGATTTTCAGCCCCTACTCCGGAGCCCATACTTCGGCCTTACCCTTTAACAGTCTTTTTATAGAATCTCTCGTGAAATATAAAAAATTGACTATGAATTTGTGTTTCATTGTCTTTAACATTGGTTTGGATACGAGTATCCCCATGACCCATCGTGGAATGGGACGGCAATAGAGATAAAAAAGAAAGTTAATATAACTCTTTTTTCTAGATTCAAATTGCCGGGTCAAGTCGATGATAAGTCCTTTTTCCTGAGCCTTTTTCTGCAATTCAGTGCCAGGAAGAAAAATAAGGGAAAATACGTTCAGGCGATATGGTCTGGGAAATTTCTGAATCATATGCAGGGTTTCAATTAGGTCTTCTTCCTCTTCGAATGGATTATCAATAATAAAATCGTAGAAGGGCATTAATCTGCCCTTAAATTGGTGAATCAGTCCTACAGCATCCAAAACTTTGTCGGTAGAAGGGCCTCTTTTATACAGTTTTCTGGTTTTTTCGCTACCTGTTTGTATGCCAATTTGTAATTCATTCATGCCTGCATCAACAAGGATTTCCAGTTTCTTTTTATTGACATCATGTGCATGGGCAAGACAGCGGAAAGGCAAACCGATTTCATTTCTATATAAAGCGGCATATTTTTCTAACTGGTCTTCTTTCAAAGCAAAAAAATTGTCGTCGCAAAACGTTATTGCCTGCATCCGGGGAAAGCGGAATTTCATTTCTTTCAGCTCACCAATTACGTTTTCTGCAGTGCGAAATCTCAAATATCCGCTGTCCGAATAAAGGGCTTTAAAAGTGGAACAATAAGTACAGCTATATGGGCATCCCCGTGAAGAAAGGGTTTGATAAACTACTGTTCCCGCTATTTTTAAATGCTCTTGCAATAATTCCTTGGTCATTTTGTGCATGGTTTTTCCATCCCACAGGTAATGTCCCTCCAGAGAATAATCGGGGTATGGCAATGAATCAAGATCTTCAATAATAGGGGCAAGCTGGTTTTTTTTGAAATTTCCGTCTTTGAAAAACCAAAATCCGTTCAAGTCGTAATAATTATCGTTTTTTGCCATGGCGTTTAAAAGATTTTTTATTGCGATTTCCGCTTCACCTATGCAGACAATATCAGCAAAGCCTGCCGCATCTTCCGGCCTGGCAGAGATATGTTTTCCTCCCCACATTATAGGCGCCCTTATTTTGTTTCGTATTGCTTCGGTAAGCGCCTTAACCGCATTGAAATGACAAGAGAAAAATGATATTCCCACAAAGAATGAATCATGGGTCATCTCTTTTATAGCATCCGCTAATGAGGTTATAGAATGGGCATCCGTCTGTTTTAAGATATAGGGTGTAAAAATAATCTCTGTCGAAAACCCCTCTTTTCTCAATGATGATGAAAGGATTCTAATGCCATATGCCATTAAATCATCATATGGTGCGATGAAGGTAACCTTTTTGTTCATGGTAAGAAAATACCTCACTGTGTATTGATATTAATTATTTTGATAGCCATACAGGCCAAGGAACATTTTTCAAAAAGCTAGATTGTTACATTATTTTTACAGGTATCTGTTTTTGTACCTGTGGCATATATATCCGGGGTATAAATCCGGTTAAACTTATAAATGCCCCTGCCTGTGCCGATTTCAATCAGACTGAAAATCTTGTAATACATTTTTAAACATTTCCATAAAATAGCTCGTACAGAACTTTTGAGATCAAAAAATACAGGCTCTTCTCCTTTGACCATTATATCTGAAAAATTGCATGTTTCCAGAACTTGCCCTAAACTGGTGGGGGTAAACCCTGTTTCATGGGTAAAATCCAAAAATATCCTTGCTATGCCGGTGAGAGAAGAGGCATTGGGCGTCCTTATTAAAACAGTTCCATTTGGTTTTAAACTTTCATAAATCAAATCAAGAAGCGTCAATATTTCCTGTTTCGAGAGATGTTCTATAATATGGCTTGCAATGATCATGTCGAATTTTTCCCGGTGCGAAGGAAGAAAAGTAAACATATCTGCCTGTTCAACATCTTTAATACCCATCTTATTGGCAATAACTATTGATTCGTTTGACAAATCTATTCCCATAGCATTTTTATAGCCTGCTTTTTGTAAAAAAAACAAAAATCCTCCTATACCACAAGCAATATCAAGAATAGCTGCGTTTTTATCTTTCGGAAGGATGTTTATAAATCTTTTATGTAATAATTTGGATTGTAGTTCGTAGTTATCCGGTGTAATTTCTATCCACTTTGCCCATTGTTTGCTTACAAAAGTATCATAGCATCTTTTCCTGTAATCGGTAGCCCTTGCAGAAGTTTCCGCATTCCATTTGATATCGTTTGTGCACATGAAAAGAGAAATCCTTTCTCATTAAAAAGTAATTGGGGTATCCCCATGACCAGGGGAGTAAAATCGTAAGTCTTAGAAAATTAAAGCGAAAAAGTTGTTTTTCACCATTATTCTGTTGTTTCCTTTAAGTCATGCATAATCAATAATATTGTTAAAATGTCACCCCCGTCAAGTGGATACCCCAATTACATTGTTTTAAACGACTAATAAAAAAACGTAAGGAGCCGGAAATAGTTTGACATTGTTACTCATCCTATAGATCAGTGGTTTCAAACCCTTTTTATCCTTCTGAGGCTTTGTACTGATTGATAATCAATCAACAATAATACTCCCGATGGGGGGCGGCTCGGTTTTGTTTTTATATAAATACCAGAGGTAGTGGCTGGGATGTTCTTTAACGAACTGCTCCATTAAACTGCCAAACTTTAAGACGACAAGTGTTTCCGGTGTACCTTTATCATTGCCATCGTCGGGGATGATTTCATTGCCTATAATAATGCGGTGTTTACCGTTTTTTCCCCTTACCGTAAAAACAGGCAATATTGTTGCCTTTGTTCTTTCCGCTATTTTTACAAGAGAGGGGGATAGACGTATCTTCCTTCCTAAAAAAGGTACTGAAATTCTATTAGGGTCCAAAATTCCATCAAGTGACATAACAAGTATTTCGTTATTTTGTAACACCCGGTATATTTGCCTTGGTGTGCTTCCTATGTAAAAAAAATTGGCGGGCAGGCTTTTCTCACATTGATATTCAATTTGCATGGTTTTATTCTTTACCATCGACTTGTCTTTGCCGGTCAGATCGATAGGATTTGCGGCAACCTGCGTTATTTTATATCCTTTATACCCCAGGCAGGGGAGTATCATTTTATATGACCCAAAATGGCAAAGCGCAATTATCACGCCCTTGCCTTTTTTCAAAGCGTTCTCTAAATGTTCCATACCGGCAATGGTGCAAAGTTCTTCTGTCTTTTTTCTGTTTAATCTTGGGAATGACCATATTTCAAAGAGATCTTTTCTGAAATTACGAAGGGTTTCCATGATGATTTCTTTCATTTCCGGGCCGGTAAACGTTCCTTTGCCAAATAACAATTCCAGTTCACTCTTCATGACTACAGCTTTTTCTCCGTGTGACGTCAGCATTGCAAGGCTGTTGGCGAGGCTATGTTTTAATTTTAAAGGCAAGTAAGGTATTGTGTATCGAAGGGTATATAAAAAAAACACCTTTGCCGCTTCAGAAAAATGAATAGTTTCCTTCATACATTTCATAATTAAAGGTTATTTTGAATAGGAGAAAATATGTTTCTGTTAGTAACTAAATTTGGTTAATTATTATGCCTGTTTTAGATGTTTTTAGATGTTTGAATCTGCTGAAAGCCTCCTCGATTGTTTCTTTGGAAGTTTTATGTAGTTTTGCTGTCAAAAGGACAACATTTGCCGTTGCAGAGAGAAACAGGACGTCGTTACAGGCTACAACAGGGGCGGCATCAATAATAATATGCTCATAGTCCAGATTGTTTAACTGTTCGGGCAGTCCATCGATCATGGCAATCCCCGGGATATCGGCAATTTCTTTCATCAGTAAAACATCCATGCCATAGATATCACTGCTTCTTATAAGGTCTTTAAGAGTTATTTTTTTATCCACCGGAAGAATATCTTTTCCCTGCAAATGCCAATCATCTGTTGAAGAAATATCAAGGAAGAGGGTTTTTTTGCCGGAAACGGTTAATTCTCTTGCCACCAGAAGAGCGATGGTAGTGGTGCCTACCTCCTCCTCCGCACCGGTAAAAAGAATTGACCGTGCAATGGTATCGCCTGAAACGACCTTTATGCCGGAAATAATGTTCCAGACGGAACGCCTGATGGCGTTGTTTTTCAATACTTTTCTGACAAAATTTCGCTGTTTAAGCAATAACAGTTCGTCTCTTAATGTAGGGAAATAACGAAGCAGTCTTTTCGGGATAATGTTGAAGCCAAATATCTTTGTATACTTTGGCAAACCATATAGCAGATTTCCCTGAAAGGCCTTTTGTGCTTCTGCAAGCGTTTTTATCGATTTGTCGGCAGATTCTTCCAGCAGGATTATTGAAAAAGCTATGGTAATACTAAGGAACAGGGAGATAGCTAAAAATTTTACCCTATTCGGAAAATAAGGTGAAGAAATTGTTGATGCATCTGCGTAATTGAGGACTGCCAGATTTGAAGGGCTCAGGCTTAACAATATCTCAGTATCTGAAATGCCCTTTGTCAAATTTGAGTATTCCGTATTTAACGAGGATTGCTGGCGTTCTATTTTATTAAACAATAGTTCAATTTTCTTTACATTGAGCATTTTTTTGTAAATGATATCGGTTAAATTGAGCAGTATAGAGCCAGTTGTTTTGTAAATTTCCAGGTTTATTTTTGTATCATAATAACGTTTTTCCAATTCAGTATAATACGAGTTTCTGGAAAAATTTTCATCTCCCAAAATTCGCTCTATTTCTTTATATATCGCCTTTTTATACTCTGCTATTTGCATTCTGGACGCAATAATATCGGGGTGTGCCTCGGTAAAGTCAACCTTCAGTTTGGCGATGGTTGTTTCAAGGGTTACGATTTCCTGTTTATATGATTCTAATGTAGGATTTCTTTCGATAGCCTTGTTGGACAAATATAGTTCCGGAATTACTGCAATAGTTTTGGTTACCTCTTCCAACACCTTTTTCTCTTCTTCCATTGTTTTCGTATTTTGATGAACCAGGTCAAGATAGCTGTAATATTGCCTCAGTCCCTCTTCTATTTCCATGGTGACATCAATAATTCCGTATTTTTTCCTGTACCGGTACAACCTTCTTTCCAGTTTTCTTAATTCTCTGTTTACATATACCAACCGCGCTTTCATTGCTTTTTGCGCCAATCTTGCCTCGTCTTTGAAAATATCCGCATAAAGTATCATAAACGCTTCAACCGCAGCATTAGCAACCTTCTCTGCCATTTCCGGAGTGGCAGAGTATCCCGCGACTTCTATGACGTCACCGCTTTCTACTACGTTAACACTAATCCCTTCCCTGCTGAAAAAAAGATTGAATTCACTCCCGATGATAAATTTATCAGGATCAATCAACCGTTCCTTTTCATCGGTAATATGCAAGGTTGAAATAATCCTTTTCATGGATTTAGGATTTTTTAGCATTGCAAAGAAGGTATTATCCAGTTTATTTTTGTCAGAATATTCGAACTTGCTGATGTTTGTTGGCAATGCAAGATATTGCGTTTGTGTTGCATTTGTATGCATCCAGAGCTGCGAAGAAGCCTTATACACCGATCGGAAAGAAAGGGAAAACAATAGTGGCAGTAATGTGAAGGCGAGCACAATAACGATAATAATTTTCTTTCTTCTGGAGACAACATCAAGAAATTGTTTTAAGAGCGACATTTTAGGGTATCCATTCTTTCGTTTTCTAATCTTTTATTGTTTTCACGGTCAATTACAATTGCCATGGCATGTCCGATTCCTAAATAAAACCATAAGGGCAAAAAGGTATGGGAAAAAGAGGTGACTGCATTAAGCAGTAACGTTGCTAAACCTGAAATGTAAATCTGCATCCATTTTTTATATTCGGATGAAATACAGGTAAGGTATGCATGAATAAACCTCTTGCAAGAGAGGACCAAAAACCAAAGCCACAACAACACACCAAATAATCCATACTCTGCAAATATATGAACATAGAGATTGTCAAAACAGATTTCCGGGTCGAGATACGAAAAAAACCCGCCAGACCCGTCGCCTAAACCATAATGATCCTTTATAGAAAGAATGCCTTTCTTCCAGCGTTTTATCCTCGAACCCAGAGAGGATGATTCATCGGTAGTTTCCGTTGATGTTTTAGATGTGTAATCCAATGCCTTCGCAAAATCATTGGTAGGGATTCTTGAGAGAAAAAATCCGATTATGATAAGAGAAAAAATAAGCGTCCATACAATAATAATACGCTTGCTGACCGAGACATTTAAAAGGGAAAAGATATAAAGTCCGCATAGTAATGAAAGCAACGGTCCTTTGCTGAGTGTCGTTAATAGCGCTACAAATATAGAGAGCGCTGCGATTGACAGGAAAACCCTGGTGAATTTGTTTCCCGTGTAAATAAATCCAAACAACAACATGAGCGATAATGAAAGGTAGTATGCTGTGGCAAGTGGATGCATGAATCCTTGTCCGCGTAACATTTGCTCAGGATTGAATACAAAACGAACCAGATGTTCATTATAATGATACAATATATCTTCTATTGTTTTATTCGATAGTAGAGAATAGTAACAAACAATGCTGCCGACAAAACCCATTCCAACAAAAAAGGCTATTGCTATTTTGATTTTTAGAAAACTGTTTAAGGTTACTAAGGTCAGGAAAAAGAAGCATATGGCGATAAAAAACATTGCCATATAATATATTCCCATTGTTTTTTCAGTGCTCCAAAGAATAGAAATTATTCCCCATAGAAACAACAGTATAAGCGGGAGATACCTTTTGATCTGAAAGTCTTCGGTTGAAATCCTTAAACCGCGCGATACGAACCAACAGAGTAAGCAATAAAGTATGAACGGTTCTGAAAGGGTGAAAAATGTTCGATAATCGCCCCATAGCCTGATTTCAATGCTGATATAAGAAATAAGGAGTACTGCGAAAAGATATGGAACATGTGGCTTCAGAATAGAAATGGCCGCCACGGAAGTAATGCCGAGCAGGATGAGGGTTACGAGGGGGTTGATAAATGCTGTGGAAGATATTGCCATGCCAAAAGGGATAACAATAATCCATCTGTAGATGTTTAGTTTTTTATTATGCGTAAGAGAGTAGTTCATCTATGGTTTATGGTGCAGGATATAACCAAAAGCATCTGTTTTTAGAAAAATTTAATATAGTATCTAAGCATCGATAGAGAGGGGTGGCACTGACAAACTTGTTTGTCAGTGAAATTGCTTCGACTCACAATAACACGGACAAACAAAGTTTGTCCGTGCCACCCTCTTACAATGAATTTTATTGTTCCTCTTTCGAAAACCTTATTTGTTTGACTATACATATATTCAGGCCGTTTTTTTAAAAACGGCCAGGACTATTGTATTTCGCAAGATTGTTCAATGTTGTATTTTATCTGCAAAAGGTTTTTGTAAACGACTGATTGAGGCTGCAATTGTTTCCGCTTTTTGCTTAAGCTGCTTTATACGGTCAGAATCGATATAATCCAGCCGTTCGGCAATTTGAAGATACGTTTCCAGTTCTGCAATGGACCCGTTTGCAATGGAAAGATGATTGAAAAACTCTTTGGGATTTTGCATTGCCTGTCCCTTTGCAATCGTTGCCGGGATGGATGCGGCAGTGCGTTGTAACTGTCCCGCCAGTGCATCATTTTCTCCCTGTGGAATCTCTTTTGTGAGATTATAGCATTCTACTGCTAAATCCATTGAGCTTTGCCACACTTCCAAATCGCGATAAGATTTACCGCTCATTGGCATTGAACGATCACCAGAGGGTTGGCCACGTTCAGGAGGCATTTGTCCGCCGGGCATAGGTTGGCCACGAGGTGGGCCGCTTCCAGGTTGTCCTCCCATAGCAGGACCTTGAGGTTGCATTGGACGTCCGCCCGTTGGCGACTGTCCATATCTCCCTGGCATTTGTGGGGTTTTCCCTCCAGGTGGTTGTTCTTTGCTATCCACAATCTCAGAGACTGATGATTCATCGTCGTCGTCATCGTCATCAGCTATTTCTTCTGATACATATTCTGTATCGCCACTCTTTTTACCCTCAACGAATAAGGGAATGGAAGATATTTCAACAGAAAGGGTTTTTTCTGAAGATATCAGGGTCTTTGTGTTGAAAATATTTTTTAACGCAGAGTGTAGTTGTTTTCCTTCAGAGACATTTGGTATCGCCTCCGTTACTGTATATTTGCTATTTTCTGCTACTTTCAAGTCTATGGTCGTTTTTCCGTTTTCTTTTTCGTACCATAGCACATAAACGTCTTTGTCTACTTGCGGGAATTTATATGCGTATATGCCGTTTTTGCCATTAGAGATTGCCGCAATATTGTTCCAATCTGAATTTTTAAGTTTTTCCGTCATTAGCCTGTAGGTATAGAATCCGAGTTTTTTCACTCCATATCCAGGATCGCCGGCGCAATTGCCGTCATATATCAAACCGGTGTATTCAAACATTGATTGACAATCAAATGGCGGCCAGCCTTCCACAAGCGCCCATGCCCAGAATACTTTTTTAATGCCGTAGCTGAGGGGATAGACATATCTTTTTATCACCTGAATTGCCTGCCCCTTTTCTCCCTCTTTACTGCTGGCGCCCGTTTCGGTCATCCATATATCAACATTGTTTAAGCCGCTTTCATCAAGGGCATTGCGTAATATTTTATAGGTGGCATAAGAATCGATAATGCTGTCGTCAAACCAGTGGAAATCAAATATATCGATAGAATCCTTGTCAAGCGCTCTGATTACCGGAAGCCAAAATTCATTTAATATTTCAGTCCTCATTTTGGGTGGCGGGCTTACTATTCCGCCACTAATGACCTTTGCGTCTTTGTCCGCGCTTCTTATTGCGCTTGAAGTGATATTGATAAGCTCCACATATCCCTTCCATTCGCTTCCTTTTTGGGTTTGACCGCCCATAGCTCCAGGTACTTGCTGCCCACGTCCCGAAGCCCCTGGTCCACCAAACCCTCCTGGCCCACCAGGCCCTCCAAATCCGCCGGGTCCTCCAGGCCCTCTCCTTTGGTTCATGCCGGGCATTTGCTGTGGCGGTTGTCCTCCTTGTCCTCCCTGACCTCCCCCCTGTTTCTTTTTAATCTGAATAATTGGTTCATTTTCAACCTGCCAGTATTTTACAGGGTTTTTAAGTCCGGGCATATCGTTCTTGCCATCTCCGTTGTACCGTTCTACTGCTTTTTTGACAAATTCAATATACGCTTCTTTTGCCGGTGGGGCGATAAATTCCCACGTTCCCGGGCGTAATAGCATTGGATTGACATTAATGGTAACTACAATATTCAGGTCTTCCGGAATTCTCTTTAAAAAATTATCCGGGACATTCCAGTTGTATTTACCGTTTATAATAGATTCCTTATCCCGTTGCACAAAAGACCAATCCAAAACGGGGTTTGACTGACGTTCCCATTTAACGCCAAGTTCTATTGCGGTTGAATAAGGCGGATTATCTCCCGTGATGCCGTCAAATTCGAAATTCTTTCTTTTTGCCAGCATTTCCTCATTGCTTTTTCTTTTTGGTGGATAAAAGGAGGTGGTAAATCCAAAAGGAGAATCGAGAGCCGCCTCATCCCATGCATGAACAGTTGAGTCCTCGAAAAAACCGAAAGAGAATATCAGCAGAAGTGTCGTTATACTGTAAATAAATCGCTGTGTTTTTTGCAGCATCATAAAGCCCTCCTGATTAATGTATGTTTTATTTTACCTTTAATAGATTCAGATATAGACGCCATAGCCAGTACAATCCTGTCTAAAAACTGTAAAGACGGATTTAAATAAAATAACGCTTTGACGTCATCGGCATTTGCAGGAAGAAGTGACCTTCCGGGCGATATAATGCCCTGTTTCATCGCAACACGGTATATTTCTGTGTCCGGTTCCAACCGTATCCATCCAATTTGGACGTTAACGTTTCTTTTTAAGATTTTCTTAGCCGCAAGAGAAAGGAATTTATAAAAAAGCATTTTTATCATTCCAAGATAGGTTTCTCCGGGTGAATTTATAAACATGGTAATAATAAATTTGGTATCCTTAATTACGGGATCAGTGGTAATGATTTTCAGGATGTTCCAAACATCTCTTTCCTTTATGCCTTTTCTCAGAGAAATCAATGAAGAGGTCGATAATCCATCAGGTGAAAAAGAAATTCCGCTGCAGCCGGCGTTTTTTAATAAGTGTAAAAAATCTTTCGTAACGCCCCTTACATCTAACCAGCACATCCACTTGATTTTGTCCTGAAGATTCCGTTTCATTATTTCTTTACATATGCCGGTGGCATGTTCCAGCGGTCTGTTGAAAAGGGAGTCGGCAAACATAAACTGCCTTATTCCGTACGAATGAAGTAGGTTTTCTATCTCGTCAACTACATTTGCAGGGGATCGTGACCTTAAAAGGTTGCCGTTTAACGCCGGGTAGTTGCAATATGCGCATTTTAACGGACAACCCCTCTGGGTTTGAATTCCGATTGCAGCTTCTCCGTTTTTATAGGGGATTGGATTAACAATATCCCTTCCAGGCGCCGGGAATTTTTCAAATTGGGGAAGTGTCCTTGTTCCGGTGTAGTATACAACCCCGTTTTTGCGATAATATACGCCTTTCACTTTGTCCGGATGGTCAAGATTGTCTGTAAGCTCAGATAATGTTTCCTCACCTTCCAGATATACTCCAAAATCTATTTCGGGATTGGTATCCATTATTTCCTGTGCAAACATTGAAAATCCGGTGCCGCCGGCAACAATGTGGGCGGATGGGCATGTTTTTTTTATAGTCTGCAAAAGATTTTGAAAATCCCCGTAATAGTTTAGAGGGTTTTTTCTCGATTGATTGTCGATATTTCTCAGTGAAACACCAATCATCTGCGGACGATACCCATTGATTTCTTTTATTAAATCATCGATTGGGTTTAACGAAAGATTCGGGTCGTAAATCCGTACTTCATGTTTGGTGAGAAAGCTTGCGATATATGAAATTCCCAATGGATATACCGGCGGGAAAACATCTCCTTTAAGATATGATTGTACTAATAAAATTTTCATATTGAGTAAAAAAGAATTTTTTTTATATTATTCAACTGATAGTTAACAGGGAAATTTAATCGAAATAGCCAAGGTCAGTAAGCCGTTCTGCGATCTTTTGGCTGTCTTCATCGGAATAAACAGATTCATCTTCCGCTGCAAATGCATACGCTTTATCGTCGTATTTCGCCGATTTTTCAGCAAGAAACTCTTCGGTAAATATCTCATCTAAAATTCTTCCGTCTATAGAATTTGGTACAGTAACATCCATTGTATGAAGTATGGTAGGCAAAAGATCTATGATATTAGCCTTCATGTTTGTAATACCTTTTTTTACATGGGGAGATTTGTATACGAATATTCCATTCGGCGCATGATCTCCACACAATTGTTTGTAAGGTTGAATAACGCCGTGTCTCCCCCCCGATCTCAGTTTTTCGTAAAGAGTCTTGATGCAATTATATTTCTCATTCCACATAATGATGAGATCCGGCGCCTTATCTAAATATTCACCGGTAAAAACCTCCTCTTTCCTGAAAATAGTTTTAATTACAGGTTTTCCATTTTCAGGGTCGGCAAGAGGACTCAGCTTCCGTATGATTTCTTCTCTTATTGATTCATACTCTTCCCCCGGGCTTACAATGCCATAGGGTTCTTTTCCTTTTACATTGATAAAAATGTTTCCCCATGTACCCAGGAAATAGGCGCGTGTTTTTGACCAGTCAATATAGTGATCAAACAGGATTTTATCCGCTTTTTTCAGGTACCTTCTTTTTAACCTCTTATAGAAATCTTTCAGTTTTAAAACAGGAGATTCTTTCTTTAAAACAAGAAACCCGTTTTCAAGTAACCATCGGTTTACATCAACGCTTTTATATATTCCATGCATGCCGTGATCGGACATGGCGATAATGCTCGTTGATTCGTCTACCTTATCCAAGAGCCTGCCAATAGCATCGTCAACCCTTTTGTAAATAGTATATATAGCATTCTCTACCCCGGGGGAATATCCGGGGTGTTTTTTGTCGTAATATCTCCAAAAAGAATGCTGCACCCTGTCTGTTGCAGTAAATACTACCATAAAAAAATCAACCGGGTATTTTTCCATCAGGTAGAGGGCCGTCTTTTCCCGCGCCTCTATCATGTCAATCATATGATCAATATATTTTCCAGGGTTGTTCATTAAAGCAGGGTTATGCTCCATATCAATAATATAATTACCTATTACCGCCTTTAATTCGTTTTTTAATGCTCCGGGATAGGTAAATTCGCTGTTTGTATCCGGTGTATCTAAACCGGAAATCATAAACCCGTCAACCTTATCAGGCGGGTATGTGCCTGGAATATTTATTATTGTTGTTGTATAGCCTTCCTGATTAAGATACCGCCAGATAGGCTGTGCTTTGCAATGGGTTCGGTTCATGAAATGAATACTTTGGTCTGTTTTCGATTTTTCTATAAAATCAAATATCCCATGTTTCCCTGGATTTACGCCGGTAAAGAAAGAAGGCCATGCTACAGGACTTACCGGCGGTACAGAAGATTCCAGGACGCCGGAACACCCATTGTCTATCAATGATTTTAAATGCGGCAACCTGCCTTGTTCCAGCCATGGGGCAATAATATCAAAAGTTGCGCCGTCAATGCCTATTACAAAAACCTTTTCATTATTCTTCATAAAACACCTTTACGAGTTTGAAACTGCATAAAATACTTTTACGTTGCATGGCCAATAAATAATTGCTATAAAGCTTAAAAGTCAAACGGCAATCCGTAGCAGATACCGTTTTTAGCAGGTATTTTTTTCACTTTTGGATATGTGCTGTACCAAGATTGCATGAAGCGGCGAATATAACACAATTCCCAAAGACATTCCATTTTATATTTACATTTTCAGAATTATAACCAGAATATGTCTCTTGCGCATATAACTGCACCCAAAATAATCCATAAATTTATTGCTAAATTAAGCGATATCAACCTGCGTGAACTTCTTAAAAGCGGTTTTGTTTCTTTTGTTTTCAAGATGTCGGGAATACTGGCTTCTTATTTATTAATGTTGTTAATTACGAGGAAATATGGCGCCCATACCGCAGGGATATTCGCCCTTTTTATTACATTTTTGAATATTTGCACCGTATTGGGCAGGCTTGGAATAGAGACTACATTATTAAGATTTATCGCCGAATATTCTTCTCAAAATAAAAATGCTCTTATTGCCGATATTTATGTGAAAGCGCTGAAAATAATTATTCCCGTTAGTGTTTTTATCAGTGTCCTTTTATATTTCCTTTCTCCCTATATTGCAAAAAACCTGTTTCACAAAACATACCTGTCAACGTATTTTCAGATAGTATCATTCATTATACTTCCAATGGTTATTATCTTTATAAATTCAGAAAGTTTGCGGGCGCTGAAGAAGATTAAAGAATACGCATTTTTACAGGACCTGGCCATACCACTTTTTTCAGTGTTCCTCCTGGCGATATTTCTCTTTTTCAGCAGAGGGAAATATATGCCGTTTGCCGCATATGCTGTAAGTATTTCCATGGTATTTTTTCTGTCGGTATTCCTATGGCTGAAGAAATTAAACGTTACTCGTGTTTTACCTGAAGTAGGCATGAAATACACTACTCTCTTTACTATATCATTGCCTATTTTAATATCTAACTCGTTATGTTTATTTATGGGATGGACTGATAAAATACTGCTTGGCGCTTTTAAAACGGAAAGTGATGTGGGAATTTACAATGTCGCTTTCAGATTGTCAATGCTGGCAAGCATTCCCCTTTTCGCATTTAATAGTATTGCCGCGCCTAAGTTTGCCCAATTTTATGGGAATGGCGATATTGCATCCCTTGCAAAACTAGCCCGGCAGGTAACAAAACTTATTTTCTGGGTAACAACCCCAATACTGATTATGTTTTTTGTATTCCCATCATTCTTTCTCAAAATCTTTGGCGAAGAATTTCGGGCAGGGAAAAACGCCTTAATAATGATGACTGTCGGGCAGATGGTAAATATCATGTCGGGTCCCGTTGCATATATTTTAAACATGACGGGAAAACAAAAAATTTTCCGCAATATAATGTTTCTGGTTGCAATAGTAAATATCACACTCAATGTGTTGCTTATCCCTAAATATGGTATAAACGGCACTGCGTTTTCAAATATGGTGAGTGTTGTGCTGTTAAATATCCTGCTCTTTATTGCCGTCAGGTATTATTATAAATTCTCTACATTTTCTATTATCAACGTTTTTAATATAAAGAGAGGGGCATGAGTTTCAGAGTAAAAGTCAACAGATTCCGCCACACCCCATATTTTAGTTCACTGGGATGTTAATTGTGGTTCCACCGCCAGCATCTGTTTCGCCATGTGTCAATACGTCGCTTACCTGCGGGTATAAAATTATGCCGCTTTCAAAACCAATGATAGTGCTGAATATTTGCTGGAAATAGGAGAAATACCTTGCGATACTTGAGATAACCATTGTTGGCACAAATATTATATCCCCGTGTTCCAGCATCATATTTTGAGAAAAATCTCCCTTCTTCCACACATCTTTTGTATTTAAGGCGTAAATCTTTGGTTTGCCTTCATCCCGTCTCATTAAAATTACATTTTCCAGTTTTGCGTTGTTTGTCGCTCCGCCTGCCCTGGAAATCGCCTCTATAACACTTATGTCCGTATCGAGCACAAAAAATCCGGGAGAATTAACCTCTCCGATCACGATGGCCTTTTTACTTTGTATGCTGGTAACATTAACCAGTACCTGAGGATCGACAAGATAATGGGATAGCCTTTTTTCCAATTGTTCTCTGAGATCAAAGACGCCTATGCCGGCAACCTGCACGTCTCCTATTAACGGGAACATGATTTTGCCCGAATTGTTTACCCTTACGGATCTTTGAAGATCGTCATGCCGGTAAACGGTGATTTCCACTGTATCGCCTACTCCCAGTATAAACTGGGATATCTTTATCGTATCTAACCGTTCGAATTCTTCACCTTGATCTACAGGTGCTGCAGGATTTTCGGCGACAGGCTTTACCCCTGTGGAGGCGCAACCGTTAGAAAAAACTAAAAGCAAAATGAACGCTGTCAATAGCAGCGGAATGTAGCCATTTTTCTTGTAATACATAACTGAACAAGTATTTACCATAATCATTAGAGTGTAACCTTTTTGTTAATTGTAATATGTGTAAAACAACCCCCCAAACCTGGGCAAGCCAAAACCAAACAGGCACAAAACACGAAAGATGTGCTCGCTTAGTATTTCAGATTATTTTGTCATTGGAATTTGTTTCGGATTTGTAACAATTTAGCCTTTTGAAAAATCCTGTGGAAAAAATGAACAACGCAACCCCGATAGGGGTGATCTGTTTGTAGAATATTTGCAATTATATCAAAATAAGCTCCGTAGGAGCGGCCTGTTTATTCTATCCACTCAAATAAATATTTTTCATCATATTTGATTTCATATTTCTTCAAAAATTCAATATATTCCTCCTTGAAGGTTTTCTTTCTATGATGCGCCTCCTGATGCAAAATGTATTTGATAACAGCGTCCATATGGCTTCTGGAATAAGAGAATGCCCCAAACCCCTCCTGCCAATTGAATTTGCCAGGCATCCATCTGTTATCATTGATGAAATTTGAAGAACCAGCTTTTATGTCTCTTGCCAAATCAGAAATGGCAACGGATGGTTTTAACCCAACCAGCAAATGGGTATGATCTGGCATACAAAAAACGGATAGCATTTTTTGTTCCCGGTTCTGCACAATACCTGTGATGTATTTATGCAATTCCTCCCGATTTTGGCTTTGGATTAAATTCAATCTGCCTTTTACGGCAAAGACAATTTGAATGTAAATTTGCGAATATGTATTCGGCATAATACAGGTCGCTCCTACGGAGCTTTCTTTCTATTTTTGCACTAATTTCTACAAACAGATCGCTCCTATGGAGCTAATAGATAATATGTTTTTCAAAAACTAAATTGATACTCGGATTTTAACTTTAAATATTTTGCCAAAAAACGCAAAGAAATTACTGATAAGGTACTAAATCTTCCTTTATTAAGGGAAACTTAGCAAGACGTCATCGATTATATATGTATTAAAATCTTCCCATCGGTCCTTCCGGAAGACGCCTTGATTGCATCCATTATTCTTGCAAATGGGTATCTTGCAGTGATCATTTTGTCCAGCTTAAGCCGCCCGGTTGCGATAAGTTTAATAATGGAAGGGAAGATTGCGTATCCTGAATGCCCTCTTGCTCCAACAATTTTATTTGCGCCGGATACAAGATTATCCAGATGCATCGATGTTGTTGTCGCCGCGCGTCCAAGGTATATTATTTTCCCGTTAATCGCCATGGATTTTTCCATTTCAGGGATGGTGGCAGGTGCTGCGCCGGCTGCTTCTATTTGTATATCAGCGCCCCAGCCTTTTGTTATCTCCATGACCTTTTCTCCAGGAAGACAATCTCTCATTTTATTTGTGTTAAAAGCGTAGTCTGCTCCCATCTCTAATGCAATATTCGCCCTTTCATCTATTATGTCAAAGGCAATAATCTGGCTTGCGCCTGCAATCTTTGCTAATGCAATAGCGCCTAATCCAATAGGGCCTGTGCCATATACGACTACCGTGGCGCCAGGCTGAAATCCGCCCCCAACAATAAACAGCCCATTGTACGCGCAGCCCACGGGTTCAATAAGCGCACCAATATCAAATGCCTCGTCTTCTGAATATATTTCCCCAAAATCATTAATTTCCCAGCAGTATCTCTCACTGATTGCAATATATTCCGCAAAGGCGCCGTCTGCGCTTAATCCCATCAGTTTGATATATTTACACTGATTAGGCGAACCGCTTCTGCACGCCTGGCACATGCCGCACCACATAATGCTTTCCGCGGCGATCCAGTCGCCTTTACTGACGTTTCGCACATTTTTACCTGTCTGTTCCACTATTCCAGACAACTCATGTCCGATGATGCGGGGGAGTTCCGTCACGCCTGAGAATATGATATATCCGTCTTTATCGGTTTCGTAAAGATGGGTATCTGATCCGCAGATTCCGCAGCTTTTTATTCGCACAAGAATTTCGTCGTCTTGCAGGTTAGGTACCGAAACGTCTTTTACTTCAAATTGCGTATGCTGCCACACCTGACTTCCCACATTTGCCCGTTTTTTGGCCTGTTCTTCATTGCTTAACGGGTAGTTCTTTCTGGGATTCCATTCTCCATCTACAATCAGCGCTTTCATACATGCTCCAGGATTAAAATATTTTTATTTATTTTACCGCTGCCGCTTTTGGGGATATCTTTCCTGATTTCGATTATTCTTGGGAGTTTATAATGAGGCAACCGGCCTTTGCAAAAATCCAGGATTTCGTGTTCTTTTACATTCTCCCCCGGCTGCAGCACGGCAACTGCCTTTGGTATTTCTCCTCTCAATCTGTCTTTTACAGAAATAACCGCTATTTCTTTTATAGAAGGATGTTCCAGCAAAACGCGTTCAATTTCCTGCGGATACACCTTTAATCCGGCGACCTTCATCATCCCCGATTTTCTTTCTATAAAGTAAAAGTAGCCGTGTTCGTCCTTCATTCCAAGGTCGCCGCTGTGGTACCATCCGTCTTGAGAACAGGTATTGCCGGCATTGCCATAATAATTTTGCACAACTGCCGGTCCTTTGAAGAGCATTTCTCCGATTTCTCCCTGAGGAAGCTCATTGTTATTTTCGTCAACAATTTTTATCTCATACGTTGGACATGGTTTCCCGATTGAGCGTTTTGGGATATCGTCGCCCGGACGATTGGCAATAGCGATTCCGGTAGTTTCAGTACTGCCCCATACGGGAATAATCGGGACGCCTGTTTTTTGTTTAAATTTTTCTATAAGGTTTGTGCGTGTGTACATGCCCCCGCTTTCCGGAATTCTGAGAGAACTTACATCAAACGTTCCATGTTCGAGAATATCCAGTAAGTTTTCATACAAAGGGGCAAGGCCCATCATACAGGTTACTTTACAGGATGAAATTGCCTCCGCTATCGATTTGGGATAAATTTTTTCAACAAGCGCAATCGTTCCACCAAGGAAAAGCGAACGGGCAAATATTTCATGGGGATGGGCAAAGGGGGCAAACATGCAAAGATGAACATCATCACTCTTCAATCCCAGTATGTCGATTGCGGCAATGGTATTCCAATATATGTTGGAATGTGTGGTTTCCGCCCCTTTTGAATTTCCCGTAGAGCCTGATGTATAATTTAAATAGACAACTTCATGCGTCTGAATGTCAAGATTAGGGTTATCTGTTTTCCCGGCGTTTATAATATCATTCCATGGCATGCCGCATCCCGTATATTCCCCCACAAGAATAATGGGAATATCGGTATTTTGCGGCAATGCCCGAATTGCTTGGTCAAGATGCGTGCTGTGGATTATCAAACACGCAGGCATAATATTTTTGAAAATGGCGCGTATGCCTTCTTCTGTCAGCTCATAATTAATTGGCGCAACTATGGCTCCGGCTTTGGCAATTCCCATGAAGCTTATCACCAGTTCAGGAATTCTTGGGAGCATTAAGCCTATCCGGTCGCCTCTTTTCACGCCTATGTTCAACAATTCATTTGCCAGGCTGTTTGCCGACGTGTTGAATTCATGGTAATTGATCTTTTTGTGATGATAGATAATGGCAGTTTTATCCGGAATCTCAGTGGCATAGCGTTCTAATATTTCCGGCAAAGTGCAACATGCTTCTTTTATGTATTGCAATCCTTTCTGCTTTTTACGGAACGGAAACCAGCTTTTTCTTTTCTTTGTTGTTAAGATGTTTTTAATCATTATTTCATCACCAATAGGATTCGACTTGTATAGTACTGACCAAAACATATTCGGACGTTTTCAAAAAACTAAAGGGTTACGATTTATTAGATATATTATAACCTTATTTTTACTAAAGGATATGACGTCCGTCACATTTAAAAGAAATTATATCAATAAATTATTGGTATGTTCTCTTAAAATGACTTTTCTACCCTTGTAAGAGACAAGTGTATTATTATCCTTCAGCACTTTAATAATTCTCGTGATTGTTTCCCGTGATGCCCCGACCATGCTGGCAATTTCTTTGTGAGTTGGTGCATGTGATATTTCAATGCCGGCCTTTGTTTTTTCACCCTGCTCATGTGCTAACTGCTGGAGTAATTGTATTGTCCTGCCGTAAACGTCCAAAAAAGCCAAACTTTCAATCTTCTCATTTGCATGTCTGAGCCTTGAGCATATTTCGTTAAATATTTTTGTCAATAAGCCTGGATAATTTGAAATAAGTT
>NZ_JBDIWA010000042.1:0-28715 GCF_039794105.1 Candidatus Kuenenia sp.
ATTTGTTCTGTTAATAGAAGGCTGGATTGAAAGTATAAAACGTTTGGTTCAGGTTACAAACCTGAACCCGCGCATGTAGTTTCCAGCGCCATTACGTTTCCGAAAAGGAGTTTGGGAGCGAGTTGTGCTCCGGTAGTTTAATAGATTACGCTGAATAGTTACAAAAAATCGGGAATACTCCCCCTTTCGAATATGGATATGTGATATGGGAAGTGTCCCCTAATTTTGTTTGATATTAATTTTATTTTGTGTTATCTTTACGCCCTTGTTGTGCCAAGCACCATATACTTTTGCTTGTGAAACCTATGCCATCATTCATGTACGGGAGAAATAGTTCTAAATGCTAAAAAACTGGAAAAGAGAGTGGTTTTCAAACGTACGGGGTGACCTGTTGGCTGGCATTGTTGTTGCGCTTGCCCTTATCCCAGAGGCAATTGCATTCTCAATTATTGCCGGAGTTGACCCAAAGGTTGGTTTGTACGCCTCATTCTGTATTTCTGTGATCATTTCCTTTGCCGGCGGCCGTCCCGGTATGATCTCAGGGGCGACGGGCGCGATGGCGCTGCTCATGGTCACTCTGGTTAAGGAACATGGCCTGGAATACCTTCTTGCGGCAACGCTATTGACGGGCGCCCTCCAAATCATCGCCGGATTTCTCAGATTAGGGAGCCTGATGCGTTTTGTGTCAAGTTCCGTCGTGAAGGGTTTCGTCAATGCCCTTGCTATTTTGATTTTCATGGCGCAGTTGCCTGAACTGATGCATGTTAATTGGTATGTATATTCATTGGCGGCTGGAGGTTTGTGTATTATCTATCTGTTTCCTTATATCCCGGTTTTGGGTAAAATACTGCCTTCCCCCCTTATTTGTATTGTAGCGCTGACGGCAGTATCTGTAGGTATGGGACTGGACGTCCGTACTGTTGGCGATATGGGTAAGCTTCCCGATACGCTCCCCATATTTTTATTGCCGGAAGTCCCGCTGACGTTTGAGACACTGACCATTATTTTCCCATACTCCTTTGCGCTAATGGTCGTGGGTTTGCTGGAATCTATGATGACGGCAACAATTGTTGATGATTTAACCGATTCACACAGTGATAAAAACCGGGAGTGCAAGGGGCAGGGCATTGCCAACATCGGAGCGGGGTTGATGGGAGGAATGGCGGGTTGCGCCATGATTGGACAGTCTATTATCGCTATAAAATCAGGCGGACGCGGGCGTCTCGTAGCTTTTGCGGCGGGGGTGTTTTTGTTAAGTATGGTCGTCTTTGCAGGAACATGGGTAAAGCAAATCCCAATGGCCGCCCTGGTGGCAGTAATGATCATGGTATCTATCGGGACATTTTCGTGGGGCTCTATCCGAAGCCTGAAAAAAAATCCGCTGTCGTCCAGTATTGTTATGGTATCCACGGTTGCGGCGGTGGTTGCAACACATAACCTTGCTATCGGCGTGCTCATCGGCGTTTTATTGTCGTCATTGTTTTTTGCTAACAAAATCAGCCGCATTTTTGTGGTAAAAAGTCATATCAGCAAAGCTTTGCCGTGGCGTATTTATAAAGTAACCGGTCAGGTATTTTACGCTTCAGCGGATAAGTTTACCAACTCATTTGACTTTAAAGAAGCGCTGGAACGTGTTACCATTGATTTGTCTGAAGCGCATTTTTGGGATGTTACATCAGTTTACGCACTGGACAAAGTTGTAATTAAATTCAGACGTGAGGGAGTACATGTTGAAATTATTGGCATGAATGAAGCAAGCGCCACGATTGTCGATCAATTCGGAGTGCATGATAAACCCGAAGAAGTCGAGAAATTGCTTGCCGGTCACTAAGGAGAATAACGATGACAAATATCATAACCTGTATTGGCCGCTTCCACGTTTCCGCAGCAGTATGTGATGCCGGTGCATGGGCCAGCCAGCGCTTAAACGCACATTTGAAATTGCTTCATGTACTCGATAAGTCTGAATATCCCATCAAGGGTGACCTCACCGGAAAAATCGGACTAGGCAGCCAGGAGCATTTACTTGATGAACTAACCGTTCTGGAAGAAAAGCGTAGTAAATTGGCGAGAGAGCACGAAAAATACATGCTGGAAGCCGCAGAACGCCGTGTCAGAGAAGACGGCGCAAAAGATATTTCCACACTTCAGCGACACGGTAGTCTTATAGAAACCTTGATGGAACTTGAGGACGAGACGAGACTCCTGGTTATGGGACGCCGGGGAGCGGAACACGACAACGCCGCTCACTCGATTGGCAATAATCTTGAGAATGTGATACGCACGATACACAAACCTATTCTGATTGTACTATCAAAATTCTCCCCTCCAAACTGCTTCATGATAGCCTTTGATGGCAGCCCGACCGCCCAAAAAGCGCTTGATATGGTAGCCGGAAGCCCGTTGCTGAAAGGCCTGCCCTGTCATCTGATTATGGTATGCAGTGGTACAGATGAGCGGAAAGCGCAACTGGAAGCCGCATTTGACAAGCTGGTTTCGGCAGGTTTTGACGTGACGCAAAAGACGCTCGACGGCAAAGTACTGGCGGCGCTTGATACCTATCAGAAAGAAAAACAAATTGACCTGATGGTAATGGGGGCATATGGACATTCACGTATCAGACAGTTTCTGGCCGGAAGCAATACCACCGCTATGCTGCGTACCAGCGATATCCCTCTGTTGCTGCTGAGATAACTGCTCATATTTTATCCCTGCTTAAGCCGGCATAGCCAGAACCAAACAAGCATAAGATAAAAAATACGAAGCACAAGGCACGAAGGGAAAAACATCATGCTGCCCGAAATGCTGCTAAAACAATTTCAGAAAATGAAAATAGCACATCAACTTTAAGAACACAAAAAGGCCGTTACACCAATTGCTGTTAATAGCAGGTAACAAGTCCATGCACACCAATAGCAAGGCAACATTAATCCTGGAATTTGCAAAATATCCACAACCCGGCCGTGTTAAAACGCGTTTAGCCGCAAAACTGGGGGACGAAAAGGCATGTCGTATTTACGATTATATGGCGCAAAAAACCCATTATGAACTACTCACCTTGCAGGGCCAAGGCAGTGCAAAGGTGATTGTGTATGGAAACGGTGCAGGCCGAAGGCCGATTTCCCGCTGGCTGAAGGACTCATACGATGTATGGCTGCAACCGCAGGGCGATCTCGGCCAGAAATTGAAATACGCATTTCTCAGGGCATTCGAAAATGGATTTCAGGCAGTTCTTGCCGTAGGTACGGACTGTCCGAATTTGACAGCAGAGAAAATCCAGGAGGCAATCGAACAACTCATGCATGCGGACGTTGTAATAATACCCGCAGAGGACGGCGGATACGTTTTGATTGGCGCCCGTTCGATACAGACATGCCTGTTTGAAAATATTGCATGGAGTTCGAATTTGGTACTCGAACAGACCGTAAGGCGTGCGCGTGAGAATAACCTGTCAATAGCGCAGTTAAAACCGGAGATTGACGTTGATACCCTGGACAATTTGAAAAAGGTCGCGCGTAAGGCAATGCCCGCGGTATCCATCATTATCCCGGTACTCAACGACAAATATCATCTGGAAAAAACCCTCACAACGCTATCCTGCATGAATACTCTGGGGGAGTTTGAAATTATAATAGTTGACGGCGGTTCGACTGATGGTTCTGACAACGTTGCAATTGACTTTAATGCAAGGCTGCTGAGAAGCACACCGGGACGCGCCGGACAGATGAATCTTGGAGTGCATAATGCCCGCGGACGCTGGTGCTGGTTTCTCCATGCAGATTGCCAGCCTGACCCGGAAGTAATGGTAAATTTGCCATCGTATTTACTTTCCACACGACTTGCATGGGGATTTTTCCGACAACGGATAACAGACCCCTCTCCCTGGTACCGCCTGATAGAAATGGGAAACAGGCTGCGTGGCCAGATATTAGGACTCCCTTATGGCGATCAGGGGATTATCGTTCGAAGGGACATATTCCATAAGTGCGGCGGTTTTGCAGAAACGCCCTTTTTAGAAGATGTGGTTTTATCACGCACCCTATCAAAGATATGCCGCCCAAAAGTGGCGCCCGGTGTGATAAAGATATCTCCACGCCACTGGAAACCGCTTGGCCCTTTCATTGCAACTATCAGGAATATGTCTACTGTATTTCGGTTATTAATGCTTAAGCAGTCTCCGGCAGATTTGCTAGAGCGCTTTCAGCAGTGGAGAAAAGAATGAATTTGAGCGAATATGTTTTGCAACACGAGATGGCCATTCGACTGGGATTCTTTTTAGGGATCTTATTGATCATGGCATTGTGGGAACGTTTAGCTCCCAGACGAAGACCCGACGTCCCAAAATTAATACGCTGGATTAATAATCTTGGAGTCGTGTTTCTTAACAGCTTCCTGTTACGCCTTATCTTTCCAGGGGCTGCTGTGGGTATGGCGGTATTTGCCGGAGAACATGGTTGGGGACTACTTCATTATTTCCCTGTGCCATACGGTTTGGCAGTTATAGTATCGGTGGTTGCTATGGACTTTGTTATTTACCTGCAACATGTAATATTCCATGCCATTCCTGTTTTATGGAGAGTACACCGCATGCACCATGCGGATTTGGATTTTGACGTCACCACCGGCATACGATTTCATCCTTTTGAGATTATTCTATCCATGTTGATTAAGTTTGGAGCGATTGCGGTGATAGGCGTGCCTGTATTCGCGGTAGTGTTATTCGAGGTGCTACTGAATGCGACATCCATGTTCAATCACGGCAACGTCCGTATCATGAACCGTTTAGATCGTGTATTGCGCTGGATTGTTGTAACGCCGGAAATGCATCGGGTTCACCATTCGTCACGCTATGATGAAACCAACTCTAATTTCGGTTTTAACCTACCGCTGTGGGATCGATTTCTGGGCACATACCGTGACCAGCCTCGTATGGGACACGAAGGCATGACCATTGGCCTCGAAAATTTCCGAAATACAAAACTATGTGTAATACTGACGGGTATGCTGGCTATCCCATTTATCGGCAAATTATCCGGCAACACAATTAACCGCCGGAAATAGTGGATATAAACAATGAAGGCGCCCAACGACATCCGTCTTTCTGATATACCTTACGGGTTCACAAAATATGCCTTTACTGTTAAGTATTAGTGGTGGGCGCTGTAGTTGCTTTTGTATATTTCAGCATGGCGGTCAGCTTCACTATACATGCCCTGTGAACGATAGAGTTCCTCAAGCACTTTGTGTACATCGTAAAATTCAGGATCAACTTCAAGCGCTTTATTAAGGAAGGATTCGGCGCTTTTAACATCCCCTTTTTCTATGTAAACAAGTCCGATCAAATAGAGAAAACTTGATATTTCTTCAGTATTTTCCAATGCGTTTTGCCACACCGCAATGGCGTCTTCCAACTTTCCTAATTTTGTGTAGGCAATTCCAAGGTTGTAATGGAATTCTGTTCTCTTGGGGTTGATCTTAATGGCCTTTAACCACTCAGCAATTGCCTCCTCAAATTGCCCGTTTTTTGCATAGAGAATGCCCAAATTATACCGGGATTCTATAAGGCCCGGATTTATCGCGACAGCTCTGTTAAAGAGCCTGATCGCCTCATCCGGCCCACCCTTATGAACATGTACAAGACCTAACCCCTCATAGGCTTCTGCGTTATTGGGATTTATGGCAAGCGCCTTTTCAAATGCGGTGATTGCTTCGTCGGATTTTGCCTTCTTATTTAACACTTTGCCAAGACCTACCAAGGCTTCCTCGGAAGAAGGATTTAGTTCCGTTGCCTTTTTGTATGCATCCACCGCTTCGTCAAGCATCCCTTTTTTATCATAAAGAACGGCTAAGTTGTAATGTACAGCCGGGTCGTCCGGGTTCGCTTCAACAGCCGCTTTTGCCGCTTCTATTTCTTTGTCCGGTCTTGTGGTACCGTGCATGCCCTGTACTTTTCCTCCATGCATAGAACTCTCTCTTTGCTGAACGGCTGGCGCTAAATCCTTTTCTTCTTTTCCACAACCGATAAAATGAAAAAGAAATACATGCATCAGGATGAGACAGGTAATATGCTTGATTCTGTGTATCATAAATAGTCCTTTTCTTTTGTTATAATGTTGTATAAGGTAAGTATAATTCAGAAGTAAAGACTGGTCAAATAGGCAACTGTAGCCTGTTTCACGATAAGTTTTCCCCGCTTTAATGGAAAAACAGTAATAAATAGAGATAGGAGATGAAACAGGTATTTTGAGAAAATTGTTCCCTGCTTTTGAAACACCAAAATTCATTTGGCCCGGTCTTAGGAGTTTGTGAACAAGCATCGGTCGTTTACTGAAAGGTAATTTTCAAAAAACCATATCTTCGTCATTCATTATATAACGTAACAAATATTCGTCAATCCGAAATTATGGACATGCGGGAAAAATCAGTTATGAAAGAACATCGCGGCCTTGCAAGGGAGTTGAACTTCTTCGATGTTGTTTGCATGGGGTTTAATTGTGTTGTTGGCGCCGGCATTTTTTTACTGGCGGGACAACTGGATAGTTTGGTCGGAATTGGTGCTTTATTGGTCTTTCCCCTATGCGGCCTGCTTTGCTTCGCCGTTGCACTGTGCTTTGCGGAAATGGGGAGTATGTATGATAAAACAGGCGGGGCGTATCTTTATACCAAAGACGTCTTTGGACCATTTGCGGGGTTTTTGGTGGGCTGGATAATGTGGCTTGCCTCTATCATTGGCTGGGCGTCTGTTGCCAGTGGTTTCGGACTCTATTGCAACTATTTTCTGCCAAAAGATCAGCAATGGCTGAGCAAGGTCATTGTAACGGCGCTTGTGATCGGATTAAGTGTAACAAATTACTACGGGGTAAAACCCGGCGCAAGGAGTATAAATTTTTTTTCTATAGGAAAATTCACGGCGCTCTTCATTTTCATTGTTGCCGGAATGTTTTTTGTGAGAAGAGAAAATTTTGGACAATTGCACAACAGCGGAAGTTTTAGTATGGCAACTACGCTGGCGCTCTATGCATACACGGGATTTGAGTTTCTGGTTGTGCCGGCGGGAGAAATGAAGAATCCGCAAAAACATATCCCGCGCGTAATTATGATGGTATTCATAGTGGTAACCGTCCTCTATATTCTTATACAATATGTTGCAATGGGGGCATATCCTGATTTGTCAGGGTCAGACAAACCACTAGCCGACGCCGCCTTTTATTTTCTGGGACCTGCCGGGGGGATCATTATTGGTATTGGGGCATTGCTCTCTATTGGTGGAGTTAATGCGGGCATTGCGCTCACTAGTCCGCGAAGCCTTTATGTACTATCAGCAGACGGATTCTTTCCACCCGTCTTTGCCAAAATACACCCGAAGTACCACACGCCCTATTTGGCAATAGTGGTAAATACGCTGCTTACATTATTTCTCGGGTTGACAGGGAGTTTTCACTATTTAATAGCAGCGAGTGTGTTGGTAAGCATATTGCAATACGTTCCCACCTGCCTGGCAGTTATTGCACTGCGACGAAAAACGCCTGACCGAAAACGTGGCTATACGGCTCCTGGCGGATACAGTATTCCCGTCCTGGCGCTGATTATTTGTGGATGGCTGCTTTGCCATGTGGAGCTGAAAATAATCGGCGCAACAGCTTTGGCAATAGCGGTATCACTGCCGTTTTATTTCAGTGGCAGGTTTTTCCGGGAAAACCCATGTCCGTAATGCAGCAAAGCCGCAACCAAAAAGAGTTTAACCACGCACAGATCAGGAGAAGGTTAAAGAAGTTTTTTATCTGCGCTAATTGTTCGACGAAGCTCACGATGAAGTCTGCGAAATCTGCGGATAAAAAGTATTTTCAGGTGAAATCAGATCAAATAAATCCACAAAAAGGCCAGGATAACAATAATGGCCACGATGCTAAGAAAATATCTCTTTTTGAATAAAGACCTTGAAGGGCGAAGCACAGATGGTTCTGTTTCGGGAAGGTCAAGCCCGTCATACATCGTATCCTCTGACCATCCGGTATTTTCATCTGATCCGCATTCCGGGCAAGCAAGCGCCTTTCGCGGCGTTTGCGACCCGCAATTTGGACAAATGAAGTATCCATGCATTTTTTTAGACATTATCGTATCAGCCTCTGATGAGTATGTTTATTTTATCTCAATGGCCTTTTTCAGAACTACTGTAGAACGGGGAACATCGCTATGTCCCTCTTTTTTTGCGGTAGGCATTTGTTCAATAGCATCAACCACTTCCATGCCTTTTATCACTTTTCCAAAGACACAATATCCCCACCCTGTTGCAGTTTGGCCCTTAAAATCAAGAAAACCATTATCCACCGTATTAATGAAAAACTGTGCCGTGGCAGAGTGCGGGTCCATCGTGCGGGCCATTGCTACGGCACCCCTCAGATTTTTGAGTCCGTTATCCGCCTCATTTTTGATAGGATCCAGCGTGGTTTTCCTGGCCATATCTTCGGTCATACCCCCGCCCTGTATCATAAAGCCCTTTATTACACGATGAAAGATTGTGCCGTTGTAAAAACCATCCCGGACGTATTTGAGAAAATTTTCTACCGTCTCCGGGGCTTTTTCGGGATAAAGCTCAAGAACTATTTCTCCCTGATTGGTTTCGAGCAAAACTTTCGGATAAACCGTATTTGCACGGGCATTTTGTATGAAGCAGGTTATTGCAAGGGCAGCACAAATAAGTATTGTTTTCAAATCATTCTCCTCTCACTCAAGACGTTATTCAGAATAAATACATTATCACAATTTTTCAAAAAACTAACCTGTTCCCAACGTTTACTCTTTTAACCAGTATGCCAACTCATTGGTAACTTGTTCATGGTCTCCGATATTTAGTTCGATCATTTTCCGCAAATGTGTCAGGGTGTCGATATCTTCGCTTACAAATTTAAAACCAAAATGGCCTGAATGAATATGGACAAGTTTTGCTTCAAAATTTAAATTAATATTCGACGAAGGAAGGTGGATTATTATTTCACATTTCTCACCTTTTATGATAGGAATATTTTCGTTAAATTGCAGCAATGCGCCCTTCAAAGAGATGTCAAGCAGCTCTCCTCTGTATGTTTTGTCCTGATATTTTAATTGCGTATGCGCCACAAAATTAATGCGGCTGAAATGTCTTTTACCCTCCATTGCTATTTCCTACACTGAAAAATGTTTCAAAAAATCCATACCTGTTTAACTGGTGGAAAAAAGAATAACACCATTAAATATTTTGCCGAAAAATGCAAATAAATAACTTTCAGGAGACTACATTGCAAAGTCTGCAAATAAAGCCTCTATAGATATCCCCGCAATAGCGCGGCCTTTATATTTTTCTTCAATTTTTCGTCGTCCATC
This sequence comes from Candidatus Kuenenia sp., assembly GCF_039794105.1. GTDB lineage: Bacteria > Planctomycetota > Brocadiia > Brocadiales > Brocadiaceae > Kuenenia. Next base: position 9,361 of record NZ_JBDIWA010000042.1, read on the forward strand.
CTGCAAATGTTTTGAATTCAGCCCAAGATCGTTTGCCGTATACGCCTCTAAATACGCCGACAGGTCATCGGCAATCTTGATAAATTCTCCATCTATCGGGGCATAATCATCGCAATTGTATTTCTCATTTATCTTTTCGGTTGTAACATGCTTCACCCTTCCCTTTATTTTAATCTTGCTTTCATATTCATTCCGGGTGAAATATTTTATCTCCTCAAACCATCCATCTTCTAATAAGGGAGAGATTTCTTTTTCTGCCAATTCTTCTTCGATTTTGCTGATGGCCTCCGGCATACCTTCCACAGACCTTTTAATCGGGGATAATATGTCCCTTGTCATTGCTTCAGGCAGATCATGAAACAACGCGCTGAAAAAATTATTATATAATCTTTTAGAACAGGCATTTACCTCTCTTGCAAAGAGATAACAAAATATTGCCACCAAGAGCATGTGTCCCAGGACGGATGTTTTTGGCAACCGGGGCGTTTGGCTCCATCGTATTTGAAACCGTAACTGTCCGCAGAGATCAACAAAGTTTAATATTTTCCCTTTGCAAATAATCTTTCGCATCCCGGCAAGATCCATGAAGGGTTCCAGATCGTTTTTTAAAACCCTTTCAATTTCTTCTATTTTATAACCGGTAGGATGAACCTTCTGAATTATCTGAAATTCCCAGAAACTCGAATAAATATGAGATGCCTCCAATATTTTTTTTGTTAAATCATCGCCCTTGTTTGTATCAAACAAATAGTGCTTTAGTTCGGTATTCATTTCTTTTGGCAGTCCTTCAAACATTGGTTTGAGTTGTTCATAAACCCATTTGTTGAGCTGCCGGAAGACGTCCGGGTGTAGTTTTTTTATTTTCCTGTATATCGGAGATTTTATATCGGAGATAACTATGCGCCGTAATAGTTCAAATATCCCCCCCGTTATTATGGTATCCCAGTTAACCTGCCGCCCTTTTTCTTCTTCATACTTACCAAGACAATAAGCGATGATCATTTTATGCGCATGTTTGTCCATCTCCGTCAACTCTACAGGACGTATCATATCGTTCCATCTCTGCATGGAAAATGCTTCAAATAATTGTAGCGCCAGCTCACGCCTCAGCACCTTTTTAGTCTCCCGTTATCTGCACGTAGAACCGTCAAAACGATAGAAAACACGTATAAAATATTCCTCTCAATATTTAATAACCTTAATAAATGCATCTTCCCTCAAGTCGAGAATATATTTTTTCTTTAATCTTCCAATCTCTTCACGGTACAACTTCTGATATATTTCATCCTGCACGTCTTCAAATTTTTTTACTACTTCCGGTCTGATGAGTTCCACTTTGAAAATATGATATCCGACAGGAGACTCTGTTATCTCGCTGTACTCATTATCCTTCAGACCGTTAACAACATCCCGGAGTTCTTTCCTCAACCCTTGTATCTCGTCAAAACCCCATTCGCCTCCTTTTTCAGCGTTGGGGCCTTCTGAATATGACCGTGCTACTGAGGAAAAATCTTCCCCTGTGGAAAGAAGCGTCATGATTTTTTCAGCAAAGGCATATGTCTTTGCTTTGTCATTGTCGTGTGTGGAAAATTTGATCATTATGTGCCGCAATTTTATTTCTTTTTTTTGGCAAAATTCATCCATGTTTTCCATATAATAGCGTCTTAAAAGCTTTGGCTGGACATTTACCCTGTTATAAACGTTTTCTTTGATTATCTTATCAATCATTATATCTTCTTTAAGCTCGGTTCTCCTTTCAATAGGATTTATTCCCTGAGATTCTGCTATTTCATAGAACTTTGATAAGGAACCCACGTTTTCAACGGCGCCTTTTAAAAAATAATCCAGTTCCTTTTGAACCTCATCCATCATTGATATATCCGCGCCAAATACCTTCTGAGCTTCTTTCACCAACAATTTTCTGTCTATTAATTCTTCAAGGGTATTTTCCAGAATTTTCTCAATATTTTTTGCGAATTCCTCCTCGCTATATTTACTCCTTGCCTCCCTTATGGCTGCTGCCGAACGTTTAATGACTTCATCCTGGGTTATTATCGCCTCATCAACAACCGCCCGAATAAACCCAAGATTGTTTTTGTTCAGGACGTCTTCTCCGCAAAACAGGTATGAACAGGAAAGCATTACCGGAAATAACAAGGCATAATAAATGTATTTTCTTAGCATGTATTTCTCTTTTGTAAATTTTTTTTCGCAAATAAAACAGAAACCAATCGTGCTTCATATAATTATCTTTCCATCTCGTAAGATTTTATCAGTAATTTCAAGTGATTCAAACAATTTAATTTTGCTATACGCTATTTTATACGAGTAAATATCCAAATCCAGCACTCCAGATATGTGGAAATTCGGTTTGATACCAATTTGTAACGAATTTTGAAGCGAAATCTGAAAAGGTACGTTTATTTTTTACCTCTTTTGATAAAAGCTACTAACGTTTATACTTGACTTGCCCTGTTCGGAAGTGTATTCGCTTGACATTAACTATTTCATTTTTTATAATCCTTTAAATGCTTGATATTTAAGGGATTCTGATTATTTTTGTTAATTTTTTCGATAGGGAAATTTTTTGCTATGGGATCAAATACCTGTCTTGTTGGTCTGCAGTGGGGGGATGAAGGGAAAGGCAAGATTATAGATATACTTACTGAATCGTTTGATATCATTGTTCGTTATCAGGGCGGTAGCAATGCCGGGCATACGATTGTTGTTGATGGTGAAAAATTTGTATTACATCTTATTCCTTCCGGCATACTCAGAAAAAACAAAAGTTGCGTCATAGGTAATGGAGTCGTCCTTGATCCCCTCCAATTACTGCAGGAAATTGATGAGTTACGGGGGAAAAATATAGAGGTTGGAGGAAATCTGCATATCAGCGAATTGGCGCACCTTGTGTTTCCTTATCATAAAAAACTGGATGAATATTCAGAAGGTGAAAAAGGGGGAGAGAAAATAGGCACAACCCGAAGGGGGATTGGTCCCTGCTATGCGGATAAAATGGCACGAAGCGGCATCAGGGTATCGGATCTTTTTTGCCCGGAATATTTTAAACAAAGATTAAAACAGGTCGTAGATGAAAAGAACAGGATATTCGTACATTTGCACGGCGCAGATGAATTGTCATGGGAGGCGATTTATGACGAATACCTTGGCTATGCGGAACGTATAAAACCGTTTGTTTGTCAAACAATAGAGTTTATGGATAAAGCAATAAAGGCAAAAAAGAGAATCCTGTTTGAAGGAGCGCAGGGTGCGTTGCTTGATGTAGATTTTGGGACATATCCATTTGTAACGTCTTCAACCGTCGTTGCAAGCGGCGCCGCTTCAGGCGCAGGTATTTCCCCCCGGCATATCCATAAGGTTCTGGGGGTAATGAAAGCCTATACTACAAGGGTAGGCAATGGTCCGTTCCCCACAGAGTTAACAGATAAAACAGGCGAGCATTTGAGGGAAAAGGGCGGCGAATACGGCGCTACTACGGGAAGGCCAAGACGCTGTGGGTGGTTTGATGCGTTATCCGTTAAACATTCGATAATGGTAAATGGAGCGGATAGCGTTGTTATGACAAAATTGGATGTATTGGATAACCAGAAAACAATAAAGATTTGTGTGGGGTATAAAATAAACGGCAAAGAGCATAAATACTTTCCCGCTGATTTGGTTGCATGGAAAGAATATGAGCCGGTTTATGAGGAATTGCCTGGTTGGCAGGAGGATACCTCCAAAATGCGTAACGCAAAAGACATTCCGTCCCGGGCGTCAGATTACATAAAAAGACTTGAAAAGATTTTAGACGTGAAAATTGAAATGCTTTCCGTTGGCCCGGATCGTGGACAGATAATCAATTTAGTATGAAGAAAAACGGATCGCTGCCTGAGCATATTGCAATTATCATGGATGGAAATGGCCGGTGGGCGCGGCAAAAGAAATTGTTACGGATTAAGGGGCACGAGACGGGCGCCAAAGCTGTTCGTGAGATTACACGTGAGTGTGCAAAAAAACATATAAAACAGCTTACGCTGTATGCCTTTTCTCAGGAAAACTGGAAGAGGCCGAAACGGGAAATAGATTTATTAATGAAACTCCTCAAGAATTTCCTTATTGGCGAACGGGAAGAAATCCAGAAAAACAATATCCGCCTGACGGCCATCGGCAGAATCAAAGAATTGCCGGAATTTGTTCAAAGGGAACTCTCGATTTCAATAGAAGAGAGCAAGATGAATACCGGGATGGTTCTTTGCCTTGCGCTAAATTATGGAGGGCGGACAGAAATAATCGATGCGACAAAAAAAATTGCTGAGGAATTAAAAAAGGGGAAACTGAAGATAGATGAAATTACAGAAGAGTCTTTTAAAAAATATTTATACATGCCCAACATGCCAGATCCGGATTTGCTGATAAGAACCGGCGGAGAAATGCGCATTAGTAATTTTTTATTATGGGAAATATCTTATGCAGAGCTGTGGGTAACAGACACGTATTGGCCTGATTTTAAAAAACCACACCTTGAGGAAGCTCTTTCAGCATATGCAAACAGAGAGCGCAGATACGGGGGTTTAAAAGAGTGAGCACGCTTAAAACAAGGGTAACGCTTGGCGTCGTTTTGTTTGCGGTGTTTTTCGGAGTAATGAGCCTTGACGTCATGTTTTCCACAGACATTGGTTTCGGCTGTATTGCAATGGTTGCGGCAGGGATGGGATTGTATGAGTTTTACACTGTTGCGGGCAAATGCGGATTTCGTCCGTTTCGCGTAGCCGGCATCGGCATCGGGATATGGTTGTTTGTAAGCTATTGGGTATCCATACATGGAGACGCCGGCGCAGAATCCCAATTTTTTAGAAAAGATATTGTTCTCGTACTCATTTTTTTGCTATTGCTCTTACAGGCGGTCACACGCGGCGCAAAAGATGCGATTAAAAATATTTCCGTAACGGTCTTTGGCATTTTTTATGTTCCTTTTCTACTTGGTTTTGCAATTGCTTTACGCCATTTTCCCAATGGAACATGTGTGGTGATAATGGCCCTGTTGGTTTCAAAATTTGGAGACATTGGCGGGTATTTGTTGGGCAGGAAGTATGGAAAGCATAAGCTTGCAAGGAATATAAGCCCGAATAAAACGGTTGAAGGGGCTTGCTTCTCTGTTATATGTAGCATTTTAGTAGCAGTGATATTTAATAGTATTCCGCAAACCAGGGTAATCAGTCTGCCATGGTCGGTTTTGTTTGGAGCAGTTGTGGGTTCTTTCGCTATCTTAGGCGACCTGGCAGAGTCATTGATAAAAAGAGATGCGAATGTTAAGGACTCGGGGAATCTGGTGCCCTCCTTTGGCGGCGTATTGGATATTATTGATTGTTTGCTGGTAAGCCTGCCGGTGACATATTATTTTTTACTTTTTTTTAAGTTAATCTAAGCATGAATCAAGGAGTTGAAACACAAAAGTATGTTGCAATAAATGAAGATATAAAGGAATTTTTACCCGCTAAAGATGCAATAATCCTTAAAAATGATGACGAAGCGTCCCTTTTATATGGAAGCCATGATAAAAATTTGCGCCTTATAAGGGATGCTTTTCGGATAAAATTAGTAGCACGTAACGGGGTATTGAAGATGGAGGGAGAAAAAGAGGGTGTCGAAGCAGCAAGAACGTCCTTAATTAAATTGCTTGAAATAATTCGATTCACGGGGAATCTGGGGGTGAAGGACGTGGAGCAGACCATTATGGATGTGCAAAATTATGTTGAAGGGGCGCCCGCACAAGCAATCGATCTTTTCCAAAAAGAGATGTTCATAAGGCCCAAGACACAGGGACAGGCAAATTATATCGAGACCATCAGAAACAATGATCTTGTTTTTTGCATAGGGCCTGCCGGAACAGGAAAAACCTACCTGGCGGTAGCGATGGCGCTTTCTTTTCTCAAAAGCGGATACGCAAAAAGGATTGTACTTGCAAGGCCTGCGGTAGAAGCAGGAGAAAAACTTGGATATCTGCCTGGAGATATCAAGGACAAGGTAAGTCCTTATCTACGGCCGCTGTATGACGCCATAGCGGATATGATGGACGTCGGACAGGTGAAAAAATATCTGGACAGCGACCTGATAGAGATCCTGCCGCTTGCGTATATGCGAGGGAGAACCTTAAACAGCGCCTTTATTATTCTGGACGAGGCGCAAAATTGTACGGTAAAGCAGATGAAGACATTTTTAACAAGGCTTGGCACGAAATCAAAGGTTGTCGTTACGGGGGATATTACACAAGTTGATTTGCCGGGCGGGGAGTTATCGGGTTTGATTGATGCCCAGGAAAGATTTATGAATGTAAACAATATAGCATTTGTATATCTTGCCAAATCCGATATTGTCCGCCATAAGCTGGTTCAGGATATTGTTGCGGCATATGAATTATAGTATTTATAAGGCAAAAAATCTTTTTGGTTGCGGCTATGCTGCGCTATGATAGAAGAAAAAGGTTCTCATGAAGCTGGAAGTTGTAAACCGGCAGAAATCATATGCTATCGATGAAAAACGCATAGTAAAACTGGTAAAAAAGGTGTTAAAAAGTGAAAACAAAGATGCCAGCCTTAGTATCGTCGTTACTGATAACAGAGAAATAAGGAGATTAAACAAAACTTTTCTGGGGCATGATTATGCAACGGATGTTTTGAGTTTTATTTATGATGCATCGGAAAATCATGTCGCTGGAGAAATAATTGTATCCGCAGAGATGGCATATAAAGTTGCAAAGGAACATTGCCATGATGCGGAAGGAGAAATAGCCCTGTATATCATACATGGCTTGCTGCATTTAATTGGTTATGATGATAAAAAAAAAGGTGCTGCAAAAGACATGCACCGGAGGGAAAAGGAATTATTGTCAAAGCTTGGGTACAATATTTCTGTCCCGGATTAATTAACATACCATAATATGTCCATCTTAAAAACAGATGCAATTACCCTGGGAAGGACAGATTATAGCGATTCCAGCCAAATCATCATTTTCTATACCAGGGATTACGGGAAGATAGATACCATTGCAAAAGGCTTCAAGCGCTCTTCAGGCAAGTACAACTCAAAAGCAGTCGATCTTTTAACGCACTACCGGATTCTCTTTATTAAAAAGGAACATTCGACCCTCCATACCCTCACCGATGCAGTATTGCAAAACAACTACCCCACGTTCCGGAATGACCTTGATACGTATTTCAGGGCTTCCTATATGGCAGAGCTTGTCAACGAATTTACCGAAAAAAACGACCCCAACGAGCCGCTTTTTGATTTATTTCTTAATACGCTAAATCACATTGCCACCGACACAAACACCACAATATGGTTATTGGCCTTTGAGTTAAAAATGCTCAACATTTTAGGATACTTACCGGAATGGGAGCATTGCATTCATTGTAAAAAGAAAATACCGCACCATGAGAGGGTTACTTTTAATGCAGTGGAAGGCGGCGCAAGATGTGTAGGGTGTCATGGAGAATTGAAAAACGGAATGATGATTTCTGCAGGCGCTATGTTTATTGCAGGGAGGTTGGCTAACCTTAATTTGCATCGGCTGGAACGTGTCCGGGTACAATTATCTATTTGTGTTGAAATAGAAAAGGTGCTGAGATATTATATTGTTTCGCTGTTGAAAAAAGAGTTAAACTCATGGAAATATGTTAACTTTTCCCCGCAAGAAGGCATAAAAATATGAAATTGCACTCAGGTTTTTTCCCAATAATAGTGCTTGCTGTTACATTTTTAATGTCAACGGCGTCTTACGGAAAATGGGTCTGGAACAAAGATACCGGGTGGATGCAGCCACCGACTGGCGACGTCGGATCACTGGAGCAGCGCTATAAAAATGCACTGTTCATGCTGGTGGAACAAAAATATGTTAGCGCCATAAAAGAATTTAAACTAATTATTGACGGTCATCCTGACTCAGAATATGCGGAGTCTGCTCAGATAAACATAGGATGGGCCTATTATCTCAATGGAGATTATAAAAGGGCATTAAAGGCATATGATACGGTTTTGCGGGAATATCCGGGAACAAAGAGGACAAAAGAGGTGCATGAGAAGGTGTTTCAGGTAGGTATTGCGCAAATGGAGACTAATGAGAAAGCCGCGATAAGGGTATTTGAAAAGATTATTGAGAATCACCCGATGGGACCTATTGCCCCTGAATCGCAAATTAAAATAGCAGATTGCTATTTCAAACTGGGATATTATGAAGATGCGGTGGATGCATATAAGAAATTTATGGAAAACTATCCAAGAAACGAATGGATTCCCTATGTGCAGTATCAAATACCACTTTCAAAAGTTTACTTTGAAAGGCAGCAGGAGCGCAACTATGGTTTGCTGATATCCGCAAGGGAAGATTTTGAGGAATATCTCGTAACAAATCCACATGGGGTGTATGTTGAAGACGCCGGGAGAATGATAGAAGAAATAAGAGTTATTGAAGCAAAGCGGGAGTTTGAAATTGGCGAGTTTTACTTGAGGAGAAAAACCCCGTCTTCCGCGGCGATTTATTTTAAATATGTTATGAAGGATTTTCCTGATACTATTTGGGCGGAAAGGGCTATGGAAAGATTGGAATTTCTCAGGATGATTGAGGCGATAAAATAACCCTATGAGAAAAAGATAAAACATTATGCCAAAGTGTTTTTATAAAATGACAATACCCTGTGTTTTTAAAAGAAGGCATTACACCCTTTCTGCTCTGGTGTTTTTAATGATCTTCTTTTTTATAGCGGGATGCGGTTACAGCTCAAAGTCATTGCTTCGTTCAAATGTTCGAAGCATCTATGTCCCCATTTTTGATAATGATACCTTTCGCAGAGGATATGAATTCGATTTAACCAGGGCAGTACGCGACCAACTGTTGTTAAGAACAAATTTGCGTATTGTTGATAAAGATGAAGCAGACTCCATTCTGTTTGGAAAAATTTCCAGTGTAAATGAAAATGTATTAATTGAGGACAGAAAAGACAATATTGTGGAAAGTAGAGTAACTATCAGGGCGGACATTCGATGGGTTGATACACGGACGGGAAGGGCAATCGTTGAACGGAAGAATATAAAAGGCACGACAGAGTTTATTGTTTTAAGAAATGAAACGCTCTCTTCTTCCAGTAACGAATCATTTGTAAAATTGGCGCAAAGTATTGTGGAATCAATGGAGGAAGATTGGTGGTAAAACATCAGTAATTTCTTCGCACTTTTGGCAAAATATTTACTGGTTCCTTATGCAATCTACAATCTACAGTCGGCAGTCGGCAATTTGCAGATTGAGGATTGAGGACTGGGGATTGTTTTCAGGCTTGTCCGATTTAGGATTTTACCGTTTAATGTACGGGTGTGTTTAATAATCATCCTATTTATGTAATACGGTGCCACCAGATCAAATGCGGGAAGACACGAACGGAAGCATTCATGAAAATTCAGGTAACGGGTATTTTGAAATTGATTACCCTCGGGGAAAGCTGTGCCTGGGCAGGAAAACACACATTATGGGTGTTTTGAATATAACGCCCGATTCCTTTTATGATGGCAACAAGAATTTTGTTCCTGAAGATGCGATTAATCACGCGCATAAGATAATAGCTGAAGGAGCAGATATTATTGATATTGGCGGCGAATCTACCAGACCTGGGGCGAGTCCGATATCTGTAGAAGAAGAATTAAAGAGAGTGATTCCGCTGATAAAGATACTATCAAAAGAGATCAATAAACCTATCTCCATCGATACATACAAGGCAGTTGTGGCAAAGAGAGCAATTGAAGAGGGTGCGTCAATGGTAAATGACATTGGCGGTTTGATTGACGATGAAAACATGTCAAAGGTCATTGCCGGGGCAAGAGTGCCTGTTGTCATAATGCATAAAAAAGGATCTCCCCTGACAATGCAAAAAAATCCCATATGTAAAGATCTGTTTCCGGAAATAATATCCTGTTTGAAGAGATCCATTTCTACCGCAATGGAAGCAGGAATTGAGAAAAGTAAAATAATTTTGGATCCGGGGATAGGTTTTGGCAAGACTATGCAGCAAAATCTGGAAATACTGAAAAGGCTATACGAGTTTAAGGGAATGGGATATCCTTTGCTAATAGGCACATCCCGGAAAAATTTTATTGGCGCGCTATTGAATGTTTCAGTGCAGGAGCGTTTATACGGAACGCTTGCCACCCTTGCCGTGGCAATTATGAATGGCGCAAATATCATACGGGTACATGATGTTAAAGCTGCCGTCCATGTGGCGACAATATGCGATGCGATAAGGAATACTTAAGATGTTAGAAAACCTGTCAGTATTATTCGGAGATATCAGCGGACGTATGATTATACGGTCGGCGGGGGAGATATTTCTTATTTATATAATGCTTTACGCCGTCCTCAGAATTATGCAGGGTACGAGCGGCACAAGCATTTTAAGAGGTGTGGCGTTTATTATTGTTTTGATCTCCGTAGGTATATTGTTTTTTATCAGGAAACTGCAATTATATACGATCAATTGGCTGGTAACGGAATTTGTGCCGGTGTTTATTGTGCCAATGATTATTTTATTTCAACCGGAATTCCGGCGTGCATTGTTTAGGCTTGGGCAGAGCCCTGTTTTCAGCGCCATGGCAAAACCTGATTACCGGGTAGTTGATGAAATACTTAAGGCTGTCGGCATTTTATCAAAAAAGAGAATAGGCGCGCTTATTGCAATAGAAAGGGAAGCAGGCCTGAACAACTTTGCAGAAACCGGGATTAAACTAAATGCTGATGCCACCTGTGAACTGCTATGCTCTATCTTCTGGCCAGGTTCTCCATTGCACGATGGTGCGGTGATTATTCAGGAGCAGAAAATAAGCGCTGCCGGATGTTTGTTGCCGCTTACCGGAAATAAAGAATTATCAAAAGAGCTGGGAACACGTCACCGGGCGGCTGTCGGGCTTACAGAGGAAACGGACGCAATTGTGATTGTTGTATCTGAGGAGACGGGCAATGTGTCTGTGACATACAAAGGGACATTGAACCGTGGGGTTGATGACAAAGAATTGAAAAAGATTCTGAACGAACTATCCTCTGAAAAGTTTAGCCTTTCCAGGACTAAATAGTCGTGATTAAAGAAATAATTACCGGCAATCTTCTCACAAAATTTATGGCATTAGTGATGGCAATCGCCCTCTGGCTGTATGCAATTAACAGGCATACGGAAGATTTGACAGAGGTTGTGAGGCTATCAGTTTCTGTCCCAACAGGAATTACGGTGCTTGAGCAAAGTGCGGAAGATATTGTGGTGCATCTCAGAGGCCCTCAAAATGTGATTGAAACGACGAAGGGTCTGATCAAAGACCAAAAAGTTCATGCAAAATACGTTATCCAGGAATCTCCGGAGGGAATTGAGGATCAAATCAAACAGACGGTAATTATTGGCAGAGAGCATCTCGGCCTGCCTAATTCCGTCAAATTAATATCCGTTTACCCTGAAAAGGTAAGCGTCTTACTGGGGAAATTGCAAAAAAAAAGGCTTAAGGTTAATTTGCAAAAAAAAGGGGAGCCTGCTATCGGATATACTATTGCGAACGAATTTGTTTTTCCAGCCGAAGTAGAAGTTGAAGGCCCTTTGAATGCTTTAAAAGAGGTTGTATCTATTAACACGATACCTGTCGATATTGGAGGTATTACCGTTGAACAAAACCGCACTTTTCCCTGGCGAATTGAGATTGATCAAAAAGTAACCATTAAACATGGAGATAAAAGCATTACGGTGCCTGTTGTCTGCGATCAGGATATACGCATGTGGCTGCAGGTTGTGGAAAAACAGGAAACCATGGTTGTAGAAAAGTTAAAAATAAAAATACTGATGCCGGATAATTATCCGTATGTTATTAAATTGAGAGATGAGTACGTCAATGTAAAAATAAAAGGTTCAAAGCTTTTGCTGGAAAAGCTGAATCCGGAGGATATCTTGCCATATGTTGATGTTACTTCATTAAAACCCCCGGGCCCCTACAAACAGCCGATTAAATGCCATTTAAGCAAAAATCTTGAAATTGTTGGTAAATTGCCAGATGCCCACCTTGATATCCGGGAAAGGGAGAACCCTTCAGAAAGCGGAAAACAATGATAAAGTTAGGAGTAAACATCGACCATGTTGCCACCATCCGCCAGGCAAGAAAGACGTATGAACCTGATCCTGTGACTGCCGCCTCTTTTGCAATTCTTGGCGGCGCAGATATTATTACCGTTCATTTGAGAGAAGACAGAAGGCACATACAAGACCGGGATATACTATTACTCAGGGAAACGGTTTTTACCAAACTAAACCTTGAGATGTCCATTGCGGATGAAATTGTAGACATAGCAATTAAAACAAAACCCGAACAGGTCGCCCTCGTACCTGAAAAAAGGCAAGAGATTACCACCGAGGGCGGGCTTGATGTAACGTCACAAAAAAGTGTTATTGGCAGGGTGGTAAAACGCCTTGCCGATGCAGGCATATTGATAAGTCTTTTTATAGATCCTGAAGAAGAACAGATTGTGGCCGCAAAAGAGGTTGGGTCACAGTTTATAGAACTGCATACAGGTAATTATGCAAATGCAAAGGATGTGGACTTAAGGGCGAAATGGATGGAAAAACTCAGGCAAGGCATTAAGATTGCGCATGGTTTAGGTTTAAGGGTAAATGCAGGGCATGGGTTAACCTATCAGAATGTTGGGTCTATCGTGGAATCACTGGATGTAGAAGAGTTGCATATCGGGCATAGCATCGTTTCCCGATCTGTTTTTGTCGGAATAAAAAAAGCCGTACAGGAAATGAAAGATTTGATTTTCAGGCACAGTATGGCAAAGCAGGGGACTTCGTTGGACTAACTTGGTGTTTAAGAATTTCAATATTTTTTTTTACTTTGGATAAACGATTGCATTTCAAAAGGTAGAAAGCATTATTTCTTGCGTACCATAATTGTGTTTTTGTTATTTCTGAAAAAGGAGCTTGATTATGTTTAAAGGTTCCCTGGTGGCCTTGGTAACCCCCTTTAATAATGGACAAGTTGATTATAAAAAATTAAAAGAGCTTGTTGAATTTCATATTGAGAACGGAACAAATGGAATCGTTCCCTGCGGCACAACCGGCGAGGCCGCAACGCTTTCTTTTGAAGAACATGAACAGGTGGTAAGCGAGGTGGTAAATTATGTATCCGGCAGGATACCCGTTATCGCGGGAGCGGGGTCGAACAATACCAAAGAAGCCATCCATTTGACAAAACATGCCAGAAAAACAGGGGCAGACGGCGCTTTGGTCATTACTCCTTATTATAATAAACCAACCCCTGAAGGGCTTTACCGGCATTATAAAGCAATAGCAGAAGAGGTTGATATTCCCATTGTAATATATAATGTACCTTCCAGGACGGGTATTTCTATTTTGCCCGAAACCGTGGCAAGGCTTGCTGAAATGAAAAACATTGTGGCAATAAAAGATGCTACCGGGAATATCGATCAGGCAACGAAAATATTGCAACTGTGCAATATAACAGTTCTTTCCGGAGAAGATTCCCTTATCCTCCCCATTATGTCCGTGGGAGGGAAAGGGGTAATATCGGTAACCGCCAATATAGTTCCGTCCGATACCGCCACTCTCGTCAGGCATTGTTTAGAAGGCAATTTCGGGAAGGCGCTGGAATACCACTACAAGCTCTTTCCGTTATGCAAAGGGATGTTTGTTGAGACAAATCCCATTCCTGTGAAGACGGCTATGAAATTATTAGGGAGGCTAAACGGTGAGATGCGTTTGCCGCTGTGCGAGATAACGAAAGAAAATGAGGAAAGACTAAAGACTGTATTAGAGGATTATGGATTATTGTCATAGAGGAGCTTTTTTTTGATAGATAAGGAAAAAATTCAGGCGGCTATACGTTTATTTATAGAAGGCATCGGAGAAGACCCCAACCGTGAAGGATTGCAGGAAACACCTGAAAGGGTCGCCGAAATGTGCGAAGAGATATTTGCGGGTATCGGGCAGGATTCTCACTCTGTAATTAAGGTATTAAAATCTGAAAAATACGATGAAATAGTTCTTTTAAAAGACATTCCTTTTTATTCCATGTGTGAACACCATCTCCTTCCTTTCAGTGGAGTTGCCCATGTTGCCTATATCCCTCAGGGGAACAGGGTAACGGGCATTAGTAAACTTGCCAGAGTGGTTAATATTGAAGCAAGGCGGCCACAGGTACAGGAAAGGCTTACTACCGATATTGCCGAATCTATCATGAAGGCATTAAAACCCAAGGGTGTTCTCACCATCATTGAAGCAGAACATCTCTGCATGACCATGCGGGGAATAAAAAAACCCGGCACAAAGGTACTAACTTCGGTAGTAAGAGGCATCTTTCGCGATAACCCTGCCACCCGTGCGGAAGTTATGGCATTAATCAAGGGACATTAAAAATCCGTAACATTTTGTAACTATTCAGCGTAATCTATTAAACTACTGAAAAACAACAGGCCTGAAGGGCAGAAAGCATATAGCCAGGGGTGAAGCCCCATAAGCGCTAACTTGTTTTTGATATTTTTCCCTTGTCTGCCGTCAGGCAGAAAGGAGTCTAATATCGAATATCGAACAAGGAATAATGAATGTCGAAGGATAAGAGAATATTTGATCTTGAAGCATGTCCTCATGTATATGGGGAAACGTTAATAGATTTTGCCTTTTTTGTAACAAGCGTAAAAACCGCGAAACAAAAGGAGGATAAGAAAACCTCATAATTCGAAATTCCTTGTTCGATATTCGTTATTCAATACACGGTTACATTAATCCGTAATTTTAAGTTAGCGCTTATGGGGCTTCACCCCCTGCTATATACTGACAGCCTTTCAGGCCTAACCTTGAAATTCCTAAACGTTTAGGGGACACTTCCCATATTTCTTGCTTGATTTGGTGGAACAATAAGGGAAGTGTCCCTCATTGTTCCCTCATTGTTCCCTCATTGTTCCCTCATTGTTCCTGTTTTAACATTACTTTGTTAAAAATTAAGCGGCGATTTTTTTCTTAAAGCGAGCGGATTTAATTTTAAAATATTCTTGTGAGAGTTTTTCGTTCTTTGATAAAGCGTTTGTTGATGAGAATTCAAGCAGGGAATTGATTGCTTTTTTGAATTCATTAAAGGTAGAAGGTTTTGTTTCCATGATTTTATCCAGATACTTGTGCTGAGCTTGTCGAAGTAAGCGTTTTGTTTTATCCAATAAACGAATGTCCATGAGATCAGACAAATATTCCAATATCGCTCAATCTTGTCAATGTGCCTTACCTGATAATGATCGAAATAAAAAGTATCCTTCAATTCCTTGAAACAGTGTTCAATACCCCAACGCAACAGATAGTTTGTGATAACCGTTTTTACAGAGGCGTCGAGTTGATTGGTGATAAGGACATGATATTTTTTATCATCTTCCTTGTTCCATTTTCCCAAAATTATCACAAACTTCAACGGGACATTGCAACCATTCAGTTTGGCGTCAAACGTGTAGGTTTTATAGGAAACTTCACTTCCATCCGCGGATTTTAAAGTAACATACTTGATTTTGTCGGCATAATGCTTTTTGATGAGGGTCACGAGCTCATCAGGTTTGACACGACAATATTTTTGTTTTTCCGGATGGTACATGAAGATATTTCTGTTTGATTTTATTTCTGAAAAAAAGTATTTCTTTTTTGCGTGAATATGCTCGAGATACCGTTGAGAGGCATACCATGAATCGAAGGCAATTGCTGAAAAATCAAAGACGTTCAAAGCAGCATCAAACATATCCATTGCTATTTGTATTTTGTCTTTAAATTTGGGGTCATCTTTACCTTCCCCGAACTCATCGGCAGGAAGGTAGGGAATAACATCCAGAGGAAAATGTTTTGTTTTTGAGACAAATGCCGCGCCAACAACAACATTGCAAGTTTCCGGCCTTTTAAGTGGACCGCAATATTGCCATTTGGCTGCCTCTGTATTTTTAGCATAGGGCTTTGGACATCCGGTATCATCTATGGTAAGGATGCTGTCTTTTGTCAATGCCGTGGTTCTTTGTTTTTGGATAATGTCCATTCTTTTCTGCTTTAATGCGGGTAAATCCCATTTGGATTCAGAAAAGAAGTATTGAAATTTCTGGTAATCCTTATGAACGGCTTGCGCCATGGCCTCCAGAGAATTTCTTTTATAGTCTTTAAACATTGCGTAGACGACAAGGAGAAACATTGCAAATTGTTTTTTAGTAAAACACGATGCAAAATGTTCAAGAAATTTATTTAATAACGATATGTTTGTTCTGAAAATACTCAAATCCTTTGCTCCGGTAATTGATTGTGTAAAAAATTTACAAGTGCAATTAATACCGGAAGTAAAGGCTAAAATCAAGAGTAAATATTTGTCGCAAAGCATTGCTAAGTCATAAGTTGTGGCCGACTCGACTTACGACTCAGAAATATTTTTCCAGACGCATTTTTTAACAAAGTAATGTTTTAAATGTTGAAAAACAATATATTCAAATTATAATGCGAATGTAAGCGTATGCTTACAATTGCAAATCAATTTTATTTGAATAAACAACAGTATTCGTTATATATCATGTCCGGTCATCAGGAAGAAGCACACTCGGCGAGGAAAAAGATTCTGGAAACGGCATTGAAGCTTTTTTCAAAAAAAGGCTATCTTGGCACAACTACGAGAGAGATCGCAAAAGAGGCGGGTACTGCAGAGGTAACGATTTTCAGGCATTTTATATCAAAAGAAAAACTTTTTGAAGAAGTTTTAAATACCTATTCGTTTCTTCCGGCTTTACAAGGACTTCTTCCGGAGGTTGTTGAAATGAATTATATGGAAGCATTGACTGTTATTGCGGAAAGATTTCTAGATACGCTTGCCGCAAGAAAAGACATAATAAAAATAATGCATATTGAAATACAAAGATATCCCCAAAAAATCCTCAAAATGTATCATGCGTTTATTGATGAAATTTTTAAAACGCTGGCTTCTTATTTCACAACGATGCAAAAGAAAGGGGTTCTTCGGGAGTTTAATGCTGAAACTGCAGCACGTGCCTTCCTTGGGATGTTATTTTCCTATTTTGATGTAAAGGAATTTCTCATGTGGAAAAAATACAGAATTGATGATTCAGATGCGATTATAAAGGAATTTGTAGATATCTTCGCGTCAGGGACAATGAAATAATTTTGACGTATTATATATCCGTTAATGCTCAATATTCAATTCTCAATGTTCAATATAAAAGAATAAAGGCAAATGAGCAACAATTTGAACATTGAGCATTGAGCATTGAATATTGAATATTAATTTTCAAATACGAAATCGGATTTCATCGTTAGATATTTTGCCAAAACGTAAATTTACTTTTTTAAGGATACCTTATGTTTATGCGGACGTGTTATTTTCTTATCGTGCCTTTTGTACTACTCTCAACTATTTCATTGCTTTTCGGTCAAAGCGAAAAACAGAGTCCACCGCCGCTTGTTGTTGTTTCAGAAATCACCTCCGGCATGATGACTCCAAAGACTGAATTTGTGGGAACGGTAAATTATCCCTATATATCGGATGTTGCGGCTGAAGTAAATGGCAAGGCAGACTATGTAAACCTTGAAGAAGGTTTTAGGGTAAAGAAGGGAGAGTTGCTTGTAAAAACGAATTCGGATTTACTGAGAAAAGAAATTAAAGCGAAAAAGGCGTTAAGAGATCAGGTTTTATCCGACATCGATCTGGCGTTATTAAACAAACAAAGGGTTGAAAAACTGTATCAAGAAGAAGTCGTTTCTCAACAGGTGTATGATGAAATTATATTTAAATTGCTGAACTTTGAAAAGAAATCAGATTCAATAAAAGCGGAATTGGAATCGCTCTCCATCGAACTTCAAAAGAAAAACATACGGTCACCCTTTAATGGCGTAATATTAAAAAAATATGTGGAAGTTGGAGAATGGCTTACGCCAGGCACTGCCATCGCAACCATTGCGCAAACCGATGTGGTTGAAGTAGCCCTCAACGTTCCTGAAAAGATATGTTTGTTAATGAAACAAGGCATGGATGCCGTAGTCAAAATTAACGAAAAAATGTTCAAGGGGAAAATATTTGCCGTGATTCCCCACGGCGATGTGTCAACAAGAACGTTCCCTGTAAGAATAAGAACAACAGACGCTGAAACGCTTATGTCCGGCATGGAGGCGATAGTATCTTTGCCCTCCGGATCAGAAATGAAATCTCTTCTGGTGGACAGGGATGCAATAATCAACTTTTTCGGAAACACGGTGGTTTTTGCGGTAAAGGACTCACAAGCATATATGACGCCGGTTCGCGTACTGGATTACAGTGAAACAAAGGCTGGCATTGAAGGAGTTGGCCTTATGGAAGGAACAGAGGTGGTAATAAAAGGAAATGAACGGCTTCGTGACGGCCAGAGAATAAATGTAAAGAGAGAGGGGAAATAATCTTTTGGACAGCATCAGATTTTCCATTGAAAAACCGGTTACTATTATAGTTGGGATTATCTTTGTTGTGCTTTTCGGGGTAATCAGCCTTCTCACAATGACATACCAGTTAAGTCCCACCATTACCGAACCTGAAATTACGGTTACTACTACGTGGATGGGGGCGACTCCATACAACATTGAACGCGAAATAATCGAAGAACAGGAAAAGGTTTTAAAGGGCATACCCGGACTTGTAGAAATGGAGAGCGAGTCGTTCGACGGTATGGGTTCAATTACACTAAAATTCACAATTGAAACAAGAATTGACGATGCGTTGTTGCGGGTCTCCAATAAACTCAACGAAGTGCCTGAATATCCTGAAAATGTTGATAAACCAATAATCAATCCCACGGGAAGCGCGGCGTCACCCGTTATATGGATTATTTTGCATGCAACGGAAGACAATCCCCGCTCGATTTATTCCTACAGGACATATTTTGAAGACGAAGTCAGACAATATCTTGACCGGGTAAAGGGGGTTGCCGATCTTGCGATTCATGGCGGGACTGACAAAGAGATGCATATCATTATCAATCCCCAGAAAATGGCTGCATACGGTGTAACAATAGCGGAACTTGTTTCTATCTTAAAAGCGGAAAACGTGAATATCTCTTCAGGTATTATGGGCATTGAGAGAAGAGATTACCGGATAAGAACGGTTGGGGAATTTAATTCGGCGGAAGAAATTGAAAATATCGTAATAAAATCCGATGGCCAGCAGCGAATCGTACTTTCGGATTTGGCAAAAGTCAGTTTTGGTTATGAAAAACTAAGCAATGTAATGCTCCATAATGGCGAAGAAGCCATTGCAATTGGCGTAAAACCGGA
>NZ_JBDIWA010000043.1:0-28297 GCF_039794105.1 Candidatus Kuenenia sp.
GATGTGGTTTGGATTTGTTGTTCTCATTTTTACTTATAATTATATCGTCCATTTTCGCCATTGCAACCCTGTTACCCTAATAATTATAAGCAAATTTGTGAAAACTTGCATTCTCGGACAGCCTGTAACCTATTGACATGACCCCATCGGTTACCCCCCCTATCCGTTACAAGATTTCCGGGGAGGGTTTTCCTATAAAATATCCCTGAGCATAATCAATAGCAAATTCCCTGAGAATGTTCATTGTTTCCTCATGCTCTACAAATTCGGCAATGGTTTTGATATTCATCCCTTTTGCTACATCGGCAATTGCTTTTACAAAAAGCTGGTCATGGCAATCTCCATGGAGATTTTTTATAAATGAGCCGTCTATTTTAAGATAATCGACTTCCAGCTCTTTCAGATACCTGAATGAGGTAAACCCCACGCCGAAGTCATCCAGTGAAATGCCACATCCGATTGCCCTCAATTCTTTAATAAACTTTATCGCACTGTCTAAATCACGAATGGCGGACGTCTCCGTTATTTCAAAAATGAGACGTCTTGTGTCTACCTTTGTTTCCAATATTGTAGTTTTCAGGTATTCAAACAATCTTTCATCACTAAAATCCTTTCCGGAAAGATTAATGCTGAACGACGGGAACCCCCTTTTTTTGTTGAGATTAGACAGGAATTTTATTGTCTTTTCTATAACAACGCGGTCAATGAGCGGGATCAAACCCAACGTTTCAGCCACATCGATAAACGATGACGGAAATATTATTTTCCCATCCTGCGTGCACATTCTGACAAGGGACTCGTAATGGTGTATTTCATTGTTATTCAAATTGAGTATTGGTTGAAACCAGGGAACAAAACGGTCTTCTTCGATAGCTCTTTGAATTTCTTCCTTCCACCGTATCCGCGAATGCATCTTTTCTAAAATGCGATCTTCAGGATGATAAAGGTGTGTTCTGTTTTGCCCCAACTCCTTAGCCAGGTAAACAGCGGCGTCGGCCTTTGTAAAAAGTTCGTTTATCGTTACTCCGTGCCTTGGATAAAGAACAACGCCAATACTTGCAGTCAAATTACCTGTTATTTCAATCGCGCGGAATTTTTCGATCTTTTTCCTTACATGTTCGGCTGCCGCTATCCCTTCTTTTTCACCTTTAAAAGGCAGGAAGATTGCAAACTCATCCCCGCCCATGCGTCCAACAAAACTCTGTCCGGCGTCATTTCTCATAGATAAGGAATCGATTTCCGCTAATGTATTTTGCAGGAGTCCTGCAATGCCATGCAGTAATCTATCTCCAGCACTGTGCCCGTAAGCGTCATTATTTAGTCTGAATTTATCAATATTAACCAGAAGGATAACACCGGCTTTATTATTATTTTGAGCAGGCAATATCCAGTCATTCAATAACGTCATGAAGTATGCCCGGTTGTACAAGCCTGTCAGTTCATCATAGGCGGTAAGGTATCTGCTCCTTTCTTCAGATTTCATCTTTTCCGTGATATCTTCCTGCACCGCAAGAAAGTGTGTAATGTTTCCTCTATCGTTTCTTATGGGAGAAATCACACCGTTACCCCAGTAGTATTGTCCGTTCTTTTTCTTGTTTTTAAAGACCCCCCGCCATGTTTTTCCTGCAGCAATAGTTTTCCACAACTCCTCATATTCTGCATGGGTAGTCTCTCCGGAGGTAAGGATGCGGGGGTTCTGTCCGATTGCTTCTTCCTTTGAATATCCTGTTACCTGTACAAACATTGGGTTTACATATTCAATAGTTCCTCTAACGTCCGTAATAAATATGGTATTGATGCTATGGTCGATAACCGTGGAAAGCCTTCTCAATTCCTCTTCTGCCTTCTTTCTCTGTACAATGGCGCCTAACTGTAAAGCAACCGCTGACACGAGTTTGATTAGTCGCTCGTCTTCATTCTGTTGTTTTCGTACAAAGAAAACCAGTACTGCAATAACCTTGGTATCGGCTATAACGGGAATACTCATTGCCGCTTTGAAACCATACTCCACACAAATCTTCGCGCGTGGAAAGTCTCCATCAACCGTTGTATCGTGTCTCCACTCCGGTCTCCCTGAAGCCCATACACGTCCGGGCATCCCTATTTCCGGTAAAAAGTTAAATGTTTTGCTTTGTTTTACAAATCCGTCAAGATCTTCATGATTACCATACCACGCCTCGTCAAAATCGAGGCGCTTGCCATCGGATGAAGAAAGCCATGCTTCACCGTATACCCAGCCTGTGGATTCACACACTTTATGCAATACCACGTTGAGGGCGGTGTGAAAATCCTCCGCTTCGGCAATTGCAGTCGTTATTGTATGGAAGAGGTTAATCTCTTCTTCCACCTTCTTACGTTCCGTAATATCATGAACCGTTCCGTTCATCCGGATAGCCTTACCTGTAGCGTCAAAAATGACCTCCGCCTGTTCATGGACTACCCGCTCTGCGCCGTCCGGTAAGACTATACGGTGATCAATGCTATACGGCTTCTTTTCATAGAGGGCATTTTTTACAGATTCCTTTACAAATTCCCTATCACCGGGGTGTACATAATTCAGGAACGCCTCATACGTTGCGCCAAACGACTGCGGAACCAGACCGAATAAACGATATATCTCATCTGACCAATGCAATATATTATTCACTATATCCCATTCCCAGTTTCCCAGATGGGCAATTTTCTGTGCGTTGGCAAGACTGTTTTCGCTTTCCTTTAACTTTTCTTCAACCTGCCTGAGTTTAGCGACGTTATTTTCAAGCTCTTTAATCCTTTCTTCAAGTTTTAGAACGTCATAAACACTCATTTTCTTTTTTTCTTCCTCAGGTCTATTTCGATATTCTCTATCTTATTCGGAAAATAATGGATTTACACCAGGGTATAATATAAATCGCGTTGTTTCGCCTGGTAGCCGGCGTCGTTTATCAAAAATTCAATTTCCTCTTTTTCCATGGTATAACTTACTCCCGCTGCCTTCACAACATTTTCCTCAATCATTGTGCTCCCCATGTCATTCGCACCGAATTTTAAAGAGAGTTGCGCTATTTTAGCGCCTTGTGTGACCCATGATGCCTGGATATTCTCAATGTTGTCAAGATACAGCCGGGAAATGGCAAGGGTTTTTAAATAATCATGACTGCCGGAAAGCGCGTTTTCCAATTGTGTGTTTTTCGGTTGAAATGTCCACGCGATAAAGGCAGTAAACCCGCCTGTTTTATCCTGAAGCTGCCGGATTTTTTCAAAATGTTCGATGCGTTCTTCCGTCGTTTCGATATGGCCAAACATCATTGTAGCAGTCGTTTTCATGCCTTGCTCATGGGCAGATTGCATCACGTCCAGCCATTCCTGCGCAGAACATTTATTTGGGCTGATGATTTTTCTGCAACGGTCTGTCAATATTTCCGCGCCGCCGCCGGGGATGGAATCAAGCCCCGCCTCTTTTAATATACGTATCACTTCCGGCATTGGCAGGGTATTTAGATGGGAAAAATGCATTATCTCCGGAGGAGAAAAGGCGTGTATGTGTATATCGAAGTTTTTCTTAATGGAGAGTAATAAATCAGTATAAAAATCTATCTTCAGCGTTGGGTGCAGTCCCCCTTGCATGAGTATCTGCTTCCCGCCTAATGCTAAAGTTTCTTCTATTTTTTTATAAAGCGCCGTTTTTGAAATGATATATCCATCACTATGTTCAATATTTTTATAAAAGGCGCAGAATTTACACCCCGATGTGCAAATATTCGTATAATTGATGTTTCTGTCAATAATGTAGGTACGGAAGTTTTCCGGATGTTTTCTCTTACAGACCTCGTCAGATGCAATTCCCAACATGAGAAGCTCTTTATATTCAAAGAGACGTGCTCCTTCATCCGCGGTTATTTTTTTATTTTGCGCCGGTTTTAAAAGTATTTCCTGCAGATGCCTATCTACCGGGCAGGAATCAGGTGTCATTAAATATCACCCTTTCTCCTTTGGGCGCTAATTCCATTGTTACCGCACACTGGTAAAATTTCTTAAGCCCTTGTATCTCCTCCTTGCCTAAATCGTATTGAATAGCATTTGTAAGATAATGCAGACATGTTTCGAATGATATATTAAGCCGTTTTGCCTCAGACATGGCAATTTCCTTTATGTGCTGAATGCCCAGTTTTTTTGAGTTCAGCAGTAATTCGTTTAGCCCGGGTATTTTTCTCCCCCGTTTCACCACCCAGACCGCATAAACAAAAGGGAGTCTTGTATATTCATACCATGCCTGTCCAAGGTCTAAGGTAACATACCCATTGTCTGCCGCCTTGATAGCGTTATCGCCAATAATTAAAACCGCATCGGCCCTTGTTTCTGCAATGTTGTACTGTTCATTGAATTGCATGTAGCCGGGCGTAAGATGATATTGACCATGCAAAATAATCCTTGTAAGTGCGCGGGAAGTTAATGAACTTGTATCTAATGCCGCAGTTTGTATGTTTGCAATCGGTACTTTAGAAAATATCTTAACGCTTTCAACCGCCCCGTGGGAAGCGATTGCTATATGCGGTATAATTGCAAAACACCCGTTCCTGAAATATTCAATGGAAGGAATGAGGGCTACATCAATACGATCATTGTTCAGCATGCCAGGCAAAAGCGAAGGCACTTCAAATAACAATTCTACGGAATCCTTATGGCATTCAAGTCCATATATCAAAGGCTTTGCGTTCATATAAGGAACAATGCCTATCCTGATCTTTTCTGTCATATTGCACTTGCCTAAATCTTTGTTCTTAGATAAACTAGCCTCTATTCTTTTACTTTTCATACAGGCCATAAAACTATATTACTTAACATATTCCTAAACTGGCATAGCCAGCACCAATCAAGCATGAAATACGAAAGGCGGAACCACAGATTACACAGATTAAAAAATTTACCACAAGTGAAACATTTTATATGACTATCGTATTTTCTTCAATAGAGAATTACATTAACGTTATTATTAAAAAGGAATTTTACACCAATGAATAAATCACATATTGTCGCCCTGCTGTCAAAACGAGTCTTCTTTTGTTTTATGCTATTACTCCCTTTGTGTAAGTTGCTTAATGGTGATTTGGTATTCGCAGAAGGACAAACGAAATTTGCGCAGGATTTCTTTGACTCCGCTGAACCGATCACGCTTAAAGACCCGCTGTCGATTATCCTGGGCGCAATGGACAATGATGGGGCGTTTGTTTTTACGTATGCCGATGCGGTAAAGTTTGCGGGACATTCCTGCCCTGCAGTTGCCGGCGCATACAAATCAACCCAATTGGCGCTGAAGGCATTATACGGCAAGGAGACGCCGGTAAGGGGAAATATAAGTGTGACCATCATGGGCGGCGTCGATGAAAATGTAAACGGGCCAATATCACAGATTGTATCCATGATAACCGGCGCAGCCGCCGAGAGCGGTTTTAAGGGCTTTGGCCCTACCGGAAAATATGGACGGTACAATTTGATGTCGTTTGCTCCTGAACAAAAGACAGATGCAAAAGCAACGTGTACATTGTTATTCCAGCGAAAGGACACGGGGAAAACAGTTGAAATCGCTTACGACCCGGCGCTGGTACATGCGGATGAACGCATGGAAAAACTTATGCCTTTGACGCTTTCCGGCAAAGCAACTGATGAACAAGCAAGGTTGTTTGGCAATCTGATGCAGGAGCGGGTAAAAACTATCCTTTTTCAACCACCGGAAGGCACGTTTATTATCAGGGAGAAACAATAATGCTTTCGATGAAAGGCGCTATGATTTATACCGGCAAAGAGGTTATAAAAGACGCTTTCATTAATTTTGACCACAATACGGTAGCTAACGTTTCAAATACACGTCAGGGCGAAATACTTGGCGAGTATCCGGTAATCACCCCTGCATTTATTGACCCCCATTGCCACATAGGGATGTGCAGGGCAGGAGAACCTGCGAGTGAAGAAGAAGCAAATGAGAAAATGGATACCTTTTTAACACTTGCCAACGCCCTTGATTCCGTACAAATGGATGATGTCTCTTTCGCCGATTCAATAGAAGCAGGCATACTTTATTCATGTGTTTTGCCAGGCAGCGGGAATATTCTTGGCGGGAGATCGGCGGTTATCCGCAACTATGGAAGCACAACCACAAACGCCCTCATCAGGGAAGCTCCAATTAGCATAAAAGCGGCGCTGGGATACAATCCCATGTCAACACGTGAATGGAAGGGAAAACGTCCATATACACGCATGGGCGCTTTAGCCCTCTTCAGGGAAAAAGTATATGCCGTAATAAAAAAAATGGAAAAAATAGCGAAGGGCACAGAAATGAAAGATATAGATTTTTCCCGTGAAGATGAAATCCTGCGTGACATTCTCTGCGGGAAAATAGTATTGAGGGTACACATACATAAGACAGACGATATCGAATCGTTTCTGCGGTTTGCGGACGAATTCAAGGCAATACACCCGGAGTATTCCATAAAGTTTACCATTGACCATGCATGCGATGTTCATAAAATCGATATATTTCATAAATTAAAGGAAAGAAATATACCTGTTATTTACGGGCCAATGGATTCACTGGCGTATAAGGTAGAGTTAAAACACGAAAACTGGAAAAACGTGCGATACCTCTTGGAATCAAACGTATCGTTCGGCCTCATGTCAGACCATCCCGTAATATTGCAGAGAATGATTCTTTTGCAACTGCGCTGGTTTATTCGTTTCGGATTAAGCAAACAACAGGCAATTGAAATCATCACGGCAAAAAATGCAGGGATACTGGGAATAGATACAATATTAGGCTCTTTAGAACCTGATAAATGGGCGTCATTTGTATGCTGGAACGGAGACCCATTTGATATGACCAGTTATCCCGTTACTGTGTATGGCGAGGGACGTTTGATTCATCTTTAGATTTGCGAAGTACGAATTACGAGGTATGATTTAAAACCGTAAATCGTAATTCGTAAATCTAAAATTGTACTTCGTACTTCGTTTTTTTACCTCAGTTTTTATTGGGGTTCATGAGTAAATTCAATACTTCCTGATAAGCCTTTGGTTTTTTCTCAGCTTGCTTTAAATACGTAATTAACATCTTTCTTGCTTCTTCGATTCTATTTTTTTCTTCCGGTTTAAGGGAGATTTCTTCTTTTTCGTAATCCATCACTACATCCCCGGAAATATCTTCACCCCTGTCGGACAACAATTCGAGTTCCTTGCGATAAACCTCTGCCCGGCGTTCTAACAGTTTCCGGTAAGCGTTAAGGGTATTTTTTGCATCTTCAATCCGGACCTCAATTTCTCTTTTCAGGATATCTCCCTCTTTTCCCTGGTTTTCCACCTCTTTCTCCCGTGCGTCAGCGGACAAAGAAGCCAATTCCTCATAATAAGACGAACTGCCTATTTGGCCCAAATAGTCGTTAAGCGTCTGCACAGCGTCTTCATATTTCTCTCTTTCAACCTGAATGGCGCTGCGTAAATAATATACGTCGGGCGATAGTCTTGTCCCCAGTGACATGAGTTTTTCAAAACAGATTTCAGCGTTAATATAATCGCCCTTTTCCATGTATTTTTTTGCGTTTAGAAAATACTTATTTGCCAGTATCTCTTTCTGCCATTGAGCATCTGCCACAACGCGCATTTCCGAAGGTTTATTTGATTCTTCGTGCAAATCCGCTAATGCAAGGGTTTCAATATGCTTCCAGAATTCGATTCTTTCTTTTATTTTCTTGCGGATTGAATCGTCTTCGTCTGAGTGCGGATTATCAAGCTGTACCGCATCAGTATTTAAAAAAATTTCCCATCCCCTGATTTTATCTTTAAGTGGTATATTGCTTGTATCCATATCTGTCATAGCGTCATATACATCCTTTATTTGAAACAATAATGTATCCCATGGTCCCTTTTCCTGATTATTTTTTACCTCCTTACCCATACAGGTTTTCCATGGAGTATGGATTAAAACAACCGTGCAAAAGAAAACTATAAATAGTTTACCGATGTTTTTTATTGATTTGTGTATCATGTTTTTTAGTAATAGATAAAGGGTGTTTGATAGCGTGGCATGGCCACGAAAAAAAAATGAAAAATGAACTGTGTTGGGCATTGTGAACGGAATACGTTGTAAAATTAGGGCGTCTCAGCTTCCAGTTCAGGCTTTTTGTATTCTTCGTTTACGGTTGGCGTCTCCTTTGTTGCAGCATCTTTTTTCCCATAAATGGCATATTTATGATTGCCGAAAAGTACATACCACATAATAAACATAATCAGACCCGCAAATAATTTATTCCAACCCTTTCTGTTTCTAAAATTATCGATTGTTCCCATCTCTTATTCCCCTCCTTTATATAGTCAAACAAATAAGGTTTTCGAAAAATTTACACACCCCAAGGCCTCTCTATCAAGAGAAGCTTTAGGGAGTGTTTGATAGTATGCTTGGTCAAATAAATCTATTTTTCAGAAAGCCATTTTATCGCTAAATTTCTAAAATCAGACTTGTTTGGCTAAAGACTATCAGATTCCCCTCTTCCCCAACAAAATAATATTGTACTATTGTTCTGTATTATCTGGCAATACGTAATAATATATATTATAAATCCGACAAACAGTTCGTCGTGAATTCTCTGAAAGGAAGAATGCATTGGTTATCCCAGTAGGGGCAACCCTCGTGGTTGCTTAATAAACTCAATATCAATTTACTTACAAGGTTATATATGGCAAAGTAAAATCTCAAGAAAGGAATATGTTATATGCCAAAGAAAAAAAATCAGGATTCAAAAATACGCGCATCTAAAATAAAACCCGGCCACAGAATTGCCGGGGTTATGGAGGATCATGACAAAGAGATTTCGTCATGGCGGATTTTTAAAATTATTGGTGAATTTGTAAATGGGTATGAATTTCTGAAAAAATATAAACTTGCGGCAAGTATTTTTGGAACTTCACGTCTTGGTTTTAATGATAACGTTTATAAGGATGCACAAAGATTGGGTTACAAATTAGCAGAGAGGGGTTTTGCGGTGATTACCGGAGGAGGGCCTGGCGTGATGGAGGCAGCGAATAAAGGCGCCTATGAAGCTGGAGGTAGGTCTGTAGGCATAAATATCAAACTGCCCCATGAACAGAAGACAAATAAATATGTGAAGGAATCCATCGATTTTAATTATTTTTTTGTAAGAAAATTAATGCTCTCCTTTGCTTCTGAGATTTATATTTTTTTTCCCGGCGGATTTGGCACGCTTGACGAATTATTTGAAATGGTAACCCTGATTCAAACGAAAAAAAGTAAGCCCATCCCTATAATTCTCATAAATAAACAATTCTGGAAGCCCCTTTTGGATTGGATAGAAAATATAATCTATAAGGAAAATCACGCAATATACAAGAAAGACCTGGATATTTTACATTTAGTCGATACAGCGGATGATGCATTTCTGTTAATTAAAAAACTTATTTCATGAATCGTAACTATTCAGCGTAATCTATTAAACTACCGAAGCACAACTCGTTTCCAAATTCATGTTTGGGAACGTAATGGCACGGGAAACTACATTCGCGGGTTCAGGTTTGTAACCTGAACCAAACGTTTCATACTTTCAATCCAGCCTTCTATGAACAGAACAAATGACAAATAAATTCCAGCTTCCAAACATGGATTTTGTGATTTGGGCATTGGAATTTTACCACAGTACATAGTCCCATTATACGCATAAACTCATAGGTTCAGGTTACAAACCTGAACCCGCCGGGAGTCGTGTAATGTTTATGCTGAATAGTTGCCATGAATCTTGAATATGGCGGGAAGAAAAGATGTAAAATCACAATATGGTTAATTTTATGCATATATGGACAAAACAATCATAGTATTTCACGTAGTATTGAAAAAAAGTAAATAACACTGGTGTCTCGTCTCTTTCCGACACTTGATAAGGGGGCATTCCCAATTTTTTATAAAAAAGCAATTGAAGGGGGTAATAGTAACTCAAGCTTCCAGCTTGAGCGCCAAATATCACAAGCAGGATGGTTGTGATACAGTGGCTGTCTGCCGACAGTCAGGTGTGAATAGTTACAAAAAATCGGGAATGCTCCCGTCTTGATAATTGACGAGACACTATTGGATTTTCTTGTCGGTACCTTTCACTTTTTTCCACATCGTCTCGGCGGCCTGCGCCGAAGGTTTCCCAGCTTCTAAATGAACGAGTTTGCCGTCACGGTCGTAGACCAGGATAATCGTTTTTCCCTTAGGCACTTTCAGGGCACGGCGGATCTCTCCGTCGTTGTCAATCAGGAGAATCGGCTCCTTGCCGAACTTGTAATCCTTCTTCATACCCTTAATGGCCACGCCCTTAAATAAGCTCGGTTGCATGTCTTCCATGAAGGCCAGTTTGGCTTTGGAACCCGCTTTGGCTTTTAAGAGATATTTATTCCACTTTTCCTGGGCAGATTTATTCTTCAAAATAGGCGCCGTCACCACCAGCACTATGCCATCTTTGGAAATACTCTCGTTAGTAAACGTATTTCCATTTGGGTCATTCAATGAAAAGTCGGGAAGTGTTTGAGCGAAGGGCGGCGAGCCGGGAACTCCGAGAGTGTGTGCTTTTTCTGTACAGGATACACTCGTCAACACAATGGTTAAAGCAATAAACAGAAACCAGCTTTTCATAAGTTCATCTTTTTCAAAGGACCCGGAGACCAGGGATGATCCGAATGAGGACGACAACCATGGCGACTATAGTGAGCCACCATATCATGAATGTTTCATTGGGATTTTATATTTTGGAAATAGATACACAATATATAGTGTTAAATTTGGCAAATGGCGTTGTAGGGATAAGGTGTGGGTAAAATCCGTTAGACAGTTCTATTTAACCGAGAATAAATGCAAATGGACGCTAACAAAAAAACTCATATTAGCGTTTATTAGCGGTTCTATTTATTATTGGTGGATTCGTTGCAAAAAATGCCGCTGTAATGATAAAGTATTTTGTAAAGGTTTATCCTCACCTAATTTTATAATAATAAATTTTGTACAAATATATATTTAACAGAAGATACGGGGATTCTATATTTTAAGTTCTCATTTCATTAATTTTCTTCTTCTTTTTCACTTATAAGCTGCATTATTTCATCCGGAGATTTTGATTTAATTATTTTTTGTTTAAATGTTTCATCGACAAATAACCTTGCTATACTGCTGAGAAGCTCCAGATATATATTATTTGTTCTTTCCTTTGTTGCGATCAGAAAAACCAAATGTACGGGTTTTTCATCAAGGGCATTAAAATCGATGCCCTCCTGTGATATTCCTAAACACGCAATAAAATCAGTAACTCCTAGTGTTTGCGCATGAGGGATTCCAATCCCACCTCCAATTCCCGTACTTTTAATCTTTTCCCGTGAGATTACTTTTTCCAGCAAATCTACTTCATTTACAACTTTTGCGGAAGATTTTGTTACTTTCACCATTTTTTCTAACACTTCAAATTTGTTCATCCCATATAGATTAATAATTATATGTTCTTTAGCTAATACATCAGAAAGTTTCACATTTGCCTCCCCTTTACCCAAATAATTTCTAACGCATTATACCAGTGACAATACATAAAGTAAAAAATATCTTCTTCCAAGGTATCTCCGCAATAAAACACTATCATTGTCATTTTATTGCGAAACTACTAAAATGTTCTCATTTTTACATTGTAATTTTTAATTTAAAAAAATCAATTATTTTGTAATAATTTAGCTTTTTGTAAAATACATGTCCCCAGTCTACAGTCTACAATCGGCAATCGGCAATCAGCAATTTGCCGACTGCCGATTGTAGACTGCCGACTGCTGATTGTAGACTGTAGACTGCCGACTGTACCGTATTCCACATTAATAAATATGAACGGATAGCGAATGCCCCCGGACCATTTTTTAAATATTTGACAATTCTTGTTATGATGTGTTACAAATTAATTACATTGTATCTGTGTACTATTTTGCTGTTAATTCATAAAGGATTTCAGATTATGTCAAGAAGGCTCCCTATTTTTATTGTATGCGTATTCATTGTTTTAAAGGCGGTAACAAGCTATGGCTATACGTTCGATTCAGGAACGCTGCGTGGCAGGATTATTGATGGTTTTGGGAAACCGGTTTCGTTTGCTGATATTGAAGTGACTTCGAATGGCTCAAAACATATGGCTACAACGGATACTTCCGGTAATTTTTCTGTAACTTATTCTCCCGGCAATATTCAATTAATGGCAAAAAAACCTGAATTTGTCCCGCTGAGTTATTCATTTATGGTTGAAGTAATTGATGAAATTGCCCTGGATGATATTACTCTGTGGAAGGTGCCCCCTGGCGGAGGATTATTTTTTGTAGGGAAAGATGATTATGTAAAAATAAATGAAGCAAAGTATGATTCAGAAAGTACCAGTAAAGAAAAAAGGTTTTACGTGAAAGGCACACCGACAAAAATTAACGGGAATACCCTGAGGATTATTGATTTTCAAACGGATAATCCGCTGGTTATGGGGAAGTCACTTTATCGTGTTGATAAAAACGGTTCTGTGGGAAGTGTTGTTTTTTACCCTTCGATGAAGTATGCTTTGCATAAACTGGATGACACTTATTCAAGGGTTGGGGATAATGTTGGGCTGCGTGTATCCGAGTTACCACCAGGTAAATATTTTTATTGCGTAGGAGAAATGACGATACGTTCACGTAACGGAGGAGGCTTTTTCTTTGAGGTTTCATCGTAAGTAAACAATTTTCAAAATCAGGATAAATGTAACACTTTAGTTTTGGGTGGCACGGACAAACTCTGTTTGTCCGTGCCACCCATGTTGAGCGAAAATATGTGCACCAATTTTCAAAAAACTAAACTGTTACGGACAAATAGCATTTTCCCATCCCATGCATTTCCAGGCGGGTTCAGGTTTGCAACCTGAACCAAACGTTTTATACTTTCAATCCAGCCTTCTATTAACAGAACAAATGACAAATAAATTCAAGATTCCAAATAGGGATTTTGGGATTTGGGTATTGGAATTTTACCGCAGTACATTGCCCCATTATACGCATAAACTCATAGGTTCAGGTTGCAAACCAATGTCATTAAGTTAAGGATATTTGATTAAAAACAACCCCCTTTATCCCCCTTTTTTAAGGGGAACTTTTCTGGCAGGTTGCTTAACTTAATGACATTGGGTTGCAAACCTGAACCCGCGAATGTTGTTTCCAGTGCCATTACGTTCCCAAACATGAATTTGGAAACGAGTTGTGCTTCGGTAGTTTAATAGATTACGCTGAATAGTTACGATTTCCACAGATTAGAAGAAGATTTTCTCATTCCTACGCTCTCTCTGGTCTCGTGTAATAATCAGGGTGCATAGGGTGGTAACAAGCAGGAGATTAAAGAAGTTTTTTATCTGTACTCTACCTTAATCTGCGGATAAAAATATTTCCATGTGAAACGTATACAAATCAACAAACAACAAATAAATTCCGATTGATTAAAAAGAGAGATAAATTATGTTCGTGCCGGGATACCTTTATTTATATAAATCAGGGAAGCTCCTGAAAAGAATTGAGGCGGCGAATGCATTATTGAAAGAATGCCGGCTATGCCCGCGAAAGTGTAAGGTAAACAGGGTTGAAAACGCGTTAGGCATATGCAAAGTGGGCAGGTTGCCAAAGGTGTGCAGTTATCATCCTCACTTTGGGGAAGAGCCGCCGCTTGTTGGCATTCATGGATCTGGAACAATATTCATCACTTCCTGTAATTTGAGATGTGTGTTTTGCCAGAATTATGAGATAAGTCATTTAGGAGAGGGACGAGAAATATCAATTGAACGTTTTGCAAAGATGATGAATGAGTTGCAGGACTTAGGATGCCATAATATCAATTTTGTAACGCCTTCCCATGTGACGCCACAAATACTTGAGGCGCTTCCGTTTGCCATAAAAGAAGGATTAAAGACGCCTCTTGTTTACAATACGGGCGGTTATGATGCTGTTGACACGTTAAAACTCCTGGAAGGGGTGTTTGATATTTATATGCCCGATTTTAAATTCTCTGATAGTAATGTTGCCGCCACATTGTGCATGGCGGGAGATTATCCACAGAGAACAATGGAGGCAATAAAGGAAATGCACCGGCAGGTGGGTGACCTTATTACTGACGAAAGGGGGATTGCGCAGAGAGGGCTTATTGTCCGGCATCTTGTAATGCCAAATGGCCTGGCTGGCACACGAAAGGTAATGAGGTTTCTGGCACAGGAGGTTTCTCCAAATACCTATGTCAATATAATGGATCAATATCGTCCCTGCGGTTCTGCCCATAAATATCAGGAGATTAACCGCAGTATTACCCTTAAAGAATATGAAGAAGCTGTTGAAATCGCAAAAGAAGAGGGGATATACCGGTTGTGTCGTTAAAGGTTTTTTGCGATAAATTTCTGTAAAAATATGTGTGAAATTGCGATATGGCAGATGTGTACGATTTTATTGTAATTGGAGGCGGCCCTGCAGGGATGATGGCTGCCGGGCGGGCGGGAGAAAGAGGGAAAAGCGTAATCCTTCTGGAAAAGAATGCCCATCCTGGCAAAAAACTTCTCCTCTGCGCTTCCGGACGGTGCAATGTGACGAATACAGCGTCATTTGCCGCTTTTTTTGATGCGTATGAAAAGGCGGGGCCATTTATGCGTCCATCATTGGGCATATTCTCTCCTGAAAAACTACGGTCATTTCTTTCCTCTTATGGTGTCGAAACTATTGAAGAAAGCAAAGGGCGTGTATATCCAAAAAGCCAAAAGGCAGAATCAGTTCTGGACGCGCTGCTATCGTATCTTCGCATCCATCGGATTACCATTAAGAAAAATTCACGCGTAGTCTGCGTGAAAGAAAAAAATAAACAGGTGATTGGTGTGGAAACAGAGGGTGGATTTATAGCGGGGCGCAATGTATTGATTGCAACAGGCGGCCGGAGCTATCCTTCTACCGGTAGCACGGGGGATGGTTATGCACTTGCCTCTTCACTGGGCCATACTATTTGCAAGACGTATCCCGCAATAATTGCCTTTGAAACGGAGGATGCATGGGTAAAACAAGCGCAGGGAACCCCGATTAAAAACGCACAGATTACCGCCTGCCAGCAGGGCAGAAAAATCGCGCAACATTTTGGTGAAGCGCTTTTTACTCACTATGGGATATCCGGCCCGGCGATTCTCTCCATAAGCAAACGTATTATGAAAAATTATGGAAACGGTGCGGTACGAATAAGTATCGATTTCAAACCAAATATGTCGCCTGCCGAACTTACCGCACAACTGGTAAAAAAAATCAATGCTAACGGGGGTAAGGCAATAAAAACAAGCCTTACGTATTTCGTCCCTGAAAAACTTTCTCCTTTACTACTGAATATATGCGGAATTGACGAAAAGAAGAAGGCCTCCCAAATAACGGCAAAAGAAAGAAAAAAGATACTGGACCAGCTGAAAGGTCTGTCCCTTACCCTATCATCCCACAGGCCGATTGAAGAAGCTATTATAACCGGCGGCGGAATTGACCTGAATGAAATTGAATCGCGAACAATGGAATCTAAATTAATAAAGGGATTATACCTCGCCGGGGAGGCGCTTGATGTAGATGGCCCAACAGGAGGATTTAACCTTCAGGCAGCATTTTCCACAGGATATCTGGCCGGAAATTCTGTTATGTAAAACAGAAAATTGGTAACACTTTAGTTTTTTGAAAACATATTGCAGTTTAGTTTTGGGTGGCACGGACAAACTTCGTTTGTCCGTGTGGAAACCAAGTGTAAACCCATTTCACACGATCACGGACAAGCTGTGCTTGTCCGTGCCACCCATGTTGAGCGAAAATATGTGTATCAATTTTCAAAAATTTAAAGTGTTACCGCTGTAGTGTTATTTCTTTTTGATGGTATTTTTAGTGGTTTTTTTGCTCTTGGCAGGTGTCTTTTTGACAAACTTTTGAACCGGTTTTTTCACTGTCTTTGCCTTTGCGGTTTTCTTTGCCGGTTTTATTGTAGCCTTCTTTTCCCCTGTGTTTATAGATTTTTTGGCGGGTTTTTTAGTGCCGGCCTTGCTTGTTTTTGCGGCAGCGCCTGCTTTCTTTTGCGCAACATCTTTACCTTTCGTTTTCGCCTTTGCTTTTGTTTTTGTATCAGGCGTGGTATCCATCTCTATGCCAAAAACGGATGACAAATCCTGGTCTTCAATGATTCGGGAACTTTTTCTCTTTGCCCGTGTGAGTAATTCTTCCGTTTTGTCTTTGACCGTTTCCGATATCAAGTCGCCAATTTCTATCTTTCGGAGCAGGAAGAATAAATTCGGGTCGTCATCAAGCCTTGCCCCGACCCCATAAAGGGTAGCCGCAATGTGTTTGCACATACTTGCCCAGTCGGGACAGCTACAGTCAAATTTTATTTCTTTCGGAGAGGGGAACAGCCCTTTTCCATGAGTGGTAAACAGCTCGTCTAATGTTTTCGGGAACTTTCCCATCAAAAGCTCCTGCAGCGAATCAAGCTTGCCCTTGCAAAAATCCTTTACCTCTTCCCATATGCCTTTTTCAAGCGTATTTATTGTTATTTCTATGGAATAGGGGCTTGAATCTGACCCCTGTACCAACGATGTTATCATGCCTTCGCGTATCTTAAGGTCAAGTACTGAGCCGCAGCGCACGTAGCTTCTTCCTCTTCCGATACGGTTGCTGTAGTCGGCGTATCCTTCCAAATTTTTGTTCCATGCCTTTCCCCACCACGTTTTTGCAAGTGTATTACCTGCCAGTATCACGGGCTTTATATCTTTGTTTTTCTTCTTCAACTGCTCTAACGTATTTTTTGCTCTCTGCTGTTTTTCCCCAACGGAAACATATCTTGGGAATCCCCAGTAACTCATAATTGCCTCTTTCCTCCATTATAATGTTAATTTGAAAAGGTCAACCAGCGCTTCATTTTCCATTTCTGTTATCATGGATTCGCCGGTGACTTGTATAACGTCTGTCGTTAATTTTGTTTTTTCACGCAGCATATCATTGATTTTTTCCTCAATAGTTCCCTTCGTTATGAATTTATGCACGATAACGTTCTTCTTTTGTCCGATGCGAAACGCCCGGTCTGTCGCCTGGTTCTCAACGGCGGGATTCCACCATCTGTCGAAGTGGATGACGTGATTTGCCTCTGTCAGATTTAACCCGACGCCTCCAGCCTTTAGCGACAATACCATATAAGGAATATACTCCCGGTTCTGAAATTGTTCTACAATATTTTTCCTCATGCCAACGGAGACGCTCCCGTGCATTACCAGTCCCTCGCGTCCAAATATTGTTTTCAAAAATGCGTGCAGGTGGCCGGTTATTTCTTTAAATTGGGTGAAGATTAGTACCTTCTCCCGCTTTTCATAGATCGTTTCGCAAATTTCACGCAGCCGCATAAATTTTCCGCTGTCAGCCTCTTCATATCCGCCTGTTCCAAGAAACTGGTCAGGGTGGTTGCAAAGCTGCTTAAATTTCATTAATGACGCCAAAATGAGGCCCCTTCGCTGAACGCCTTCTGTTGCTTCAAGTTTTTTTGACAGTTCTTTAACGGTGTTTTGGTACAGGACGACCTGCTTTCTGCTTAACCCGGCGTAGGTGTACATTTCAACCTTTTCCGGCAGGTCGGAAATGACCGTTTTGTCGGTCTTTAATCTTCTTAAAATATACGGGCTGATGATCTTCTTTAACCGGGTGTATCCGGTGTGATTCTTTTTAACGCTGCCCGCAAATTCGCCGAACTCTTTTGCGTTTCCGAGCAGGCCGGGGTTTAGAAAATCAAACAATGACCACAGATCAGACAACCGGTTTTCAACGGGAGTTCCAGTAATAATAATTCTGTTTTGTGATTGTAATGCTTTTATATTACGTGTCTGTTTTGTGCCGGGATTTTTAATTGCCTGTGCTTCGTCCAGTATTACATAATGCCATACATATGTTTTCAGCCATTCATACTTTTGTACAAGGGTGTACGTGGTGATTACAAGATCAAGTTTGCTGAGCGATTCCTCGTCTTTTACCGCAACTTTTTTATCTTTGTGTGCTTCCGGATGGGCGACAAAATAGTTCAGACCGGGCGCAAAGCGGTTTATTTCATTGCTCCAGTTTGAAATCAGGGATGCGGGAATTATCAGCAGGCTGGCGTTTCCCTTTTTTTTATTTTTCAGGAGATGCAGAAATGCCAGTATTTGTATAGTCTTGCCAAGCCCCATATCATCAGCCAGGCATGCCCCGAAGCGCAGGGAATCCAGAAAACAAAGCCAATCAACCCCTTTTTCCTGATAGGGCCTGAGCTGTGCCTTAAAGGTATGGTCTAAACTTGCCGGGGGAATCAAGTCATGGTTTGCCAGTTTTTCCATGACCTGCTCCAGCCACTTTCCGTTTGATACTTCAATATTGTCGTCATTTTCCGGCAAACCAAGCAGATTGTTCGGGTTCAGTTGCAGCCTTAGTGCGTCCCGCAGGCTGAAATGCTTGTCTTCCGCCAGTTTGCGGGCGTTCTCGTAGGCGTGAAGAACCTGTTCAAGCTTTGCGGCGTCAACGGCAATCCATTTGCCCTTGATGTATGCCAGTCCGTCGGTTTCCGCCAGCAGCCTTCTTGCCTCCTCTTCGGTAATGGGCGTATCGCCAAGAAGCAGGCTGACGTTGAAATCGAGTAGTGAGTCCATACCAAGAAAGGTCTCTTTTTTGCCCTCCAACTGAATGTTTACCTTAAGCGGAGAGGAT
The DNA here is from genome assembly GCF_039794105.1 of Candidatus Kuenenia sp. GTDB lineage: Bacteria > Planctomycetota > Brocadiia > Brocadiales > Brocadiaceae > Kuenenia. The sequence continues at coordinate 18,763 of NZ_JBDIWA010000043.1, forward strand.
GCGGATTTCCACCAGTTGGGGATACGGCACAGGATGCCGTATTTTTCATACGTGGGAATTTCCTTCAGAAAGCGGTATGCTTCCTTTTCGTCCCATGCCAGTGGGTGAAACAGTTCGCCGGAGTCAACGAGATGAGAGATCAGATCGCTTTCTTTTGCCGCAAGGTGTACGGTGGAAAGAAGGTCCAGCAGTTTTTCATTGTTCCCCCCATATTCCGTCAATGCGTATTTTAAGGGGAGGTGTTTTGATTTGCCCTGTTTATCGCCTTGCGTGGAATAGGTGGCGAGAAAAGCAAAGGGATAATCCTGCCGTTTATTTTCAACGAGATGAAAATAAATGCGACCGACAAGATGTAAATCAGGGCTGTAGGTATGGATGAAATCCTCTACCGTTCCCTGGTAAATACTGATTTCGTATTGAAATTGTGCATTGAGCATCTGCCAAAACAGTTTAAGAAGTTCGGCATTAAGGTACTCAAGGCCTGTCATGAAGGGGGCGCGAATCAGCATCTCAGCAATATCTTCTTTCCCTAATGGAATGGCTATGTTGTTTCTGATAGTTTCAAGATCGGGCATATGGCGCAGCTTATTTGAAAATTCAGAAGCGAAATACCGCCAGTAATCGAGGGATGGCGAGAGCGGGATTGATTGGTCTGAAAAACTAAGGAATAAAAGGAAGGATTTAAAATCGGTTTTAAAACGGCTGTGTATCTCATTTTGCAGCAGTTGTTGATTTTTGTCTATCCGTTCCTTTACTTCATTCCACTCCAACTGTAGAGCGCCGTTGGGCATGACTATTGCGTTTAGTTCAAAATTCATAATAATCTACCATTTAATAAAATTACGGCCTTCATATTTTGCAAGATAAAGCGCTTTGTCTGCTTTGGAAATTAACTTTTCTGGAGACGAAGCGGCGTTTGGAACATCGCTTGAAATGCCAATGCTTACGGTGATTCTGTCGCTGATATTGGAACCTTTGTGGGGTATATTTATCGCCTCAATATTCGATTGCATTGCTTTTGCAACCATAACTGCACCGCTTTCATCTGTATCAGAAAGCAGGGCGACGAACTCCTCTCCGCCATAACGTGCAATTATGTCGCACTCTCTTTTCAGGGCGCTGAGGAGGGCCATTGATACTCGTTTAAGACATTCATCGCCTTTCTGATGTCCGTAGGTATCGTTATAGTTTTTGAAGACATCAATGTCAATCATCAGTATGGATAACGGCTTTGCCAATCTGACCGACCGTCTCCATTCATTGTGCAGCATTTCGTCGAAAAAGCGCCTGTTAGCGAGTCCTGTCAGACTGTCAGTCCGCGAGAGCTGATGAAGCCTTTCATTTGCCAGTTGTAATTTTTGGTTTGTTTTTTCCAGCACCTGCGCAAGTTTAAACAGTTCTTTCTCTCTGTTCTCGCGTTTATCCAATTCTATTTTTAATCTCAGTACGGAACATACCCGCGCGATTAATTCTACCGGATTTAAAGGTTTTTTTATGTAGTCTATTGCACCGGCGCCAAATGCCTGCTTTAGCCCTTCATCAGTATCCTCCGCAGTTATCATTATTATGGGAATATTCTTTAAATGACTGGTTGCATTTATTTTCCGGCAGGCTTCCACGCCGTTTGTACCAGGCATATTAATGTCCATAAGGATTAAATCAATTTCACATTTTCTATTTTTTGAGTTTTCATCATCCAAACCCAATAGATGAAATGCTTCCTGTGCAGAATTGGCAAAGAGTAATCCTGAGTACCCTTCAGGTTTTAAAAATATTTCTATTTGTCTTTGTATGTGTTTGGAGTCGTCAACAACGAGTATTGGGTTATTCATATATAATTTCTACTTGTTTCTTTTGTTGCAGTGTAACAAGCCATTACCGGCATTTGTAAGTCCGTTAGTACAAGGTAGTAATTTTCTGTTGTACAATTATGAGTGCAGAATTTAGGGAATGAGCAGTTGCGATATTTTTTTTAAAAGGCATAAGTCATCCCTATAAAAAAGGTTCTGCCCGGTCTTGGCAAGTCATCCGGAATATAGGTATTTCCGGGATCATCGTAATCCTTGTCGAGCAGGTTATTAACCGTTCCCTGTATCTCCATTGTTTTCCAGAAATCTTTTGCTATGAGAGAAAGATTGAGGAGTGCGTAAGAAGGTAAATCGTCCCTTGAGTCGCCTTCTTCCCGGTAACGTTTTCCGCTCACAAAGGTGCTCAGGTTTGTATTGATATATTTCCATGGCTGCATATTTATCCCGAAGTTCCCTTTATGTTTTGCGACAAAGGGAAGATTTTTTCCGTTCTCGTCATTGGGGTCCTGAAAGGTGTAATTCATAAAGAGGTAATTATTTTTGGTAAAATTGACCCTGCTTTCAAATTCAATCCCGTGGATATACGCATTGCTGTAATTATCATATTGACTATACCCTAGCCCTGTTGACCTTAGGGAAATGAGGTCCGCTATATCATTGTAGAAATAGTTTATCCCGCTTTGTATGGTGTATGTACTTATGTTGTATTTATACTGCAAGCCGATTTCGTAGGTGTCAATTGTTTCAGGTTCTAAGCTGTCGTTTCCCTGAATGGCTGGTTGGTTAGTAATGTACATGTCGGAAAAATTCGGGGCGCGAAATGCCCTTCCGTACAACGATTTGATTGTGGCATTCTCCAGAAATTCCCATGTTATCCCGACACGCGGACTGACCTCGCTGCCGAAATCGCTGTAGTCATCAAAGCGTAATCCCATGGTAAGATTTATCGTTTCCGTGACGTCCCATACATCCTGCAGGTAGGCAGACCAAATCCTTCTTGTTGTTTCTTTCAAAAAGGGGTATGTGTCTGAAAAACTTTGCAGAGAAGAAATTGGTTCATAGGTCAAAGGGTTAAAATTTGCGTAATATTGTATGTTTGTTTGGTGCAGCCACCTGAATTCCATTCCCATAGTAACTATGTTTCCTTCAAATAATTCGATATTTAGCGGGATTTCAGCGCCTGCTATTTTTTGGCTGTATATGCCATTGCCAATCAATCCGTCGGGGTATGTGTAAAATGTTTCATAGAGTCCGTCATTATTGGTATCAAGCGGCAGCGTTGTTCCTTCCGGTAACGATTCAACATAATAGTTGTCATCAAACTGGTCGTAATATATCCTGGGGTTTATAGTAAACTTGTCAGCGAATACTTTTTTATATTTGAGTTCTGTAAATAAATAATTGCTTTCAATATTGGTTTCATTTGTCAGGGCATCCTGGATGCCAAGATAACCTCCCCGGTTTTTGTTCAGATAGAAACCTTCGAAATAAAAGTCCTTGTAATTCGTTTTAAGATTCAGGATGTATTTCCTTCTCCAGTCCTCGGGACTTCCCGGCGCCTCCGACGCCACCGGAAAACCGAAAGAAGAAAACGAATTATCAAGAGAGGTGACAAAATCACTGTTTATGGATTCTTCGTAGCCATTTGTCTCGGTGTAGTGTATCATTCCGGTAACGCTTAATTTTCCGTATTTCTCTCCGAACAGAACATTTCCTTCCATTGTATTAAAACTTCCATAGCCGCTGTTTATCGAAATGCCGCCTGTATCGGGGGCGTCTTTTGTGATGATGTTAATAGCCCCCATAAGGGCGTTTTCTCCATATAATGCAGAGCCAGGCCCTCTGATAATTTCAATTTTGTCAACGTTTTCCAAAGGAAAGTCGTCGAAATTTTGGAATGCCTCTCCCTTATAAGGGTTGTTTACAAAATGTCCGTTAACCATGACCCTTATTCTGTTGTCACTTTCAATACCGCGTACATAGGGAATTACTGCGCCGTATATTCCTCTCTTTGAAATTTCAAATCCAGGTACAGTTCTTAAAAAATCTGTTAGCGTGCGGTGTCCCATGTTCTTTATTTCCTGTCCGGTGATTACAGATACAATACCAGGCGCTTTTTTTACCGGGATATCGTGTCTTGTCGCAATGGCGACCATTGCCCCGGCTTCTTCCTGCAACCATTTCACCTCATCCTGAAATAAACTTTCTGCCTGTGCCAGTTTTACAGTCTTTTCTGTACTTTTTTGTTCTGGAAAAACAATGTCATCGCCACTGTTTTTCCCAATGGATGCAGGGTGTTCGTTTATTGTTTCTTCAGAAAAAACAGGCGATTTACAACCGACAGCGTAACATATGAATACGATAACAGTTAAAATAAAGGGCTTTTGCACGAATATTCTCCTCTCGTTTTTGCTCTCCGCGTTACATTAAAATCATGCGCAGGCTTAGGTTTATAACCTGAACCCATAGTTTATTTGTTATTTGGCGAGTAACGCTACATTTATTTAATGGCAAAATCCCCCTTGCTGGCCTACCAATCTTATTATTGCCGAGTATTGGGTTATTCATATACAACCATCACTTGTTCAATGTACTGTGACATTGCATTAATCCATTTCTGTGATTCTGCTGCGTGTTTGTTTTTAGCGCTTATTTCAAGGAATTTCCCCATGTCGGTAAGTTCGTCAAAGCTATAGCCTCCGCTTGCCCCTTTTAACCGGTGAGCCAGTGTTTCGATTGTTTTGTAGTCTGTGTTTTGTAATGCAGCAGTCATTGTCATTATATCGCTTCGTACGTCTTCAATAAATTCAGGAATAGCATTTTTAAATACCGGATTAATTGAAACAAGTAATTTATTTTCAACAGTAATTTCATTCGTAACTTTATCTGCTAAAAATGCCGCCTTTTCACCGTCTGCCGCCGGTGTGTGATTTGCATGCAAAGGGACATATTTATGTATGACGTCGATAAGCGTTTGTTTTTTTATTGGCTTAATAAGGTGGCAATTGCACCCGGCGTCGATGCTTTTTTGTTCATCTCCTTTAAATGCATGAGCTGTTAATGCAATAACGGGCGTTGCTTTCAACCCGTGTTCCATTTCGTATTTTCTTATTTCCCTTGTTGCCGTATAACCGTCCATTACGGGCATTTGTATATCCATTAATACAAGGTCGTACTTTTCGTTTTTAAATTTTTCCAGACATTCAAGCCCATTTTCCGCCACGTCCACTTTAAAGTTTGTATTCTTAAGATAGGCTTGTATTAGTACCCGGTTGTGATAGTAATCTTCAACTAGCAAGAGCTGCCGGGTGGGAACGCTTTCAGGTATTTGAATAACGGTGCGAGACGCCGGCGCGGTAAACGGTATGGTCTTTTGTGGGTCTATGACGGCGTTAATGCTGGTGAGAAGGTCATATCTTTTGATGGGTTTCACCAGATATGTGGTTATTCCTAATTCTTTTGCCCTTGCGACGTCCCCGCTTTTGTTGTCAGAGGTGAACATCATAATAATCAGACCGGCAAGCTCCGGATCGTTCTTAACGGAATGCGCAATCTGAAACCCGTCCATGCCGGGCATGCGGCAATCCAGGAGAAGGAGGTTGTAAGGTGTTCCGGCGTTCCTTGCCCGTTTGAGTTCGTTTAACCCCTTTTCTCCGTCTTCTGTTTCGGCGGCGGTAATATCCCATCCGTGCAGCATATCACGTAATATCATGCGGTTTGTGGCATTGTCGTCTATTATCAGGACGTCAGGTTTTTCAGCGCCCGATAACGGTACTTCTTTTTGTCCCTGAGGTTTAGGATGAACATCAAGGGTTACGGTAAAATAAAAGTTGCTTCCTTTGCCCGGGGTGCTTTCTACCCAGATTTCTCCATCCATTAATTCAACCAGGCGTTTGCAGATTGCAAGTCCTAGCCCGGTTCCGCCATATTGACGCGTAGTGGAAGAATCCACCTGAGAGAAGATATTAAAAATAATGCCTTGTTTTTCTTCCGGGATGCCTATTCCGGTATCAGAAACTGAAAAAAGCAGCATGCCTTTTTTGCCTGGCAGTTTATTACGTTTTCCCGTCAGAAGAATCTCTCCTGTACTGGTAAATTTAATGGCATTTCCAATTAAGTTTGTTAGTATCTGCTGCAGGCGCACCGGGTCTCCGATAAAAGAAGTAGGAATATCATCGGCTAAATGGCAGTTCAATTCGAGGCCTTTCTCGTGGGCACGGAACGCCATGACTTCGCACGTCTTTTCTATTTGTTCACGCAGATTAAATTCTATGTGTTCAATGGTGATTTGCCCTGCCTCTACTTTGGAAAGATCAAGGATGTCGTTGATTATCTGGAGGAGATTTTCCCCTGCGGTGCGGAACACTTTAACGTATTCAGACTGCTTGGGCGTCAGCGTTGTTTCCCATAATAAGTCTGACATGCCGATAATAGCGTTCATGGGGGTGCGGATTTCATGGCTCATGCTGGCGAGAAATTCGCTTTTGGCATTATTGGCGGCGACTGCTGCTTCCCTGGCTTTTTCCAGTTCCGCTTCAATCCGCTGGCGTTCATAGATTTCCTGCTTTAAAAGATTATTTGATTTCAGTAGTTCCGCAGTCCGTTCCTCCACCCGCATTGCCAGCGAATGGCTGTAATCTTCCAATATTTCATAATAGTTCTTTAACTCCTTTGACATGATGGAGAATGTTTGTGCGAGCACGCCAACTTCATCTTTTGAGTTAAGGATGCTGTCTTCTGAAACGGAAAAATTTCCCTTTGCAATTTCTTGTGCCATTTGCGCCAGTTTGATAAGCGGTTGTGCAAGCCTGGAAGAAAGAAAAAGCACCAGGCATGAACCAATCGCAATAAAGACGATAGTCGTCAGGCCGGAACGTATTATAATGTTGAATATCTGCTCCTTAATTTTGTGGCGCGAAGCGGAGAGTATCTGATAGAGGTTTTCCAGTGAATATCCGAGCCGCAATACTCCCCACTGATCAGCGCTGACGCGGATGGGCACGATAAATTCCATATAGGGCGTCCCATCTTTTTCAAACTCATTGATAGTTGCATTTTTTTGAGCTATCGCAAATGTATCGTCTTTGCCTGAGAGGATACTGTCATTCAGTTCCGGTTTTAATGTGTGAATGAGCGCAAAACCTTTTAAATCAGTGAGGATGATATATTTCAAATCCGTATTTTCCCTCACGGCTTTATTCGTCTTGTTGAAGATATCCAGGAGGTTAAATGATGCAAGCGCATCTTCAACCTGAAATGCCAGATTGTCGGAAAGGGTTTTTCCCTGCTTGCGCAGATTATCCTTTATTAACGCAATCCGTTGTTCAAGTTCCCCTGTCAATATTTCCTTTTGAGAATAAATCTGAACAAGGGTCAATATTGTCAGAAGGCAAATAATCAACCCCAGCATCGTGATAAGAAGTTTCCATTTTATGCTGTTTCTTGTCCGGATATTCATTGTCATATGTTATTTATTCAATAAACTCATTCACGGAGGAAAACGCCTTTGTATTCAGTTTTATGCCATACAGTTCCAGCTTTTCAACGTTTATGGCGATATAAGTGCCTGCCGGATTTTGCACCTTTTCGACAACGTCTTTGTTTGATAAAAGATTTTGCGCTATTTTAACGGCTTGTTTTCCCATTGTGGCGACATCCGCCGAAATGATAAACGATGCGCCGAAATCTGTAAAGAGTTGGTCATAGGAAAAGACAGGTATTTTTCTTGCATCGCATTGAGCAAAGATTTCTTTCACCTGTTCCATACCGGAAAGAATAACCGGGTCTGAAATTAACCAGAGTGCATCAACCTTTGGCAGGAGGTAGTTGAGCGCATTGTTTACCTCCTTTTCTTTTGTGATAGACTTCCCTATAATTTGGATTCCGGCTTGTTCGGCTTCGGTAACCGCAGCCCTGAACCATTCTTTATTGTGATTTTTGCTATAGAGAATGCCCACCGTTTTTATATCAGGAAAGAAATAGCGGTACATCATTGCGTTTGTAAGGGGAGGGACTTCGCTGGCGATAACATATGTTTTGTCGGTTATAGTGAAACGCTGCCAGTTAATACCCAAAGAGTAAATGATATTGGCGTCTTTCGCAACCCTGCATGCCAGAAGATAAGCCTTTGAACCTATAGAAAAAATTATATTGGGATCTTTGTTTAATAGCGCTTTTTCTACGGTCTTTTCATCAAGCCAGTTGCTTCCGATATCAATTTCCGCAACTGCGCCATCAAAATGAGTTTTAAATACGGTTTGTATGAGGGAATATTTTTTTACGGACTCATTGGAATTGATGATCAATGCCCCGCCTTTTTCATCTGCCGGTAACATACGGGACAGAAAAACCGCCGTAACCACCAGCATCGAAAGCGTGATAAGGAGAATACTTTCGGCAGGTTTTTTACGTGCGCAGTTTTTAATCTTTTTTGTCAGATTTTTAACCTTCATGGCCATGAAATACTTTCTATTGTATTACCCTGTAAAAACTTTTTCTTGTAACTTTTTCTTCGTGCCTCTTTTGATCTGTGTAATTTGTGGTTTTTCTTTCTTTTCCGGACTGATGGCTCTACCCGTTAACGCAATAACTCCCAATCACTTTCGTCGAGCATTTTCCAGCCATCAATTCCAAACATCTGAAGATTACTTTTTCCCTCAGGTGTTCTCACCATATTTTTAATTATTTCCAGCAACTCCGTTGCCCCTTTACCGTATTCTGTCGGTATTGCCACAACCGGGAGCAGGGATTTTTCATTTACCGCAAGAATGGAAAGGTTTTTATATAATCCACTATTTATGTCCGCAAGCATCTCAATGCTGTATTCAGTGGTTAATGCTGCCTGGACGAGGCCAAAGCCGACAGAGATAAGCGCATCAATATCCTTGGGAACATTGAGAATTTGAAGTGTTTCGAGAATGTTTTTGTCATTTCCCTTCAGCATAGACTGTAGAAATTTTACCGTGTATTCTTTACTGCCTGAAGAAGCAATGCTGCTGCCCTTCAGCATTGCCAGGGAGTCGATGCTTTTCTTGGCGATAAGCGCCTTTTTTTGTATAGAATTGCCGTCTAATGTGCCTATGAGAACAGGCTTTAGAGAAGTAAAATCTCTTAATTCTTTATAATACCAGCTTGAGAGGATAAAAATGCAATTATGCTGACCCCTGGTTTTGTTCTCAAAAGTTTTTCTATCGCTGAAGGGTTGAAACTGATATGGGCCGGTTTTTTTTAAGTACAGGTCGAATTTTGTTTTCAGAGAGGCATAGTTGTCGATATTTGATTCCGGGTTATAAAAATATATCGTACACTTTGATTCGACAAAGGCCGTGGTTCCAGCGTGGTACGGCAGCAGAGCAAGAAAAAATAACACTATTACACAGGAAAAGGATATCTTTACAGGAATCAGAGAGACGATTCTCCGGAAAAATATTATCTGTAAATGTGTTGGTTTAATCATGTTTTTTTTGTTTCGTATTTTGAACTTCGTATTTAGTGCTTCAAGTTTACTATCGTGTATATTGAAAAATAGTATCTATTCAGCGTATTTTCACCCACTGTCGTTACGAGCTGGCAAAAGCAGGCAACTCACCACGGAATAGCCTCTGTAATACCCGGCTCAAATTTACCCCTTGTTTTCGACAGGTCGAGAGATAACTCCGAATGCGGCAGAAAATTTTCGCTCCCTCCAAAGAACGAAAACTGCCCGATATCTTCTGCTGAACCTTCGT
>NZ_JBDIWA010000044.1:0-27624 GCF_039794105.1 Candidatus Kuenenia sp.
ATTACGTTTAACTCGGCATTGATTATACCACCTAACTTATTGTTAATCAAGATGATATATCGTTTTTTTGTGATGCTTTTCTTAACTTAATGACATTGGGTTGCAAACCTGAACCCGCGAATGTAGTTTCCAGTGCCATTACGTTCCCAAACATGAATTTGGAAACGAGTTGTGCTGCTGAATAGTTACAATTCCTATACATTTAAATTACTTAAAAAGGAAAAATGAAACTTATGGTTTATTTACAATCATTTAACACACGAATGATAAATTTCACCATTATTCTTTTATTCATTGGAATCCTTCCAATAGAAAATGTTTTTGCAAACCAAAAACACGAGGGTTGTCAGGATTCACACAAAGACACTAAAGGTGAGATTCTTCGCTCTACGCAGAATGACAGTGAACAAAAGATTCAAAAGGACGAATCAAAAGCGCTTTCAGGTGAAATGTGCCAGGAACACGGTGTTCCGGAAGGCGAATGTTCCTTGTGTAATCCTACGATTAAAAACAATAATTATGAAGAACTCTTAAAGAAACAATGTGAACACAATGTCCCTATTATTGAATGTGACGGATGCCGCCATGAGGTTGGGGTCGTCAAGGTTGATAAGTCGATAATAGGAGAGATTATTACCATAAAAAATGTAGGTTTGTTTGACATAGAGATAACTCATAAGGCAACAGGTGAGGTGGGGCCAAACCGTTCCCGTTTTGTTGTCGTTTCCCCAAGGGTATCCGGGGTCGTTAAAGAGTTATTTGTGGATTGGGGAGACCGTGTGAAGAAGGGACAGAAACTGGCCATATTGGATAGTATAGAACTCGGGGAGGTCAGGGCTAATTATAGGAAAGCGATGGCGATGTTGAGGATGGCAAAAAAGAACTATTCCAGGGAAAAGACTCTCTATAAACAAAAGATTTCTTCCACAAAACATTTTCTGGAAGCTGAGAACGCTTACGAACAGGCACAGATAGAGTTAAAAGCGCTAAAAGAGAAGTTAATACTCATGGGTCAGCAGGAGGGTAACATCCAGGATATCGCGATAGACCAAGTGTCCTCCCTGTTTATCCTTTCAGCCCCTTTTGATGGGACGGTGATTGAAAAAAATGTAGCCATTGGTGAACTGAAGGATGCCTTTACACCTGTTGTCACCATTTCTGATCTCACAAATCTGTGGGTATGGTTTGATATCTACGAAAAAGATATCCCAATAGTTTTTAGAGGAAACAAGGTAATTATATCAGTTGCCGCCTATCCGGAAGAACAATTTGAGGGACTCGTTACGTATATTGGAGCTACCGTTGATGAAAAGACACGGACGGTGAAGGTTCGGGCAGAGGTAGACAATCGTCATGAAAAATTGAAACCGGGTATGTTTGCCAAGGTATTGCTTCTGCCTCAATCAGATACAACGAATAGATCGCCCATGGTACCAGTGGAAGCCGTTCAGACAGATGGTCAGAAGAACTTCGTCTTCATACCACTTAAAGAGGGGTATTTCTTAAGACGGGATGTGACCCTGGGTACGCGTGTAGATGGCCATGTAAAGGTTATTAGTGGGTTAAACAGCAATGACCGTGTTGTTGTCAGGGGCGGTTTTTTGCTCAAGTCTGAAATTATGAAAGAAAAGTTCGGGGAGGGTTGTGCACACTAATCTTATGATTAATAAAATTATAGAGCACGCATTAAAACAGCGTTTTTTGATTGTTATTGGTGTATGTGTCATTATAGGGTTGGGTTTATATTATACCAAACACCTGCCTATCGACGCCGTTCCGGATGTTACGACAAACCAGGTACAGATTAATACCGAGGTAACTGGACTTGGCCCCGTTGAAATAGAAAAACTCATCACATTTCCCATTGAGTTCTCCATGAGCAGTTTACCGGATGTGGTGGAGGTACGTTCCATTTCAAAGACGGGGCTTTCTCAAGTCACGGTAACATTTGATGACCACGTAAATATCTATTTTGCTCGCCAATTGATACTCGAACGGTTACAGACTGCAAAGGAACAATTGCCACAGGTCTTGATGGCTCAACCGATCATGGGGCCGATTAGCACAGGACTTGGCGAGATCTATCAGTACGTGGTTACCGGCGAAGGCAAAGACGCCATGGAACTCAGGACTATCCAGGATTGGCTGATCAGGCCCAGGTTGATTACTACACGAGGGGTTATTGAAGTCAATAGTTTTGGTGGTTTCGTAAAACAATATCAGGTGCTGGTAGACCCAAAAAAACTTATTACTCATGATATTACCCTCCGACAGGTCTTTGACGCCCTGTCAGCCAATAATGCCAACGCAGGAGGTCAATATATTGAAAGCGCCTCAGAGCAGTACCTTATAAGAGGGGTCGGCCTTATCAATACCATCCAGGATATTGAAAATATCATTGTACATGCTACAAAAGAGGGAATCCCCATTTATATAAAAAATCTTGCAGACGTAGTGCTGGGCCCTGAGGTACGTTATGGAGCAGTCACCAAAGATGGACAGGGAGAAGCGGTTACCGGTATTGCCATGATGCTCAAGGGTGAGAATAGCCGTACCGTTGTTGAAAGAATAAAACAAAAGATCGAAGAGATCAGGCAAAGCTTACCGAAAGGTGTATCTATAATTCCGTTTTATGATCGCACCAGTCTTGTCAAGGGTGTTATTCACACGGTCATCACCAATATTACTTCTGGTGTTATTCTGGTTGTAGTTATCCTTATTCTATTGCTGGGAAACTGGCGTGGCGCCCTCCTTGTGGCATTCTCTATTCCGTTAACGGGTTTATTAACGTTTTCAGGTATGTATTACATGGGGATTGCCGCCACCGTGATGAGCCTGGGCGCACTGGACTTTGGTATGGTTATTGACGGTTCTGTCGTTATGGTGGAAAATATTACCAGGCGTCTTTCCCTTAGAAAGGGAAATTCCCCTAACCTCCCTCTTGGTAAAGATGGTAAGGAAACATTTTTTGACAAAACCTTATTACTCTCCGCGCAAGAGGTGGGACGTCCCATCTTCTTTGCCGTAGGCATCATTATTATCGTATATTTACCTATCCTGACCCTCCAGGGTATCGAAGGCAAGATGTTTAAGCCCATGGCCTTTACTGTATGCCTCGCCATGTTGAGTTCCCTTTTCATCGCCCTCGTCATTATGCCTTCCCTGTGTTCATTGGTTTTTAGAAAGGGCATACAGACAAAGCTCCATAGAGGAGAGACCGACAACCGCATTATGCGGTTCTTTAAGAGATATTACAGACCATTATTACAAAGGGCTGTATCCCATCCCAGGATAACCATTATTGCAGCAGCTTCATGTTTTATTTCAAGCCTTGCCATTGTTCCTTTTTTAGGTTCGGAATTTATCCCTGAATTGGATGAAGGCGCTATAGCAATCAATGTTGTGCGTTTGCCCAGCGTCTCATTAAAAGAATCAGTGGAAAGCTGCACACTTATGGAAAAAATCATCATGAAATATCCGGAAGTGGAGACAGTTGTATCCAAGACAGGGCGGCCTGAGATTGCCACTGACCCTATGGGTCAAGAGATCAGTGACGTGTTCGTAATGCTCAAACCTAAAAAGACATGGCAGACAGCCAAAACCAAAGAAGCCCTCATTGAGCGCATGAAAGAGGATTTGGAAAGAATCCCGGGTATGCGATATAGCTTTTCACAGCCCATTGAGTTAAGGGTTAGCGAACTCATAGCCGGCGTCCGTTCCGATATCGCCATCAAGCTCTTTGGTGAAGATTTTGAAGTATTAAAACCGAAGGCTGTGGAGATCGAACGGGTTGTTGCTTCTATCCGTGGGGCAGAGGATGTGAAGGCAGAACAGGTCGCAGGATTACCTGCAGTACAGATAAAGATTGATCGTAGCGCCATTGCCCGCTATGGGATCAATGTATCAGACATACAGGATATCATCACAACCGCCATCGGCGGCAAGGCTGCATCTCAGGTGTTTGAAGGGCAGATGCGATTTGACCTCCTGGTCCGTTTTACCGAGGAGGCAAGGAATAACGTAGAAGAAATCAAAAATATCCTGATTAGCGCCCCAGGCGGTGTGCGTGTGCCGCTAGCCCAACTGGCAGATATTTCCGTTGAAGAGGGGCCAGCCCAAGTCAGCCGTGAAAATGGACATCGTCGTATCGTGGTGGAATGTAACGTGCGTGGCAGGGATATCGGTAGTTTTGTGGCGGAGGCGCAAAAGAAGATACAGGAAAAGGTAGATATCCCCCCCGGATATTATCTGGACTGGGGTGGCCAGTTCGAAAATATGCAGCGAGCAAGGAAGCGCCTGGCAATCGTTGTCCCCATTGCCATGGGATTAATTTTCATCCTGCTCTATGCAAGCTTTGCTTCCTTTAAAAATGCAGCCCTTATCTATATTAATGTTCCTATTGCCGCAACGGGTGGGATTGTGACATTATTCTTGAGGGATATGCATTTTAGTATCTCTGCCGGGGTGGGATTTATTGCCCTTTTTGGATTATGTGTCCTGAATGGTACGGTCATGGTATCGTATATAAACGAATTACGGCAGGAAGGCAAAGAGATGAAAGATGCTATCATAGAGGGGGCATTGACCCGGCTCAGGCCTGTATTGATGACTGTTACGACCGACATTGTGGGGTTTTTGCCTATGGCCGTATCTACAGATGTAGGCGCAGAAGTGCAGAAACCACTGGCAACCGTGATTATTGGCGGCTTATGCTTTTCAACTTTCTTAACTCTTTTCGTAGTTCCTGCCCTCTACCAATGGTTTCCCAAAAAGATTGAGACCGCATAAAGTAATATTTACCGCCGAGGTTGCTGAGATGAATGTAATAAATACGGGTGGATTCCCGATTTTTTGCAAAGAAACAATTAGTACCTTATCAGTAATTTCTTTACATTTTTTGGCAAAATATTTAATGGTGAAATCAGAAATGCTAAATTTCAATTTCTGTCTTGGAATCAAATTTATACAGATTATGGCACGCCTTTTTAAAGCCGCTAAATATTTTATTGGGTATTGCGTTTGTTGAAGTAATTGTCCCGCTAAAATGATAAATACTGTCTTTCGTATATTTTGAAAAATTGTGTTCCTCAATCCTTGTAAAAGGCTTGACCACGGGCTTTTCATAGCTTGGCGCTTCAAAATAAAAATGTTGCATCATCTGAGAATAAATATAACTTCCAATCTCTTTTTTGTGAAATTGTACAACATTCATCAGTCTATCGTCATCAAGATATGTCCTGAATTTCTCAATTGCCTGGTCAGTCAATTTAAAAAGCAAATCAGACTGTTCGTCATAATCTATTTCAGGGTAATTCATGAGTTCATTAACAATGATATTTTCAGGACTGTCATGTATACCTCTGCCCTTCCTGCTTATAATATCAACACTGTTTTCCTGTTCACGAAGCTTTTTTACCAAAATTTCTTCCGATACCGGTTGATTATTGAGATTTCTGGTATCAAGGTCAAAAGCCTTAAAGCCAGACCTTACATCATTGCTTTGCTGAATAGTAATTCTTGGAATTTCTATAATGTTCTGTACAAAATCATGTACCACAGTTTCATAAGCGGTCTCTACTTCCTTCAACATATCAGCAGCAAATAATTTTTTCTGCGGGGTACTGTAAATTTTCTGTTTTATTTTTTCTACAGCTATTTGTTTAATTTCTGGCATGGTCAATTCATTGACGTTAATTACCGCATTATTGAGTTCCGGAAGTGTGGAAAGGATGGTTTTTCTGAGTTCCAAATTAATCTGGGCTTTTTGTTTCTGTTCAGGCTCAGCAATAAGCTCAATCTTCTTTTGCTCTTCATCGAATCTTTGTTCAATGTTTGAAATGAAGGTAATTATCTCTTTCTGTTGACCTATTTCCTGCGGATTAATTTCTATAATGTTTTGCCTTTTGATAATAGAACCGGGTTGATTGGCTGCGTCAATTATTTCCTGAAATTTGTCATGGAACAGATCGGCAATAATCGGATTTCTTCTTACAGAGGACTTGCCGAAATCCCGCTTTGTAATACCGTCAGGTAATCCGCCGGGGTTTTCTATCTCCACTCGATCATCAAAAATCCTTACATATATACTTGTTCCTTTAACCGCATAATCCCTATGGACTATCGCATTAACAACTGCTTCCCTTAAGGCGTCTAAAGGAATCTCATAAATGTCAAAGCGGTAAAAACCCCGAATTTCACTGCGAACTTTAAATGTTTCTTTTAAAAATGCAACGGCTCCATTAAACTGGGTTAAGAGGTCGTCTTTCACATCATTTCGGTCATAAATATTCGTTTTATCAGTTCCCTTAAAAGATGCAAAGATGCTTTCCGCATGAGGAATGAACTTTTTAACTTTGGGAGAAAACATTAAAGCCCCGGCATTGTTAATTTTGTCTTTCCTGTAAATGCTCAGACTTGTGAGAAAGGAGGCAAGATTTGCCTTGCTGACCTTGTAAGACTAAGGGACACCAAGGGCCAAGGGACCAGGGACCAAAGATAGCGTAAGGGTACATTACTGATTTTTTGTGACTTCCGCCATGTTTTTATGTTTTTCCAAAAAACTAAATTGTTACCATTTTGTTTATAGAAAACTTTACATACTTTCCAACGTCGTAGTTATTTTCATCATACAAGACAATTTCCACTCCCGAACTTGAAACATGGTATCTGAACCATTCGCCCATAAAGTCACGTTTTACGATTTTCCCTTCGCAGCGCCCATCCGGATCTATTTTTACCTGATGCGGCCTGAAGAAGATTTTTGCCGTTCCGGTTGTAAGCTTGTTTGTCGGATGCACGTATCCTCCCCATGGTGTTAATAATCTGTCTTTCCCGGTAATCTTCACATCGATACAATTTGATTCCCCCACAAACTGTGCAACAAAAAGAGATTCCGGAGAAAAATATATTTCTTCGGGACTGCCAATTTGCTCTATTTTCCCTTCGTTTATGACGGCTATTCTATTTGACAGGAAAAAAGCGTCTTCCTGATCATGGGTTACATAAAGTGTGGTAATGTTTGTTTCCTGCTGTATCCTTTTTATTTCCTGCCTTATATCCTGCCGTAGTTTCACATCAATATTTGACAACGGTTCGTCCATGAGTAAAAGCCGTGGGCGGGTTACAATGGAACGGGCTATTGCCACGAGCTGTTTTTGTCCGCCGGAAAGAGTCTGAGGATATGCCCTGGCATATTTCTGCATATTGATACACTGCAAAACTTCTTCTATTTTTTTCCGCCGTTCATCCCGTCTGATGCCGTTTGACTTCAGACCAAATTCGATATTTTCATACACGGTCATATGGGGCCAGAGCGCCAGGTCCTGAAAGACCATGCCTATATGTCTCTCTTTTTGTGAAATATAAATTTTCTTATCACTGCTTGCCAGCTTCTCATCAATAAGGATTTCCCCACGATCAGGTATCTCAATGCCTGCAATCATCCGCAATGTTGTTGTTTTTCCGCATCCGGAAGGGCCTAGAAGCGTCAGAAGTTGTCCCTTTTCAATTTCAAAAGAAATGCCTTTTACTATTTCTTTTTTATCAAATGTTTTAACCAGTTGTTTGACCTGAAGACTTTTCATGGTGTGATTTTCTTTGCAAATGCGTATTTTGAGATAAGAAAAAATATGCCTACCGGGAGCAGCGTCATGCCGATTAACAGTAACGTAAGCGCAGAAACAATATTTTCAGGACTGTTTGCCATAACGGTAAATAAAGCAATAGGGAGTGTTTCATGCCCAGGAGGATATACCAATAACGTAGTGCCCAATTCGCCAATACAAAAGATAAAGGAAATAATCCAGGTGGCAATAATACCGTTTTTTTGCAATGGGGCCAGAATATTCCCTGTAATCCGAAACCACGAAGCGCCGGTGACAGCCCCCGCTTCCTCCATTGATTGAGGTATTTGTCTGAAGAAATTTGCCATAATCCGGCTCGAGAGAGGGACAAACCGTATAATATAGCCGATAAGTATAATCCCGAACGTACCGTAAATGAACTGGAAAGCGCCGTGAGGCCTGTTCCACAATTTAATAAGCCCTATTCCCGCCACCGTTGCAGGTACGGCAAAGAATATCCAGACAAAAGTAGATATCCCTTCTTTCAACCGCCATCTGGTTTTTTCCGTTGCATATCCCAGAAAAAAACCTACTACCGTGAGAATTGAAGCGCCGATACCGCCGAACACTACGCTGTTTACAATACCATTTTTCGCCAGGGCAAAGGCGTCGCGATATACTTTGAATGTATCTATGCTAATAAGAAGAGAACAAAATGGCAGAATTATCACTATCAGAAAAAGAACCGTGCAAAAAACCAATCCCGAAACCCTTAGCCAGGTAAAATGATATTCCATGAAAGCCTGTGAGCCGCTTTTCCCCAATATTTCAAAGGACTTGCCCCGCATTTTACATTGTTCTGACGCAAAAATAATAATGGTAATCATGATAAGTGGAAACGCAAGGGCTGTTGCCGCCTTTTCATTATAAAACGCGCTGAACTGGGTAAAGATCTGGGTAGTAAGTACGTTAAGCTGCAGGAGTGAAGGAACCCCGAATTCTGAGAGTGAAAACACGAAGGCAATCATCATCCCGGAAAAAATAACCGGTGAAATTAACGGCAAGGTAATACCTTTCATAACCTGAAAAAAACTGCCGGAAATAAGACCGCTTTCTTCAAGAGAGGAAGGAACGTTTTTCAATGCATACTCGGTCATAATCATAATTAGAGGGAAAAGGTTCATGGACAAAATAAATGATGCGCCGTATATGCTATAAATAAAGGCAGAAACAGACTGCGGGGGGAGAAATAAATAGTGGGAAAGAAATTGATTTAAAAACCCAGCCTTTCCCAGAATATTCGTCCACGCAATCCCTATTGTATAGGGAGGAATGATGAGCGGAATGAAAAAGCACAGCTTGTAGAAATTTTTCAGAAAGAAATTGGTCTTTGCCAGAAAGAATCCCGCAGGCACCCCCATCAAAACGGCAAAAATAGCGGCAACAGAGGCCAATATCAAACTGCGGGAGATAATATCAGCATATTTTTTCGTCAAAAAGATATCATGGTAATACACAAACGAAATGCTCCCGCCTTCGTACAAAGAGCCTCCGAACATCCATGCAATGGGAAAAAACGCGATGCAGGAAAACAGGGCAAGGAAAAAGATGAGGGTTAAATTTTTCTGCATTAGACTTGATACTTAGACAGACGGTTCATTTAGTTATTACCCTCATTATTACCTTATTAAAACCCCGCCCATTGTTTAAGAAAGCCGTTGATCTCTTCCATTTTTTTTGCAACGTTATGGTAATCTACGTTCATACCCGTTATCGCATTAATGGAAAAGACATGTGCAGGGGTTTCCACGTCATATCTCAGGGGCATCTGTGCACACATATCCCATGCCAGTTTTTTTTCAACTTCACGACTCAGCAAATAATCGATTAATTTTTTCCCATTTTCCTGGTTGGGGCCGTTTTTTATAAGACATACCGTATTTGGCATGATAAGCGTGCCGATACCATCCTTGTCAGGAAAAACGATTTTTACGGGGTAATTATCCAGAATTGCCACATTAGCGTCATCCGTATCGGTAATGCCTGCCTTCACCTCTCCTCTGGAAACCAGCCGCTTCACTTCTCCATTCGAGGAGACAATCTTTATTCCGTTTCGTTTTAAATCGTTGAGAAACTTTTTTGCCTCTTCATCACCTGACACAATAAATAACGCCGCCATATGTAGTGCCGTAGTTCCAAACAGCGGATTGGCGATGGCAACCTGGTTCCTCCATTCTGGTTTTACCAGGTCAAATATTGATAGAGGTTTTTCATCCATACTGACTAAATCGGTGTTGTATAAAATAACACGCGCACGCGCTGAAAATCCTGTCCAATGCCCACCCTCGTCTTTATAGTTTTCCGGGATTTCTTTCGCAATCGGCGAATAATAAGAGGTGGTAACTCCTTTTGTTTCCAGCAGTGCCGGACGTACGGGGTCGCCGCACCAGAAAACATCGGCTTGCGGGTTTTCCCTCTCCGCAAGCAAACGGTGCAATAAACCGGTGCTTTTTGCTTCCTCCGTGTCATAAATAGCCCGAACGGCAATGCCTGTCTTTTTCTCAAATGCCTTAAGAACCGGCTCGGAAAAAATCTTATCTTCTGAAGAATATACAACGACCTCATTCCCTGCAATGCATTTATTAGAAAGCAAGATAAGGGAAAAAAACAATATAATTACCCCGTATTTCATAAAGAACCTCCAATTAGAATTTTTATGGAACAATCAAACATATTCATTTCAGAACATCACCCACTCGAACCCGGCAGTTACACCCCAGTCTACAGCGCCTTCTCCTTCCGTAAACCAGAAGAAGGGCGCAATATCAAATTCGATTTCGTGTCCTCCGGTAATTTTTATAATATCAAAGGGGTTTATCCAGTCAATCCCTGCCAGTACAACATGACGTCTCGGGTCGCTCTCCACCTTTTCTGCTCCATATTCTGCAACAATCCTGAAATCCTTATGCGAGGGCAACGGGTAATCAATAAATGTCCCGAATGCAAGCTTCAGGTCGTTTCTTCCACCTAATTCTTCTATCTCCCCTTCAACGAGGAAATGCAGATTGAATTTATCATAGACATCCCACAGGCTTACCGCAAAAAAGGCTGGCAGGTTTAATTTTCCGGTAACGCGTCTTTCCCTTGTCGTGGGCAAATCAACCCCAATCTCCCCGCCTATCTGAAGATCCAGTATGTCAAACTCCCATGTTTTAAATTCCTGTTTATAAAAAATTGCAAATTCGCTCACCGGCTCTGCAAGGGTATCATCGCCGTCTATAAATAAGGCTTGTGATCTGAGGTCAAATCCTATCTCCGCATTCCACGGCAGACCGTAATCAAGGTCAAGCTCTCCGGGGAATTCAATTATCGTTTCCTTTGGATCACTTGTCCTTATTCTTTCAAATACAAAGCCGTATTCGAGTTCCCAAAGACCGGGCGACTCGGCATCGGCATCGTCCGCAATCTGGAAAGGACGTATTGCATAAACCGGCAATGAAATACCGGATAACATTATAAAAATAATTAATATTGCAGCAAATCTTTTGCATATTAACATACATTTTCTCCCCAAAAAAGGTATCGCCTTATTATTTCGTTGTTTCCGGCAATGCTGAAAGGGCACTGTTCCATGACCATTTTCCTTTGCCATCCCAGGACTTTAGTGCGTTAAGCGCCCACTGTGGAGTTTTGTCCTGATGACATCGGTTGCAGGCATTGGGCTGGTCATACAATATTGTTTGTACAGGGCTCACATGTTCAAAATTGAATATATGGCTCCGGCTTTCCAGCGCTACGGCATTTTTGCCTATTTTAGGCATATGGCACTCAATGCACTGACTACCAGGGCTTTCAGGCTTATGATGGGTATGCTCAGAAATATTGCTTACGTATGGGCCTGATGGTGAACCCTCCCCGTGACACATCAGACACAAGGCATTCCCCGGTTTATATACCATTGCTGTGTATTTACCACTGTGGGGATTATGACACGAGAAACATTTGATACCCCTTTTATGCATTGTGCTGCGGATGAAGTCATTTCCCTGTGTCCTGTTCTTCTTTCCTACGCCACTCCTGAAAAAAACATTGCCTCCATTGCCAGGTATAAAAGGGGCGGATAATTTATAGTTAGCCAGGTCATCACCGGGTTTGTAACCTACGGGATAACCCCTTACTCCATGGTTCTCCCAAAATTCCTCAGGTATAGTGTTCTCCAAGTGACAGCTAAAACAAACGTCATTTGCCCTGTCCAAAGGCAATTTTGCCGGGTTTACAATATTCTCTGAACCAGGGGCATAGGCATGCTCTTCACCGGGACCGTGGCAGGATTCGCAGGCAATATTCCATTCTACAAACTTATTCCCTGTGTTTATCAATCCTGTTGCATGGCATCCATCACATAGCAGAGATGTCGGCCGTTGTTTCCAGTCTTGCGGGTAGTAATTGTCCCACCATTCGTCCTGAGGAAAATATCGTGCCCATTTTTTATCTGCCACATTCCATTGGGCAGGCAACATGTAATAATCATTGCCAATCTTTTTCATAAAACGCTGCTTAAACCGGCTTCCGAGCAGCAGGTCAACATCTTCAGGATCAAAAGTGAGATGTTCGCTTTTTACGGAAAAATCAGCAACCAGTGCGCCGGGAGATTTTGGGTCTTGTATCATTTTACTATGATACGTTGTTTTCCAGCCCTCGTAATGCACAGGATGGCAAATCTTACATACCTTCGACCCTGCAAACCCTTCGGCGCCTTTGGCATAATCCGGTACCGGGATTTCCGAGATTATATCAGCCTTTTCAATCTGTTGTTTGACCTCACTATATTTATGTGTGGTTGTACAACCGGCATATAATAAAAAAATGAAACCGTGAAAAATCAGTTTTAATTTCATAATATCTCCTTTTTATTTTTCCATTGAATAAAAAGCGTACAGGGCGTCAAAGAGTTCAGCCCCTTTTTTCAAACGTGCGTTATCGTCCTTAATGGTCAGACACAGTCCATGAATCACGCGTTCAATACCTTCAGCATCTTCTCTGCTATATTTCCCGTCCTTCAGGTCAATATCGTGAACGATCTCTGCTATGTCTTGCAATGCAGCATCCTTGAATTGAAAGGCCTTCACAAGGGTCTCGAATGTGCAGTCGTCTCCGTGGTGGGTAAATTCAGAACCATACATATCAAAAGGGATAGTATTTTGGGGAGGTTTTTTTGCATTTTTTTGCAAAAAGACAAATTGCGCCTTTTTGTCGATAAAGCTTTTGATAAGCCAGGCGGATGCGATGCGGTCAATATAGACATCTTTCCTGGTTACCCATTTCTTATTCTCAAAATCTTTCACGTGGTAGGTTTTCCCAAACATGTGTACCTCTTCTTTAAACTTATTTGGCGTGTATTCTAATTTTTTCTGTAATGACCCGATTACATTCTTTGCTTTACTCCGCTGGGGCGCCTGAAAAAAATCTACCTTTGATATTTCTTCATACCACTTTGTTATTTCTCTTAATTTTTTTTGAAGCTCTCTCATCGTACCCTCGGTTAATCCTTCTGTCCTTTCCGTTTGTTCTATTTTCTTTGAAAGAGCTTCGCATGATTCGGATAAACTGCAATATTCTTTACCGGAAACCTCATGAAATGCCTTAATAATTTCTGCCTCCTGGCCTTCGTCATATGATTCTGTAATAAATAATGAGGCATCATTCCCGCTATCCTTAATCTGTTTGCACAACCACTGCATCATTTCCTCGTGTTCCTTTGAATACGGCAGGATATAGACGGTATTTTTGAAAAGAACCGCGCCGTATCGTTTCAGGTTTCTCCACACTTTAACACGCATGTTTTGTGAACCCGGGTTAATTTGATGCGCAAAAAGAATCCATTTGTTCATGTTTTTTTAAAATAAAAATGTAACGTATATAACAATATAGTTATGAATATAACAATTGCAACTGACAGCGTCAATTTTTTTAAAAGAAATTGTATTATTTTTGGTTAATTAACCCTGACAGGGTTTTGAATCCTGTCAGGGTTGTTTCTTTAAGCGGGCAGGTTTGTAACCCGGCAGGAATCACTGCTGGATAACAAAAAATTATTGACACTTTGGGATGTTATGAATTATATACTGTACTAGTAATTTTTTTTTAATATTTCGTCCTGCAAAATCTCATATGATAAAAATACAGGCAACCAAACTTCTTTTAATTTTAGTATCCATTGCATTCTGTTTATCGAATGCCACAATGGGCAGGATTATCACGCACGAACATGAACTTCATTTTGAACACAATACTGTTCATGTTCATCATACCAATGGAAATCATGGCCCGGGAGAAACTGACCATAAAGACGTAAAAGATATTTTGTCTTTCGATTATTTACCTGCAAACCATTCCAATTCCACCAAGACGATTCATGCCCTTAAACCTTGTTTGTTTTCTCGTTTTTCACTTCAACCGGATGACCTATTTATCCGCATTTCTTCAAAAAATTTCCATTTCTTATCTTTCCACCGATCTTCTTCCTCCGGTAAAATATACCAACTCAATTCTGCTTTTCTTATCTAAACACTTCGTATTACCAAATTCCCTTTTTTCTCAATTTTGTTTTCTTTCGAAAAATAGCGTCATTCTATTTGCCTCTATTTTTTTAAAGTAGTATGGGTGAAGCTTCACCGCACTCATCAAAAAAAAACGTTTATAACTACAGGGTACAATTCAATTTGCACCTCTGTATTCATACAAGAAGAATCCACCCCTTGCCCTTCCCAGGAGGGGAATAAAAAAAGTCCCCTCTTGGGAGGGGATTTAAGGGGTGGGTTCTTCCTGGCGTAATTTCAGCATTTTTTTACATGAGGATACATACATGATAAGAACATCTGTTTTTTATCAGCTTTGTCTGATCAGATATTTGCTTGGTCGTAAACAAATTATTGATCATTTAATACCATTCATTATGAACAAAATAATGATTTCATTCGTCATTGTTGCAGGCTTATTGGCAGGCTGTAATGACAACAATCACAAACACGGCAATGCCGGACAAGGACATTTACACGGAGATGAAGTGCAGGCAGGCATAATAGAGCCTGAGTCGCTTGCTTACACTCTCTACACAGACAAATCGGAACTATTTGTAGAGTTTAAACCTTTGATAGTAGGGAAGACCTCAAAGTTCGCCGCCCACTTTACCAGGTTAGGGAAAAGTTTCAAAGCAGTTGCTGAAGGTTCCGTAACTGTCAGCCTGACCGGAAACGGGATACCATTAACTGATAAAGCAGAAGAACCATCATCTCCAGGCATCTTTCGATTGTCTTTGCATCCTGAAAATTCCGGCACATATCAGTTGGTCTTTGATATTCAGACCAATGAATTTTCTGACAAAATAACAATCGCAAATATCCCTGTTTACCCCGACACAAAAACGGCGCTGACAAATCTACAAGAACAAATAATTGGCGAAGAAATTGTTTATTTAAAAGAACAGGCATGGCAGATAGATTTCGCCAACAGGGAAGTAAAAAGAGAGCCCTTTACTGAAATAATTCAAACCACTGGACAAATATTGCCTGCATATGGTGACGAGGCCGCCATAACAGCAAAAAGCAAAGGTATCATAACATTCGGAAACAATAAAAAAATGATTGGTTCTGAGGTAAATGCTGATGAAACGCTATTTATAATCTCAGGAGCCGGTTTAACGGAAGGCAATTCAGACACGAAATATAAAGAAGCAAAAAATAACTATGAAAAAAACAAACTTGATTTTGAAAGAGCCAAAGAATTGGTGAAAGACAATATCATTTCACAAAAAAATTTCCTGGAAACACAACTCCTGTATAAAAATGCTCAATCCGCTTTTAACACTATTGAAAAAAACTATACTGCTGGCGGACACAAAATCACTTCACCAATAGACGGGTTTATAAAAAATGTGCTGGTAAGCGAAGGGGAGTGTGTTGAGATCGGGCAGCATATAGCAAGCGTTTCTCAAAACCGCAAACTCATTTTGACAGCCGAAGTGCCCCAAAGGTATTTCTCAAGGCTTAACAGCATTTCATCCGCAAACTTCAGAACTGCTTATCACGATAAAATATACTCTACTGACAGTTTAAATGGTGAACTCATTTCATATGGGAGAAGCATAAACAATGATGATTATTATGTACCTGTAAATTTTGAGATTGACAATAATGGCGAAATCATTCCCGGTTCGTTTGTAGAGGTATTTCTGAAAACAAATGTAATGAGAGATGCTTTAGTAATACCTTATTCAGCGCTCATAGAGGAACAGGGAAATTACTTTGCCTATGTTCAAACATCAGGTGAGGGATTCCAAAAGCGTGAACTAAAAATCGGAGTTAGTGATGGCGTTAATGTACAGGTGTTAGCAGGAATAAAGGAAGGAGAAAGAGTTGTCACAAAAGGCGCCTATCAAATAAAATTAGCAACCATGTCAGGTAAAATGCCTGCTCATGGGCATGAACACTAAAGGAATTCTACCATGTTAAATAAAATCATAGAATACTCACTAAACAATCGCTTAATGATTATAGCGGCATCAGCGCTGCTTTTAATAGCAGGCATTTACACGGCCACCAAAATGGAAGTGGATGTATTTCCTGACCTTACTGCACCAACGGTCGTAGTGTTAACAGAGGCACATGGAATGGCTCCGGAAGAGGTTGAGAAATTAGTAACCTTTCGGATTGAAACGTCTGTCAATGGAGCCACTAATGTGCGCAGGGTAAGGTCATCATCATCGGCAGGAATATCCATTGTATGGATAGAATTTGAATGGGGAACGGATATTTTTAAGGCACGGCAAATAGTGAGCGAAAAACTAATCACCATTGCAGAAAAGCTGCCGCTGGGAGTGGGAAACCCTGCACTTGCTCCTCAATCGTCCATCATGGGGGAAATTATGCTTATCAGTTTATCATCAGATAGCACATCCCCAATGGATTTAAGAACCATTGCTGACTGGAATATCCGGCCAAGGTTATTAGCGACAGGAGGAGTATCACAGGTAATGGTAATTGGCGGAGAATTCAAACAGTACCAAATACTTGCGTCTCCTCAAAAAATGAAATATTACAACGTTTCTTTAAACGAATTGATGGAGGCAAGTAAAGAGAGCAATCTTAATGCTTCAGGTGGTTTCATGAACGAATTTGGTAATGAATACATCATAAGAGGTGTTGGAAGAACAAACAGCGTGGAAGAAATTGGCAATGCCGTAATTAAGGTTGTTGCTAATGTTCCGATAAAAATAGAAGATGTCGCAGAAGTGAGAATAGGCAGCGCACTCCCTAAAATCGGGGATGGTTCACTGAAAGCAAGTCCGGCGATTATTATGACCGTAGCAAAACAGCCAGGAACTAATACTCTGGAACTCACAGAAAAAATTGATAGTGCCATTACAGAGATTGCCAAAACCCTTCCCTCTGACATCAAAATCGACACCAGCATATTTCGTCAGGCAGATTTTATTCAGGCTTCTGTAAACAATATTAAAAAAGCGCTGATGGAGGGTTCTCTCTTTGTCATTATCGTTATGTTCTTTTTCTTAATGAACTTCCGAACCACCATTATTTCCCTGATAGCGATTCCCCTTTCTCTTATCGTTTCCATTATTACCCTTAAATTTCTGGGGTTAACTATCAATACCATGTCCCTTGGAGGAATGGCAATTGCCATTGGCTCATTGGTAGATGATGCCGTTATTGATGTGGAAAACGTCTTCAAGCGTCTGAAGGAAAACGCGCAAAAAAGTAGTGAAGAACGAAAAAACTCACTTGTCATAGTTTACGAAGCCTCAAAAGAGATTCGGTCTTCAATCCTTAATGCAACCCTCATTATCATCGTCGCTTTTATCCCCTTGTTTTTCCTGGGTGGGATGGAGGGGAGAATGTTGCAGCCTCTTGGCATCTCTTTTGTCGTTTCGCTATTCGCATCCCTCATTGTTGCGGCAACACTTACCCCTGTGCTCTGCAGTTTTATGCTTATCAACGATAAAATGCTTTTAAAGCAAGCAAAAGGAAGTTGGACAGAAAGATGGCTTAACCGATATTATAATTCCGCATTAGAAAAAATAATGAAAATTAAAAAAACAGTACTTGGAATATCCATCGTGTTATTCATTGCAGCAATTTTTCTCATGTTTCATTTGGGGAGAAGTTTCCTGCCCGAATTTAACGAAGGGACTTTAACGGTAAGCGCTGTCAGTATGCCGGGCATATCACTTGAAGAATCAAATAAAATAGGAAACAGGATTGAAAATATCCTGCTGTCTGTGCCTGAAATCTCAATTACTTCACGCAGGACAGGAAGGGCCGAATTAGACGAACATGCACAGGGGGTAAATGCTGCCGAAATCGATGCCCCTTTTATTTTGGCAGAAAGAAGCAGGGAAGAATTTATGAAGGACGTTCGGGAAAAATTAAGCGCTGTTTCTGAAGCGAACATCACCATCGGGCAGCCCATAGGACACCGTATTGACCACATGCTTTCAGGCACAAGGGCCAACATTGCCATTAAGCTTTTCGGGACAAACTTATCTACAATGTTTTCCCTTGCCAATCAAATACAACGCAACATTGAAGGCATAGAAGGGCTTGTGGATATTAGTGTGGAACAGCAAATTGAAATTCCGCAAATACAAATAAAAGCAAAACGGGATATGCTTGCCAAACATGGTATTTCAATAGGCCAATTTACCGAATTTATTGATGTCGCCTTCGCAGGTGAAAAAGTATCTCAGGTTTTTGAAAGCAACAAAAGTTTTGATCTGGTATTGCGATTTAATGATGAGAACAGGGGCAAAATAGAAAATATCCGAAACGTTTTAATTGATACCAATATCAATCCAACCCCACAATCCAAAATTCAAAATTTAACATCCAAAATCCCCTTACATTATGTAGCTGATATTGTTTCGACAACGGGACCCAACACCATTAACCGGGAGAATGTACAGCGAAAAATTGTAGTTTCAGCTAATGTCGCCGGGCGTGATTTAAAAAGTGTAGTCAATCAAATCAAAGAAAAAATCGATGATACTATTCAGTTACCGGAAAACTACCGCATTCAATACGGCGGACAATTTGAAAGCGAAGCAAAGGCATCGAAAATATTATTCCTCACCTCTTTAATGTCCTTATTCATCATCTTTCTTTTGCTTTATCAGGAATTTAAAAATATCAAGCTTGCAGGCATTGTTTTTCTCAATCTACCTTTGGCGCTGATAGGCGGTGTCTTAAGCATTTGGTTTACAGGAAGAATCATGAGCATTCCCTCTATCATTGGATTTATTACACTGTTTGGAATAGCGACGCGTAATGGCATATTATTGGTTTCACGTTACCAGGCATTGCAAAGTCAGGGTGTTGCCTTGTATGAAACTATTATGAAAGGTTCTTTGGACAGACTAAACCCGATTCTCATGACTGCCTTAACTACCGCTTTGGCATTAATTCCCCTGGCAATAACAGGCGACTTGCCCGGAAACGAAATACAAAGCCCGATGGCAAAAGTGATATTAGGAGGTTTACTCAGTTCCACCCTGTTAAACATATTCATTGTTCCTGCTGTTTACTACATTTCAAATGTGAAAAATGAAAAATGAAACATCTGTAACTCTTTTTACATGGAGTGATTTTCTTTCCAGAGGTCTGTCGGATGAGAAAGCCGAGGAGTTTCGATGTCATGAGAGAACCGGGAGACCACTTGGTACTGACAGTCTTATAGCCCGGCTTGAAAATGTTCTTGGGCGAATACTACACAGGCATAAACCCGGCCCGAAGGGACCTCAAAAGAAAAATGTGAATCTCCATAATTAAGTATGGTGTCCCCAGAATTGCCCAGAATTGCAGGTTTGAAACAAATTACTCATCTGGGAACTGCCGGGTTGTGGGCAGAACTTCATTGAGAAAGCCTCCTGCGGGTCGGCCTTCACCACCTTGCGACAGGTTCGATTTTGAAAAATTGCGCACCGACCTTAAACAATCAAACATCAATACGACGAACCCATTCTCTTATTGTGAATTTTTAAAGCAGGCATTCACCGAAGGGAAAATGTGGTATGTGGACAAAGAACGGCTGGACAGGCTTTTGAAAAAAGGATACATAAACAAGACACAGTATAAAATATGGATTTGTGCGCTTATTGAAGATTTAATTTGGACAAGAGTGATTAAAATATAGCTTTTTTGGAATCAGTGCAGGCTTCACGCAAACTACTTTTAATCAACTCCTCGAAATCCTCAAGAATAATAGAAACAAGGTATCCATATACCTCTCGGATTGGAAGACCCAGGAACTTCTTGAAAATCAATTTGCTGAAAGCAAGTCAATCCTCGAACCATTAAAAACCAGAATTAAGGCAACTATGCAAAACGGCCAAATGTCGGTTTTCAATGCCAGTGCGGCAAACTTCAGTGCTGATAAATAAATTTATGAATCGTTTTTCTCAAAATTATTTGATAAAATAATTATTAATCTAACAAAAAGTTATAGAGCTTATTCTCAATATTAAACTTCTAAAATTAAAAACATTTTAAAAGATTTATTGAATAACAAATTATTTATGGTCAAAAAATTACAGGAGGTTCTTATGAGTCCGACAGTACAAAAGGCAAAAAAGATAACTATTTCTTTACCAACAGAAATTTTAAAAGAAGTTGAAGAATTAGAGAAAAAACTAAAAATGCCAAAATCGGAAATTTTAAGTAAGGCTTTTGAAAAATTTTCGAGGGATTACAAAGCAAAAAACCTTCAAAAAATTGCTAAAATGATGGCTCCTGAATACACATTGGATACCGATCTTGTAGCGATGACTTCTCTTGATTCTGAGGAATTCAGATGAAGCAAAAAGAAATATGGTTAATAAATTTAGATCCATCAATTGGAGCAGAAATTAGAAAAACCAGACCGTGCGTTATTTTAAATGATGATAGTATAGGTGTTTTACCGCTCAAGGTAGTTGCGCCCATTACTGATTATAAAGAAAAATATAAAGTAGTACCATGGATGATACAACTCATTCCTGATAAATTGAATAACCTGGGAAAAATTTCAGTAATAGATGTATTTCAGATGAGGTCTGTTTCGGAAAAGAGATTGATAAGGAAATTGGGTGTTATTAGAGAAGATGATATATTGAAAGCAAAAGAGGCGCTGAAATTGGTATTTGGCCTATGAAGGAATCCCCAATTTTACTTACTCAATAATGATCAATTTGTTGAATATTGCCTGAATCCTGCAAGACAACTGAGGTCTATTATTCGGCAACAGTTGTCTATAAGGGATTACGAGTATAAAAGCACTTTGGCAAAATTAGCGCAGAGATTGACCCTTGCAAACAAGACTTCCATAAAGGAATATCACGAACATGACTTTAATCAACTCCTCGAAGTTTATTAGCAGTGGGGTGGTGATTATCACATCTTTGATATTTGATATTTCTCCGATGTAATAATTATCGATTTGCTATATGAGCCTCTAGTTGTTTAATCTTATTCAAAAACCTCTTATCCGACTTCATCCGCTCAATTACTCGCCTGCTCCCCAAACTCACTGCTGATGGTCGAATACCTCCAAAATATTTACCTATTTCATCACACGTACATCTTGAATACTTTTTCGATAAATATATTGCCACATCACGACTTTCATTGCCTTTGTGTCCTTTAACACACAATTCTTCACTAGGTATTCCGTATGCTCCACGCACTGCTTCGCTTATTTCATCTATTTTTGGACATGGGCGTGCATATACCATACCTGATATCTGCATCATTCCTTACTTCCTTCCTCTTCTTCAGTTTCTCTCTCATGCGTTCTACAAACTGTATCGTTCCTAATATCGCTCCAAAGGTCAATTCTTTTAATGTATATTCGTAACTATTCAGCGAAACTGACAGAGAATATTTTCTCAGAATAGTTAAGAGCCAATAGGGAAAACGGACAGACAGAAAAATCCCGAAGGAATGACATGATTATAGAGAAAAACACACCACAATATTCAACCCCATAGGGGTGAAATATCGCGAAATAATGATACCATGCCACCCCTACGGGGGTTAACAATAATTGCATGACGATATGCTATAATCATGACATCCCTTCGGGATTCCATAATCAATATTTTGTTCACTCGTAGTGATTGTGGGCGAAAGTACGCTGAATAGTTACGTCCCGGTAGGCATTTATTTATTATGTTTATGTCTGTGGTCCAAGTCAGGCAAATGTTTATGTGTGTGTGATATTTCTTCATGTTCATGCGAATGAGAGTGCCATAAACCATGTGGTACATCAGGCAGAATATGGGCACGATGCTCATCATCATGTTTGTGCCAGTGATCATGGGTAATGGCATAATGGAGGTGTTCGTGCTTATGTTTTTCAAGAAACAAAAAAATTAAAGAACCCATAATGATTAACCCTGCCCATATTTGGGTATTAACCATAGACTCACCCAATAACGTTATTGAAAGAAGTACACCAAAAAAAGGTGCTGTTGAAAAAATAATCTGACCTCTTGTTGTGCCAAGTTTCTGTGCAAATATAATATAAAGGACAACACTTATTCCGTAAGAAAAAACTCCGACAATTATGGCAATGCCAAATAGCCTAAATGATATTTCCGTTGAAGATATAAATATGCCGATGGAGAAATTGACAATGCCAGCAACAATACCTTTCCAAAATGTTGTTTGCGATGGGGGAATTCCTTTAATGAGAACGGTTAAATGGTTATCTGCCCCCCAACATAAACATGCAATTGCAACAAAAATACCTGCTGTGATACCAGAAAAACCTTCTACTTTGGTTAATAGAGCAGCCGCAATTAACATGCCCGCAGTTGAGAGCCAACCGTAAGGAGTAAGGTGATCTCTGAAAATAAAATATCCAAGTAGTGCAGTGGCGACAAGTTCTAGATTAAGCCACAGAGACACTGATACAGACGATGCAAACTGAAGTCCGAAAAGTAAAAAAACTGGTCCTAAAATGCCACCGAATACAATAGAGCCAATGAGTCTGAATAAGTTTTTCTTATCAAGGCACCAAGGCTTTAAAAATAATTATTTTTTGAAAATGAGAGGAATAACTCCAAGAGCCCCACCTATGTATAATAAACCAGCAAGCTGAAATGGTGGTATATCAACCAATAGAGCTTTGCTTGCCGGTGTTGCGGCTCCGAATAGAAAAGCGGCAAATAGTGCTATAATTACTGGAGTTTTTGGCATATGTGTTTTTTACGTCAAGGAATTGATAGACCACGGTGATTGTACTATCATTGAGCATTGCAGTGGACGAGTTACTATGATTGATATAAATAACTCTCAAACATTATGCTTGGCTCAACAGCCGGCGGGGCTGGAGAACTGTAGCGACCCCGATAGCCATCATACCCCACCGGTCTGATGCCTCGCCTTGTTAGGCGGCCGCCCTTGCTCAAACCGGCTCACCTGAGCTTCCTGGACTTTCTTCCGGCGGACCTTGCGAACCACGACTCGCACAGTGCCCCTTTCGACAACATCGCCCCCGCGAACTTCCCTGCCAAGATGACCGCTGACCCAATCGCTGAGCGTGTGAGCACCGGCCACTGGGGGATCGACACTTATGTCGATGCCGGTTGTGGCCTTCAATCGGTCAACGGAAACCCCGCCACCTGCAACCCAGGAAGAACCAGATTCGACAATGTGAGCAGGAAGGCGGTCGTACTCGTCCTCGATCTCGCCCACCAATTCATCCAGGATGTCTTCGAGCGTGACCAGCCCCACCACCATGCCGTTGGCGTCACGCACCAAGGCAATGTGTGTGTGCTCACGCATCATTCGCTCAAGACATACGGCAATCCGTTCGTCGTCCTTGAAAGACAGGATCGGGCGGATGATGGTACGGAACGTGGGTTCCTGTGGGGCCAGGCGCATTGTGGCAATGATGTCCTTGAAGTTCGCGTAACCGATGATAGTCTGCGGGTCTCCCTTTTGTGCAACGACGGGAAAGCGTGTATGCATGTCGAGGTGGGCCGTGATCAGGTTGTCCGCCAGTGAGACATTCGCATCGAGTGTGGTTACATGTTCGGCCGGGAGCATGATAGTGCGGATTGAGCGTGACTGCAACTCCATCGCTCCCAGAATGATGCGTTCCTCCCGGTGCCCAATAAGCAGCGAGGCGCGGGCCATGGCGGTTGTTGCGCGGAGTTCTTGAAGCTCCACCGTCTCAGGCTTGCCCGCATCACCCGATCCAAGGCAGCGCTCACCCCACGACATGACACCCATGACAACCGTTTCAAACAGCCACACGGCAGGCCAGACGCTGAATGAGAACCAACGCATGAAAGGCGAAAGAGCGAGGCACACCCTTTCCGCATTGCGCAGCGCGAACACCTTTGGTATCAACTCTCCGACGACGATTGTCACGACGGTAAGAGGGACAACCACGAGCGCAATGGCCAGAACCTCAGCCATACCCTCTGAAACACCCAGGTGACTAATAAGGGCCGGGGCTACATCCTCCGCAGCGCCGGTCCCACCGACAGCCGCTGCAATGGCGCCAACCAGTGTAATCCCCAGTTGGACGACGGCCAGGCTCGCCTCCATGTTCTGCTTCATGTACAGGGCGACTTTCGCCCCGCTCCGGTGATCATCCGCGAGCCTCCGTAGTTGGGCGAGGCTCACGGACGCCAAGGCAATTTCGTATGCTGCAAAAACGCTGTTAATGCCGATCATGGCGATCATGATGGCGAGCTACTACAAACAGACCACCCCTAACGGGGTTAAATTGTTTTTATAATCGATTTGATTTTCAAAAAACTAAAATGTTATTAGGAAACTATTTTTTAAGAAAAAAGAATATAATAGTAAAGAAACATGCACACTTTTTCGATGCATCAAGGGGGTCATGCGGGTCAAATCTTTATCACTGACAAATCTGTTTCGACTCTTTTGATAATCAGGGGTCAGGAGTGGGGTCATACCTTGATTAGTGGTTATATTGTTGGCAAAAGAAGCTACTTTTGCTATCTTGCCTGTCATGGCACGACAATGGCGCATAGAATTTGAAGTGGCTTGCTATCATATCTTATCTCGGGGAAATGAGCGAGGAAATATTTTTAATAATCAGGAAATCGGTAATTTGTTTGGACTTAGTTATTCTTCAATAAGTAGGCGAGTATCTATTATGCAATCAATGATATCGAAAGATAATGAAATTCATAGACGATTAGAAGAAATTAAATCACTAATCATGGTTTGACCCCATTTTTTTTCTTCGACAGGTTCGATTTTGAAAGTTGTGCACCGACCTCAAACAATCAAACATCAATACGACGAACCCATTCTCTTATTGTGAATTTTTAAAGCAGGCATTCACCGAAGGGGAAATGTGGTATGTGGACAAAGAACGGCTGGACAGGCTTTTGAAAAAAAGATACATAAACAAGACACAGTATAAAATATGGATTTGTGAGCTTATTGAAGATTTAATTTGGACAAGAGTGATTAAAATATAGCTTTTTTGGAAAATGAATGTAGAATTTGTTTTGTATTAATTCTCCCCTTTTTTAAGGATACAAATGACTCACGATAAATTTATCTCTTATTTCTTTATAGCCCTGTTGGTTTTTGTAGTCAGCATGGTGATTTATATTTTCTCGCCCTTTTTCAAGGCTATTTTCTGGTCTGCCATTCTGGCTTTTACTTTTTATCCCGTCTACGCGCAGTTGAACAGGCTTTTGAAAAACGAGACTGTGTCCTCGCTTTTGATGACTGTCTTGATTTTCCTTCTCGTGATTCCCCCGGTTATTTATTTAATTGTCAATCTGTCCGCTCAAGCCATTGACCTTTATCCGCTCGCGGCAGATTATGTCCGCGAAGGACGTTTGGAAGCCCTCATTGATCACGTACGTTCCTTTCATGTGGTGCAAAATATTGAAGATCGCCTGGTTCAATGGGAACCGCTCAAGCAAAATTTGAATGAGTGGATGCTTTCTTCAGCGCGGGCCGTCGGCAACTACACCGCCGCGCAGGCAGGAACGATTACAAAGAATGTGTTTTTTGTGATTTTGAATATCCTGATGATGTTCTTTCTGGTTTTTGTTTTTCTAAAGGATGGCAATGCTATTTACAGTTTCATTTATGAAATTGTGCCTCTGGAAGAAAAACACAAATATCTCGTTTTTCAAAGAATCAGCGAGACCTTCTCGGCGGTCATCCGCGGCCAGCTCTTGACCAGCCTCGCGCAAGCCACGGTGGCAGGCATTATTTACTGGGCGATCGGCCTGCCGCTCTCGTTATTTTTTGCGATGCTCACCTTTATTACCTCGATGATTCCCATGGTCGGCACCACCGCCGTTTGGCTGCCGCTAGTGATTTATCTGGCTGTCACGCATCAATATATGAGAGCAGGTCTTCTAGCCGTCCTAGGATTTTTCGTCATCGGCCTGATTGATAACTTCATCAAACCGGCACTGATCGGAAAAAAGACACACCTTCCCTACTTCCTGCTCTTTTTTGGAATTTTAGGAGGGATCAAATTCTTCGGGCTGATGGGAATTTTCTTAGCGCCGGTCTTGCTCTCACTTTTCTTCGCGCTGATTGCGATCTACCGTGAAAAGAGCTGGTAGTTTTAATTTAAAATGCAAAAATCTAAATTTAATGGGAGTGGGGTCACACCTTGATTAGTTATTTAATTTCTTCTAATTGTTTATTAATTTCATTTTCTTCAGATATCTTTGATTAGGTAATTCGGGGGACACCTTACTTAATTATTCATTGCTATTGTACAAAATGAAGATCTTGGCATAACCAATCACTGAAGCCTACCGAAAAAGCGCAGCGGCTGATTTTTGGCGTTAGGCAAGTAGGATGAGTTAAGCAGAGCGAAACCATCAATGCCTTTTTTTGCTGGGTGTGCTTCGCCCTTCGATAACCTCAGTGCAGGCTTCACTCAAACTACTTTTAATCAACTCCTCAAAATCCTCAAGAAGAATAAAAACAAACTATCCATATACCCTTCAGATCGAAAGACTCAGGAATTGTTTGAAAATCAATTTGCAAAAAGCAAGTCAATCCTCGAACCACTAAAAGCCAGAATTAAGGTGACGGATGAGCTGATAGACGAAATAGTTTATAAGCTGTATGGATTAACAGAAGAGGAAATAAAAATTGTTGAGGGGAAACATGACGCTAAGATAGGAATGGTAAGCATAATCATTATTCAATGTAAAATACCTCTTTAACCATGTATCTTTGCCTGGTATTCTTTAATTCCTGCAATAAGGCTTTTATGATCAATTTTACTAAACTTATGAATATTCAATAGATGATGAAGGAAGAAAACCGGGAGAAGATAAATTGGATGAAATTTGGAAAAAATGCAGACAAAAATGGATTGAAGTGATTACGAGGCAAATTATGGAACAGATTGAAAAATTATCGTGTTGTTTTTAGTGCATAAAATAGTATGAGAATTAAAATAAAAATCCTTTTTATCATTATCGGGAGCCTTCTCCTGTCCCTTTCTGCTTCTACGTATTACTCCCAGAAAATCATTGAAAAAAAAGCAGAGGCCGATCTTAGCGATGAAGTCGATAAGATCGTGAGACAATTGGACTTAAGTATAGTAACGACCAAAAGAATTTCAAATGTGAATATCATAGATGAGAATTTAGAGGAGTTGATGTCTGTTCGGCCAAGTATTGTTCGCATTGATCTCTTTTCTTTCCAGGACGATGGTACATTAAGGTACCTAATTTCTAAAAAGACACTTTCCATTGATCAGATCAAGTTAACCCAAAAAGACATCGATCAAATAAAAAAAGATCAAATTTTATTGAGTCTGGAAAAGATAGATAATGTGAATTATATAAATGTCATTGCCCCCGTTCATTTTAACGACACTATTTTTGGCTTAATTAAATTAAAAAAATCCCGTAAAGAATTTGACAGGCTCCTTGCCAAGCAGCGGCAACATGCGTTTATCACGGCGATTATTTCTATTTCTTTTATTACAGGTGTCCTGGCTATTTCAATGAATCAAATAGTACTTCGCCCTA
>NZ_JBDIWA010000045.1:0-24453 GCF_039794105.1 Candidatus Kuenenia sp.
CTCCTAAGAAATGTTATAATGCTGGTAAATTACGTTTAACTCGGCATTGATTATACCACCTAACTTATTGTTAATCAAGATGATATATCGTTTTTTTGTGATGCTTTTCTTAACTTAATGACATTGGTTTGCAACCTGAACCAAACGTTTTATACTTTCAATCCAGCCTTCTATTAGGAGAACAAATGACAAATAAATTCCAGCTTCCAAACAGGGATTTTGGGATTTGGGCATTGGAATTTTACCGCAGTACATTGCCCCATTATACGCATAAACGCATAGGTTCAGGTTGCAAACCTGAACCCGCCGGGAGAAAAGATAAAATGCCAATATAAAAATAGCACGGACACGATTGTTTAATCGGTCGCTATTTTTTTTGTGATGGAAGCGCTTTCAACGAGATTTACAAGCCACGGCCTTAATCTTTCCCTGTATTTTTTCTCCCGTACTAATTCTTCTAACTCTTTTTTAACCGTATCAAACTTTTTGTCGCTTCCGGTTTTTCTGCCGGTAATTTTTATAATGTGATACCCGTAATTCGTACTTATAATACCGCTTAACTCACCCGGCTTGAGATGCGCAACTGATTTTCCAATGTCATCTTCCGGGCTAAATGGCAACATCTTCCCATCTCGTGAAGCGGAAGCGCGGTCAATCGACTGGGCCTTTGCCATTTTCGTAATATCCGCGCCTAAACGCAGTTTCTCAAGAGCTTCTTCCGCCTCTCTTTTCGTTTTCAAAACTATCTGCTGCGCCTCGATTTTCTCTCCATAAATACTTTTATATGCCTCTTGCAAATCCTCTTCAGATACTGAAATCGTCTTCATTACGACCTTTTCAGCGCGTAATTCAATCTCTGCCTCTTTTACTAATTTCTTAGTTAATTTATCTTTAAACTCTTTAAGATTTGCACCGATCTTTTCCAGTTCCTTATCAAGATCCGCTTCGTTTTCTATTTTGTACGTTTGCATTAAAGCGTTCACTTCGCGCTGCACAAGGGTGTTTATCTTGTTTTCTACTTCCTTAGTGGTAAGTGATATCCCATGTTTTCTCGCCTCCTGGTTTATAAGCGTCCTTCTGATAAGCACATCAAGCGCTTCATTTCCATAAGAACTTAGTAAAAGTTCATATAACTCATTGCTGGTAATCTTTTGTCCATTGACAATAGCAACGACATCCTTATCTTCTTTTGATTCTTTACTTACAAGTACTATACTGGTATCAGGGTTGGCTGACACACTCTGATGGTAGGTACTAAAACTTCCAAAAGAAAACATTGCCGCCATAGGTAAGATGAGGTATTTTTTATTCATAAATATTGCCTTGTAAGAGATAAAAATTATTTTTTTAGTAAAAAGTTAGAATTGCGTTAAAATTAT
This sequence comes from Candidatus Kuenenia sp., assembly GCF_039794105.1. Lineage (GTDB taxonomy): Bacteria > Planctomycetota > Brocadiia > Brocadiales > Brocadiaceae > Kuenenia. The sequence continues at coordinate 1,380 of NZ_JBDIWA010000045.1, forward strand.
AACACAGAGAAAATTAACGTGTCAATGCTTTTAAAATGAGCAAATGGGAGATGTGTAAAGTGACAGGAATTATATTGGCCGGCGGGAAAAGCGCCAGGATGGGAACAAACAAGGCATTTCTTGCCTATGGAAATAAATCCTTCATCGAAATTCAAATCGATATATTAAGGCATATATTCCGGGAAATAATTATTTCCGCAAATGACTTCTCCTTATACGAACACTTACAATTGCCAATCGTTCCTGACGTCATGCCTGGAAGAGGCCCTCTCAGTGGTATTTGTGCGGGACTGATTCATTCAAAGTACTCATACGCATTTGTAATCGCCTGCGATATGCCGTTTATTAATAAGGAAGTAATTGTATATATGAAGGAACTTGTCAAAAGCGACAATTATGATGTAATTGTCCCGCATACCGTCCGCGGGCCAGAACCTCTTCATGCATTTTATTCAAAAAATTGCATTCAAACTATGCAGCGATGCCTTGAAGAAGAAGACCTGCGGATGTCTGATTTCTTGCAGAAGGTAAATGTGCGGCATGTTAACGAAGAAGAACTTATTAAGTCGGGCAAGGATATAAAATCTTTTATCAATCTCAACACCTATAGAGAATATGAAGACTCTCGTTCAGAATGCAATTAAAACTTTGTAACAGTTTAGTTTTTCGAAAAATTCCAATAATAGCGATGTTTGCCGCATAGTGTAGGGACGAAGCATTTGCTATAAATTGCCATAAATACGTTCATACCCAAACTGGCAAATGCTTCGCCCCTACTTTTGTTACGGAATATAATGGAAAATCAACCAGACCTGATCATATATAATATCGGCCAATTGCTTACAATTCGTGGAGCAACGCAAAAACCAAAGACTTCCTGTCAAATGGACGATTTAGGAATCATAGAGGACGGCGCTGTTGCTATAAAGGAGGGACAGTTTTTTTATGTATCTACCACCGAAGAAATAATGGACATCTATGACTCCGGCACGATCAAAACCATTAATGCCTCAGGAAAAGCAGCGATGCCCGGTTTTGTAGACTGCCATACACATGCAGTCTTCGGAGGGAATCGGGCTGCTGAATTTGTTGAACGAATCAAGGGAACTACTTACCATGAAATCCTGAAAAAAGGCGGTGGAATAGTAAACACCGTTAATACTACCCGTAAATTGAGCGCAGAAAACCTTGCGGCACTAACCAAAAAACGTCTTGACGATATGCTGCTGCACGGCACTACTACTGTTGAAATCAAGAGCGGGTACGGACTTGACTTAATGAATGAAATAAAGATGCTTAAAACAATCAGGCATCTTCAAAAGACGCATTGCCTGGATATCGTTCCCACTTTTTTAGGCGCTCACACAATCCCTGCCGAATACAAATATGATCCTGATGCCTATGTTGGCCTGGTTTGCGATATGCTGCCGTTTGCAAGGGAATATGCGGCATTTTGCGATGTGTTCTGCGATGAAGGCGCTTTCAACGCAAAACAAACGGAAAAGATTTTTCTTGCTGCAAAAAACGCAGGATTTCAATTAAAACTCCATGCCAATGAATTTAAAGATATTGGCGGGATACCGCTGGCGATTAAATATGACGCCGTATCGGTTGAACATCTTGATTGCCTCACATCAAAAGAAATACATCAATTGTCGGGCAGTAAGGCCGTTTGCGTATTGTTGCCGGGAATACCGTTATTTTTGATGCAAAATACATATGCTCCCGCAAAAGAGATGCTGGAAAAGGGATTGTCCATCGCACTGGCAACTGATTTTAACCCGGGAACATGCCCTTGCCTCAATATGCAAATAATGATTACACTTGCAAGCCTGAAAATGTCCATGACTCCCCCACATGCAATCAATGCGGCGACAATAAATGCCGCGCACGCGCTCTCTATGGCGAACCGGATTGGAAGTATAGAGGCTGGAAAACAAGCGGATATGATCATTCTGGATATTGATGATTATCAGCAATTATCCTATTATTTCGGCATAAATCACGTACAAACCGTTATTAAAAAAGGCAGGATTGTAGTTGAAAACAAAATACTTGCAACTTGAGTAACATTTCAATAGGAACGTATATGGATGAAATGTGAATTATGAAAACAAATATAGGGCCATTAAAAGATAACGATACGATAGCAATTATTGGCGGCGGTCCTGCGGGGAGTTTTTTTGCGCACTTTGCATTAAAACTGGCAAAGGAACTGAATAAAAAGATTACCATTTACATTCTCTGCGGAAAGGATTTTATACAGAAAGGTCCTGTTGGCTGTAAAATGTGCGCGGGGGTATTGTCGGAGACCCTTATTGCGAAAATGGAACAGGAAGGAATTGTACTTCCGACGTCACGCATTCAAAACGAAATAGACGGATATTTCTTTCAGTCACAGGAACGTGGCATCTCTCTTCATCACCCGATTCCGGGCCATAAACCAAGAATTGTTACCGTTTTCCGCGGAAACGGCCCCAGATATTCCCCCTCTGCTGCAAACATTAGTTTTGATGACTTTTTATTAAACCACAGCGCTTCTATGGGAGCGAATGTCCTTTCTGCGATTGTTGAAGAAATTGAGCTGCCGGAAAATCCTCAGCATCTGGTAAATATTGTATACAGGGAGGAAGGCATACGTAAAAAAATATCAGTAAACCTCGCCGTTGGCGCATTCGGGGTGAATACGGCGCTTACTAAAAGAATCGTGGGGAAGAAACATGGATATCGCGAACCGCGGTCGATACGCACTTGCAATACGGAACTCCCACTGGGGAGGTCTTATATCAGGGAGCGTTTCCAAAGAAATATATACGTATTTTCACTGGGAATCAAGCCAATTAAATTTGCAGCGCTTATACCCAAAGACGACTACGTTACCGTATCCCTCGTCGGCAATGAAGACATCACAAAGGCGCATTTAATGCAGTTTATAAAGCACCCCCGAATACGTGAACTTTTGCCCGAAGGGTGGTCGCTGCCGGAAAACGTGTGCATCTGTTTTCCCAAAATCCCGGTTTCGCATGCCACACACCCCTATTCTGACAGATTCGTGATAACGGGAGATGCAAGTATTTCCCGTACATATAAAAACGGCATTGAATCGTCTTTTGAAACTTCCCGGTTAGCCGCCTACGCCGCTTTTTATCATGGCATTTCAGAAAATGATTTTAAGGAAGCGTATTATACGTCGGCGCTGAAATTACTTGCGAACGACAACCTTTACGGCAAACTTATATTAAACATTCACGATTATATCACATCAAAAAAACAAATCGCAAACACGCACATCGACTACCTTTGCAAACACAAAGATACCTGGGGGGCGCAGCGCATCAATGCCATTTTGTGGAACATGGTTACCGGCAATATCGGGTATAAGGAAATATTTTACGATGCAATGAGTTTACGGTTACAGGCAGTTATGTTTCCCCATAATTTCAGATCTGCGACAAAAATGGTGAATGGGTATTTCCGCAAACTGACCAATACAAATCTTGCGGGAACAGCCAGCTCTAAAGAAACACTGGCATTGGGACCCCTGAAAAATCAAAGCACCGTCGTTATAATCGGAGGCGGGCCTGCAGGCGCCAGTTGCGGAATTGCCATTAAACATCTTGCCAAAGAGAAAAATATTGACGTAAACGTTGTTTTATACGAAATGAAGGATTTTGAAGGAGGAATTGAACACAATGAATGTGCCGGAGTACTTTCCCCGCCTATTGAACATATCATGGAGGATACCTTAAAAGTCCCCTTCCCATGGCATCTAGTGAAAAGGGATATACCTGGTTATTATCTTCACGCAAATGGGCAAACGATAAAGCTAGAAGGCAACGGTGAAATATCTTACGCCCTTCGCAGAATTCAATTTGATGCATATCTTTTACAAAAAGCAAAAGAAGCCGGCGTTATCGTAATCAAAAACAAGGTTACTGATATAGAAATCGGACGGGAAAAGGTTGTTATCTATAGTGAAACCCGGCATGTAAGCGCCGATGTCGCAGTGGGCGCCTTCGGCATAGAAGAAGGCACACATAAATTATTTGAAAGCGGCACACCGTATAAATCCCCGAGATATTTACTCTCTATATTAACAAAATTTCATCCCAAAGGAAGACACCATGATTTAGAAAATACCGATGGATATATCCATGCCTTTTTATCGTCGATAAAAGAAATAGAGTTTGGCGCAATCACCCCAAAGGCAGACCACTATACCATCAACATTGCAGGGGCTAAAATTTCATCAAAATCCATGGACAATTTTTTGCAGCAATCCGAGGTGATGAACCAGCTTCCGGAGTGTTTTAAGGATGCTTTAGGACACTTCGACTATCATAGGGGGTGTTTTCCGGTGAAACCTGCAAAAAATCCCTTTGGCGATAGATATGTAATTATCGGGGATGCGGCAGGCCTTATCCGTCCGTTTAAGGGCAAGGGAGTGAATGCGGCATGTTTAATGGGCATTAAAGCGGCAGAAACTATGATGAACGTTGGCATATCAAAAAGGGCTTTTCATACCTCATATTTTAACAGTTTTTACGACGTCATTAAGGACTTGCCCTATGCAAGGGCAGTCAGGCGCTTTATTATATGGGGTGCGTATTATGGTTTTTTGGGTGGTGTTATTCAGATTGCCAAAAGCAACCCTGAATTAAAAGGGGCATTGTTTGACAGCGTTTCAGGGAGAAGGACGTACCGAAGGATACTTATTGATGCATTCAACGTGCGATTATCTTGTAAGATATTCGCTGCTATCATTCAATGTTTCATTTCAAAGATAACAAAAAAACGGCGCTAATCATATCATTCCAGATTTGAATGCCTCCTGTTCATTTCCTGTTCCGAACTCCTCAATTCCGTTACGAGCAAATGAATTACGCCGTCTAAATACACAAGGCAGGCTTGTTCGAAAAGCGTGCTGCGGAATTGGATAGAACCATTGATTTTGTTGTGCGTACGGATTTCCTGCACGGGCAGGTCTACAACAATATCGGCATATTCAGTAAGAGGTGAATTTTTCTGCGAGGTAATTGCGGCAACAGTGGCAAAGGATTTTTTAGCCAATTCCGCTATGTAGCAGGTAATGTGCGTACTCCCTGAACTACTGCAGGCAATCAGTAAATCCCCTTTATCGATATTCGGCGTCGTGGCGTCTCCAACACAGTAAGCGTTTAAACCAATATGTGTCAGCCTCATTGCAAAAGTACGGGACACCAGACCGGAACGGCCTTGTCCCGTAACAAATATATTCTTAGCATCAAGAATCGACGAAAACAATTGTGCAAATGATTGTTCATTTATCTTCTCAAGAACAGATTGAATTTCATTCAATATTATTTTTGTAGTTGGTTTTATGACCAGGGTAGTAGTGTTTTTATGTAATTTCATGATTTTAGGCACAAACATTTAAAGCCCTCTCCGCCACGATTTTTTGGTAATTTTAACAAATTTTTACCGCTCATAATAATAAAATATTCGTAACTTCCTGAATCGGCATAGCCAGAACCAAATAAGATATTAAAAACGCGAAATTCGTAGTACGAAATACGAAACAAATTTCAAAATACAAAATCCCAATGAAAAAAACCGGCATACCCCCCTCCAAAGTGGAAGATTGTCCCCCGCTAGCGGGGGTGCAGGGAGTGGATTCGTATTTAACATTTCAGATTTCACGGTTACTGTAAATTATTTTAACATATATCCTCATGGTCGCTTAATCATTGTCTATATTTATATTTTTATTGCTCTGTACGTACGTGTTTGATACAATCCGTAAACTTTTTGTAAATAACGGCAGTTGCATTCTTTTTTAGCATAAAAAAGGAGTTGTTGGGATGGGACTTTTTTTGGGAAAAATCATAGGCCTCTATGAAATTGCTTTGATTATCAGAATTGTACTTTCTTGGGTGCCGCATAATCCATATAACCAGGCAATACAATTTTTGTATAAAATCACTGACCCGGTGTTGAATCCGGTGCGCAGATATATTCCAACGTTCAGGGGTATTGACTTCTCCCCTATCGTGGTATTTATCGGATTGGGAATTGTTAAAAGAATTATTATCGGGATGTTTTGAGGGGTATGCATTATCCCTGTCAGGCGTGACAGGTTTTTTCAGACAGGTCAAAAGAGATTGAAACCACCGACAGCACCGATAAAATTATAAATTATCTGTAGATTTTTATCGTCCAAAATCTGTTTAATCTGTAGTTTCGGTAATTTCTTTTAAAAAACGACTCCTTTGTAAAGAGAAATCATATGTAAAGAAGTAATTGTCCTCTACTTTCGTTTGGAATCTCACGCCCCTTATAATCAATCCTTCTGAAAAATTAACCAGCAATTTCTTTGAGATATTGCCAGACCAGACCCGATTCGCTAAATGTCATACGATTTTTGTGCTCTGTTTATAATCAAACAAATGATGCTATATTAAATTTTTCGTGAAATAGATGTCTTTAGCTGTGTATGATAACCGCTCCAAAAAATAAAATTATTATTTTTGATGTTGACGGAGTCCTTTTCAGAGGACATTTCCTCCTCCATTTATCAAAACGTCTTGGCTTTTTACCCACCATCCGCACGTTCTTGCTGTGCATATTATTCAACATCGGCAAATTACCATTCCATACCTTTCTAAAAAAGGTATACCGTTCATTTCGCAATGTTACGCTTGAGCAGGCAACGAAAGTGTACGAAGAGATATCTCTTATCCAAAATGCGAAAGAAACGATTGAAATATTGCGAGAGCATGGTTATTTGGTGTTTTTAATAAGCAGCGGTGTTCCTGATGTATTTGTTAAAGACCTTGCCACAAGGGTATCTGCAAACAATGGATATGGTATTACCGTTGGCATTGACAACGGTGCATTAACAGGAGAAATATACGGACAGCTTATTATGCCCGAAGGAAAGGTAAACATCATTGAACGTGAATTGCAACGTCATAATCTTTCGTGGCAGGATGTAATTGTACTGGTAGATGACCGCAATAATGCAGACATTTTGCAAAAATCTAATATAGGCATAGGAGTAAACGCTCAGTATTCAATCCGCAGGCAGGCAGATTATTTAATAGACAACAACAACCTGTCCGAACTTTTGGATATTCTGGATGTAGCAGATGCAAACACATACAAGTCCCTTTTTTCAGGGATGCGTAAACAATTTGCACATTCATGGTACCAGGAAATACGTAGAAAACTTTTACACATCATAATTGCACTTGTACCTGTTTTTTCCCAATATATCCTTATAACCACCCTATCGGTGCTTTTTTTCATAGTGGTTTTCTATTTGATTTCAGAGTTTTTGAGGGTCAACGGGCTTTCTTTTCCCCTGTTAGGCCTTGTTACGAAATCAAGTATACGTAAACGGGAGGAACGCGGCATTGCTTTTGGACCTATCACCTTAATATTGGGCGCAGCTTTTTCCATATTAATTTTCCCAAAAGAAATAGCAAGCGCTGTTATATGGATCGTCGCCTTTTCCGATACGGCCGCAACTCTGGTGGGGAAAAGTATCGGGAAAGTCAGGATACCTTATAACAGGCAAAAAAGTGTAGAAGGGTCTTTGGCGGCGCTGGCTGTTGCCATAATTTGCGGATGCATCTTCCTTCCTGTTGCGCCTGCCTTAATTGCGGCCTTTGTTGCATGCTTTATTGAATCATTACCGCTAAGGGCAGCAGATAATTTACTGATGCCTGTTGGCGCCGGATTGATATTATTGTGTTTTTGAAATCCTGAAACATACATCATTTATGTACATTAGAAAGCCCGAATTGGTTGCCCCTGCAGGCGATATGGAGAAACTTAAAACAGCCATTGAATATGGCGCTGACGCTGTATACATCGGCGCGGAAGGTTTTAATCTTCGGATGGGCGCGGAAAATCTTACTATGCAGGAAATCCGAAATGCCGTTGATTATGTTCATGAAAAAGAGAAAAAAATATACGTTGCGCTCAATATTTATGCGCGGAATTATCATATTCGTAGCATTGTCTCTTGTGTGAAAGCACTTGCGGAGATACCGGTAGATGCGGTAATCGTGTCTGATCCAGGGATTTTATTAACGATAAAAGAAATAGCTCCTCACATAAAAATCCACCTTAGCACACAGGCAAACACCACAAACTTTAAATCACTCGAATTTTGGCGTCAACAAGGTGTAAAAAGAGCCGTTCTTGCCCGGGAATTAACACTTGGAGAAATTGAAGAAATTATTGCCAATACCGCAGTAGAGACCGAAGTATTCGTACACGGCGCTATGTGTATGGCGTATTCAGGACGTTGTTTATTAAGCAGCTATATGTCAAACCGGCATGCAAATTTAGGAGATTGTTCGCATTCGTGTCGTTGGAAGTACGTGCTGAAGGAAGAAAACCGGCCTGGGGAAACTTTTCCTATTATTCAGGATGAAACAGGTACTTACATTTTAAGTTCCAAGGATTTATGCATGCTTGAATATATTCCAGAATTAGTGTCCGCCGGTATTACTGCATGGAAGATTGAAGGACGCATGAAGAGCCAATACTATGTAGCCTCCGTAACAAGGGTCTATCGCGAGGCATTGGACAGTTATTTTTCTGATTCTCAGAATTACATAATTGATGAGCAATGGTTATCTGAACTGGAAAAGACGAGTCATCGTGAATTTGGTACCGGATTCTTTTTGGGATATCGTGAAAATAATCCGCAAGTCAGCCACCAGGACCATGCCTATATTAAAGAATATGAATTCTTGGGGATTATTAATAGTGTATCCAACGATAACATCGCAGAAATATTAGTGAAAAATACCATTAAGGAAAATATCTCTATTGAAATAATGGGCAAGAAATTAAAGGACGATTTTGAAGAGCCGTGCCTGAAGATGAGGAATGAATTGAATGAACCAATAAAAATAGCGCATGCCGGACAGAAAATATTTGCAAAATTGTCGCAGCCCGTTCATAAATATTTTATACTAAGAAAATGTGGTTAATTTAAAATCTAAATCGTTCCCGTGGCGGCTGGAGTTCCCCCCATGCCGTCTCTGAATTAAATGTAATATGATAGTAATCAACGTTTATTTTCTACATTTTTATGAAAAGAGAAAGAATATTAGAAATGAACCCAAAAATAGCCCTAATCCTTTTTTTATTAATAGTCTTTACTGGATGCAGCAGCAGTACGAAAGAATACTTAAATAATATATCACCCTTTAAAAGCGAAGAGGAAACACTCGAACCAAAGAAAGGCGCAAAGGGTACTGAGGCAGACAAATATGAACAAATATTTGTCTGCTCGGGAGATATTAACGTAGCCTATCAAAATATGGGGCAGGTGAGCCTTGGTGAGTATGGGTTTTCAGGGCATGACGTCCTGGCGAAAAAAATAAAAGAGAAGGCATTTCTGGTTGGGGCGCAGGCGGTAATAAATGTGCAATATGATACAGGATACGCAAAAACCTGGCGGTCTTACGGAGAACTTGGAGGCACTGATTACGGTGTAAACAAGACATCATGGGTGAAGGGAACAGGCATTGTTCTTTTAGAAAAACATAATCCCATTGGTTTAATTGTATGCAGCCTGACCAGGGAAAATAAAGAATGGTTTAGGTTTAAACCTAGTCAAAGCGGCGTTCTGGTTGTCAGCGTTCTTGAAGGAAGTGTTGCTGCAAAAGCGGGGATTAAAACTGAGGATCTCATTATGGACTGGAACGGCGAAAAGATTACGACAAAAAAACAATTTGCCATGTTAACGGAAACTTCCGCCAACAAAGAAGCAAAACTTACTATACTACGTTCAGATGGCATTATTGTTGTTACTTTGCTTATTCCTGAACACGATTCTACAATTAATACCTCGCAGGTATCTGAACCATTGCGTAAGGCGATCGCTTCAACCCCGGTAACTGCCCCGCATGAGCCGCCTATAAGAAAATCTGAATTAAAGTCCGCAGAGGTACACAATGAGATTGGCGACCTTTTATTGCGGAAGGGAATGTATCAGGAAGCAATGGAAGAATACAAAAAAGCTATTGAGGCCGACCCATATAAAGCGCTCTCTCATTTTAACCTGAGCATCGCTTATGAAAAGCTGGGTTTAAAAAGGGAAGCGGATGAGGAGTTTGCCCTTTATAAAAAATTAAAGGTGCAAAAAAATTGAATTGATATCACGAAATAAAAAATACGAAACACGAAATTTAAAACAAGTGCTTCTTTTTAACTCGCATTTCGTGCTTCATATTGTCGTATGTTTTGGATTTGTTTTGAATTTTGTGCTTTGTTATTCGAATTTGTTTCGTATTTCGTACTTCGAGTTTCGTATTTCACCATTAAATATCTTGCCCAAAAATGCGAAGAAATTACTAGTAAGTACTAATAACCATTTTTGTTGTAAAAAATATATGCCCTTCATTTTATTAAAAAGCTTTTTTTTATTTTTTTTAACGATATCCTCTTTTTGCCTGATAAAAGACTCCATTGGCGAGAATCTACTCAAAAATGGCGATTTTGAAACCGGCAATACTTCGGGCTGGATATGTTGGGAAACATTTCCATGGGACGGCGATGGCATTCCGGTGAAACATCCGGCAAGAGTGGATATTCATGTTCCGGGGACAATAGGAGTTCCCACACCACCGGCAATAAGCGGTTTATCCGCTTTAACACAAGAGGTAACTACTGAAGGAACAGCCCGCGGCGGTATTTATCAGGAACTGAATGTCCAGCCACATTCTACCTATGTGGTGACAGGGAGCATGGCATTCTACGGTGATAATATTGGAGACATTACTATCATAGGCATCCTTGACGGGCAGTGGAACCCTGTAAATACTATCACCACTCCGTTTAAATTTTATATTGGCGGCGACACGATTTCTTCATGGACTAAATTTTCATTATCAATCATTCCGTCAAAAAATATTATTACCGTATTCACCGAAACACGCCAGGATTGGGGATATGGGTATGTGGCAGGCTGGTATGACAATCTCACCTTACAATTTATCACCGAAAACAGCAAACCTTTCTCATCGGAAAAAACACCACCGGAAGACCAGAAGTAATAATAAAATCCAATCAGAGAATTCAATAGTATTTAACATCCTGAAACAAGATAATTATTAATAACATGAAAAATTAAAAATGCTTGTTCCCATATCCTGTATGGAAAACGTCGTTATCGTCGGAATTATTCAAAAAACTGAATTGTTCCCGATGGAAGCATTGCGGACTAAAAGGAGAACAACCCATGAATGAGAGGCCAAGACCCTTTATTCGAATGCTTATTGCGTGTTTCTTTTTTTTTGTCGCAACGACACTTTACCTCTTGTTGCCGCGTTATTGGCACAACATTCCTGAAATAATCAAGCATCTGCTTCTGGTTTTTAGCGCTATAATGTGTATTCATATAATGGAATATACATTTTTTTGGTGGGAAATATTTGGACACATGAAGAATATTATACAGGAAACTTTGCAACCAACAAATCTTCTCATAAATGAAAACAAGAACTCGCTGGAAAAATTTTTTCATAGCTCCAATCAGTTTATCGGTAAGGCTGCCGCCTGTGGACTTGTAGATATATATAATTCCCGCAAAGGCGTCAAAAGAGATGTTTACGATTCCATTAAAAATGCAAAAAAGAGACTATGGCTTCTTGGTATTGCGCACTCGGAGATCATACCCTTCGAGGAATTGATTTTTTCTTTTAATGAAAAAATATCCGATGGTATTGACGGCAAAATACTTTTGCTTGACGCGCATCACACTCAGGTAGTTTTCAGAACGTTTATGGAAAGCCCCCCTTCAGAAATCGCCAGAATTATTAATACCGACCGGTCAAAAATACCGGCATTTGAACCCTTCTTCCACCAGGGGATGTACAGCGACTTTGCACATGCCTGCGACATGCTCAGAAACTACCCGAAGGTAAGAGATACTGCCAGATTTTATGTATATACCCCCAACTGCTGGCTTATAATTATCGATGATACGGCATATTTTCAGCCGTATTCGTTTGGCAAAGACCCTGACAGATTGTGGGCAAATGCCGTCAGCGGGTCTCATATGCCTGTTTTTAAATTTCAACTGCTTTCTGATGCAACACCCTTTAAAATACTGGAAGACCATTTCCTGAAGTTATGGATGACCTCAAATATCGATTTATTTCATGTAGAGGCAAGGATTGCCGACCATGACCGCATACTGAAAGATATATTTAACAACCATTCCTGGTGGTTTAAACAATTGTACGGAATACTCAAACTGTCGAAGGAAAAAAATAATACAATATTTGACCGGCGTAAGTTCCCCCGCCTGTCGTGGAAATGGGATCCATTGCCATCATTACATTTTCTTCTGGAAGAGAGTAAAAAAACTATTACAATAACCGGCATTTGTGATTACTCCCGTGAAGGCCTTTCGCTGCAAACAGATAACATCTCCGGGCTGGGCGTCGGGCAAATTATTAGGTTGCAGGGCACAGCCCCCACAGAACCACATGAAGCAAATTATGTAATCGATCATTTTCTGAAAATTCCAGGCTTTGCCATCGTGCGTATCACAAATGAATTGCTGCCGTTTATCAGTATTCAGGCAATTTGCAATGGTAATGGTAATGGTAATGGTAAAGAAAAAAATAAACCGAAGTAAAATAATTTATGGAAAACATACAAATAAATATTAACCATATATGGGTGATTATGGCAGCCTGCATGGTATTCTTTATGCAGTTGGGGTTTACCTCCTATGAAACCGGATTTTCCCAGTCCAAAAATGCCATCAGTATTGCATTGAGAAATCTCGTAGATACTCTTATCTCATCACTCGTTTTTTTCAGTGTGGGCTTTGGGTTCATGTTTGGCAAAAGCTACATGGGATTGATCGGAATAGATCTTTTCTTCGCAAATGATGTGATGTTGCATTCCAATGAACTTTCTTATTCTTTCTTTTTTTTCCAAATGGTCTTTGCAGCCACTGCCGCCACAATATTAACAGGCGCCATAGCAGAACGTTCCGGTTTCCTTCCCAATATAGCAGGTACCGCATTTATTGTTGCCTTTATCTATCCAATCTTCGGGCACTGGGCATGGGGCAATCTCTTTTCCCCCGATCAAACCGGCTGGTTAAAAGAATTGGGTTTTATTGATTTTGCAGGTGCGACGGTAGTACATTCCATAGGCGGCTGGTTTGCCATGGCGGCGGCTATAATGGTCGGGCCAAGAATAGACAAATACAATCCTGACGGATCTTCGAACCGGATAGGGTTACATAATGTACCGTTAGCCACATTAGGCACCTTTTTTTTGTGGTTTGGCTGGTTCGGTTTTAACGGCGGAAGTCTTTTGAGAGTGAGCGCAAATATCGGATTGGTAATTCTGAATACGAACATGGCTGCCGCCGCTGCCGGAGTTTCTGCCCTCATATTTATTTATGCAACAAAAAAAAAGATCGAAGCGGGAAGTCTCTTCACTGCGATACTTGCCGGATTAGTTGCCATAACGGCAAGTTCCAATATGGTTACCCCACTCAGCGCAGTAGTTATCGGCCTCATTACCGGCATACTGGCAATCATTGCAGAAGGTTTTATTGAAAAGACTTTGAAAGTCGACGACCCCGTAAGCGCCATTGCCGTGCACGGAGTCGGCGGGGTAATAGGTACGCTCTGCGTTGCAATATTTGCTCAGAAATCGTATCTTCTTGCGGAAAACGGAAGCAGAATGCATCAGTTAGGCATACAGGCGTTAGGCATTATCGTCGCCTTTTCATGGTCATTCGGGCTGGGCATGCTTTTCTTCCTGTGCCTAAAGAAAGTAACGAGATTACGGGTAACCCCTGAAGAAGAAAAGAGAGGTCTGAATGTTGCCGAATATGAAGATGTTGCATCATGGCTTGATTTTATAAGAATAACGCGGCTACAGGATATAAATACAATACTTGAAAAAAAGGTGCAGGAAAAGACAGAAGACCTTCAACGGGCAAATGTTGCCCTGGAAAAGGCAAACAGGCTAAAATCTGAATTCCTGACAACAATGTCACATGAGCTACGCACTCCTTTAAACGCAATCATTGGCTTCGCAGAAGTCTTGCGTGATGAAATCGCCGGATCTCTCAGCAAAGATCAAAAAGAATACGTAAACGATATTCACAGCAGCGGTCATCATCTGCTTGATATGATTAACAACATATTGGACCTTTCAAAAATTGAAACGGGGAAAATGAAGCTTCAATACGAGGAATTTTGCATTGAAGATGCAATTAATAAAACACTGACAATTATAAACGCATCCGCCAATAATAAAGGAATTTCCGTTTATACAAATATACAGGATAACGCGCCGCCGCTGTTTGCTGATAAAACAAAATTCAGGCAGATACTTTATAACTTGCTATCAAATGCAGTGAAATTTACGCCTGAAAATGGCAAAATTACTATAAACGCTTTCCAAAAAAACAAATCCCTGCAATTTGAAATAATTGATACCGGCATTGGCATAAAACCGGAAGACAAAGAGAAATTATTCGAAGCGTTTCACCAGGCAAATGGATCGCTAACAAGAGAATATGAGGGTACAGGGCTTGGATTGCATCTGACAAAACGTCTTGTAGAATTACATGGCGGCAAGATATGGGCAGAAAGTACCTTTGGAAAAGGAAGCACCTTCTTTTTTATCTTGCCCATAAATCCGATGAACAAGTAAGATTGCGATGCACGCACTAAGTATCTTATCAGTAATTTCTTTGCCTTTTTGGGCAAAATATTTAATGGTCCCTTCTGCAGTCGGCAGTCTACAGTCAGCAAATTGCAAATTGCAGACTGAGGATTGCAGACTATTTTCGTGATTGTTTGGTTCTGGCTATGCCAGCTTAGGTATGACCAATAAATTTAACTCTATACTCCTCTTAAGCGTTTTAATTATCACTCCGTTATTCTTTTTGCCATTTACTCCGGAAGACCCTTTTCTGCTTCCCAAAAGAGCAGTTTCTATCTTCCTTTCATGCGGTATAATTATTTTTGTTTTCTTCCCTACAAACAAATTATTAACGACATTATCATCTTCACTCTTTTTAGCAACGTTGCTATTACTCACCTGTTTTGCCGTAACTATTCCACACAGTACAAATTATCATGAGGGCTTCGATGAATTAAAGAGATGGGCATGCCTTTTCACTCTTTTCCTTGCGGCTGCACAAATAAAATGGTCCAGAAATATACTTCTGCCACTAATAAAGATCTGCATGGGAATAAGCTGTTTTATCGCACTGTATGCATTGTTAGAGTATTTTGAAATACTCTCCTTCTATCCATGCGGTTTTTCAAAAAAAAGAATATATTCTTTTTTTGGTTATCAAAATATACTGGCGCAATATTTATCCATCATGGTTTTGTGGAGCCTTGGAATCCTGGTAAATTGTTCCTCCCTGAAAACAAAAATACTGACCATTTCCTGCATATCCTTATCCTCGCTCGCCTTATTTTTTACTTTTTGCAGAGGGGGGATGGTTTCAACTATAATCGGAGGCATATTCTTTTTTGTTTATTATCTCAGCATAAAATTAAAAACTTCCCCAATAGTCTCACTATGTTCATCAAAGAAAAAGATAATCTTTTATTTTTGCATCATATCGTTTGTGTTTGCACTGCCCGTTGCCGCTTTATGGGGTAAAATTCCCATTCAACACAAAAAAACATTACGCCATATTTCAACGACAATCAGCAGAAAAGATAATTTACGTCTTACTCTTTGGAAAGACTCGGCAAAAATGCTGCTTCAGGAGCCTGTCAGGGGAGTGGGTTTGGGAAACTATTTTATTGAATACCCTCTTTACAAATCAGGGAAATGGAAGTGGATGACCATGTATGCACACAACGAATTATTACACATGGTTACAGAAACGGGTATCGTGGGTTTTTGCGGCATTTGTATTTTCCTCTTTGTTATTATAAGGGCTATTTTGCGGAATTTTCTTTTTAAATATACTACTGAAACAAAGCTATTATTCCTTGCGCCTGCCGCAGGATGCCTTGCTACCTTGTCTCAATCGATGGTAAGTTACAACCTGCACACATCTGCCTCTTCCGTGTATTTTTTCATCGGACTGGGAATTATTTGTTCAGGAGAATTTGAAGAAACAAAGACCGAAACGCCCTTCTTTGATACTTTATTTAAAAAAATCCTTGTTATCGTCCCCGTTATTTTTGTTTCGATTTGGGGGATGTATGGTGAATACAGGAAAATTATTGGTCATTATTATTACAACAATGCTTTAAATGCATTGGTCGAAGAAGACCCTCAGGAGTGCATTGAATATTCTTTAAAGGCGATAGAACTTCAGCCATATAATTCAAAATACCATCGTTTAATAAGCATTGCCTATGAAGATTCAGATCAGCAGGAACTTGCAGAACGACATTATAGAAAAGTCCTTACTCTGACGCCGAATCATAAATAATGAGTAACAATATGTAATGCATATAAGGGGGCGGGCAAAAAGTCGTTGGGTTTTCGTCATTTAAAGGAAAAGACAAACGTCAATATTCAATACGTCAAAACTATTTTAAACAATCTCCTGTATTCCGACGCGCAAATTTATTAGGAAAGCGGCGTATTGTAAAGGGAATGCTCACACCGTAGTTTCAGAGGTCAGTTAAAGAAGAAAAGGATAGCTTATTACCCTGATAAGGTACTACAATCAGTAATAAATAAAATTAAAGGTAATTTTTAAAATACTACACAATAATTTTACCTGATAATAGTGCTTTTCTTAGGTTATCAGGGCAATTGTTTGTGATAATCAATGGTTATACCTATGAATACTAAGATTTGCGCGCGATGTGGCGTGGAAAAGCCAGTTGTCGAATTTCATAAGAACTCTCGCAATAAAGATGGTCTTCATTCATATTGCAAAACTTGTAACAAAGAGAAAGCTGCTAAACACTTAAAAACAGCTAAAGGTAAAGCAGCCCTGAGCAGAGCTATCGAGAGAGCACAAGATCGTGGCTACTACCGATATGGCAAGGGAGCGATTCCAATACTTCGGCAGGGGGCACAGAAAAGAGGAATATCCTTCGAATTAACTGCCGAATCATTAGCGGATTGGTGGAATAGTCAGCCCGATGTTTGTTTCTATTGCGGTATCAGTTTAGATGAATACTTGGAAATTAGAGATTTTATACTTGCATACGAAGGTAATAATTTTGAGTTAGCTAAGTTCAAAAGATTTTATCGAAGCCCAAAGCATCAAAGCATAAGATGGATGACGATTGACCGAATCCATAACGAACAAGGTTATAAAGTAGAGAATATCGCCAAAGTTTGTTTGATATGTAATAGCCTCAAAAGTGATTTCTTTGACGGGGATCAAATGAGATAGAAAAGGAGAAGGTATAACAATCGCATCAACTTGGACTGGCAATTCCGCTACGCTTCATTGCCAGCCGGTTATGCGGAGCGTTATACGGTGAAAAATGGGAGATAATGGTTATAAAAAAGAAGCCGAATTAGAGGTTCTTACTTATTTCAACCCGATTTATGAAGAGGTTGTAGAAGACTTTCTTGAAGTCGTCGAGGCTTCCGAACGACCTGATTTTATATGTAAAAGAAATGATGGCTCACTTGTTGGTGTTGAGATAGTTCAAGTTAGGCGAGGCCACCCAAATGAAGTGTTTTATGATAAAATAATCAATAAAAACATAAACATTGTCCCTGATCAGGCCATAGACTTAATACAAACCCTTATCTACACAAAAGAAGAGAAGAGAAGAGAAAAAGCAAAGATTGGAAACTATCGGAGAGGACAATACTCATAGTACAACTTCAAGAATCACCTCTTTGGGAGATAGCCGGTTCTCTAACAGAAGAATTATTTCCAGACTTGCCAGAGTATGGTTTTTCTGAAATCTGGCTTGCAGACTTCAGTGAAATAGATGCTTACAATAACATTGAATTGTTTTGCCTTTTTCCTCCACATATGGAGGGATATTACAAGCGTCCATTACAAAAACCTTATGGATAGAATGCGATTGACCGTATAACTGTTTTGCTTCAGTTGACGGCGGGGGCTGGGGCGTGTTTAAAAAGGTTTTGTGGTTTAGCAATCTTTTATTTTGCTCACAAAGGTTAGTGGTTATTCCCCCCGCCGCACCTGAGCTTGGTCGTTAAGCGCAAATTAATAAAACTGGGAAAATGTGAGACAAATGAAAAAAAGGGTCTACATTGAAACTTCAATTATAAGCTATCTGGCAGGAAGACCATCTCGGAATCTTATTGTAGCGGCTTGGCAAAGTTTGACAATAGAGTGGTGGGAAAAACGACGAAATTTATTTGAACTATTTGTTTCCGAACTTGTACTTGAAGAAGCTGGACGAGGAGATTCAGAAGCAGCAGAGCGGAGATTGAAAGCAATTGAAGGAATCCCCTTGCTGAAACTGACGGATTCTGCGGTGGAACTCTCCAGGAAATTAATTTCCGGGAACGCGCTGCCCACTAAAGCCACTGACGACGCATTACATATTGCACTTTCTGCGGTGCACAATATTGATTACCTTCTGACATGGAATTGTCGCCATATCGATAATGCTGAAATAAAACCCTTGGTTCGCTCGATAATTATAGTTAATGGATACAACTATCCTGAAATATGTACTCCTCAAGAACTAATTGGAGGTGATTCAGATGAAGAATGAAATACTGGAAGAGCTCTGGAAGTCGAAAGATGAAATTGCTCAGGAATATAAATATAACATTGACAAGCTCGTAGAAGAACTTCGAAAAAAGGAAAAAGATGCCAAGGCAATAGTCGTTGACTTTACACCTGATCGTCAAAATATATCGGCAATAAAAGAAATAATTAAAGATAGCGATAGTTAAAAGCCTAATCAATCGCTGAAGCTGACGGCGTTTTACGTCGCAGCTTAGCGCAATCGTTAACTTTCTATAAATAAGGAGATAAATTATGACGATAACTGAAATAAAAAAGATGTCCATTATTGAGCGTTTACAAGCAATGGAAGAATTATGGGATTCATTGTGTCATGAAGAAAATGAAATCGAATCACCAGAATGGCACAAAGAAATACTTGAATCCAGAAGAAAGAAAATTGAAAAAGGGGAGGCTGAATTCATATCCTTGGAGGATTTAAAAGCAGGTAATTACAAATGAAGCAACGGGAGGTATTTCTTTTAAAAGAAGCTATTGTAGATTTGGAAGAAGGAAGGCTTTTTTATGATTTGTAAGAAAAGGGTGTTGGTGATTATTTTTTTGATTGTCTGATTTCCGATCTTGAATGTTTAAAATTTTATAGTGGAATTCATAGTAAAAAGTTTGGGTTTTATCGAATGTTTTCAAAAAGATTTCCATTTGCTATTTACTATGAAATAGATAAAGATATTGTAGAAGTAGTTGCCATATTAGATATGAGACGCAATCCATCTTTGATACAAAGTAAATTAGGAAAAAGAAAAAGCTAACCATTTAATTCAGGTGACGCAAAAGGCGGCGCACCTGATTATTATGTTAGCTTTTAAAGATAGTCATTAGTAAGTATCTTTTGTATGCTATAATCTTACCTGTAAGATTAATTTAAGATAGGAGTATGAGAAATGGCACCATTAGCGACAACAAAAATGTCTTCCAAAGGGCAAATTGTTATACCAGAGGATATTAGAAGACGACTCGGATTGAAAACAGGAGCGCAGTTTATTGTAGTAGGCAAAAATGATGTGGTCATCCTAAAGTCGATAGCTCAACCGTCTATGGCTGAATTTGATCAGTTAATCTCTGATGCCCGTAAACAAGCAAGAAAAGTTGGCATGAAGAAGTCAGATATTACAGCAGTAATTCAAAAAGTACGAAAACAAAAGTGAAGATCGTACTTGACACAAATGTATTCATATCTGGAGTTTTCTTTGGTGGCCTGCCGTATCAAATTCTTGATGCATGGCGGCATAGGAAGATTGATATTGTTTTATCACAAGAAATATTTGACGAATACCAACGGATTGCAACAGAATTATCAAGGCAATTTAAAGGCATAGATATTTCAGTATTTCTCGACCTGTTAACGGTTAACGCTATTTGGGTTTACGCACCGCTAATCCCGTTCAGCGTTTCTGCTGATCCAGAAGATGATAAGTTTATATCTTGTGCTCTGGCAAGCAAAACAAAAATAATTGTAAGTGGTGACAAGCATCTCTTAGATATATCAGGATTCAGAGGGGTTGAAGTATTAACGCCTCGGTCATTTATAGAAACATATATAAAGAGCAAAAGCTAACAAAACAGTGCATTGAACGAGTGCCACAGGTCGCTTTTTAGATAGCATTGTTTTAAGAAGTGTAAATCAGTTTCAGGCATGTTGTTATGATACAGTGGCACTCGTCACTGACTTCTACGTTAGCCATACTAAACAGAACAGGAACCAATCAGGTTATGTATGAAATTGTTTTATTTATAAGACTTTTTACAGAAAGGAATCGGAACGATGAATATGCATAAGTACCTGTCACTGTTACTGCTGACTCTTGCATTTGTATTTTTTTTATCAATGCCAGGGAGCAAAGCGAATGATTGTTTTGCCGGGGATGCATATGCCGGAGATAAATATGAATACAAGGTGGCGCGTATCACTACCATAGGAATCCCTGAAGAATTACTTAATGCTTCAGGTGAGGAAGGGTGGGAACTTGTACTGATCCATCAGGAACAGAGATTTAAATACTTAATATTTAAAAGGAAGGCTATTGATGGTTATGAGAAGAACAAACAGGTGGCTGTTCCTTCTGGGAAATAATGCCTCATTATCGTATCGCATGGATTGAACACCTCTGGGATAAACCAATCATAAAGCCTTTGAACCGCAGAGACCCCCCCTCCTCTTTCCCCAGCTTACGAAGGAATGGATTAAAGGGTGGTAAAAAACTTATTTTAAAAAAGGGGTTTTACCGGATAATATACTATCCGATGTTTTCGTTTTGCTGCATCCCGTTACACAATACGTTTCCCATGCTTTCGTTTCTTTTTACAAAAGGACTTTAATTTCTCCAGTGAAAACGTATTTATCACATCTTGAGATTCCAGCCAGCCTCTCCTGGCAATTCCTATTCCCAGTTCCATCATCCACATTTGATCTGTGTGGTGGGAGTCTGTGCTAATAGCAATCTTCACCCCCCTCTCTTTCGCCCTTTTACAATATATGTCATTCAGGTCGAGCCGGTCATAATAGCAATTAATCTCCAGTGCCGTGCCGGTTTCCGCACATGCATCCAGAACCTTTTCGATATCAACATCATACCCAACGCGTTTGCTGATAAGGCGTCCTGTTGGGTGTGCGATAATGTTGACAAATGGGTTTTGTATGGCGGCAATCATTCTTTGCGTAATCTTCTCTTTCTCCTGTTTAAAACCGCTATGTATGGCCGCTATCACTACGTCAAGTCTTTCCAGCATTTTATCTGAAAAATCAAGGGAACCATCCGTCCTGATATCGACCTCAGAGGCTTTCAGTAATGTAAAGCCTTTTAATTTTTTATTGAGTTTGTCTATTTCATCAATTTCCTTAAGCAATCTGTCCTCCGTCAAACCGTTCGCTACATGGAGTGATTGAGAATGATCGGATACCACCATATATGCATATCCCCTCTTCATCGCATGTTCCGCCATCTCCTCAAAGGTGCAGTTTCCATCGCTCCAATTGGAATGATTATGAAGATCGCCTTTTATATCGGAATACTCAATCAATTTGGGCAGTGTTTTTTCAATGGCGGCTTCAATTTCTCCCCTGTTTTCCCGCAATTCCGGAGGAATCCAATCCATCCCCAATTTTTTGTAAATATCAGATTCATGCCTTCCGCCTAATTTTTTTTCCCCCTCGAAAATGCCATACTCACTGATTTTATAGCCCTTTTTCTTTGCCAGTTCCCGGAGATGAACGTTATGGTCCTTTGACCCGGTAAAGTATTGCAGGGCAGACCCATACTCCTCCTCATTTACCACCCGCAAGTCTGCCTGAACGCCCTCTTCCAGTCTGACACTTCCCTTTGTAGTTCCGGAGGCAAGTATCTGAATCACTTCCGGCATGGTGACGAATGACTTTATTATTTCCGCCCCATCATCTCCTGTTGCAAGGATATCAATATCGCCCACCGTCTCCTTCATCCTTCGCAAAGAACCGGCGGCCTGTATCTCCTTAACCTTGGGATTTTGTTTTAATCGTTCAATAATCCTATTTACTACCGGATATGCCATTCCTATGGAAATGCGTTGCTGGCTTGTTTTGTATAATTCTATGCCTTTTACGATATTCTCAATCTTTTTTTCTCCAATACCGAACAGACCCTTCAACTTCCCGTCCCGGATTGCATTTTCTATATCAACAAGATTCACAATGCCCAATTCCTTGTTGAGCATCGCAACCGTCTTTGGCCCTAAACCTGGTATCTGCATGAGTGCAACCGTTTCTTCAGATATCCCCTTTGCAACCTCCTCGTATTTTGACATTTTTCCCGTGGCAATATATTCAATAATTTTATCCGCCGTGCCTTTCCCTATTCCGGGAATATTGGTTAATTTATCGTCCCTTGCAAGGGCTTCAATATCTTCCGTCAAATCCTCAATTACCCTTGCGGCCTTGCGGTAAGAGTTGATACGAAAGGTATTTTCACCTTTCAGTTCCAGTACATCGGCAATTTTTCCGAAGAGTAGCGCTACTTCATGATTCTTCACACACAAACCCTCATATATTGTAACTATTCAGCGTAATCTATTAAACTACCGAAGCACAATTCGTTTCCAAATTCATGCTTGGGAACGTAATGGCACTGGAAACTACATTCGCGGGTTCAGGTTGCAACCCAATGTCATTAAGTTAAGAAAAGCATCGCAAAAAAACGATATATCATCTTGATTAACAATAAGTTAGGTGGTATAATCAATGCCGAATTAAACGTAATTTGCCAGCATTATAACATTTCTTAGGAGGAGAAATAAATGTCAGAAAAATTATCAAACACATCAGAAAGTGGCATGAAAATTGGTTCGCGATTTATGTGCCACAACTATTACGTTTATTAAAAATAAATT
>NZ_JBDIWA010000046.1:0-23211 GCF_039794105.1 Candidatus Kuenenia sp.
AGTAATATTTTTCTTTTTAGTAAGGTGTTTTCGCGACGAAACAAACAAAAAATACATTTAGAGACGCATAATAGTCCAAAATATTATCCCATTGTGTGTAGATGGTTAAATCACGCTTGTTTTAGGTATAGTTTATAGTTCCTGCGCTTCTTTCATTGAACCTATAAGGAATTGAAACGTTAGCATCCCTCAAGAGCTGGTCAAAATGCTTATCGCTTTCATTGAACCTATAAGGAATTGAAACGTACATGGGAAAAAGAGATACACACGGGGGGGGCTTCTTTCATTGAACCTATAAGGAATTGAAACATGGCACAAAGAGCGTTTCTTGAAAGATGGTGTCCCTCTTTCATTGAACCTATAAGGAATTGAAACTAGTAGTATTTTTCTAATGCTTCAAAACTTTCGACATCTTTCATTGAACCTATAAGGAATTGAAACGAGGAAGAAAAAGAAATGGTCGAAGTGCCAGAAGAACTTTCATTGAACCTATAAGGAATTGAAACATACAATAGTCTTTTTTTATTTTTATTTTTTTCTTCTTTCATTGAACCTATAAGGAATTGAAACGTCGATCCTGCGAAGTATATACAGGAGAGGTACGGCTTTCATTGAACCTATAAGGAATTGAAACCACGTTGCCGGGGTGCTTCGCACCCGGACTCTTTCCTTTCATTGAACCTATAAGGAATTGAAACATATTCTGCCGTGCGGTTAATGCGATATAGGATGGTCTTTCATTGAACCTATAAGGAATTGAAACGGATAATGGGCAACCGTTTTTCTCAGCCCTGACATCTTTCATTGAACCTATAAGGAATTGAAACTAATTACTCCCTAATTATATCACATAACTATCACATTCTTTCATTGAACCTATAAGGAATTGAAACGCCTCTCAGCATTGGATTGCAGGTGATAACAAACTGCTTTCATTGAACCTATAAGGAATTGAAACGCAATACCAACGATAACTGCCTTTAAAATAATAAACTTTCATTGAACCTATAAGGAATTGAAACGACTTATTTTGAAAAAAGGTGATGTTATGACATTTACTTTCATTGAACCTATAAGGAATTGAAACTAAGGATCCTACTGATGCCCTGTTGTAGCCACAATCCTTTCATTGAACCTATAAGGAATTGAAACGTGACAGGCCGCACCCAAAAAGCAACGCCTTCCTGCTTTCATTGAACCTATAAGGAATTGAAACGACAAAAACAAAGCTAGGACCTGTTAGCCAATTTAATCTTTCATTGAACCTATAAGGAATTGAAACGGCAACAAATTTTTATTTCTTAACCGGTTTTTTTCCTTTCATTGAACCTATAAGGAATTGAAACCGTCCTGATACGCGGCGGCGAGGCGGAAATCTCAGGGCTTTCATTGAACCTATAAGGAATTGAAACACCAGTAGAGGAACGCATCGCCAAGCGCATATACTTCCTTTCATTGAACCTATAAGGAATTGAAACAGTAACTACTCCCTCAATCGTAGCATCGTTTTTGCTCTTTCATTGAACCTATAAGGAATTGAAACTTTTTTGTGATGAACACAGCCGAATCTATCTCCCCTTTCATTGAACCTATAAGGAATTGAAACCTTCTTGCCGGATGCCTCGGTGCAGGAGGGGATGCAGCTTTCATTGAACCTATAAGGAATTGAAACGCGCACCAATCGTGCCCCGCGTGAACACACAGGATCCCTTTCATTGAACCTATAAGGAATTGAAACATTTTTGACCTTATTGCCTTTTGAGTCTACCCAATTCTTTCATTGAACCTATAAGGAATTGAAACACTGGTAGGGATAAGGTAGCTACTGCTATCCTTAGCCTTTCATTGAACCTATAAGGAATTGAAACTACAAAATCCCTGTATTGTTTGGGCGAACAGTACACTTTCATTGAACCTATAAGGAATTGAAACGAACGAGGAATACGGCTTCTTGGGCAAGATGTATGCTTTCATTGAACCTATAAGGAATTGAAACAGATTGCAGTATAACGCAAGCGCATTAACATTTAATCTTTCATTGAACCTATAAGGAATTGAAACATCGAGTTATCCTCTCTCGATCCAGTTAACAGGGATCTTTCATTGAACCTATAAGGAATTGAAACGGGATTGAACAAACAGAGAACATCCTGGATCCCGCGCTTTCATTGAACCTATAAGGAATTGAAACGAGTTAGTTGGGCGGTTTTGTAAGTGTGTGTAGTTCTTTCATTGAACCTATAAGGAATTGAAACCTAAATACGTCTTCATTCTCTCTCCCTTCTAAACACTTTCATTGAACCTATAAGGAATTGAAACAAAGCCATGCCGCAGCATTTTGGATTTGTCTATAGCCTTTCATTGAACCTATAAGGAATTGAAACAAGGCTACTACGATTTCCGCAAAGGCTTGCTGGAAACTTTCATTGAACCTATAAGGAATTGAAACTGATTTTATTAGGCTTTGCGGGTTATTTAAAAATACTTTCATTGAACCTATAAGGAATTGAAACTCAACATTTGTATATAATTCAACATCGTCTTTTAAACGCTTTCATTGAACCTATAAGGAATTGAAACGGGTTTTATTGATTTTGTTGAAAACGACTCGGATTCGACTTTCATTGAACCTATAAGGAATTGAAACACTATCACGTATCGCAATATAAGTAAAGAATCAGTTACTTTCATTGAACCTATAAGGAATTGAAACTGAGTTATAATTTCTTGATTCACAAGCATCTTTAATCTTTCATTGAACCTATAAGGAATTGAAACGTCTCGCCGCCGCCAGACAATGGCAAATTACTTGTACTTTCATTGAACCTATAAGGAATTGAAACCAACAACTCAACCCTATTTATAGCAGAGGTATATTCTTTCATTGAACCTATAAGGAATTGAAACTATCTATGGTGCCGCGCATTTCTGCGTGAGCCGGAACTTTCATTGAACCTATAAGGAATTGAAACAATCCATCCTCTCCTTTCTCTCTCCTGTGAAATCTCTTTCATTGAACCTATAAGGAATTGAAACGTTGTTGACTGGATTTTAGACTCTGTGTTTCTTCATCTTTCATTGAACCTATAAGGAATTGAAACTAATTGTATTCCGTCTGCAATACTGTACTGCCCGATTGCTTCCCCGCCTCTTGCGCGTAACCGCTGTTTTACTGCCGGATATTTACCTTTTCCAATTTCAGCGGCAACGGCAACCAGTTCCGGCAATTCTATTACGGGAGGCTCAAGCGGTTCGGTTTTTGCTTCCGGTGGTTTTGCATCGGCATAGCCTCCGATATCTGCTTTTGATGATGACTTGCTTTTTCCCTTTTCCACTTCCACAGCCTTGGGAGATTGTGTTTTTCCGCTAATAATATCGTACCCTATCTTGTTTGCATGGCTGGCAATTAATTTCTGCCACATATGACTAATAGAATTACCCGTTTGAAGCGTAACATATTGTGTTTTCCCATAGTCAATAAGCTGTTTTTTTGTGATTCCGGGAATGGCTTCTTTCTTTTCGATTGCGGCAAGAATTTGAGTATTGATATCCTCTTTTGCCTGGAAAAGTTTTTCCGGTTCCTTGAAATCCTGTTCTTGTGATGGTATACTATTTTCAGAAGGGTTGCGGAACGTTTCGGACGTGTGCGCGAAGCCTTCCTTTTGGGAAGTAGCACGTGGCGCCGCACCTTCCTTTTTGTATAATGTTACAGGGACAAGTTCATTTTTTCCCGTTCTTACTTCCTCGAAAATATATACAAATCCATTTACCCTCTTTTCATATCTTATGACGTCTAACCCTGTTTTGGATTTTTTTGAACGAACGATATTATCTGCATTCAAAATAATTTCAGGAATCATTGTTACATCGTCTTTGGTTATGGCAATTTGTCCCCTGTTTTCTTCTTTTTCTGAATCTTTGTGCCCTTTTAAGATATGACGAATTGAATAGTTATCAATAACCCTGGCAAAGCCTTCTACATCAAGTCCGGTATTTTGTTTGATTTTATCCGCTTCATAGTTGTCTACTGTTTTATAATTAACGGATATTTTCTTGTTGGATTTCCTGTCTATTGCAGAATCATACAGTTCGCCGATCTGATTCTTAATTTGTGCAAGGGTGTCCGTTGATATTTCCTGCTGTGGCTCTTTGATAAACTTCGCCAATAGATTTCTTTGTGTCATTGTTCCAATCTTAGTTTCCACAACACCTGCACGTTCTTCCGGAGAAGCCAGCGACCAATCGCCTGCCTCAAGAACAACATTCCCCTTTCTTGATTCGTCAAGGAGTTGTTCTTTTAGCTGATCCATCGGCATGCCGGACTCTTTTTGAATGTCCGTAATTGGCACGCTTTTCCACCCTTTACGTTCAGAAACATTTTTGTATACCTGGTAAAGTGGTTTCGCTTGTAATGGTCCGGAGAATTTCGTTTTATCCGGCTGTGCCTGTTCTTCTGTCGGTTCAAGTCCTTTTACGATTTCTTTTAATTCTTCAATAGTTTCCGCTTCCGGTCTTGCAAAACCCATGTCAACATAATAGTATTTGCCGCTTGGTGTTTTTCTTATCTTATATTTGCCTATTCTGTCAGGCTGTTTCATTTCGGCATAATTGCCGGTATCTGCCTTTGTTTTCGATGAACGGTTTTTGGGTTGCTTAATACTTCCCTCGTCCGGAGTGCTTCTTATTTTGGCAAATATATTTTCAGCGGTTAATGCGTTTTTAAGGGCATCGTCCGTCTTTGCTTCCTTCCCCTTGAAATTTTGCCCTTGTAGTGGTATAGTATTATCAGAAGGAAGGCTCTGGCCCGAGCGCCAAGCATCATCCACCTGGGTATCTTCCGGGGTGATGTTGGCCAGAGGGTCCAACTGCCCAGGGCTGGCCGAAGCGGGTTCGCTCCCTTCCCAGAGCAATTTCCTTCTCCCTCTTTTTAAATATTTTTCATCCCCTACAAAAGCGGTTGTTACTCCATAATAATTCCTGTCTTTATGTTCCTGCAGCTCTACAATTGCTATCTTTTCGCCGTCATTCTTTTTTGCCAAAAGCAGTCTTCCGTTCGGGTTTTGCCATATTGCGTTATAGCCTGAAGCAACATCCCTTATAAAACTCTTAACATCCGGATATCCTGCTGACTTTATTTTTTCTCCGCGTCTTTCTTCTATGTGTATTTCTCCGTAATCATGGTTTCCCTTTTCCAATCTGACAGGCGCAGGCGAATGGTTAATTGCTTTGGCAATATTCTCGTCAATATTCCCAAAATCAAATATGTTCCCTCTAATTTTGTTACCCTCAGTTCCGCTTAGGGCAACATTCTTTCATTGAACATATAAGGAATTGAAACATATATATTGTAAATGCTTTAGGCAAAAAAGAGTAACTATTCAGCTTACTTTCAATATGAGGTCTGAAAGGCTTAAAGAATATAGCAGGGAGCGTAAGCCCCCTGTCATAAATAACAATAACAACAAGCCCCGGAGGGGCGAAAGGACTTTTTAGGGAAACAATTCCTTTCGCCCTTTCAGGGCTAATAACGGTATTCTCCATTTTCAGGGGGCTTCACCCCCTGCTATACGCTTTCGCCCCTTTGGGGCTATGTTCAGTAATATTCTCCATCAGCTACGCTGAATAGTTACCAAAAAAGAAATCTTTCATTGAACCTATAAGGCATTGAAACGAAAAAACAAAAGAAATAATTAGAACAGAAATTACGGTCGAGTAGACGGCTGGATTACTCCAGCCGCCCCTCACAGAACCATGCATGCAGTATTCCCGCACACGGCTCTTCAAACAGATTCACTAAGTAGATAGTCGATTCAGTTTCGTTTTACAATTTATTTTCCGATTCTGCGTTCGGCAATTGTTTCTCCTCCTCGATACATCTGTTTGTCAACCCCTTCCCTCCACCGGAGTTACCCGTTTTCCTCGGTACTATGAGTTGATCCGACTGCCTTTTACCTCTTCCTCTCACCTCGTTTCCTCGGCTTTGAGTACCATCTTACTACAAGGAGTATTACCCCCCCGATGGAAAGCAAAAGGCTCTCCCAGGTTCCTGCAACAACCTTTCAACAACATGCCGTGGACTT
Source organism: Candidatus Kuenenia sp. (assembly GCF_039794105.1). Lineage (GTDB taxonomy): Bacteria > Planctomycetota > Brocadiia > Brocadiales > Brocadiaceae > Kuenenia. Next base: position 6,081 of record NZ_JBDIWA010000046.1, read on the forward strand.
CGACTCCGATGGAGTGTCCGCTATCTCGCCTATATTTCCTTTTCGATAGCTTCGTTGCTGCCTTCCGTGGTGTCAAACACGTCGGCTTACTCCATGACAGTAACTATTTTCGGAGCTCAACACCTTCACCCTTGCGGATTACGGCCTACTGTTTCCCTGTCTACGCTTCGCCCATGTCGTTACCTAATGGACACAAGACTCGGTTCTGACGGTCGGCTAACTTTATCAGGTTGGCTTTTCAACCAACTGGCTTTTACAAGCTTCGCCTGGCGCACTAACACTTTAGTCTTTTGAAAAATTCTAATAATAGCGCTGTTTGCCGCATAGTGTAAGTGTAGGGGTGAAGCATTTGCTATAAATTGTCATAGAGATGCGTTCATACCCAAACGGGCAAATGCTTCACCCCTACTTTTTCAAAAAACTAAAGTGTTACAAGAAATTACTTTTAAGGTACCAACATGTTTTATCCCTTTTATACCAACAATTAAAGATATCCATGCCCTATGGCTGTGGCATACATACCCTATAATTTCATTTGCCGATTTTCTATCAGAGGCATAATGAAAATTCCAAGCCCCTAAACTGGCATAGCCAGAACCAAACAAACAGGAAATAAAAAATACGAAATTCGAAGTACAAAATACGAAACAAATTCTAATGACAAAATGATTTAAAATTCTAAACAAGCGCCTCTTTCGTATCTCGCGTTTCGTGCTTCATATTGTTATATATTTTGGATTTGTTTTGAATTTTATGCTTTGTTATTTGAATTTGTTTCGGATTTCACAATTAAATATTTTGCCAAGAAATACAAAGAAATTACCGATAAGGTACTAAATTGTTATGAATTATTTAAAATTAATTTACTTGCCATGGGTACAATGGTATAGTTTTAGCGTTTATTATGAAAAGTCACGCAAAATGGTGCTTCTATCATTCACTGTAAGAGGTTGCACAGGCAAACAAGTTTGTCCGTGCCACCCCTTAACAGTGAATTTTATTGTTCATCTTTCGGCAACTGTATTTGTTTGGCTATAATAGTTTACGTTCTATTTTTAGTATTTGCAGGAAGGTTTTTATCAATGTCCAAATTAAGAAAATGCAAGATTACCAATGGAGTCTTTTGGGTAGAAATACCAGAAGCCGGTGTTTATATCTTGTGTGGTTGCCCGGCGGATACCGTAAAACATTTAAAAAAACAGGGGTTTATCCAAAACAGAATAGTAGGGGAAGATAAGTATGAATCGGGGCCTAATGCTATTTTATTGTCAGACTTGTTAGTACAAAATGGAAGATTTGCAAATCTTGCAGAATTTCCCGTAATGCAGATGCTCTACCGCCAGGGAATGATGTTGCCCAATCACCCCAATAATACAAATGCCAAACCAATGCTTATTGGGTCAGAGGACCAAGTAGAGGCTCAAATGCAATATATATACAGAGGCAATTACGGTTTGGTATCTGAAGAAGAATTAATAAACGCCGGTATGTCTCCTGACGAGGCAAAGGAATTAATGAACGTAAAGTTAAAATTTGCCTATGGAAAAATCCATAACACTAAAGACCTTCTCGACGCCGTAATAGTGAAAAACGAGCCTACGGAAATTCTAAATGGCGTGTTTATCAGACATTTACGTCTGAATGTCTTTGAATTTCAGTATCAGGGCGAGTTTGTTACGGTAGACCTGAATCTTGCCCGCCACGAAAACTACAGCGCCCCCTATTCACTTGGGTTTCACAACACAAAGAGGGAGTATTTTGCGATAATTCATTCCGGACAGGGCGATGGATGGGATATCAAACGCCCTGCTATGTCAAGCATTATAATGTTTCAGGGGAAAATATATCTGATAGACGCAGAACCGAATACCGCCAATAGTCTGATAGCGTTAGGAATTAATATTAACGAGATTGAAGGCATCTTCCATACCCACGCCCACGACGACCATTTTGCCGGACTTACTACATTAATGCGGGCGGATCACCGTGTCAAATATTTTGCTACTCCATTGGTGCGTGTCTCTGTCGCTAAAAAACTCTCCGCTTTGGCTTCTATTGAAGAGAAAAATTTTTCCGATTACTTTGAAGTCAACGATCTTGAGTTTAACGTCTGGAATAATATTGACGGCTTAGAGGTATATCCTATGATTTCCCCCCATCCGGTGGAAAACAACATATTCATTTTTCGCGCTTTATGTGAAGACGGCTATAAGACCTATGCACACTATGCTGATACCGTAGATCTGGATGCGTTAAACGGCATGATTACAGAGGACAACGCAGGCGCCGGGATTTCCAAAAAGTTTTATGACCGGGTAGAAAAAGAATATTTACAAGAAGTCACCTTAAAAAAAATTGATATAGGGGGTGGATTGATTCATGGGAAAGCAGAAGATTTCCTGGAGGATACATCGGAAAAGATTATATTATCGCATACCTCTTCGGAATTGACCCGTCAGCAGAAAGAAATCGGCTCAGGCGCCCCTTTTGGAATGGTTGATGTATTAATTCCCACCCATCAGGAGTATGCCCGCCAATATGCCTTTCAGTATCTGAAATCATACTTTCCCGCCGCGCCTCTTTATCAGGTAAGAATCCTATTGAACAACCCGGTAATTTCGTTTAATCCGGAAACGATCATGCTAAAGGGCGGAACCATCCCGGATGATATTTTTTTAATTTTAACCGGAAACGTAGAACACATACAAGCCGGCACGAAAAGGCAAAGCATATTGTCTGCGGGCGCTTTAATTGGTGAAATGTCAGCGCTGAACAATGCCCCTTCGGCAGACACGTATCGTGCGGCAAGTTTTGTGCAGGCATTAAGACTGCCCCGTTCATTGTATATCGGATTTGTAAAGAAGAATGAACTGTATGACAAGATTGAGAAAATACAGGAAAAAAGAAAATTCCTGCAAAAAACATGGCTTCTTGGTTATTCCATATCATATCTAAGGCAGGTTATGCTTACACGCTCGATGAGTTTCCACTACTATCCCGAAGGGGAGATTTTTTTGGATAAAAACTGCTCCGACCTTTATGTTGTTAAGACGGGAAAGTTGCAAATCTATATAGGAAAGGATGTATTGGAAACCCTGGAAGAAGGCGATTTCTTCGGTGAAGAAGGCGTGCTTTTCGGTATGCCCAGCCTGTTTAAGATTCGCGCGACGGATCCGGTGGAGATTTGTAAAATATCAGGCAATGAACTCAGGGATATCCCGGTAATACGATGGAAACTTTTCGAAACCTTTAAGAAAAGAAGAAAACATCTGTTAGACCCAACCCTGAACAGCCTTCCTATTTTCTACTGGAGAAATGAGTATTGTATCAATATACAAAAAATCGACGACCATCATAAACAGATGCTGACAAAGGCAAATAAACTTTGCGAGGCAATCGATTCAAAAAAAGAAACGCCCATTTTAGACGCATCAATAGGTTTTTTAATTGATTTTGTTTTATATCATTTTGCCGAGGAAGAAAATTTATTAAAAAAACACTATTATAATGATTATGAATCCCATCGAATGAAACATCAGAGGCTGATAGAAGATATAATGAAAATAAAAGAACAACTCAGCAATGATGGAATAGAGATGAATATGGAGGTGCTGGATTTATTTAAAGATTGGATTATTGACCACATCCTTACCGAAGACAGAAAGTATGGCCCCTATTTGAATGCAAAGGGGGTCTTTTAAGGAAAACCAGAGGAGGTGGAATTGCCCGTACCCCACCGGCTCGGCTCACAAAATCAGAGGATTATTCGGAAATGCGTAACACTTTAGTTTTTTGAAAAAGCAGGGGCGAAGCATTTGCCTGTTTGGGTATGAACTTATTTAGAACAATTTATAGCAAATGCTTCGCCCCTACACTATGCGGCAAATATCCCTACTATTGGAATTTTTCAAAAAACTAAAGTGTTACGGAAATGCTCCCTTACCGATGTATATTTCATTGCACAGTTATTCGATTGCAAAGGCGACCTTCGTAATCCCCCCTGCAGTTACTTCAATTGATATATCTTTTGCTTCAGGATATTTTCCCCACAAGACTCTTTTTGGCGCCGTCCAAAGTTTTAAAGTATATTTACCTTCCGGCACATTGTTTATTGTAAAAAAGCCTTCATCGTTTACCTTGGAAAAATACGGATTCTGCAATATTAAAATATAAGCCAGCATATCACTATGCACGTTACATCGCATTGTTGCCACGCCTGTTTTGTTAAAAGTAAAAGATCGTGTTTCCCCCTTAAACCATGAGCCAAGATTCATATTATCTGCAACATCATCAGAAGAATAGATATTGTGCCGTACATCGTCGCTGTTCAGGAAATCTACCGTTGTGCCTTTTAATATAGGAAGGACATGGGGGATAAATGTGATATTTTTTTGATCCATAACGGCGTGTTCAACAGGAGGGTCATACGTTTCAGACGTCTTTTCTATATAAGCAATAGCATGTTTTCTATATTTTGCCTTTTTTGCCACTACAGCGCCATGTATCTCACCTGTTTTTTTTTCTCTGGCGTCTGTATCAATCACAAAATATAACGCACTGATAAAAACCGAAAGGAATATGAGGAATTTTATCTTGCCGGAATTGAGGCTTATTTTTATAGACATTTAAGTAAATTTCTCCTTGTTAAATAGAATTGCCGGGAAAATATGTGCTGTTTTAAATGATTGATAATAATGTCGACACAAAAGAACTTCTTGATACAACAGAGAGACGCATGCAATGCGTCTCTACATTAACATCAACAACAGAATAAAGTCGCTGCCAAAGGCAGCCTGATTTAAAAGAGGGTAAAACGTTGTTCTAAAATATTCTCCCACAATTGCGGTATCAGGTGGAGATGCTTCCTTGCAATATTTGTGCATATGTCTTCCAGGGACTCGTTGGTAAGGGATGAATGTATTTTTATGTGCACAATTTGCGGTTCGGTAATAGGTTTTCCTATCTGGCTCACCAGATAGCATTCTGCATTGTGAATATCCGGATTCCGGGTAAGTTCCCTGGATATTTCATGCGCGGCTATATTGTATAATTTTCCTGTATGGGTAACAGGGTTTTTCCCCGCAGTCGCTTCCATAGTCATAGGACGATAGGGGGTAATAAGGCCGTTTACCCTGTTTCCCCTTCCTACCTGTCCGTCGTCTCCGCACTCCGCGCTAGTACCCGTAACGGTCAGGTAGTAAATATCCCTCTCTGCATCATCTGCCGCGTTGATGACACTGGCGATTCTTTTTGAGGTACGTTTTTTAATAAATGCATCGATGTATTCGGCGAGAAGACGTTTGATTTTGAGGTATTCTTCTTTTGAGGAAATGAATCGGGCTACAAAGGCGATGGCAATAGTAAGATTTATTTGATCGTTTAATCTGATCCCCATAATTTTAATGTCTTCTCCGACCATGGGGTAATTGCGTTTTGTTTCTGCAGAATTGAGAAATTGTTCCGTGGAATACACAATGGATTCCAGTTCCGTCATTGGTGAAAACCCTACGCCAACCGAAGTATCGTTTGCCGAAAGCTGCGTACTATCATAGGTTGCCCGTAAATCTGCGCTTCCTGTCCTTGTCTGCATATCAATGACAACATTCTTCTCCGGTTCCAGGAATCGCATACAATTCCTTAGCCACGCATAAATGGTTTCTTTTGCAATTTCTTCCAGTGGTATTTTGCTATTTCCGGCATATTCGGTAGCGCGGCCTGCTATAATTAATTTCATAGGAACGGTTACCCTGCCGCCTCCGAAAGAAACTTCAGAGCATCCGCCCACCAGAAGACATTTATCGACATTATGGTGCAGGATTCTTCCAAAATGCTTCAAATAGTATTTTGAAAAGGCCTTGCTTAACTCTTCTGCTACGCCGTCGCAAAGTGTGTCAGGATGTCCTATACCCTTACGTTCCACAATCTCTACCGAAGATTTGCCGACGGGCGTCTCCCGTGTTTGTTCTATTATTATTTCCATAAAAAGCCTCGAGAGCCAGTCTCCAGTCTTCAGTCTCCAGTCTCCAGTCTCCAATCTACAATCTACAGTCTACAGTCTACAGTCTACAGTCTACAGTTCCCCAATCTCCAGTCATCAATCTGCAATTTGCCGATTGCCGAATACCAACTGCCGATTACTGATTGGACAATATTCCCCATAATTAATAAAGGGGGCAAGAGGGGTTGTTTGCCTCTCACTCTGATTCAGGGAACGGCGGTACTGAAAGAATAAGAAATTGAAATATATTATGCGGGGATTACAAATTCATGTTCCGGATGCTTGATTGTTAAAACGGGACATGGCGCCTTCCTCACCACTCTTTCAGCCGTGCTGCCCATAAGGACATGGGAAATCCCTGTGCGCCCGTGTGTTGCAATAGTAATAAGATCGATGTTCTGTTTTTTGGCGACTTTTATAATTTCCACATATGGTGTGCCACGAACGATAATATTATTTACCTCTATTTGTTCAAGAAACCTTTTTGGGATTAAGTGATGCATCTTCTTTTTTGCTTTTTCTTCCATATCTTCATATACCTTTAAAACGGGATACATTACCCCGCCTGCGCTAATGGAGACATTCATTTTTGGAACGACATAGAGGATATGCAGTTTTGCCTTAAAGAGCGTGGCAAGGGATAAGGCATATTGCAAAGCGTGTTTAGCGCATGGAGAAAAATCGGTTGGGAAGAGAATATTTTTGACAATAATCATGCTATCGGCCTCTCAGTATAAAGTTATTGTTAATAGTTCGCGTTGTGCCTGGAACAGCCCCCTAAAATACGCTTTATTTAAAAATTCCTCCTCAGAAAATATGACAAGGGGGATGATTCTTAAATCGTTGATTCGCCAAATCGTTTAAACAATTGTAGAGACGCACGGCCATGCGTCTCTACTTCATTTGCGGGTTCAGGTTACAAACCTGAACCCGCCGGGAGTCGTGTAATGTTTACGCTGAATAGTTACAAAAAACTTTTCTTAAATCCGCACATCCTTTTGTCAGGGGATGACTGCAACATTCGTTCATAGCCTTGCAATCAACGCGTCCATGCAACACGCATGAATTTTGCATTTTCATGTTTTTTATAATCGACTTCTCCATTGTAAGCCTTGTGCAGAATCGTGCCGATACGTTGTGCGAGTTTTGCTGAGGTAGTAAAGATTTCAATTTCCCCGCCTTTTTCATCAATCTTCATGATTCTTTTTAGCGGATTAAAATTCTTCGACCGGTCATCCTCGTTTTTAATGAGGTTCAAAATTTCCTGTTTGTGTTGTTGCAAAAATTCTCCCTTCAAAGTAACAATACCGCTGGGCACGTTTTCCTTTGTTTTTTTACATGCAGGGCATTCTATCCAGTTAATATCCTTCAGGGATTTTTTTTGTTCATAAAGCTTGGCGTCCAGAAACCATTTTTTGTTGTGATAAATGGCATTGCAATCTTTACATATAGAGTAATCAACAAGCCCTTTCTTGGGCAAATACGGGTCGTTTTCTGCATGTATTTTATCACGGGCAAATTTGCTTACATCTTTTGGTATTTTCATACGTGGCATTTCTCCTTTCGCGCATCTGAAAAAACGTCGTGCAGATTTCCTTTTGTCAGAAAGCACAAGAAAACAAGGCTCTTGTTTGAGCGTATACTCCTGTCATGGATTTATCATGCCAAAGAGTTATTGAAAGCCGGGATAGTTATGCAATAACCGTCGTCCAGCACTTAATTCACTTTTATCGGAATCTCTTTTGATTCTTCTTTTTCCTGCTTTGGCAACGTTATTTCCAGAATGCCATTTCTGTATTCCGCCTTTGCCTGCTCATATTTAACGGCGGTGGGCAGTAAAACAGTTCTCACAAAACTTCCGTATCTCCTTTCGATAAAATGATAGTTTTTCTCCTTTTCTTCCTTCTCTCCTTTCTTTTCGCCTCTTATGGTAAGCGCATCGTTTTTAACGGATATGTGGATCTCCTTTGGGTCAACACCGGGTATTTCGGCCTTAACAACGACGTTTTCACCTGTCTCGGATATGTCAATAGGGGGCATCCATTCCCGGAAAACATTTTCGCCGATACCTCCAAAGGTATCGAAAAGTTTATTCATTTCTTTTTTGAATGTGTCCATCATTGGCAGATAAGGCCACTTCATCATTTCAGAGGACATGTTCGCGTCTCCTTCTCTAAAAATGTATGGGATAATAAAAATAATTGCTGCTATTACTGGTAAATGCAATAGTTTATATCGGGGAATATATTATTTTTATGTTCTATTTCACAAAGCCATTTTTCATCAATAGCATTTGCCCGGATATCATTATAAAGTTTATTGAATTGAAAGAGGTGTTCTTTTGTTCGTTTCACGGCGTATTCTACCATGGTTCCGGCCTTCATGATGAAAGCCCAGTCACTGCTTTGTGCCAATAAAAGTTCTCGTGCGGCCTGATTCAATGCACGCTGTTGTATGGAATATTTATCGGTGTGAGGGTATGTTCTTGCCAGCACAACCATACGATCTGCCGCTATGTGAAGATGGCGGTAAATCCAGTCATTTTTATCATTCAGCCAATATTCGCTGTAACCTTTATATCCCCAACTGGAGGCGGAAGGGACGGCGCATTGGTTTTCAGGATATCTGTCAAGATATTCCAAAGGGGTAATCAGCGAAATCGTCTGCTGGTCAAACGCTATCTTTCTGAAAAGGAAATCAATCCAGAGCGGGCCTTCAAACCACCAGTGACCAAAGAGTTCCGCGTCGTACGGGGCAATGATAATCGGTGTTCTATCCATCAGGGAATCCAGATGTTCTGTTTGTTTTTCCCGGTTAAACATAAAATTCCCGGCGTGTTCTGCAGCCTTGTCCCGCGCCATTTCTATTGAATAAGGCTCTTTGTGATTTGTTTTTCCGGTAATGCGGTAATATTTTATCCCAACATTCGAACGGTTTCCATCGCCATGGAGATATGGCTTTACATAGTCATAATCAAGGTCAAAGCCGATATCCCTGTAAAATTCACGATAATAAAAGTCGCCGGGATATCCTTCTTTGGAACTCCAAACCTGCTTGGAAGATTCGAGGTCTCTCCCGAAAACAGCAACTCCTGACGGACATACTATGGGGGCATAGATACCGTATTTTGGCCGTGGCGAGGCAAAGAGGAGTCCGTGTGCCTCGGCGATGAAAAACCTGATTCCTTCTTCTTTAAGAAGCTGGTCAATGCCGGGTTCGTAAGCACATTCGGGAAGCCATATTCCACGCGGTTTTCTGCCAAAATGTTTCTCATAATGATTCACGGCAACGTGAATCTGCGCCCGCATCGCATTTACATTGTTATTCATAAGAGGAAGGAAGCTATGCGTAGCACAGGAGGTGATAATTTCCATTTTTCCGGCGTCCTGGAATTTTTTAAACGCAGTAATAATGTTTCTCTGGTATTTTTCCGCAAACACATATCTTGCATCATGGAAATGATTATAGTACATCTTTGCAATTTGATTAAATTCGGATTGATTATTTGTCCGTTCAATCTCTTTTTCCGCAAGTTCGAGTCGTTTTTCTATGTACCGGAGACAACGCTGCTGCAGAAGTTCATCGGTAAGCATTGAAATAAGAGGGGGAGTCAGGGACATTGTAATACGAAAATCAATGTGTTCATTTATCAGGTTATCGAACACATTAATCAGCGGGATATATGTTTCGGCCACTGCCTCAAAGAGCCAATCTTCTTCAAGGTACGCATCAAATTCCGGATGGCGGACATAGGGCAAATGGGCATGCAATATTAAGGATAGATAGCCTTTTTTCATATATCTTTTCCAGAATGAGAACTAATCAGCAAGTTTCAGGGGATGATAAAATGTGTGAAAATAATCTTTGCCACTTCGCAGAGGCGCTTTCTGGTACATGTGAAGCTGTATCAATGGCCATAGAAGCATACACCTTTTCATAAAGCGCCTCAATTTCCTCCCGCTGCTCTTCTGTTATATCAGAGGGGCACATGCCTGGTGTTGTTATGGTATTTGACCTTGTCAGCACATGGAAGGTTCCGTCTGAGGTTAAAAAGCCTATGTCTGCACAGAATGACCTGTTTGGTTCCTCTAAATGAATATACCAGTCTTTGGCTCCCTGCACTAAGACACTATCAAAATACTTATTGGCATTATTGCCGTCAAAAAGAATGTTTGTCACATCATATACTCTCAGGACGAGCCTTGCGCCATACGCCAACGTAGAAAGGTTTTTCAGGAAGTTGTCTATTTTGACCTGCTGTAGTTCCCAATAGCAGAAGAGGCATAATGGGTCTCTCTGCATGAGTACGATTCGACTTTCCCCGTAGCTATCCGGAAGATCGGGAATTGCGGATGGGGGAGAGACCGCCCTTTCTTTTACCTGAGGCTCTTTCGTCTCTGTTTCAGTTATGCCAGGCCATTCATCTTCCCCTGTAACCCCCCATTCCACTACCGCTTCTTTTTTCTCTTGGGGTATTTCTTCATAACCAAAAAACCGAATCCAAAGTATTTTTAAAACGTATTTTATTTTTTCCCACAAGATTTCAATCAGCGCCTTAAAAATCTCCAGGATTAAGAGGAAGATTTCTTTCATAACGTCTTTGTCCATAGTTTCAAAAAAGCATAAATTCTGAAAATGCATCCGCAGACAAGCATATTCATAAGTAGTTGCATAATGGTATCTTACAGTCACACACTAAAATTGATTATACTGTAAACAACAAGGGATAGTCAATAAAATTCATTGGTGCAGTTATAATGTTATATTCAAAATGCTGGCTGTTTTTGCAATGATTACATCGGGATTAAAGGGTTTTGTCATATAAATATCTGCGCCTGAATCGTCACCCATTTTTTTGTCATATTCCTGCCCTTTTGCAGTAAGCAGAATGATATAGACGCCCTTCAGTGCGGGGTCGTTTTTTACCGCATTGCATACATCATAGCCATTCATTTCCGGCATCATTACGTCAAGATAGACAATATCTGGCGTCTCTTTTTTTATTAATTCCAACGCTTGTTTGCCATTTCCTGCAGTGATAATTTCCACTCCTTTCTCTTCAAATTCTTCAAGTGTTTGTTCCAGCAACAGTCTTATATGTGGCTCATCATCTACAATTAATACCTTCGGCATACTACTTCCCCCCCTTTGTTATCTAATAAATTACGTTAAAGATATCTATTGGTTTTTCTTTGCCTTTTACGGTGATTTTGCCAAATTTTTCAAATTCAAATATGTTTTTGGTTGCATGATATACATTATGTTCCACCAGTATTTGTCCGCCTTTTGCGAGGGATTGCAGCCTGTCTGCGATATTTACTTCATCACCTATTGCTGTATAGTCCATATGCCGGGGAGAGCCTATATTGCCAACCACCACTTCTCCGGCAGTTATGCCTATGCCGGTAGTAAAATTATCCCGTATCCAACTACTGCCCGTTTTTTTAATGCATTGCTGCATTTTAATAGCAGATTTAATTGCCTGTGTTTCATTATTATCGCAATGAAAAGGAGCGCCGAAGAAGGCAACAATCATGTCGCCTACAAATTTGTTTACAGTGCCCTGATGTTCAAAGATTATTTCCACCATATGAGAAAAATATTCATTTAGATATGTTACAATTTTTTCAGGCGCAAGCTTCTCGCATACGGCGGAAAAATTTCTAATGTCAGAAAACAGAATGGATATTTTCTTTTTTGAGGGGTTTAGTGAATTTCCTCCAAAATCTTCGAGGATGGAGCTTACAATCTGGGGCGAAACATAACGTTGTAAATGCGCCTTAATATTTTCCGTCTTCATTCTGTTTTCATATAAAATGGCATTCTCAATGGAAGATGCCGCCTGGGACGCAAAAATACTAAGCAGCTTCAGGTCTCTGGCGCTATAAGGGTAAGGGGAGCGGCTGCTGAGGTTCATTACGCCTAAAATCCTGTCCTTAAGCCTGAGCGGGGCGCATAGTAAGGAAGAAACAGCATTGTGTCCCTTCACAAATCTCGGGTCAGAAGCAACGTCATTCACTATCTCTGCGACGCCGGTAACGGCCACATTTCCGGCAATGCCTTCGCCTAATTGCAATATGGTTTTTGGGATACATTCCTCGCCGTACGCCGACAGTATTTCAAGGGTATTAAGGGTATTATTGTTGTTCAACAGCATCAGGGAAGCGCTTGTTGCGTTTATTAACTGCCTTGCCTCGTCAATAATCAACTGCGCAACGTCTTTAACTTCAGTGCATGCGGCTATTTTATCTGCGATGTCGTAAAGGAGGTTTATTTCCCTGTATTTGTCAAGCATATCGCTGGCAAGGGATTTTTTTTCAAACTCTTTATTTGCCAGATATGAAAGCAGTTCTGAAAATACGTGCGCCGGTTGGTCACCTTTTACCCAGCCGATGGCAATGTCGTTGAGCTTTATAGGATAGGTGTTGTTTGTGCTTATGACATTACTATGGGTTTGTACATTTGCGTCTGGTTGATCACCAAAAGAGGTGATGGTTTTTCCTTCTTTGCCTTGAATTTCTATTGGGCTTCCCAATACGTTTATTAAGCCTTTCAAAAGACTGAACAAATCTTTTTTGGAAACCAGTTTTTCAAGATTGATTTGGGACATTGTTACTTGTTAATAAGAGAGGGTATTTTACCTGCGGTTATTTATAAAAAATATATATGCAGCGAAGCAAAACCTCAACCAACAAGATTTTAAACACAAAAGACATAGAGTATTCTTTTTACAATCTTTACGTGTAAAGAAACATGGCCTGTTCGTCTATAATTTTTACGCATACGTGCCATTCTTATAACAGGAAACAAGATTTTGTCAATAAGCAATTTGACAGTTCCCTGCACCTGAAATGGCGAAACCCACCATTGTTGCCCCAAAAGACCAGCACCATTAAGACTGACAACCGCCAGTGTAGCCACCTGTTTGTACAACAGGGCGTGGAACATATGCAAAACGGCAGTTTTGGGCCAAGTAAAGGAGAGTATTGCGGTGACTGGAAACGAATCATGAACCCATTTCGAAGAACTCAACATCGGTTTCGAAATCGATGTTGAGTGTATAGTTACTGAAGAAAAGGGAGCATTCCCGTTTTTTTGTAATCGTTCATGGGGGGCCAGGACGAAACCACCCTGACAAGGTTTGTAACCCTGTCAGGGTTAACACTACTGTAACGTTTCCCGGCGGGTTCAGGTTTGTAACCTGAACCTATGAGTTTATGCGTATAATGGGACCATGTACTGCGCTAAAATTCCAATGCCCAAAATCCCTGTTTGGAATCTGGAATTTATTTGTCATTTGTTCTGTTAATAGAAGGCTGGATTGAAAGTATAAAACGTTTGGTTCAGGCTTCGTCGTGAGCTCAGCCGAACGGTTGCAAACCTAAACCCGCGAATGTAGTTTTCAGCGCCATTACGTTCCCAAACATGAACATGAATTTGGAAACGAGTTGTGCTTCGGTAGTTTAATAAATTACGCTGAATAGTTACAAAAAAATCAGGAATGCACCCCATACATTATCCATAGGTGAGCGTGCCCTCGCAATGCGCCACCTTATTTTAGCCTGGATTCTGCGGCTGACCAGTCTATATTCTTAAAGAATGCCTCAATATAATCAGCCTTCTTTAGGCCGTAATCTATCATAAAGGCATGCTCAAATACGTCCAGGATCAATAGGAGGTTGCATCCTGCAGGATGAGAAACATCATGCTCATTTATCCAGAAGTTGATGAGCCTCCCACTTACACTATCCTGATAGAGTGCAGCCCATCCGATTCCCCTCATGGTTCCTACCGCCTTGAAGTCTTTTTCCCACATCTCATAACTACCAAATTCCTCTGTCATCTTTTTGGCAAGCGTTCCCTCCTTGTTAATGCCTCCTTTTTTCTTGCCAAGATTTTCAAAATAATATTCATGGAGCCTCATCCCATTAAATTCCCACCCAAGTCGTCTCTTCAATTCTGCAAACTCAGGGCTTGCTGTTTTTCCCTCCTTCAACATCTGACCTAGAGTATCGAGTACCTTATTTGTGTTTGTCACGTAACCCTGATATAGGGTGAAGTGATTTTTCAAAAGCGTTTCGCTGAATCCCTCCATTCCGATGAGTTGCGAATAATCCTTTGCTGTGTATGGCATAATTCTTATCTCCTTTTTTATTTCTGCATGTAAAGTGTTGTTAATATTAAGTACGATTGCTGCTCCGCTTACGCCTGCCAGTGTTAAAAACTCTCGCCTGCTAAGCATGACACCTCCTTTTTTCTGGTCTTTTGTGAAATAAATATCCATCTATGATTTCAGTGAGATGTTACGAATGGTAAAACATCTTTTGGGTCTTCATAATTTTCTCTTACCTGTACGAAGATTATTTGAAATGAGAAACAGCATCGTTATATGAATTTTTCAAATTTTCCAGGGCTGCATCCATTCCGGATTTAACATCTTCCCAGGCGTCCGCGCTTTTCGATTTGAGCTCATTTAATTTGTCTTGTGCTTCTCCTTGCTTCTTTCGTAATCCTTCAATTATCTCACTGTACCTGGCCTTGGTATCTGCCCCTGCTTGCTCGGCCTTTGCCTGAAGGTCTTTTATCTTATTACTGAGGTAATCCAATGTTGTCTCAGCATCTTTTTGGTATTTCTCTTTTTGCTGTGCCATGTAAGTTTTTTTCGTTTCAAGTGTTTCCCCTGTTTCGCGTTTGACATCCTCTGTCGATACATGGGTTTCTACTTTTTCAGGCGTCTCCTTGCTACAAGCCGTTATAAAAAACAACGGGACAAATATTGCTGCCATAAATTTTATCTTTTTCATAACCTTTACATCCTTTCCAATTAAAAACCATCTAAGCACTTCACTTCACACCCGATTAACTCACATAACAACTTTTTCCCCTGTCTATAAAAAAGTATTTCACGATATATCTGTTTTCAAACTTAATCCTGCAATCAGTTATTAACTGACGGCAGGGTTTCGTTGATCTGATTGATATTGAGAATCACGCTGACGGTATCGCCGCCATTTTCCGGCATTCTTCAGCGCACTTGTGACAGGCTTTAGCGCATTACTGACAATGCTCCATTTTGTGTTTGGCGCATTCATCACCGCACGCCTGACACAGAGGGCGCAGTCGCGGTCAAGTTCGATGCACCGCGCCATCACTTTGATGTCTTGTTCGCGCAAACAAGATGCCGCGCAATGTTCGCATGCGGTTACGCATTCACTACAGGCTTAGATACAACCTTCGTATTGTTTAGACAACATAGCTTTTCTCCTTTTTTTTGTTTGTAGTGGGTTGTTCCATTGCCGGCAGAATTACCGGCAATGGATGGTCGTTATTAGTTCTTTGCCATTTTTCGGTTCATTGTAGCTTTAACAACAACTGGCGTCTGCACATTTATTTAACATTTTCTTCTCCTCATCTTGTTAAGAAGCTTAACCCGAACCACTGAGAACATTCTCAGTATGATTACCGGGCTTACCAAAATATTCGGAAGAAAAATATTTATGACAAAAATAAATTTAAAATATATTAATGCTTGCATGTACAATGATCTGTTTTGTCCTTTGTGCAATCTTTTGCACATGTTACATTGTCCGGGCACTTACAACTGTCCGGGCAATCAGGATTTTTTGCAAAGGTACTAGCAACACCAGCGCTAAACAGTAATGCACCTACAAACGCCGCCGTAATACCAATTTTCCTGAACATATATTTATCTCCTTTTAGATTAGGCTGCCTTTGGCAGCGACGTTAGTCTTCCCTCCAGGAAGAGGGGCTGGGGGTGTGTTGCGGAAAACTCCCACATTCCTTTATCTCCTAAGGTAGGTACACCGTCCCCGGTTGACATCATAAATAACAAGCGGGGACGCTTGTCCTACCGATAGAGAGAAATTACAAAAGATTGAAATTCCTGTACATTAAACCAAGCCCAACGCGCGGCCATTGCTTTACTTGAAATATGAAACGACGTGGGCTATGCCCGCCTTAAGGTCATCCACAACCTTATCCGTGGTCTCTTTGACCTTCTCCCACGCATCGTCACTGGCCTCCTCCACCGCCTTCAGTTTTTCAGAGGCGATACGCTGTTTGTCGCGCAATTTATCGAGTTCCTGGGCATACCTGAGCTTCACGTCTGCCCCTGAGTTCTCGGCCTTCGCGGCTAATAGGTCAATCTGAGCTTTCGACTCCTGCAGTTGCTTCTTCATCTTTTGCTTATAAGCGTCCTTCGTTTCCATCGTATATTCCTTTCCTTAAAATGGTTCGTTACAAGGCACGGCCTTTCTCGGCCACCTGGTGATAGCTATTACAGAGTTCAACGCCTCATTTTCAATCTCCTCCTGCGACTATATTCTGCCCAAGAGAAGCAGTATGATTATGACTACTACCACCACCCCGATCACACTGCTGGGAGCATAACCCCACGACCGGCTATGTGGCCAGGTGGGTATTACACCAAAAAAGATCAGAATCAGAATTACGATTAAGATTGAGCCAAGTGACATATTCATTCTCCCGTTAAAAAAAGAAGGTTAAACCAAAGTTCATTCCGGAATAGATTGGCTTTTGTCCAGTTCATTTCACAGACATTTTGTTTTCAACCGCTTTTACGCCCTCAACAGATCCCGCGACTTCCACTGTCCCAGGCGGCCTCCCAGGAGTCCACGAAGCCACTCAACTGCACGACTCCCTTGAAAGTTTCAACATTGATATGGAGCACCTTAAGCATAGGATCATTAAATATTGCCGTCTTAACCTTAGCCGTAAGGATAGAATTATCGATATATTCCCCGATGCTTTCACGCTTTGAGGTACCCGAACAGCCATAACTACCTGCAAGCCACTTAACCAAAAAAAGGCCCAAAAAAATGTTTGATCAAATTTACCTTATCCATAATTTCTCATCCTGAAGTTGTACTCCGAATTTCATAATCTAAAAGCCAGAGGCTGGTTAACAATGGTTAACCGGCCTCTTCAAAACAATTTTAATTAACCACTACAAGATATTATCGCCATTCACATAGCCTGTATGCGCAGTCCCTAATTTCTCAAGCAATTCATCATCAGTATAAGAAACAACCTTTGGCAATTCGTAAACTGGTAATTTTTTCTCTTCCATTTCTTATCCCCTTTCTGTGTTAT
>NZ_JBDIWA010000047.1:0-16788 GCF_039794105.1 Candidatus Kuenenia sp.
ATGGAAGAAAATTTCCAAGAAATATTCAACCACGCAAAAAAATATTTGCTTTCCCTTATAAACCAATTTCTTAACTTAATGACATTGGTTTGCAACCTGAACCTATGCGTTTATGCGTATAATGGGGACATGTACTGCGGTAAAATTTCAATGCCCGAATCACAACATCCCTGGTTGGAATTTATTTGTCATTTGTTCTGCTAATAGAAGGCTGATTTGAAAGCATAAAACGTTTGGTTCAGGTTGCAAACCAATGTCATTAAGTTAAGGATATTTGATCAAAAACAACCCCCTTTATCCCCCTTTTCTAAGGGGGACTTTTGCGGCCGGTCGCTTAACTTAATGACATTGGGTTGCAAACCTGAACCTGCACCAGAGTTTTCGCTTTTCCAAAAGACTAAAGTGCTACAAAATAGATGCTACTTTGCCAAATTTTCAAATATTGCCCGCAACAATTCGCCGACACTCCATGCCTGTGATATACATCCGCGCGGCTTATGGGGATAATCTCCGTCAAAGATCTCCGAAACAGAACCAATTCCGGCATCGTACAGATGATTAAACAACGGTCGTAGTAATTCAACCGCCATTTTTTGTGTATGAATATTGTTGCCGTATATCTTAAAAAATGCATCAAGATATGGTCCTATCAGCCATGCCCATACGGCGCCCTGATGGTATGCCTTATCCCTCTCATAAACATTTCCGCAATAAACACCAATGTAATCTTTATCGGCGGGGGAAAGGCTCCTCAATCCATAAGGTGTTAATAAATGTTTTTTTACGATCTCAAAAACAGCCTGTTGTTTTCTGAAGGGTAATGACGCGAATGGCAGACTTATGGCAAATATCTGATTCGGGCGGATTGAAGAGTTTTTCATTCCGCCGTCAACATAATCGTAAAGATAGCCGCCTTCTTCGAACCAAAATAACTCATTGAATGAATTGCCTGCCTTTGCAGACAACGCAGAATATTCACGGCAATCATTTTCGAAATCCATGATTTCCGCAAAAAAAGAGATAATCCTCAATGCATTGTGCCAAAGGGCATTGACCTCGACCGCCTTGCCCATGCGGGGGGTCACCACCCAATCACCTGCTTTTGCGTCCATCCATGTCAATTGAATGCCTTCCTCTCCGGCATAGATTAAACCGTTGTTCTCAATGTGAATATTATAACGGGTACCTTTACGGTAATAGGAGACGATTTCGTGTAAAACCTGATACAGCTTATTCTGAATTGTCAGTATATCTTTAGAATAGAGATAATACTTATACGCCGCATGTATGTACCACAAAGACGCATCCACTGTATTGTATTCCGGCAATTCTCCATAGTCGGGAAAACGATTGGGAATCATGCCCTTGTCAACATAGCCGGCATACGTGAGCAATATTTCTTTTGCCGTATCATATTTCCCCTGAACAAGGGTTAAGCCTGGAAGCGAAATCATCGTGTCCCTCCCCCAATCAGCAAACCAATGGTATCCGGCAATAATGCTTTTCCTGCAATTCCCCCTCTTTACAATAAAAGTGTCTGATGTGGAGAGTAAGCAGTTCAGCATGCCTGAATTCCCGGTGCTTTCGCCTCCTGTTTCTGAAAAAACAAGGGAGGGAATTATTTGATTTTTTTGGATATTGTTGTTCAACGCATTTCTGCGTGCTGTTTCCTTTTCATAAAGTTTATTAATATCAATGGAATCATGGTTTTCCGTTGATGCGACAACATAATAGATTGCATCGTTTTGTATTGGACCGAAATTGACCGCAAAAGGGCTGAAATGATCCTCATGGGCGTCCATTCCCCGTTCAATCTCCTTAGGATATTCCATGTTTTTATACCAAAAACAATTTGAGTCGATTGATGCCGCATTAAAAAAAAGATACAGAGAGGGGAGTTCCTTGTATGGCGTTAAACAAACCCCATTGCGCAGGCTTGCATAGCCGGTATTCAAAGAGGGATTCTCATGAGTCAGACTGTGATAATCACGAAAAGCAATCATAAAACGAATTGATAAAACAGGTGGGGGAAGCATTTTATTCTCACGATGTATCTGATACATAATCACGGTGGTATTTTGACCATACACCATAAAGGCCGTTTTTTTAATCAGCATTCCTTCTACAGAATACTCCCATACAGGAAACGGATCTGATTGGAATTGAACGAGGTTTTTGTATCCTTCCGGGAAGAGCGTATAAGGATAAATATTCGTGGACAAAGGATATTCCAATCCATCAACAAAGAGTGTTTCTTCTAATTTGGACAGCATTAACATCCTTCCCAGGGGCGGCTTTGTTGCCGCCATAAGCAACCCATGATAACGTCTTGTATTGGCGCCAATAATTGTAGATGAGGCATAGCCACCGATCCCATTTGCTTCCAGCCATTCTTTTTCTAAAGAAAGAGAAACCGTTTGACAGATATTCTTTTTAAAAACGATAGTCATATAAATAAGAGCTCTTTACGATTAAAATATAAATATCACTACAGCGACATTTTATTTTTACGTCCTGCATAAAAATCTGTGTAGTATTAACCCTGACAGGGTTCCAAACCCTGTCAGGGTTAATACGTTCATTTTCAGGTGAAGTATACAAGAAATTGCTGCAACATTTGAAATAAAAATGTCGTAACACTTTGGACTTTTGAAAAAAAATTTACCACGCATACATAGTACAGTGTGCGTGTTAAAAGGTTTTGCTTCCTTATAACTCCCCCCCGGCCCCTCTTTTTAGAAGGGATATAAGGGATAGGTAAAAATGAATGCCGTTGGGTTTTTTGTCTTTTAAAACCCAACCTAAGCCCTTGGCTATATGCTTTCTGCCCTTCAGGCCTGTTGTATTTCGGTAGTTTGACAGAAGCGCAAATGCATGTTATCCATTAACCCTAAAGTAGGCATCTATTTGTATACACCCCAAATAGGGTATTTACAGAAGTATTATTTTTAATATGCTATATTGTATGGATTTTATTTAAGAAAGGTATTCTTATTTCCCTTCCCAAAAGACCTTCCTGGTATCTCAGTAGTAGGCTGAACTATTCTTAAGAAATGAGGTTAACAAACAGCGTTTTTGTTATTTACCCAATGATTTATGAGAATTAACAAATAGCTGTATCTTTGCCGTGAGTCCTCCAGTGCCAGCTTTATTTTGACACGGCAACGGTAGATGACGATGCAGGCGAATGGAACCTGGCAGAAGATGTGATCGGCAGTTTTTTTGCCAATATGTGGAAAGCGGTTAACGCTGAGAAGCCAAGTCCTTCTATAGATGCGAAGCTTTATCTTCGTCACGATTGTGAAAACAAGATATTTTATACATTATTATTAGGGGTAATCTGATTTGTTTCTGGAGTTGCCTGATGACAATGTATAAAGACTAGGATTGACGTTTTGTAAGGGAGAAAAAGTAGAATATTTTTTATCCCAGCTTGCATAAAATGACTTTAGCCTGTCTGTTTATAGAAATAATCACACAACACACAACACACAACACAATCATCTATTATTATAAAAGCATCACGATAAGGGCAAACCCTTAGTAATCAGGGGACGCAAAGCAAAGGGTCTTCAAAATATTTTCCTGCAAAGGCGGGAAAATATAAAGACAGCCTTACTGCCGGAGATGTTTCCCAAAAAATATCTTTGCAGTAAGGCTTTTTTATTTTAAGGATATTACTTTAGTAAAAATTACGTGGCATATTTTCCTGGTTTCTTTAGAGAAAGAGTATCCGAAAGCTTTGTGCCTTCATAAATAACACTTACATTTTCATATACGGATATGCGGTGATATCCATAACTTATCATAGAACCATAAAAGGAGGATAGTAAGATGAAAAGGGAAGGCAAGGTCTTTATAGTATCTGCGGTTCTTTTGTTGGTAATGTTTTTGATCCCATCTCTTCTAGCGGCCCAGTCTGTCAACTTGCTTTTGAATGGGAGTTTTGAAGACGGTAACTTTTCACTCACAGGCTT
This sequence comes from Candidatus Kuenenia sp., assembly GCF_039794105.1. Classification (GTDB taxonomy): domain Bacteria; phylum Planctomycetota; class Brocadiia; order Brocadiales; family Brocadiaceae; genus Kuenenia. Next base: position 3,978 of record NZ_JBDIWA010000047.1, read on the forward strand.
CCCGAGTGACTGGACTCCTGACGCGTTTGACCCTTCCGCCACACTCATTTGGGATAACAGCCAGGCTCATTTGGGTAGCAAGAGCGTAAAGATTGAAGCGCCCACACCGAATGACGCCCGCTGGATCAGTCAGACGGTAACCGTACAACCTAACACGAATTACCTCGTATCAGGTTGGATCAAGACAGAAAACGTAGCGCACTCTTCCCAGTCAGTAGATGCCGGGGCAAATCTTTCACTCTTTGGCACCTGGACACGTTCGGAGGGGCTCTTTGGAACAAATGACTGGACCTATGTCAGTTTCGTTTTCAACTCAGGCTCAGATACCCAGGTGACGATTGCAGCCCGGCTGGGCTACTGGTCGGGAACCACCACAGGTACCGTATGGTTCGACGATCTGCAACTTACACTAATCGACCCTTCCGGCCCGCATCCGCGCTGGAAGATATTGGTTCTCATTTACGGCACAACGGATTTCACCTATACGGATAGTTCGCATGTTGGTTCTGTGAGTGACTGGACTTCTGACGTGTTTGCCCCTTCCGCCACGCTCACCTGGGATAACAGCCAGGCTTATCTGGGCAGCAAGAGCGTGAAGATTGAAGCACCCACACCGAATGACGCCCGATGGATCAGTCAGACGGTGACCGTGCAACCCAACACGAATTACCTCGTGTCGGGCTGGATCAAGACAGAAAACGTAGCGCACTCTTCTCAGGCTGTAGATGCTGGGGCAAACCTTTCACTCTTTGGCACCTGGACGCGTTCGGAGGGGCTCTTTGGAACGAATGACTGGACTTATGTCAGTTTCGTTTTCAACTCAGGCACAGATATCCAGGTGACGATTGCAGCCCGGCTGGGCTACTGGTCGGGAACCACCACAGGTACCGTATGGTTCGACGATCTGCAACTTACACCAGTAAGCGGAGCCCCGGTCAACTTGCTTAAGAATGGGAGTTTTGAAGATGCCGACACATCGATTGAGCGTCATGTTGTTGCTTCCATGACCCCGGACGAAAAGGATCAGGCTGCAAGCGCTGCTACACTGTTCGTTAAGACAGATATTCCCGCACTCACGAGCGGGAACATGATCCCCATCCTTACGATCCGCTACCCCGATCGAGCGCTTACAGAGCTTAGTGGGAGTGCCGGAAGTGGCTGGTGGCCTGCCCCGGAGAATACTGCCCCCGAACGTGATCCGGCATTTGACTCTGTTATTGTGATCTGGGACCCGAGGTGCACAGACCAAAATACCGGGGAATATATATGGATAGGGAATGCGGCGGGATTTACACCATTTTTGGGAACAGGGCAGACGTATACAACGCTCATCATTGAAGCGGCTATTTCGTATGGCCATCGCAATGTTTTCAAGCACGAGTATGGGCATTCCATTTCTGAATATTTTGATGCGTCCGGGACAGCCCCCAAACCGAAGGTTGAAAATCATACGGATGCCACACAGTATGTAAATTGCTACACGGGCCAATATTACGTCTGGGAAGACGATACGGAAGCTAATCCGATCCCGAATTCTATCTACAACAATGATTCGGGTTTTACCCACGACTATTATTCCGGAACCACCGCCCTTGCCAGTCAGCCAACGCGCTGTCTGGGGATTACATCGAATGCCTGGGCTTCAGGTGGACCGGTAAGTAAGCCTGGCACGCCAACACCGGAAATTATTAATGACCTCGTTACCTTTAAACCTATAAAATCAACATACACGACTACTTCTGATACCTCCGATTGTGGGGATGGGTTTGTGGGGCAATTTAGCTTCGATGCAAGGCTTACAAACAAGTGTAACAGCTCACTTAACGGTCTTGTGGTTGAGGTTACAGAATTGACAAATAATAATGTATTGCAAAACGCCGATGGGGGAGCAGGCGGAGTAGGATCAAGGTTGACAGTGCAAAATGAGGGAGATTATGCCGATGGCGTACTGAGCCCCGGGGAATCTGTAGATGTCAATTTCATTATTTGCTTAACGAATTCGAATCGGTTTAGGTTCGTTGTGGATGTGTTGGGGAGTAAAGAAGCGGCATCTTCTCAAGCATTAGAAGCACTACAATCAACAGGCACTGAACCAAGGCGTGTAAAATTGCACAAGAGGGGATTCTTCGGCAGATTCCGTCCTAAATAGAAATATGTTTTGGACGCAGATGAACACAGAAGAGCAGAGTGTTTTTCGTTCACCGCAGAGGACTCTGAGAACGCAGAGAAATGATAACAGGGGGATGGAAACCACAGAGGCACTGAGATAGAGTGCAGACAGCAGACAGGTAGGTGGCATGGACAAACTTGTTTGTCCGTGTGCCATTGCCTTATTAGCGATTAAGGGGTTGGGAAAAGACAACAGATGACAGAGACGGATAACTATCTGTATTACAAATTTATAAAACCTTGTTTTTTAGCAAAGATTTTTATTTAATTTGTTGTGTAAGATATTTTACATCCCCTTTGTCCCCCCTTCTGAAGGGGAAATCGGAGGGGTTTTGATACTTTACCACCCCTCAATCCCCTCCTTGCGAAGGAGGGGATTGAGGGGTGGTTCCTTTGGTTTTAGTTATGCCACGCTGTGGACTCTGTGGCTAAACTTTGATAGTATTCAATTTTAAGGAAGGGGGTGAGAAAAATGTCAGAAAAGATTTCCGCGGGACACATCGGCCAGGAGGAACATGGCTTACATGCTTCCCAAACCAGGAAGCCTTTTGCAGAGCCTAAATTAACCTTCATCGAACCGAAGCTTACGAAACACGGAGATGCAACCAAGATTACGGGTCAGTTCTTTGGTACTTTTAGACCGTAGGTATAACAAAGGAACTCATAAAAAAGAGGATGGGAAGATTAGGAAGATGAGAGGTTGAGATGATTGAAACAGGGGTTAATTTCTACTCTTTCTACGAAATAACCGTTGGGGTCAAATGGGAAGGGGAGGGGATTGAAGATGAAATTGAGCAATTCTTCTCTCCCCTTCCCTTTGTTAAACGATGCGGTATAGCGAATTCCGTTCATATTGAGTTGAAATTTACCACGACGGATGCACCCTTGAATATCCCACGTTCGGCATCAGTGCCTTTTTACTGCTATGACTTATCAATCTGTGAGGCAGATGGTCATGTTTACCTCACCGACCGATTATCTGTTTTTCAGCTCCAACTTCAAGCGGGAACAGGTTTCGTAACCCTTCATCGCTCTTTTAAGGAAAAACCTCCTTTATCGAAGTATAACTTCTTTCTTGTTGGCCTTATCCATCTCCTTTCTTCCCGGGGTTTCTACGACCTTCATGCTGCCGGGCTTGTCAGAGATGGGAGGGGCTATCTGTTTTTAGGGGAGTCAGGCAGCGGCAAATCAAGTACTGCCCTTAGTTTGGTCCGTCAGGGCTGGCACTATGTCTCAGACGATGCCCTTTTTCTTAGATCATCAGCGGACGGAATAGAATCCCTGGCCTTTCGGAAGCATTTTTATCTCGATCCTGTCTTGTCCCGGCAATTCCCTGAAATAGCGCCTCATCTTAAGGGCTCGGCAATGGGAAACCATACCAAGCGATTTTTAGATGTAGAGTCGGTCTACCCAGGTCGATTTCGGACAAGCTGTATTCCAAAGGTATTGATTTACACCCAAATAGTTCTTCAACCTGAGAGTATGTTGATACCCGTAGATAAAACAACTGCCTTTATAAAATTGATGAGGCAAAGTGCATCGCTATTTTTTAAACGTCAGGCGGTCAATGTACATTTAGAGGCCATTAAGCGGCTTGTATCTCAGTCAGATAGTTACGAACTCCTTGCAGGACACGATTTGTATGAAAAACCGGAGAAAATTTCAGGAATTTTATCAGGTTTAATTGTTTAGCTACAATGACACAAAAACATACAAAAAGAGGTAACAGTTCCGCCGACTCGAAATACATGCAGAATTACAACCCCCTTACCCCTTTTGTTAAGGGGGATTTTTAAAGTTCCCCTTAACAAAGGGGATTGAGGGGGTTTATGTATCGTTACAAATACCTCGTGAATTGTTAAAAAAAAGTTTTTATACAGTAATACTACAATGCCGGGAATATTGATAGAACTTACCAATCGCTGTAATTTAAGCTGCCATCATTGCCTTGATGGAAGGCATAGTGGTGACGGAGACCTGAAAATAGAAATTTTAGAAAGGATTCTCCGGAATGCCGGGGGGCATGGCTTTGATTACATCTCCTTTACCGGCGGAGAGCCAACGTTGCATCCCAGATTTACCGAGATGTTCACGATGGTATCCGAAGCTGGATATAACTTTGGCTTTGTTACAAACGGTTGGAATTTTACTGAAATTTACAGAAAGATACTTCCCCATCTTAATAGTCTTACAGGAATTACCTTTAGTTTAGAAGGTGCGAGGGAGGAGACACATGACAGGCTTCGTGGAAAGGGTTCGTATCGCCGGGTGATGCAGGCCGTAAGCATTTGTGTGGTAAAAGATATTCCCTTCACCTTCAATACGGTCATTACGTCCCACAGTCGGGGTGAATTAAATGAAATAGCAGTGCTTGCAGCAAAACTGGGAGGCCGGGGACTCAGGTTTGGACATCTTATTTCAACTCCCCGAATCGTATCAGAAAATATGGATCTTTCGCCGATAGAAAGAAGGCTGACAGAAACTATCATCTGTCAGCACCAGAAAACCTTTTCCATTCCTATCGTTATGGCATCGGGATACTATACGACTGAACTCTTTCCTTGCGCTTCGTTTAAAATGGAAGAGATTAATATCGACTGGCGTGGCAATGTCACCATGTGCTGTAATTTATCAGGACATGGAGAAGAAGTAGGAAACGATGATATAATAGGCAATTTGAATGAGATGAGTTTTTCAGAGGTTTATAGGCGTTTGGTTCAGGTTAACGGGAAGTTTCAAAAAGAGAAGCTTGAACACCACGGCAATGGTAAATTTAGAGATTCAGATTATTTTCCCTGTTGGTTCTGCTTGAATTATTTTAAGAAGGTAGACTGGCTGAAAGAGTTTTCGGGGAACCCCTGGTCTCGCATGGTTTGGACGGAAGGGGTATTTGCATAATATCAAGTGCAATTTTGTAGATTTTATGACCGCCCCTTTATCCCCTGCTTCGCAGAAAGTAGGGAATGGGAGGTCTTTCACTTCATATTGAATAATTACGAGAAATACTGAAAAGGAGGTTGATAAAAGATGCTAGCGTTAAATTATAGGGTAACGCCTGACCCTGAGGTTGTTATTACGGAATTATAAGGCAAAGAGGCCGTCCTTCTCCATCTGGGCACGAAGATGTACTTCACCTTAAATGAAACAGGACTGCGGATCTGGCAAATGCTCAGTAGTGGTCTTACGCCTGGAGAGATAAGCGAAATAATTCAAAATGAATTCGATGTTTTACCTGAAAAGGCCAGAGAAAGTGTGCTTAATCTCATCCATGAACTTATCCGTGAAAAATTAGTGAAGGTTGTAGATGGGTAACAAAACTTGTGCTATTAAAAAATTCAGGACTCATTTTAGCTCCTTCGGGGAGATCTGGCTCTTTACCCAAATTTTTCTCCTGATTGCCGTTTTGCCTTTCCTGTTCAGGTTCTTGTCCCTGCCCAGGGTTATGAAAATGCTTGCGCCACGGAACTTTAGAGTTTGCCAGAACAAAGACCTGGAAAACATGAAAGATAAGATCATAAAGTTTACAGACTACATACTGAGGCATAACCTCTGGACAGACAAAAATATCTGTCTCAGGCGGTCTTTAGTTCTTTATCACTTTTTACGTAAATTGGGAATAAACGTCTTTGTATGTTTTGGAGTGAGATATAACGGGAGGTTATCTGATAGAGAGGCAAAAAAGAAATTGGAGGGCCATGCCTGGCTTCTTTACCATGGGGATATTTTTCTGGAAAGAAATGCGGAAGTAACTAAAACCTATACGATGACGTATTGTTTCCCAGACAAGATAGAGTAAATTGGATAAAATTATCCCGGAGGCTGATAATGAACATATCACATGAAAATAGGTTCTTACTCCATTGTCTTCAGACAAGCATCTCCGGGAATACAGGAGATAAAATTAAGGATGTAATAAACCTTTCGTTAAACTGGGAAGAGGTTTTAGCGTCTGCTTTCTGGCATGGTATTGCCCCATTACTATATCACAACTTAAAGAATATCAGTAAGGGACATTGTATATCTCAAGAGGTCACGGCTCAGTTGAGAACGGCTTATCATGGAAATTTAGCCAGGAATATGTACCTTTATGCGGAATTAAAAAGGATTTTAGAGACATTTTGTGATAAAGGTGTGAAAGTTATTGTTTTAAAGGGCGCGGCTTTAGCGAAAACTGTTTATGGCGATGTTGGTTTACGGCAAATGAGTGACGTTGACCTTCTCGTTAAAAAAGAAGACCTCCCTTGTGCAGAGAAAATAATGTCCGGATTAGACTATCGTTTCCAGGGTGAAATGCAACCGGACTGGTACAGAGAAAACCACCAGCATATAAGTTATGTTAATTCAGAGAAGAATATCCCGGTGGAAATTCACTGGCACATAGCAAGAAAGGCACACCCATTAAGAATTCGCATTATTAATGACATTATTGAAAGATGGTGGGAAGAGGCTAGAACGATAGAAATTTCCGGCAGTAAAGCATTTATACTCAGTCCGGAGGATTTAATTACTCACCTCTGCTTCCATTTTTTAAAACACCGGTTTATAAATCATAATGGAGGTTTTAGTAGCAAAGGCGCACTTATCCAGTTGTATGATATTTTTCAAACCCTTAAATATTATAGAGATGAGATTGATTGGGTAAGGTTTAAGTCTGAAGCCGAAAAATACGGAATAGATAGCCTTATGTATACTACCCTTTCCATTGTAAGGGAAATCATGGGAGAGCACGATGACGTTTTTCATAATGCCCTTAGTAGCTTTAGATCAGAGGATTTAGATAAAGAATTAGTGCGGCTTATCAATAAAAGAATACTTATCAGGGAAGATACCCTTCCTGCCGTTCCCGGTAGTTTTATCAAGTCACAAATAGCGGATACATTTCAAACGAAGATAAAGATTCTTTTTAAAGAAATATTTCCACATCCAAAAGTTCTCTCAAATAGGTATTCAGTACCTTTGTACTCAAAGAGGCTCTGTCTATACTATTTAATTCGTCCCTTTCGCCTCATTTTAAAATCCGGAAAGATAATACTAATGCTCCCTCGAGTTAAGGAAGAGGCAATCCTTAATACATGGATAAATTCTCAAGTAGGTCCAATCGTGGACGATTAAACCAGCCCAAGGGTGGTAGTTTGGCGTTCTTTTTACTATCAACTGACAGCTATCGACTGCTATAATTTATTGAGATGTTCCAAATAAAATGTTACTCAATCGCGAAACTCTGGGAAAGGCATGCCGGATTTGAGAGGGTATCAATTTTTATAGATACATTATTTTAGAAATGGAGTTGATATGAAAAAATTAGCTATGATTTTATGTTTTTTTATTGTCATGATGAATTGTGTAATTGGGGGGCAAGTGAACGATATGATTGGAATCTGGATTGACGTAAGAACTGCCAAGGAATACAAGTCGGGACATATTGAGGATGCTATAAACATTCCATATAAAGAAATTGGAAGGGAAATTGAGTCGGTTACAAAAAACAAGAGTGAAAAAATTTTCCTTTATTGCGAAAGCGGGAGGCGGTCTGGTATTGCAAAAGAGATTCTGGATAAAATGGGATATCTAAATGTAATAAATGCAGGCGGCTATGAGGAGATCAAAAAAAGGCAGAATAAAGCGGAGTGAAACTCTCGAAAGGCAATGGGAATATATCGCCTTTGGCGAGGTTAAAATAACTTGGCTACAGCGACGGCGATAGTGGTACAACCGGCTACGATTGCAAATATCTTCATAAGCAAATCTGCGTGCGAAGCCCTTATGCGAAACTCAAGGTTGACAATCTCATTACGGGTTTCCAGAAACCTGAGGTCAATTTCGTTACGAAGGTCTTTAAACTTAACGTCCACATCGCTACGGAAATCATTAATTTTGGCATCCACATCGTTACGAAGATCTTTAAACTTAATGTCCACCTCATTACGAAGAACATTAAATTTTACATCCATCGCGTTAAATTTGATGTCCATATCGTTACGAAGAGCATTAAACTGGACATCCATCGCATTAAATTTGACGTCCATCTCATTAAATTTAATGTTAAGAAAATCCTTCAGGTTTTGCTGGCCGTTAACATGCGATTGTTCAAGGGTCTCTGTCAGAACTTCCGCCTGATCGTGAGTAAACCCGACAGATTCAAACTTTCGTATATTTTCTAATTCTTTCGTTATAGGCATGGGTACATTATACAAATATCATGAAACGTTATCAATTTTTTATTTTACCGAACCCTCAAGTCTTTACCAGGACTGGAATTTGATAAATCCCATCTTGAGAGGAATAGGGGGAGGGTTTGTTCATTTATAAGGAAATAAAAGTTACATAATTTCTTAACAAATCAAAAATACGAATTTACATTGATGAAGAAGGGCGTTTTCAATTTGACATATTAATAAAATATAAGTACCATTGGCACTTTGTTATTTTTTGAAAAGATGAACTCTGGAATCTTGCTTTTCTTCAAGGTTTTTGTGTAAAAACAATCGAAATTACCGTTCATAAAGTAGATTAAAATATCCATAGCAGATTAATTTTCCAGCTTCATTCTGATTGTGTTGATGTTTTTCTAAAAATGTTTTCTCCAGAAGTGTTACCATAATGGATATTAAGAATATTGATGCAGACATATTAATTATCGGAGGAGGTGCAGCCGGCTGCTTTGCAGCAATGCAAATTTATAAAAAATCTTCCCGCTGCAAAGTGGTTATCATGGAAAAGGCGCATATTGAACGCAGCGGTTGTTTGGCAATGGGGCTTAATGCCATTAATGCTTATATTCATCCGGGACAAACCCCTGCATCATATGTTGATTTTGTGGCGAGAGAGTTTGAAGGGATTATACGAAAAGATTTAGTGCTTACCATGGCGGAAAGATTTAATGAAGTGGTAAAGGAGGTGGATGCGTTAGGGCTGCCTATTGAAAAAAATGATGACGGTTCTTACAAAAACCGGGGAACGCGCAGTATTCGCATTTTTGGCGAAAGGCTGAAACCTATACTTGCTGAAGCGGTGAGGAAAACGGCAGCTCAGGTGTTAAACCGCGTCGTTGCGACAAATTTTATCTATAATGGAAAACGGGTTTGTGGCGCGTTTGGTTATGACGTCAGGGGTGGTAATTTATATGTGGTTCGGGCAAAAGCCGTTATTGTTGCTACCGGAGGAGCTGCCGGGATATATAAACCTAATAATACCGGCGGCGCGAGGCATTTGATGTGGTATTGCCCGTGGAATGCCGGGACGGGCTATGCGATGGGGATTCGTATTGGCGCCGAAATGACAGGTTTTGAGAACAGGTTTATCCCTTTGCGCGTAAAAGACGTCAATGCCCCTACAGGCACAATTGCTGTCGGGGTTTGTTCAAAACAGGTTAATGCGCTGGGGGAAGACTACCTTGGCTGCCATTATCAGCATTTGGGCGGAAGAAAATGTTTGACTCAATACAGACTTTTTGCCACGCTGGAAGAAATGAAGGCATGCCGCGGGCCTTGTTATCTTGACACAACACACCTGAATGAAGAAGAAGAAAGGAAACTAAAGGAAGATTATTTGAATATGAACCCTCAGATTGTTCTTCTGTGGGCAAGCGAAGGAATGGAGCCGCGAAAAAAACCTGTTGAAATACGCGGTACGGAACCTTATGTTGTGGGTGGTCATTGCCAGGCGGGATATTGGATTGACACGGAAAGGAGAACCACCATTCCAGGGCTTTATGCCGCTGGCGAAACCGCCGGTGGGGCTCCTAAAAAATATGTCAGCGGCTGTTGGGCTGAAGGCGCTATTGCGGCGCTAACGGCACTAAAAGACATTGATAACATCTCTTCAGAAGAAATTGACGAAAATAGTATTGAAAAAGAAAAGGCCAGGATTTTTAATCTATTAAACAGAACTAACGGGATAACACCCTTGGATGTGAGAGAACGGCTTCAAAAAATCATGGATGAATATGCCGGGGGTATTTCTTTCAATTACATGTTGCATGAAAACAGATTGCTGGAAGCCCGGCAATTGCTGAAATGTTTGCACAACCATACAACGGATTTGATGGCGGCGGATAATTACAACCTCGTAGAAGCACTGGAGTGTATTGATCGGATTGATGTTGCCAGGACATTGGTGGAACATCTCATTTACCGTAAGGAGACCCGATGGGCGTGTTATCAAACCAGATTGGACTATCCCCAAAAAGACGATAATCGCTGGCTGAAGTATGTAAATTCTGTCTATGACGTTGAAACAAATGAAATAAATATGAAAGAACGGCCCTTACAATAATGAGCATTTTTATCGATAAAACCATCTGCAATGGCTGCAAAGGATTGCCGGAAGCACGCTGCGAACGCATATGTCCGGGAAATCTCTGCTACCGTACGGAAAATATGAAAGCGGAAATACGCGACCAATCGGCTTGCTGGACGTGTGCTTGCTGTGTAAAGGAATGCCCAGTCCAGGCAATCGAACTGAGATTACCGTTCCAGATTTGCAGCGACAGCGCCTCATTAAAAGCACGGCTGACTAAGGATAAAACAATCTGGACTATCTGGAATTCGCAGGGGAAAAAAGAAGAATTTGTGGTAAAGGTAAGGAATTAATTTTATCGCAACAATTTTAGTTCCTTGTAAAAGCAGGTGCAAAGCAGGAGAAATCGCATACATTTAAACAGTTTTGAAAGGAGAAAGAGTGAACTATGGTCAAGAACATCCCGCCACATGGGGGTAAACTTATAAACCGGATAGCTTCCGCAGAAGAGAGAGAAGTATTGTTAGATAAGGCGAAAAATTATGCCATGAAAAAAATCCAACTCGATTCCCGTGAAATAACAGACCTCGATATGATTGCAGTTGGCGCAATGAGTCCGCTTGAGGGGTTCATGTGCAAAGTAGATTATGATAATGTTGTCGATAATATGCGTCTGGCAAACGGACTGCCTTGGTCTATTCCCGTGACGTTATCAGCGAGTAAGGAAGAAATAGAAGGGCTTAAGCCGGGGAATGACGTTGCCCTTATCGATAAAGCAAATGAAGTAATTGCCATATTACATTTGGAAGAGATATTTCATCATGATAAGACGAAAGAATCGCTTGAAGTGTATGGAACGGACGATAAAAAACACCCCGGTGTTGATTATGTTTACAAGATGGATGATTATCTTCTTGGCGGTAAAGTGAGTGTTGTTGACAGGGCAAAACCAGGGGACTTCCTCGCTTACAGGCTCGATCCTGCAGAAACAAGGGAACTGTTTGTAAAAAGAGGCTGGAAGAGAATTGTCGGTTTCCAGACACGTAATCCTGTTCACAGGGCGCATGAATATATTCAAAAATGTGCTCTTGAGATTGTTGACGCCATCCTTTTGCACCCACTTGTAGGAGCGACAAAAAGCGATGATATCCCCGCAGACGTCAGGATTAAGAGCTACGAAGTTCTTTTAGAAAAATATTATCCGAAAGACCGCGCGATGTTGTCGGTCTTTCCTGCTGCAATGAGGTATGCGGGCCCGCGCGAAGCAATTTTCCACGCGCTGTTGAGAAAAAACTATGGCTGTACGCATTTCATTGTGGGAAGGGATCATGCAGGGGTAGGGAGCTATTACGGGACGTTTGACGCACATTATATATTTGATGAATTTGATGCGCATGAAATAGGAATTACTCCCCTCTTTTTTGACCATACATTTTATTGTAAAGCGTGCAATGGTATGGCGTCTTATAAGACATGTCCGCATGACTCGGCAAATCATGTCATCTTAAGCGGCACTGAGGTGCGAAGAATGTTAAGCGAGGGAGAAGCGCCTCCTCCTACCTTTACAAGGCATGAAGTTGCAAAGATATTAAGTGAATATTACCAAAGTACACGGTAACGATTAAATCAGACAAAACAAAAGGCTTGAAATTGATACAAAAACCTGCTAATATCCTTTCTGCTTATTGGGAATAAGGCAGTATCATCTCTTGAATGCCTTTCAATAAGCAATACACAATTTGTTGAAAATACTGCAATTTTGAAAAATAAAAAACATCTTTTAAGGGGCCGTAGCTCAATTGGTTAGAGTACCAGACTGTCGATCTGGATGTTGCGGGTTCGATTCCCGTCGGCCTCGTTTTTTATTTTTTTACACGCCTAAAATCCGGACAAGCCGGAACCAAACAAACACAAAATTCAAAACAAATTCAAAACATCCAACAATACGAAGCTCGAAAATGAAAGATATGCTTGTTTAGCATTTAAAATCATTTTGTCATTAGAATTTGTTTCGTATTTCGTAACAAGTTAGTTTTTTGAAACCGTAGGGGCGAAGCATTTGCTATAAATTATCATAAATGCATTCATACTCGTACTGGCAAATGCTTCGCCCCTACACCATGCGGCAAACATTGTTATTACTGGAATTTTTCAAAAAACTAAAGTGTTATCGGATTTCGGATTTAGCATTTCGTATTTTACCATTAACTATTTTGGCAAAGTACTAACAGAGCATTTATAGAAATATATGGCAACTATTCAGCATAAACATTACACGACTCCCGGCGGGTTCAGGTTTGCAACCCAATGTCATTAAGTTAAGAAATTGGTTTATAAGGGAAAGCAAATATTTTTTTGCGTGGTTGAATATTTCTTGGAAATTTTCTTCCATTTCTTATAGCAG
>NZ_JBDIWA010000048.1:0-16174 GCF_039794105.1 Candidatus Kuenenia sp.
TCGCTCATATGTTTAACACCAAACCATTGTTGCCGGTCTTTTGGCGGTCTCCTGCTCTTTCCGGTTTATATTCTATTTCTCTGTATTCCCTGGCTGCTCCTTTCTTTCCCCATTTTGTTTGTATTGCATATTGGATACTGCGGTTAATAAACTCCTGTGTTATTAATGGACAATCTATTTTTGCACCTGCGAGAAATGTCCTTGTGTTTGTGGAATCAAAACAAGCCTCTCCAAACAAGTATGGCTGAAACGCCTTGGTTTTCCGGGAAAAACACTTTTCCAATACATTTGGTGCGGAGGCGCGGAATTCATGTTGGGAGACAATACTTATGCGGTAAATACCGGTGGCAACTTTTAACCATTCCGCAATCTCTTCTATTGTTGGTGGAGAGGGGTTGACAATATGAAATATTTTGCCTGCGCTCTCCTCTTGTTTGGAGATATGGAAAATAGCGTTTGCCGCATAGTCTAACGGGATAAGATTTATAGTGCAGTGTTTATCGCCGGGGATTCTCAGTGAAACAGGGCGCACCTCATGCCTTCCCTGAATAAGGCTGTCGTTTCCTGATTTCCTTCGTGTTTCATAATCATTAAGACAAACAAGCTCCCTGCAAAATGCATAAATATTATCGTAGTTTTTTGTGTACCCTGTTATTGAATCGCCGGCAATAATACTGGGACGGTAAACTGTTAACGGAATACCCTGTTGTTTTGCGAAAGAAGAGATGCGTCTTTCCGCCTCATATTTTGATTGTTCATAGTTATTATTGAATTTCTGCCCTTTCTCAAGCTCATGTTCAAAGACGGTTCCTCTTCTGTTTCCCGCTACATATGCAGTACTCACATAATGAAAACGCTTGATTTTCTTCCGTGCGCAGAATCCGGCGACGTGCAACGAACCATATATATTAGTTTGAGTAAGAATATCGTGCGCATCATTTTCAAATTTTGTGGCGGCAGCGCAGTGCACCACCATATCAACAGCGCCTGCCAGCCGTAAATAATCTGCTTCAGATAATCCCAGATTTTCTGTTGAAATATCTCCTTCAAGTAGTTCAATACGACCAGAAAATGCACTTCGTTCCTCTGTCCTTTTATCCGGGAAGATTTTATCCATCTTCTCCTTTAACGACACTCCCCGTAGATTTCTTGCAATAATCTTGAGACTATATCCTTCCTCCAGATATTTATCTGCAAGGCAACCGCCAAGGAATCCGGTTGCTCCTGTAATAAGCAGTGTTTTCATTCTCATCGTCTTTACTAACGGTATTATTTTCATATGAATAGAAAAATATATATGCCGCTAACATAAGCAATGATAGTGCCATGTATTGTGTAAAGTTGCTATAGAGTTGTATGGCAATAATACATCGATACTTATGGGAAATGGTTTTTATTTTTCGGAGAAAATGGAGGCTTTTAGAGGGCTAAAATGTGTAACAATTACATGTGCTATTTGTAATTATTACAATCGTTGTAACAATTTAGTTTTTTTGAAAAATTCCAAATAGTGAAAATCCTTCAAACGTAACGATGTGCGAAAATTGTTTGTCTAGCGGAGAATTTTTTTTACCTGTTTGTACGATAAGAATGGTTTCAGGATTAACGAGTGATGACTGAAGGTCAAAATAGATATCCGACACTTCCCTTACGTTCCTCGCATCCCAGTGCGGCAGATAATAATCAAAGAACCTTTTTTCCCCATCAAAGCAATAAATTCTGACTGAGGTATTTTTGAAATGTGTTTGAATATAATGAATGAGTTGTGTTGATGACGGGACGCTGCGGCGATGTTTGATAATTGCGGTAAGAGATAGTGAAGAGGTCGCAATAATAAGCATTGTAACAATGATCAGGAAAAGTCTTTTTCCCCAAACTTCGCATATTTCCCCTAATCCAAACGCAATAACCATTAGGATTAATGGGAGCAGCGGCAGGAAATGGCGTGGGTTTGCAACGTTTTGCCCAAAGATTATCCAAATCATGTAGGGAACTGCGTACATTATGCAGAAAAACCGTCTACTGTCTGCCGGAAAGAATCGAAAGGCGAATAATATGGAAAGCGCAGCAATAGCGAAATGAATGACATTGAAATAATAAAGGGTATGCCGCCAGTCGCCTAACCCGAATTCCAAAAAAGGCCGGACAATACACAACACCCTTTCCCATCCGCCAAAGGTGAGTACAGAGCCGCCCCAATCCGTAAAATGTCCATGCGTAAAGGAAAAAGCGTGGTAAAAAAAAGGGGTAATCCCCGTGTAATTTATTTGAGGAATAAACCACAGGCATATACCAACGAAAAGTCCTGTGACGCCAAAAAAGATGCTATTCATTTCAAGATGTATCCGGTGAAAGGCGTAATACAGCAAAGTTCCCATCCATAAAAGAACAAAGGGAAAATACGAAAGCCTGACCCCAAGGCCAATACCTAAAAACAAGCTGCCAAAGAAAAGACAGTATCCGCCATATAAATGCGTATTCTTTTTCACATACCAAAAAGGACGGTGTGAAACGGAAGCATTTTTCCCATAATTCTGCTTACACGCCCCGTAACGGGCGGCATAAAAGGCTGAAAAAAGGAATTTTATGGACAATAGTATAAAAAACGTACCGGTAGTGTCGGAAGCAGGTCTTTCTGACTGCATCCAGCATAAAGGATTTATTATGTAAAGGATGGCAGTCAGGATAGCCGTTTTTTCAGCAAACATACTGCGGGCGAGAAAGGAGAGAGGAAATATCGTAAGGCTTCCAAAAAATACGCCCGGCAACGTCAGCGCTAAAACATCGCTGTGAAATATTTTTAAAAACAAAGACGCCATGAAAATATATACAGGATAGCCCGGGAAGTGCGGTTGATGAAGGGAAATATCATAATCATGAAGCCCCATGGCAAAGTTAATACTGTCTTCATTTTCCAGGTATTTGTCCACAAGGAAAAATCGCAGGAAAAGGCAGAGAAAAAAAAGGGCTGTTATTTTAATAATAAAAGAAAATTTCATAAAACGTGTAGTGGTAGAAATTCTGTGGTTTGCCCTTGTCTATATAGGAAGGGCAGCATTAGCTATGTAATGCAATATCAGTGCCCTCATAAAGAGTGCATTCCCGATTTTTTGTAAGTTTTCGTAACTATTCAGCGTAAACATTACACGATTCCAGGCGGGTTCAGGTTTGCAACCTGAACCTATGAGTTTATGCGTATAGTGTGGTCATGTACTGCGGTAAAAACCCTGTTTGTCATCCGGGATTTATTTGTCATTTTTCTGCTAATAGAAGGCGGGATTAGAAGCATAAAACGTTTGGTTCAGGCTTCGTCGTGAGCTCAGCCGAACGGTTACAAACCTGAACCCGCGAATGTAGTTTCCGTCGCCATTACGTTCCCGAACAGCAGTTTGGGGGGCATTTCCAGTTCTTTGCAAATATTTGTACCTGCCTGTCAGATGACAGGTATTGTATCACAAGGATTTTGCTTGATTAACCCTGACAGGGTTTGGAATCCTGTCAGGGTTGTTTCTTTCTAACCCCATTAACAGTTACAAAAAATCGGGAATGCTCCCGTTTGTAAAAGACAAACGAGACATACTGATATATTTATAGGGAAAATGGGATTATACCGGAATAATGAAATTGTTAAAATATTTAATCCTGGTTATTCTTCTATATCTATATTTAGGAATTTCAATATTTTTGTAGAGACGCATTGCATGCGTCTCTCCGTTGTATCAACATTTTCTTTACGCGCAGCAGTTTCCAGACGCATGCAATGCGTCTCTACATTGACAGCAACCAGACAGATAATAAATTTGGCTTATGTGAACCTGATATCCTGACGGATTGCAAAAAATCGTTGGTATTGCATTTTAATACATTTGCAGCTTTGATTGAGGTTGCAAAAGTAGTCGTGGATGCCTTAAAGGAAGTTTTCAGTTAATTGAGACAAATGAGGAGAAATTATAGCGTTGCACAATGTAACACAAAGTGTTATTGTGTATTAAAAGGAGGTGCGGAAATGAGCACTACATTAACAATAAGAATAGACGAAAAGACAAAGCAAAGGCTTGAACGTCTTGCTGCGGCTATGGCAAGATCAAAGTCCTATCTTGTGTCCACGGCAATCAATGAATTTATTGAGGCTAACGAATGGCAGATACGGGAGATTGAAAAAGCAGTTACGAAGGCTGACCAGCCCGATGCTAAATTCATTGACCACGAAGATGTTGCAGAGTGGCTTGACTCATGGGGCACAAAAAATGAGAAGAAACCCCCGGGATGAGAATAAGATGGTTACGTGATGCGGTTGATGATCTTATAGAGATATCGGATTACATTGCAAATGATAATCCAAATGCTGCCAGGAATGTTGCAGAGCGTATTAAGAATAGCGTTGACAGCCTTAAAGAATATCAGGGCATAGGAAGGCCAGGAAGAGTAGAAGGAACGCGAGAGCTTGTTGTTTCAGGTCTTCCTTACATCATTCCCTACCGCGTAAAAAATAATGTGGTAGAAATTCTTCGTGTGCTGCATTGAGCAATGCAATGGCCGGAGAAGTTATGAGTGATTTGCCGAAGCGGTGTGCGATAGTTTTGTAAGGTTAGGTTGAGGCACAACTCGAAGAGAAAACGAAGCGCATCCCAACGGTTAAATATCGCAAACGGTAGCTGTTGGGTTTCACTTACGTTCAACCCGACCTATCAGGTAAAGTTATTTTCTTAAAAAAACTAAATAAAGTCCAATGATAGAAATTATTGTACCAATGACCCATTTCAAATGAGATATAAAAAAATTGTTCTCAGGATTGATTTCTTCCTTTCTTTTTATAGTTATAGATATTGATGAATCAGGAGCAGGCGGAAGCTTAATACACAGAAAATAGCAGAAAATAGGGACAGTGACCATTTTGTGAGATTTGGAAAAGTAAGTAGATGACATTTCAAAAATGAGTAGCTGTTAGAATTTCGTCCTTTCATGTATTCCTTAACATCTGAAGAAAACAGGAGATTCAGGAAAATCAGTTTTTAATTTCCTGTGATTCTTGTTTTCCGTAGCTTTTTTGTACTTTTTTCTTCACCCGTCATTCCTTGCAATCCTTCACAAAAACAGGGATATCGGCTATTTTCGGCAACAAAAAATAGTCGCTGTCCCTATCTTTCTGGATGGAAAATATGCCTATAGTCCGCAGGTGTCTCAAAATCAATTTGAGAAATCAGTTAGTGGATTTGTTATAATATAATAGAAAAAGTAATTAGAGTACTGAACGCACGTTTTAAAACAGAAAGGAAATGTGAAAAATGAATACGGCAATTGAGAGAATAACGATTGATCCAAAGATATGCAGTGGAAAACCCTGTATTGAAGGTACAAGAATAGCAGTACATATAATACTTGACCTTCTTGCAGCAGGAGAAGATTTTGATGGTATAAAAAAGGCATATCCCAACATTACTGATAAAGATATTAGGGCATGCCTGAATTATGCAGCAGTTCTTGCTGATGAAGAAGCCGGGGTTATAGCGTGAAGATTTTTGCTGACGAAAATCTTTTTGAGCCAATCATTGATTATTTAAGGTCTTTAGGGAATGATGTGCTGAGTATCAGGGATTGCGGCCTTTCCGGTATTTCAGATGATGAGGTATATGAAAAGGCGTGCGAGGAAAACATGGTTATTATTACCATGGATAAAGATTTTACAAGAATATTCAGATTTCCTCCCGAAAGATGTGGAGGAATTGTTGTTGCTAAAATTTATAAAAGACCCGTTGATGAGACACTCACAATATTCAAAAAATATTACCAGTTTATCAAGGCGGAAGACGTAAAAGGGAATCTGGTTATTATTACTCCGGAAGGTATACGGATAAGAAGGTCAACAAGATGATGAACAACTTTCACCTCTTAACCTTGTTTATCCACATAGCAGAAAATAGGGACAGCGACCATTTTGTGAGATTTGGAAAAGTAAGTAGATGACATTTCAAAATGAGTAGCTGTTAGAATTTCGTCCTTTCATGTATTCCTTAACATCTGAAGAAAACAGGAGATTCAGGAAAATCAGTTTTTAATTTCCTGTGATTCTTGTTTTCTGTCCCTATTTTAATATTCAATGAAAAAGAATAGAGGCAAATGAGCAACAATTTGAGAATCGAACATTTAAAATTTAATATTTGACACGGTCTGCGGAACTTGGGAAAAAGCATTCTGCTTTTTCAAAAAACTAAAATGTTGCGAAAAATCAATATCACATAGCATATTAGAAATTATACCTCTGTAAATACCCTATTTGGGGTATATACAAATGGATGTATAGCCAAACAAAAAGGAAGTAAAGTATTGGATAACGTCTGTCAGATTAGCTAAATCGAGGGGGGGTTTCCGCAATCACGAACTGGCTGAAATTGAAAGAATTTTGGCAGAATATCAAAATTACGTTTTAGAAATATGGCGAAAAAGAGGAGAAGAAACGTGGCAACCACGAAAGTTAAAATCAAGACACACGAAAATCATATCTCTGTCATTCCTATTGTCATTCCAAACCTGGATGAAGTCAGAGAATTTGCGGCTAAATTGCATGCTGAAGGAATGCCCTGGAAGGGAGAGTTGTTTGGTTGGCAGGCGGAGTATAATCCTGAACGGCCAGAGGCGCCGCTTGATTCGAAGATGACATTCACACCTGCAGATTTCTGCATCGGTGAAAGTGGCATTTGGTTCTTCTCGCTCATGTGGGAGCATGGCAAACACGCTGAACCAGAAGAGTTTTTAGATGATAGAAACATTACGGTGTAGGGGCGAAGCATTTGCATGTTTGAGCATGAACGCATGTATGCCGGTTATTGCAAATGCTTCGTCCCTACGGTTTCAAAAAACTAAATTGTTACCAATTTATACAAACCTTGAAATACAAAATTAAAAATTGAATTACGATTTTTCCTGCCAATCCACCGAGTCTCTGTTTCTTATTTCTACCTCTGCTTCGAGCAGTATTTTATAGTGGTCGATTACTGGCGCAGGAAGTTTCTCTAACAGGCTGATTATCGTGTCGTATATACGCCTTCTTTTGCCGTATGGTATGGCTTGCTCAGCCACGATAGCCTGTTCTTCTTTTGTCTTTTCTTCAAATAGTCCGGATATCTGAATTCCGAGGGCAGTCACAATCTTTTCTAAAGACCTCTCACTATATCCCCTCTTTCCGTTCTCTAAAAAATTTATATAACCCTGGGTTAAGCCACTTCTTAAAGCCAGTTCTTCCTGTGTAATTCCAAGCCTTTCCCTGATTAGCCGTAAATTGCTTCCCACAATATTTTTCTTCATAAAAAGTTTATAACATGGTGTTATAAAACGGTCAAATACCTTGAGCGATATCATTTTATTGACATATATAACCATGGGTTATATACTACCTATCTGAGTTTGTTAGCATGCAAGTGATGTCACTTGACTCTATCGAAGCAATTAATCCTGCAACACTTGAAGGATGCGTTATATCGGGGATGACTAAAGACATTACTGCGCATAAGCGCGCAGAAGAAGCAATGCAAGAAATCAACCACACTCTTCAAACCTTTATACAAGTAGCTCTATTGGCTATCATCGCCCTGGATGCAAAAGGACGCGTTACTATGTGGAATTCGGCTGCAGAGCGCATATGGCAATAGACCAACAGTTATTACTTCTGCAAGGTACCGCAATGGCGTCAATAGGTCATGCAGTTTTTATTACCGATTGTAATGGCAGTATTAAGTGGGTTAATAATGCATTTACCATGCTTAGCGGCTATACGGCAGAAGAGGTTTATGGCCAGACGCCGTCTCTGTTTAAGTCAGACAAACACGATGCTTCATTCTATCAAAGTATCTGGCAGACCATACTTTTAGGAGAGGTTTGGCGTGGAGAAATCGTAAATCGCCGGAAGGATGGCGGATTTTACACTGTGGAGCAAACCATCACCCCGCTTCGGGATATGCAGGGAAAGGTAGTTCACTTTGTTGCGGTACATCAAAATATAACCGATAAAAAACAGCCAGATGCGCATATCCACTACCTGGCGTATTACGATACCCTGACTAATCTGCCAAATCGTAGGCTGTTTTACAACCGTTTGCAACACGAACTGTTCCATGTGCAGCGCAACGAACGGATGCTTGCAGTAATGTTTCTCGATCTGGATAGGTTCAAAGTCATTAATGATATAATGGGGCATACTTATGGAGATCAGGCACTCAAGGCAGTAGCAGATCGGCTAAAAGTCTGCGTGCGTGAGTGCGATACCATATCACGCTGGGGCGGAGATGAATTTGCCTTTATTATCACAAACATTCCTCAACCGCAGGATGTTGCCTTTGTTGCACACAAAATTTTTAACGCGATGTCCTCTCCCTTCCAACTTGAAGAACGCGAAGTTTACATAACCCCGACCGTAGGTATTGCCGTGTATCCTTTAGATGCCAGTGATGCAGAAAATCTGATCAAAAAAGCCCGATACCGCCAGGTACCATTGTGAGGAGATGGGACGGAATACCTTCGGGTTTTTACACGTAAAGGAAAATACATGATTACAGGAATCGAAGTTAATGCGCTTGGATATTACGCCCCCTTTTCAAGAATGGGTAAAAGCATTGGTTATAAGGTAACCATCGGCAATTCCACCTATCTTGTGGATTGCGGGTCGCCCCTCTTTCAGCCGATAGGTGGTAATGGATTGGAAGCAATAAAGGGAGTAATCGTTACTCATTGCCACGATGACCACAAACGGTGGTTTACCGACCTGACCCTTTTTAATAAATATGCTCCTGATATTGGATGCAAGGTGCAGCTTCTTACTGCTGAAGAAATAAACGGAGAGATTTTCAGGGCAGCCGGTCCAGCCCTCGACCGCAGCCTTTACGCAAATTCAAGACGGGTGATTGATATTGCATACGAAGATTATATCGACCACACCATTATCGGACCAAGGGCAAAATACAAGATTGTTTCCAAAGATATGGGAAACGGACATTATTGCTATTTTGCATCAGATTCAAAGGGTAATCCCTCAAACCCTGACATAGCGAAAATTATCATAAGCAAGAAAACAGGAATACCAAGACTGCTCTTTAAGGATCCTGAATATAAAGAATGGGTCGAACCCGAAGTATTCTATCCATTCTCATCATCTGTCTTTTATGAATCGGATAAAAATGTTTATCACGATAAAGAGGGATTTACCATAGAGGCATTCAAGACATCGGTATGGCACGGTATTCCATGTATTGGTATAAAGTTTAAAACGGCGGAAGAAACCCTCATTTTCAGTTCCGACACAGTGCATAACACAAAACTTTGGGAACAACTGTATACAGAAAAAAAACAACAGCGTCATACCACTTCAAAAAAAGAATTTGAATCGGCTGCCGTTATTTACGGAGATATAAATGACTACATCGAACGGGTATGGAGCGAAGAGCGGTTTCATGCGGCAATGAATGACTATAGTAACGGCGTTGTAATGCACGACATCGCCGTGCGAAACGGCATTTTTCACACAGATTACCGGTTTCCGGAACATACCGTTCTGGAAAAGGGAAAAACCATACTAACCCACAGCCCAGACCGGCTTGCCTCAGAATGGGTATTATGCGATATGGGAAAACATTACAAAATTGTAAAAAACGAATTCTACGAGATCGTGGAAGGAAGGCTGTATCCGTGCAATGCGGATATCTATTACAAAGATGTAGGGAAATATTATGTAGGGTATAAAAATCCAAACGGCAGATACGCCGTTTGCGAAGATAGCGGGCTTCTCTTTCTCAAAGGAAATACAAAACATTTTTCCGGTAAAAAAATATTCAGGGTGGATTTGTATGAAGACATTGGGGGAAAATACTACCCAGCCCTGGAGAATGATAAGGTGAGATATCATAAAAGACCCGACGGTAAAATAGAGTGTATAATATATGACAAATATTGCAGTTCAGGGGCTATTGTGGAAAATATGCGCGGCAGTCTGATTTCAATTGCAGATGATGAAACTCATACGGCGGACGAGATACACTGCCAAGGTTGAAAATGTAGGAAGGGTGCGGTCTCATACGCATCAACCTGACTGGGAGTATTCCCGATTTTTTGTAAAAATACCATCTGCACAGGTGTAATGCATTAATTAGTAGAGACGCACGGCCGTGCGTCTCTACAAGTTTGGAATATTGTAACACTTTAGTTTTTTGTCATTTGAATTTGTTTCGTATTTCGAATTTGGTTGCGGTCAAAGGCTGTGCTAAGGATTGCGCTGAATAGTTACAAGTTTCCCCGAAATTCAACACAATATATCAACAAAGTCGTTGTTTGCTTTTTCTACAATTACCCGTTACAATGCGAAAAATGTTTCTTTCATTCAGATGATTTTTTACCGGTAATTACCATTCATTTTCACTGCCTTTTTTACAACCCTTTTTATAAAAAGGAGCGTCTCACAATGAAACGCATGAATTTACTCACAATATTAACTCTTTTCATCGTAACGTTATCAATCCCATTTTATTCTTTGATAACTCTGGGAGATGGCGTAGAAGAAGAACAATTCCTTAAAAATACCCGGCAATTAATCTACCAGGGCAAACGTTCTGGCGAGGGCTATTTTTCTGAATACGGTAATGCCCTTATATTCCAGAGCGAACGGGAAACTGATAACCCGTTTTTCCAGATATACCTTTTAGATCTTGAAACAGGAGATACTAATCGGGTATCACCCGGAACGGGTAAGACCACCTGCTCGTTTATACGGCCAGGTTCAAATGAGGCGCTTTTTGCTTCCACACACCTTGATCCCGAAGCAACGGTAAAACAAAAAGCAGAATTTGATATCCGCGCTTCCGGGGAAAACAAGAGGTTTACCTGGGATTATGACGAACATTATGATATATTTTCCGCCCAACGTGATGGAAGCAATCTGAAACGCCTGACGGATGCGTTGGGCTATGATGCCGAAGGGGCATATTCTCCGGATGGCAGCAAGATTGTTTTTTGTTCATTGCGTGACGCATATCCAGTCGAAAATCTTTCCGCCGGGGATAAAAAACGCTTTGAAACCGACCCCTCATACTTCGGTGAAATCTACACTATGAATGCAGACGGCTCCGGGCAAACCCGCCTGACCCATCAGCCCGGTTATGATGGAGGCCCGTTTTTCAGCCCTGACGGAAAACGCATAATTTGGCGTCATTTCAAAGAAAACGGTTTATTGGCAGATGTTTATACAATGAACCTGGACGGCTCCGACAAACGCAGATTAACCGATTTCGGGTCTATGTCATGGGCGCCATATTATCACCCTTCCAATACCTATGTAATCTTTCACTCAAATAAGTACGGATTTGCCAATTGCGAACTGTTTATTGTTGATGTTCATGGCAAAAAAGAACCCGTCCGCGTCACTTTTACTGACGGCTTTGACGGACTTCCGGTCTTTTCCCCGGATGGAAAGAAACTCGTATGGACTTCAAACCGGACACCGCAGAAAAATTCTCAGCTTTTTATCGCCGACTGGAATCACGAAGAAGCGCTCTCCGCACTCAATGCTTCGCCTTTACTAAAACAGTCAGAAACGCCACCGGCATTGGAGCTTCAGAAAGGGACAGGGGGAATCACTTCACAGGAATCTTCGAAGTCCTTCTCCTTTACTGAAAAAACAGACCACCTCTTTTCGCCTAAAATCACGGAGGAAGATTTGCATACAATCGTTGCATACCTTGCTTCTGACGAGTTGGAAGGAAGGCTGACAGGCACAAAAGGCGCCAAAATGGCATCTGATTATATTGCACATCAGCTTGAAAAAATCGGGATATTGCCTGTTGGTGAAAATGGCGGCTACTTTCAGGAGTTTCCCTTTACTTCAGGCGTGGAAATTATACCGGAAGGTAATTTTCTTCACATTGCCAAAAACGGCAAAATAAACGACACAACATCTTTTGAATTAGAGAAGGATTTTCGTCCACTTTCATTTACTGCAAGCGGTGTAGCCGAAGGTGAAGTGGTTTTTGCAGGATACGGCATCTCCATGCCGGCTGAAGACGGCGCAGGTTATGATTCATACGCGGGCATTGATGTAAAAGATAAAGTGGTTCTTGTCCTTAATTATATCCCCGAAAAAGTTGAAATGAAGAGACGCCACGATCTGAACCGTTATTCAGGATTGCGTTACAAGGCCATGATTGCGCGGGAACATGGCGCAAAGGCGCTGCTGGTGGTCACGGGTCCAAACTCCCCGGATGCGGGAGAACTGCTTCCACTTACCTTTGATAATACATCGGCAGATTCTGGCATTGTAGCCGCGTCAATAAGCGGCAATGCGGCGAAGGCGCTCTTTTCCTTTATTGGAAAAGATATTGCTACTGTTCAATCTGAATTGGACATTGAAAAACCTGAAGCCCAAACCGCTTTTGCAATGCATGGAATAAAAGCAACTATTTCCACCGCTGTAAAACGTGAAAAAACGTCAGATCACAATGTTATCGGATATCTGCCACCTGCCAACGGCAAAGATGATTGCGAATACATTTTCGTTGGTGCGCATCTTGACCACATTGGACACGGCGGTACTGAATCCCTGGCGAGGAAAGGAGAAGAGGGGATGATACATAATGGGGCAGATGACAACGCCTCCGGCGTTTCCGTAGTGCTGGAATTGGCGGCTGCTCTGGCGGAAATATACAAAAAAAATCCACAAGACAAACAACGGGGAATTGTATTTACGTTTTGGTCGGGTGAAGAAATGGGACTGCTGGGTTCCTCTCATTTTATAAAAACCCCCGCCTTTCCCTTGAAAAATACAATCGCATATATAAATTTTGATATGGTGGGCAGGCTGAGAGACAACAAACTCATTATCCAGGGGGCGGGTTCCTCAAAATCATGGCCTCAAATGTTTGAAAAGCGCAATATCATGTCAGGCTTTAATCTCATACTTCAGCACGACCCCTATCTGCCGACAGACGCCACACCCTTCTACCGGGAAGGCGTCCCTATCATGAACTTCTTTACCGGAAGTCACGACGATTATAACCGGCCGACCGATGATACCGAAACCCTCAATTATGAAGGTATGGCAAAGATCGCCCAATTTGCGAAGAATATCATTTCCGATTTGGTAAAGAGTCCGGAGCGACCCGACTATTTTAAAGTAAAGAGTTCAGGACCGCCTGAAAGCCTGCATGGTTCCCGAAGAATATATTTAGGTACCATTCCCGACTTTACCACAGAAGATATTGAAGGCCTGAAACTGAGCGGCGTTAAGGCTGGAGGCCCCGCAGATAAAGCAGGTCTGCAGGATGGAGATATTATTGTCAGATTCGGCGAACTGAAAATCACCAATATCTATGATTACAAATATGCCCTTGACGTTATAAAAATTGGCGAGCCGGTAACGGTTGAATATTTAAGAAACGGAACGAGCGGCACACTCACCGTTATCCCGGAAGCAAAGAAGTAAATGTGCCATAGCGAATTTCTTATTTATTGTATTACTTTTAAAAAGACACATTAGTGCTAAATTTATGTAGAGACGCACGGCCGTGCGTCTCTACAACGATTCAACGACACAACTTAAAGCAGAGGTAATAATATGGATAATGTAATTTCTGTTATTTTAGGTGGGGGACGCGGAACGAGGCTCTATCCCCTTACGAAAGAACGATCAAAACCCGCAGTGCCTCTTGCCGGTAAATACCGGTTGATTGACATCCCGGTTAGTAATAGTCTGAATTCAGGGATAAATAAAATTTATGTTTTGACCCAGTTTAATTCCGCCTCCCTGCACCGGCACATCACAAGGTCATATAAATTTGATAATTTCTCAAAAGGATTTATCGAAATCCTTGCGGCAAACCAAACTATAGGCAGTTTGGACTGGTATCAGGGCACTGCGGATGCCGTCCGCCAGAACCTGCGTTTCTTTGATCAACCAAATATCGAATACATATTGATTCTTTCCGGTGACCAGTTATATCGAATGAATTATCAGCATTTTATCAGGGAACATATCAAGTCTGGCGCTGAAGTGAGTGTTTCTGCCATCCCTGCGGAAAGGAGGCATGCCCAAGCCCTGGGCCTTTTAAAAATAGACGAACAGGGACGCATTGTTGGTTTTTCTGAAAAACCGAAAGATGAAGCAATTATCGATTCGCTTTCTTTGGATGCGTCATTTTTTGAGAAAAGGGGGGTTGAACCAAAAGGGAGAACGCTTTTGGCATCGATGGGTATTTATCTATTCAACATTGGCGTATTAAAAGAGGTATTAAAAAAATCACAAAAACCTGATTTTGGAAAGGAAATCATTCCTGAAATTATAAAGGAAAGAGCAGTCCATGCCTATTTATTTGACGGATATTGGGAGGACATCGGGACAATTAAATCATTTTATGAGGCCAATCTTGAATTGGCAACCTTCCGTCCGAGGTTTAACTTGTACAGCGAAAAAAACCCAATATATACCAGTCCACTGTCCCTCCCCGGAGCTATTATAAACAATTGCAGGATTATAAGGTCTATTATAGCCGACGGGTGTATTATTGATAGTGGGGAAATAAGTGATTCGGTGATTGGTTTTCGAACAAGAATAGAGAAAAACACTACGATCAGAAGTTCCGTGGTTATGGGCGCCGATTATTATGAAACAAAGGAAAATATTCGCGCCAACAGAGAGAAAGGGATACCGAACATCGGAATTGGAGAAAACACAAAAATCGTGGGCGCTATTGTTGACAAAAACGTTCATATTGGAGAAAACGTTCATATAGAAAATACGAAAAAGATAGAAACATTTGATGCGGAAAATTACATGATACGTGATTCTATTATCATTATTCCCAAAGGGAGTGTTATACCATCAAATACCGTCTTAATTGAAAATTCCTAAGCTGGCATAGCCAGAAACAAACAAGCAAGAAATAGAAAATATAAGTCATATAGGGCTTATAAGACTTATATTTTTGAAATTTTGTAACACTTTAGTTTTTTGAAAATATTTTGTCAAAGTGGATGATTTAACCAGCCCGGGT
The DNA here is from genome assembly GCF_039794105.1 of Candidatus Kuenenia sp. Classification (GTDB taxonomy): domain Bacteria; phylum Planctomycetota; class Brocadiia; order Brocadiales; family Brocadiaceae; genus Kuenenia. The sequence continues at coordinate 15,024 of NZ_JBDIWA010000048.1, forward strand.
TGGTAGTATGTTTTTCTAATTGTAGTATTTTTTCAGGATAAGCATTATGATTTTATTCATAAAACACATTGATATTGAAGGTCCTGGTACTATTGGAGACTTTTTGGAAGATAACAAGATTTCTTACACAATTGTTGACCTTTCAAATAAAGATAATCTGCCGGAGTTAAAAAAAACTTTTCAAATGGTGGTGAGTCTAGGTGGTCCTATGAATGTGTATGAAGAGGAAAAATATCCCTTTTTAGCGGAGGAAAATGTTTTTCTTAAGGAAGTAATAAAGAAGGATATTCCTTTTTTAGGCGTTTGCCTGGGGGCTCAACTTATGGTAAAGGCTAGCGGCGGCACGGTATCAAAAAATCCAAAAAAGGAAATCGGATTTTACACGGTTTCTATTGATGAAGAGGGATTGAAGGATAATGTGTTCAAAAATTTCCCCCGGGAAATAACCGTATACCAGTGGCACGGAGATACCTTCAATATACCGGAAGGCGGGAAAAAGATTGCTACCTCAGAATTATGTGAAAATCAGGCGGTCAAATACGGCAGGAATATTTACGGCATACAATTCCATGTTGAAGTGACAAGGGACATGATTGCCGAATGGGCAGAAGCATACGAGGGTGAATTGGAGTCTTTGAAGGGTATAGTTGCCGGTAAACAGAAAATGCTTGAAGATTATGATAATCTGAAAGGCGAATACCTCAAACAGGCAGAACGATTCTATGTGAACCTCTTTTCCTCTGCCAACCTGTTGAAAAGAAAGAGTTACTCCCTGCCGTAATAGTCAAATCGTTGAATAGTCAATTAGTCAAATCGTTTCAACCATTTAACCACTTAACCACTTAACCGGGTTTTATAATTATCTTTGACATAAACTATACCCTTGTGTTATTGATTTAATGTAGAGACGCATTGCATGCGTCTCTTTGTTGTGTCAGCATTTTCATTACGTACAACAGTTTCAAGACGCATGCAATGCGTCTCTACAAAAATATTGAAATTCCTAAACATTTAACTGGAGGTAAATAACACACCCATGCCGCCGAACGGACTTGACGCAAAAACACTTTTTGAAGGGGGAGAAGGCATTACCTATAATGATTTCATTCTGCTTCCCGGACACATAGATTTTGTTTTAGACTCAATTAGTC
>NZ_JBDIWA010000049.1:0-15492 GCF_039794105.1 Candidatus Kuenenia sp.
GATATCTTGTAAAATAAGAGAGGTTATTAACAGCGTTTCTTATAGTTGCGGTAAGTAGTAAGAAGTAGAACAAGCGAAGAGCCGGGAAAAAGTGGCAAAACCACTTCCCGGCTCTTTGTGTTTCCAGAGGATTTGCATGTTTACCGAACAAGCATGAATCACAAAACATGAAATCCGAAAGGGGAACCACAGATTACACAGATTGCACAGATTGCACAGATTAAAAAATTCGTCACAGCTTACAATTGTCTCCTGAAATATGCTAAATTATGACGGTTTCTTTTTCCCCGTATGATTGGCAAGATTGATGCATTTAATACCTTTTGGCCTCCATGCAGGAGAGATGACTCCTTTGTGGTGGTAGCGATTCAATAGCGTGCCGGAAGTGATGCTGAATTCCCCGTAACGGTTGTTTATCTCGTCCATAACACGCACAACTTTTTGCTTTGTCCTTTCTGCCGGAAAAAGGGGTATTTGTGTATAATCCTTGTGCAGGTTGCTTACGCATACTCCTAGTAACCGTACCGGGTGGCAAGGCCTGATAGCATTCAATATATCACAGGCAACGAGATAAATATTTAATCCGTCATTTATTGACGTTCCGATGGTTTTCCTTTTGCTAAGGGTGCTGAAATCCGAATAGCGGATGGTGAGGGCTACCGTTCTGCCGGAATACCCCCCTTTGCGCATTCTCCGGCCAACCATTTCTGACAATTGAAGAATAAGTCTTTCAATGGTTTCCTTATCGCTGATGTCTTTTTCAAGGGTCATGCTGTGGCCTACCGATTTTGCGTCAGATTCTTTTTCCGACGGTATTACGGGACTATCATCAATCCCCTGCGCTATGAGTGCCAAGCGTTCGCCGATAATGCCGAATGTGTGTTTTAACTGCGTTACCTGTGCCTGCCCGAGTTCTCCGCATGTGGTGATTCCAATAGAGGCCAGGTGTTTTGCCAGTTTTGGACCGATTCCCCAGAGGTTCTGTACCGGTAAGTTTTCCAGCAATGAACGGACGTCTTTTTCTTTTATAATAAAAAGCCCGTCGGGTTTTTTCATGTCGCTGGCAAGTTTTGCCAGGAGTTTGTTTGGGGCAATGCCGATGGAGCAGGTCAATCTTCCAAGGTGTTTGTGGATATCCTGTTTTATTTTCTTTGCAATATCCTCTGCGCTATTAAAAAGAGGAATAGAACCGGCAATATCAAGGAATACCTCGTCGACAGAATATACTTCAATAACGGGGGTGTAGTGCGAATATATCTCTACGAGCCTGCGGCAGGTATCTGTATAGCGGCCGGTATTACCTTCCACCAGTATAATATGAGGACACAGCCGTTTCGCCTCGTATTTAGTCATACCCGTTTTGACGCCGTATTCCCGTGCTTCATAAGAAGACGTGGTAACGACCGTTCTTTCATTGGAACCGACCACCGCAATGGGTTTTCCCCGCAATGATGGGTTTATCTGCTGCTCAACGGAGGCAAAGAAGGCATCCATGTCGATATGCATAATGGTTCTTTGTGAGCCATTGACCTGTGAGGGTTTCACCTGAAAATACTCCTGGAAATCCTTATGGCAACGCTTTCGTACCTTAACAAATTATAATTATAAAGCATAAAATTCAAAACAAATCCAAAACATCCAGCAATGCAAAGCAAAAAATAAGAAAAATACGCTCATTTAGCATTTCAAATCATTTTGTCATTACGCTCTCGCCTTTAAGTGTCTCAATGCCGTGGTTTCTTGTATGCGTAATGCCTGTGCTATTTGCTTTAGAGTACAGCCTTCGCTAGTCAATAATACAGCCGTTATCCGGTCACATATTCTACGATCTCTTTCGGTTTTTTGCTGCTCTTCCGTCTTTTGCTCTTCGGTTAGGGTTATTTTCATAGGTCGGTAGTTTAACATAATAAAGAAGCTATCAACATTGAATTTTCAATCCGTTTGAGTATATACGTTTTAAAAACTCTTCTAACCATTTTAACTCTTTTAACGCATTGGTGCTTTGTGCCGTGCTCAATTTAGAATTAAAGTCATTAGTCAAATTATTGAAATTAATCAGGCTTGTTTCGTGTCTAGTACTCCGGCAGAGGTAACAGTTAAATATTTTGTCAAAAAATGCAAAGAAATTCCCGGGAAGGTAGTAAAATCATCATAATTACCGTGCTTTTGTTATGTGATTCCGGCCTTCAGACTAATTAAAAAATGACTTGAACATAAAAATAGTTTGTGGTAGAATCCCTTAGATTTTTGTGTGTTTTGAGGTGGTTACCTTGTAGTGAAAACACTATATTGTCATCTATCGTTGTAGCGGATGTAGTTATGGGTTATAGAGCTTTTTAGACGTTGCGTATACCGTTCAATGATTAATACTATTGTAATTTAGACGCTAATTGTTTTATATAAAAGCAGCAGATTTCATTAAACAAAATTTAGGAGGTATCTATGGCGCGGTTGAAGCAGTTGATAGAGTTTATTAAGCGAAGAAAAAAGCTGGTAGGCTTCTTCACCATAATTGTTCTAGTTGTTTTTTTCGTTACGTTAAATAAAGTATACCACTATTCAGAGACAAATGAGTTTTGTGCAAGCTGCCATGAAATGGATATCCATTACGAATCCTTTATGGCGTCTAAACATAATAATGAACATGTCGAGCATTGCCACGCATGTCATGTGGGGCCTGGGCTGAAAGGTTACGCACACGCAAAGTTAAGCGATGGAACGCATGATTCCTTAATGCATTCATTTCAAGCCTTTTCCGACGGTTCGCTCATTGAGGTTGCCGAAGACAGCTTAGAGATAATAAATGACAATTGCGAACGTTGCCACGAGGAAGGGTTTACAAAAGACAAGACCCATATTGAGTTTGTTTCAAAGAGTAGCAAGCGTAGTAAGGATGGCCGGGAACTCGAAAAATTAATGTGTACCGATTGTCATTTAGGCGTTGCGCATCCGCACATGCCAGGAGACCTTTACGAGCTTTATGCCGAGAAAAAGGTGAAGCCCTATGGCAAATATAAAGAAACGGATTGTTTTGCATGCCATAAGATAGCTACTCCCGATGTTGTAAAGCAATGGACTGGAAGCCCTCATGCTGCAAAAGGGGTTACCTGTATTAGCTGTCATGGCGATGACCATGGGCATATCGCGAAGCAGCACGGTCGTGTGTCGGCCAGCGCTTGTGGAGAATGCCACATGTCTCAATTTACAGAATTCCAGGAAAGTTCTCACCTGCAGGGACGTACGGTGGCATTTGGCGGTACGTATGATGTGGTTACTACAAGGCAGCTTGGAATGGAAGGATGCAGAGAGTGTCATAAGCTGGGTTTAACGTATGAAGACGACAGGGTTGGTGGAAGTTGCAATGCATGTCACGGAAGCCATAAATTTTCTACCGCCGAAGCGAAGGCTTATGATGCGTGTGAAAAATGCCATGTTGGCGGGCCGGAACATTCCCAATTAGATTCAAGCGAAAATTCCATTTTTGGAAAGGTGCAAAAGATGCGTAATCAGAGATTAATCTCTAATGATCTGGTGAAATGTCAGACATGTCATGGTCCTAATAAATCCCATAATTTTAATAAAATATCAATCCCTCAGGAAATCGATGTGCTACTTTTCGGGGGGCACGGGTTAGTAAAAGTACCGGAAAAACATTAATAGGTTTACATGTTAAATCTTATTCAAATTAGTCACGAAAAATCCCACCCTTATAAAGGTGGGATTTTTTATTATACGGCTTACTTTTTTATATATATAAGATACAATATATCAGTGTTTTACCCGTTTTTTTCTACATTTGGGGGGGATAATTATGGGAAAAAATATAGTTCAAAAAATTTTAAGTTCACATCTTGTTTCCGGCAGACTAAAGGCAAAAACCGAGATTGCGATTGTTATTGATCAAACCCTTACACAGGATGCAACAGGTACAATGGCATATTTGCAATTTGAAGCAATGGGGCTGGCGAGAGTTAAAACGAAGCTATCGGTGAGTTACGTTGATCATAATATGCTGCAGGCCGGATTTGAAAACTTTGATGATCATTTGTTTTTGCAAAGCTTTGCAAGCAAATATGGCATATACTATTCCAAACCTGGAAATGGTATTTGCCACCAGGTACACCTCGAACGTTTCGCAGTGCCTGGCGGAACGTTGTTGGGTTCCGATAGCCATACGCCTACTAGCGGCGGGTTGGGGATGCTTTCTATTGGGGCGGGCGGACTTGACGTTGCAATTGCAATGGCCGGAGGACCATTTTATTTCTCAATGCCGGAAATTGTATTGGTAAAACTCTCAGGGGCCTTGTCCCCCTGGGTTACAGCAAAAGATGTAATCCTTGAATTATTAAGAAGACTTACGGTAAAAGGCGGCGTCGGAAAAATCTTTGAATATGGCGGAGAGGGAGTCAAAACGCTTACGGTAACAGAACGTGCAACTATTACTAATATGGGCGCTGAGCTTGGCGCCCTTACCTCAATTTTCCCTAGTGACGCTCAGACAAAAAAATATTTAAAAATGCAGGGGCGGGAAGATGTTTGGCAGCCTTTAAAGGCGAGCGCAAACGCACAGTATGACGAAGTGGTTGAAATCGATCTTTCATCCCTGGAACCAATGGCAGCGCGGCCGCACAGTCCGGATAACGTATGTAAGGTGAGAGAAATCCAGGGGACAATGGTACATCAGGTTTGCATAGGCAGTTGCACAAATTCATCTTATCACGATTTAATGGTAGCAGCGGCAATGTTAAAAGGGAAAGAAGTTCATCCGGACGTCAGCCTAACCATCTCCCCCGGATCACGGCAGGTACTGGAAATGATATCGAAAAACGGGGCATTGACAGATATAATTGCCGCCGGGGCAAGGATATTGGATGTTGCTTGCGGACCATGTATCGGAATGGGACAAGCACCGCCTTCGGGAGGCGTCACTGTCCGGACATTTAACAGAAATTTTGAGGGACGAAGCGGAACCCATGACGCAAAAGTATATCTGGTAAGTCCGGAAACCGCGGTCATTACTGCAATAAGAGGTGTGATTAGCGATCCAAGGGATTACGGCATGCCCATTACCATTAAAGATCCGAAAACATTTTTAATAGATGACAGCATGATAATCCCCCCTTCTGAAAATCCTGCACAAATAACCATAATCAGAGGACCTAATATTAAACCTTTACCTAAAAAAGAACCCATGCCGGATACGTTGCATGGCGAAGTCCTTTTGAAACTAGGGGATAATATCACCACCGACCACATTATGCCGGCAGGCGCCAAGGTCTTGCCCCTGAGATCAAATATTCCCGCTATTTCAGAATTTGTGTTTGAAAAAGTTGACAAAGAGTTTGCAAAACGGGCAAAAGAAAAAGGCGGCGGTTTTTTGGTCGGCGGCATAAATTACGGACAAGGTTCCAGCAGGGAACATGCAGCGCTTGCCCCGATGTATTTGGGTGTGAAAGCTGTTATTGCAAAATCTTTTGCGCGCATTCACCGGTCAAATCTAGTTAATTTTGGCATATTGCCATTAACCTTTACCGATGAAAATGATTACCTTGTGCTGGACCAGGGAGATAGTTTAGAATTGGTGGATATTAAGAAGCAATTAAAACCCGGTGGCATTCTTGTTGTTCATAACCGAACAAAAAATAAGGAAATCAAGGTAACGCACCTGTTATCATCCCGCGAAATTGATATCCTTTTCGCAGGAGGCCTGTTAAATTACCAGGCACAAAAAAATTAACCTAATATAAAAGTGCATTGAATTCAATAACGCATTGCCTTGTTAAAATATTAATTCATCTCCATTTTGCGAGGATATTCGTGCTGAATATCTCATCTTTTCATTCAAATACATTGTAATACACTATGCGTATCTCTTTAACAAAATATGGCATAAGGGAACTTGTGCTTTTTGGCATACCCTGCATTGCCGGAATGTATTTTTCCATTATTCTTTTCCCCTGGGTCGTGACGATTCCCTTGTTTTTTTTGTTATTCCTGCTTAATTTTTTTCGGGATCCCGAACGAATCACACCGCAAGGCAAGGGACTTGTCATTGCTCCGGCGGATGGTGTTGTCACGCATATTATTCCTGTTTTTGAAGAACATTATCTGAAATGTGACTCAATAAAAATAAGTATTTTCATGTCAGTCACCAATGTTCATGTTAATCGTATACCGGCGTATGGAACCGTGGAATTTATCAAACATATCCCCGGTAAATTTCTGGATGCCAGGGATGACGAATGTTTCAGTAGTAACGAAAACAATGTGGTTGGGTTATCGCTGGCAGAAAAGAAAGGGAACATCACGGTAAAACAAATTGCCGGCAGGATTGCCAGACGTATTGTATGTGCCTGCAAAATCGGCGATGTTATGCAGCAAGGCGAGCGTTTTGGCATGATAAAGTTTGGCTCACGGGTAGAAGTATTCGTTCCCAAAACCATTCCGTTCGAACCAATGGTAACGGTAGGTGAAAAAGTAACCGCCGGGATAACAATATTGGGGAAAATGTACGGGAATGGCGCCTCTGCGGCAGAATAAAACCCGTACTTTTTTATCGAAATTTATTTCATACTTTTTGTCATTCTTTCTATTATAAGACGCCGTTATGTTTACCGGAATTATAGAACATCTGGTTGTGGTAAATAAACTCTCCACTTCTCCACACGGAGCAGAATTGTTTTTAGATTTGGGAGGTTTTTACGATAATCTTGTAATTGGCGAAAGTATTTCCGTAAATGGTGTATGCCTTACCGTAAAAACAATCCATGGCAATGTGGTTAGTTTTGATGTTTCAGATGAGACGCTAAAAAAAACTACAATAGGGTTGTTACGAAGCAGGGAAATGGTGAATATTGAGAGAGCGCTAAGGATTGGCGACCGGCTGGGAGGACATTTTGTAACTGGGCATGTGGACGGCATTGGCACGATAAAAGAAAAGAAACACATTGCGGAGCAATGTCTCATAACTTTTTCAACGGATAAGAGATTTACCGGCATGTTGATTGAAAAAGGTTCCGTGGCAATAGACGGCATAAGTTTAACAAATTTTGAGGTAAAAGAACTCGCTTTCTCCGTGGCCATCATTCCCCACACACTTGCTTCAACCACGTTGGGTTATAAAAAACCGGGCGACAATGTAAACATTGAAATAGATATGATGGGAAAATGGATAAATAAACTTTTAGAAAATAATTTTGCAGGGAAAAAGAGTGTTCTTACCATGGATAAGTTAATAGAACAAGGTTTTGCATAATAAAATGAATGCCTTGCATATAAATAAAAAACCAAAACTGCTTATTGGCATTACCATGGGGGACCCTTGCGGTATTGGACCGGAAATCATTGTCCGTTCCCTCGCATCTTCCGCATTAAAACGTGCTGCAAACTATATAATAATAGGGAATCAGGCTGTATTAGACAGTACGGCGCAATCTTTAAAAATCCCCTTTCGATACCGCGTTGTTTCACTTGAGACGGATATAGAGCGCGTATCCACTCCAATATCACTGCTATCTTCTGAACATTTTGACCTCAATCTTATAAAAAAAAGGCTCCCCACGGCGGAAGGGGGAGAATTATCTTTCCAATGGATAAAAAAAGGCATCGACCTTGCCTTACAGGGAAAAATCAATGCCCTCGTTACAGCGCCGATATGTAAAGAAGCTATTCACATGGCAGGCTATCAATATCCCGGCCATACGGAAATATTACGTGACCTCTCGAAAGTAAAACGCGTTGTGATGCTTATGATTGGCGGTTCGTTAAGGGTTGCCTTTGTTACTACCCATATTGCCCTGCATGAGGTTTCTCAGAGTATTACGGTTAAAAACGTTCTTGAGACAATTACCATCTGCAATACATATCTGAAAAAATATTTTACTCCAAGAAACCCAAGGATAGCCGTTTGCGGCGTTAATCCCCATGCTGGTGAAGAGGGGATTTTTGGAAATGAAGAAAAAAATATTATAGTCCCTGCGGTAAAAAAGGCAAAGAAACTAGGCGTCGAATGCTACGGCCCGGTTTCCGCAGATACCGTGTTTTATAAGGCGTTAAAGGGTCGGTACGATTTGGTGGTATCCATGTATCATGACCAGGGCGCAATCCCTTTGAAACTGCATGCCTTTGAAACAGGAGTAAACATTACACTGGGAATTCCGTTCATCAGGACATCGCCTGACCACGGCACCGCCTACGATATTGCAGGCAAAGGCATTGCAAACCCTGATTCAATGAGGGAGGCAATAATGACGGCAATAATGATGGCAAAATGTGAAGGAAAGGTGTAACTTCTCAATAAGTTGTGGCAGGAGGTAGTAAAAAAACTACCGCCTACCATACTAATTTTATTTATGTTTAGTAACTATTCAGCGTAAACCATTACACGACGCCTGGCGGGTTCAGGTTTGCAACCCAATGTCATTAAGTTAAGCAGCCTGCCATAAAAGTTCCCCTTAAAAAAGGGGGATAAAGGGGGTTGTTTTTTGATCAAATATCCTTAACTTAATGACATTGGGTTGCAACCTGAACCCATGAGTTTATGCGTATAATGGGGCAATGTACTCCGGCAAAATTCCAATGCCCAAATCACAAAATCCCTGTTTGGAAGCTGGAATTTATTTGTCATTTGTTCCCCTAATAAAAAGCTGGATTTAAAGTATAAAACGTTTGGTTCAGGTTACAAACCTGAACCCGCGCATGTAGTTTCCAGCGCCATTACGTTTCCGAAAAGGAGTTTGGGAGCGAGTTGTGCTCCGGTAGTTTAATAGATTACGCTGAATAGTTACTATGTTTATCCGGATAAACCCGTGTCATATTGTTGCGGGCCATAGGAATATTCTATAAGAGGATACCACGCTGGAAGAAAATACTATTATTCCTCACACACCGGACTTTTTACGGAAACTCTTTGCCAGAAAAGGCGTCGTTCTCAATAAAAAGTACGGGCAGCACATTCTTATTGACCAGAATATCCTCTCTTACATTGCCAATAGTGCTTCTTTGCAAAAAGACGATGTGGTATTGGAAATTGGGACGGGAACAGGAAGTTTGACAAGGTATCTGGCGGAAAAGGCGTGCCATGTATTCACGGTGGAAATCGACAACAAACTCTTCGATTTATCCTCGGAAATTCTCAAATTTTATAAAAACATTACTATTATTAACGCCGACATATTACAATCTAAACACAAACTCAATGCGGAAATCGTTACGAGGATATCCGGCTGGCTTGCAACAAATAATCATACTGCCTTCAAAGTAGTTTCCAACCTCCCCTATAACATAAGCACACCTGTTATTATTAATCTTTTGGAAAGTGACCTGCCAATCAGCCTTATGGTACTGATGTTACAAAAAGAAATTACCGAGCGTTTGACAGCCGCTCCAGGTTCCAGGGAATATGGAATCCTCTCTGTTATTACGCAACTGTTTTCGGAAGTTGAACTCATGAAAACATTGCCGCCGGAAGTATTCTGGCCAAGGCCGGAAGTATCTTCCGCTATCGTAAAAATGTCTGTTCACCGGGCAAAATATGCAAACAAAATAACCGATTATCCATTCTTTATAAAAATCATTTATGCCATATTTACGTCAAGACGCAAAACACTGCTGAACAGCATTGAAAAATTGAAACTGCCAGGCGTTTCAAGAAGTGAATTGAAACGAATACTTGCTGCCATGCAGTTGAACGAAAACATTCGGGGAGAAATGTTAGATCCGGAACAATTAATCCATTTAACAGAGACTCTCTTTCAGATAATATCCCGTGCTAACACTCTTACCTTTTGAAATGTGTCGCTAAAAACAAATAGCTAGTACGAAAAAAGGGACAGGTCTAAAACCTGTCCCTTTTTTCGGCAAATATACATCTTTAAGCAGTATTACAAATCCTTAACCCCAGTGCCTTTAAACCTTTTCGACACACCAAGTGTGGAAAATTTGTTTTTGTGAGTTGTCAAATGCAAAATGTACTTTAACTGACTTTTACAGAGATCTGCTTCGGACGTACCTCTTCTTTTTTCGGAAGCGTAATTTCAAGAACGCCATTTTTGCACTCTGCGTTTACTTTCTCCATGTCTACAGAAGCGGGAAGCTCTACGGAACGGGAGAATCTGCCATAGCTTCTTTCCATACGGTAATAGTTTTTCCCCTTTTCTTCCTTTTCTTCTTTTTTCTCTCCCTTTATGATTAAATTATTATCTTGTATTGAAATGTTAACCTCTTTTGGGTCTATACCGGGAATCTCAGCTTTTACGACAACGCTTTCGTCTGTCTCTGCAAGGTCGATGCTTGGAGACCACGTTCCGGCTTCCTGACCGAACCCTGAAAAGTCCCAACCCCTAAAGAATTGGTCAAACATGCGATTTATCTCGTTCTGAAGAGATGATACATTCGTCCACTTCATTAAGTCCTTAGCCATAGAATATCCTCCTATAAAAAAACCAGTAAAGTAAAATTACTACTGGTACTTCGCGCAATATTCGTGCCTAATAGTATGGTTGGTGGGTGTGACAGATATAAGTCTTTTGGAAATCAAACATTGTGAATCAGGGTATATTTTAATCGGCTCAAATATGTGCTGCCATATTGACAGTAGATTTAATATTCGCAGTAAAAAACGATTGTATTGTTTCCCGGAAAAAGTATTTTTACCTTTATGCCTGCCCTAAGTGAAAGATTTCTCGTTGCTTTACTACCAGAAATGGCGAAAAGCAAAAAGACCGGAAAGACAATTACAGGTAAAAATATCTCCTCTGAAACAATCACAACTGAGGATAAAGATTGATTTTCAGACGAAATCCCTATTACGATTAATTATAAGAGCTGTGGGTTTTCATTTTATACGAATTTATAATGACAGACGGCACATATCCGCCTGATACTTATTGCTACTTACCTGGTACAACGTGCATAACCAGTATGGGCCGATCCCAGTTTCTCCAAAAGTTCCTCATCCGTATATGTCTCTATTTTTGGTGCTTCGTATTTTTGCAATGTGTTTTCTACCATTCTACACCTCCTTAGGGGTTAAATTGTCAACATCTTCTTCCCATTTTATTAAACATGTGCTTTGCCATAAACAAGTACCCATGGGTGGGTTTGTTTTGCGGTTTTTTACCCACAGCTCTTTATTAATTCACCGCTAAGAAATTATGTTATGTCGTTTTTTCTACAACACAACATGCCTTTCTTTAGGACGGCACATTAAAACATCTATTATTTACTATTTATTAGATTTGTCAATACACACAAATGGGTGTATCCGTTGGGTTGTCTGTTTTTAAAGAGCTAAGGTTCTAAACGTTAAACTATGGGTTGCAAGCCCTGAACCTGCATGAGAAACCGGAGTATCCCGGATAAGTGTGTTCTCAAAGCGATACTTCGGCAGGCTCAGCACATGGTTTGGGAACGAGCCGGGGTTCGACTGTAATGTTTACGCTGAATAGTTTACTTGAGGATAAAGATTAATTTTCCGGTGAAATCCCTATTACGATTAACTATAAGAGCTGTGGGTTTTCATTTTGAACGAATTTATAATGACAGACGGTACATCTGTCTGATACTTCTTACTATGCCCATAACCAGCATAGGCAATGAGATCGAATACGAAGATCACTCGAACTGTCTCGTACAACGTGCATAACCGGTATGGGCAGATCCCAGTTTCTCCAAAAGTTCCTCATCCGTATAGGTCTCTATTTTTGGTGCTTCGTATTTTTGCAATTTGTTTTCTACCATTATACACCTCCTTCGGGGTTAAATTGTCAACATCTTCTTCCCATTTGATTAAACATGTGCCTTGCCATAAACAAGTACCCATGGGCGGGTTTGTTTTGCGGCTTTTTACCCACAGCTCTTTTTTAATTCACCGCTAAAAAATTATGTTATGTCGTTTTTTCTCCAACACAACATGCTTTTCTTCAGGATGGCACATTACGATATTTATTATTTACTATTCATTAAATTTGTCAATACACGCAAAAGGGGGTATCCATTTGGAGATATGTTTTTCAAAGCGGTGTTTTGTTTTTTCGTAAGACCTAAACATGGGAATACTCCCTTTGTTGTTCAAGCACAAATTGCGGGCATCCAAACTATGATTCATACCTCTCTGAGGGACTCCACGATGTTCATACGTGATGCACGAAATGCAGGCAGTATGCCGCAGAAAAATCCCATAAGGAGCGCAAATGCCATTGCCTTGAGAATAATTCCCGGACTAAGCCTGAAGCGGAAGGCGAGTTCTGAAAATGTCTGAAAATTGGTTGTCGATACACTGATAAACTGCAACACGGAAGCAAAAAACAATCCGGTACATCCCCCTAAAAAACCAAGAATAATCGACTCCAAAAGAAATGCCATAAGGATATTTACTCTGCCAAAGCCCAACGCACGCAATGTGCCAATTTCTGAAGTGCGGTTCGCTACTGCCGAGTACATGGTAACCATTGCGCCAATTACCGCCCCGATTGAAAATATCGCGGTAAGTGAAATACCCAATATTCTTAAAAACTTTGCCATCATCTCGGACTGTTTTTTGTAATAATCTACTTCAATCATCGCATCGAAGGTCAACCGCGGATCGTTTTCAATACGGCGTTGTAATTTCTGCAAGGAAGCATCGTCCTGCGCGCGAAAAATAAGAGATGAATATGCGTTTCTTCGAAAAGCCTGCATAAACTGATTGGCGTCTCCCCATATTTCAGAACTGAACCCGGTATCGCCCGCGTCAAAAATCCCTACAACCTTCCATGACCGCATTGCAAAAAATATCGAATCGCCCAACCCTGCATTTTTAAACCGTTTTGCCACGCTATTTCCTACAATTATTTCTGATGTTCCCATAAGAGGCAGCCTGCCTGCCGAAAGTTTTACCTGGGGCCGCATATCGACAGAGGCATTGCCAATCCCACGGATAACAACATTTGCAGAACTGCTGCTTCCTTTTTTTTGAAGAGTAATTAAAACCACCAGTTCTTTTGCAAACACCCTGCGCCCGTTTTCATCCAATGCCACTTCCGGCTGCGTTTCAATAATAGACGCCTGATATCTTTCGATGATGCTTTGCACCTCTGTAGACGAGGACTTTCTAAGCACAACAATATTATTGTATGACCCTGTTTCGATAAGGGTTTTTTGCAGTCCTTCTGCGAGCATAATGATTGCGGCAAAGACGAATACAACCAGCGCCATGCCTGATGCGGTTAGCGCGGTAGTCACCCGGCGGGTCAATAAATTGCGAAAACTATAAAAAAAAAGGAGTCTCATTTCACCCTATCTTTCTCAGCCCTTCGGATATTCGCACACTCATTGCCCTCCACGCAGGAAGTATGCCGGCAGATAGACCTACGATTATGATAACAACCGCATCCATAAAAATAGTTTTTCCGGTGATATTAAATACCGGGAAATAAGTCCCTACGGCATTTGAAAATGCAATAGCCGCCGGATATGTTGCAGATATGCCCAGTATCCCTCCGATTAGTGTAATCATCATAGACTCCCCAATGATAAGCGTAGCAATATATCCGCCTGAAAAACCTATGGTTTTAAATATCGCATACTCCGCAGTGCGTTCGCGCACAGACATTACCATAGTGTTTGCGACAACAATGAGAATAATCACAATAATCACAAATGAAACCAGTTGAACCGCTTTAAGGATGGCTTCGCTCATGGCTACAAATCCGAGTTGAAATGCCTTTTCCGTTTCGGTAAGCGTTTCCGCCAGTGAATTTTTAAACATAGCATCAATAGCCTCTGCAATGCCGGCGGCATTTTCGGGTCTATCGATGCCAATAATATAAAATCCTACATTATCTGCTGAAAAGGGTCTCACCTTCTTCATTGTTTCATTAAAATAATCCCAATGGAAAAAGAACATGGTCTCGTCCACATTTTTATGTTTCCCCTCATAGACAGCGCTTAAGACAAATTCCCATTTCCCCGGGTAAATGGTGCCAACCAATGTAATGCTATCCCCAACTGCCCAGCCAAATCTGTCGGCCAATTTCTTTCCAACAAGGCAGCCTTTTCTGTTTTTGAGGAACGAAGTCGTTTCATTTTCAGATATTTTGTATTCGGGATAGAGTTTAAGATATGAGACGGGTTCCACGGCGAAGTTTGCGAAAAAGTCTTTTTCATCTTTATAATATCCGCCAAACCAATTGCCATAGGAAACTATTTTGACGCCATCGGCAGAGCGGATTTTTTCGCGATAGGAAAGCGGTAGACGGAAAACAAGCGATATTGAATTCCTCGTGACTAGCCGGTTTGCAGATGAAGCCGCAACCCCGGCATACCATGCGTCAATTACGGTGTGAAGTAATCCATAGGCTAACACGGCGATTGCTATGCCCGCTATGGTTAAAACACTGCGGAGTTTATGCCTGAAGGCGTTACGAATGAGAATCTTGATCATCATTGCTCAGGACTCCCTTGTCAAGATGCTTCATGTTATGCGCCCTGTTTCCCGCCCAGGGATCATGGGTTACCATGATAATGGTTTTTCCCATATCCTTGTTTAAACGATCCATAAGCTCAAGCACTATTTCCGCAGAAACCCTGTCCAGGTCTCCGGTCGGTTCATCGGCGACAAGTATCGCCGGGTCTGTTACGATTGCCCTCGCAATCGCAACCCTCTGTTGTTGTCCTCCGGAGAGTTGGGAAGGATAATGCCGCAGCCGGTCTTCCATATTTACGGCTTTTAAAGCGGTATACACATGTTCTTTTCGTTCTCTGCCGGAAAGGCTGGTGAGGATAAGGGGCAATTCAACATTTTCATATGCCGTAAGAACTGGAATGAGATTGTAAAACTGGAAGATAAACCCCACATTAGCAGCGCGCCACCGCGCGAGTTCGGATTCTGATAACATGGCGATATCTATGCCGTCTACTTCTATCGAACCGGCGTCTGCACGATCAAGTCCGGCAATAAGGTTCAGGAGCGTGCTTTTCCCTGAACCTGAAGGCCCCATAAGCGCCAAATATTCGCCTTGTCCGATATTCAGGGAAATGTCTTTTAATACGCTTATTACCTCGTTTCCCCTCTTATAGGTTTTTGTCACATTTTGAACAGATACCATCGAATCAAATAGTCAAACAAATAAGGTTTTAGAAAGATGTATAATGTAACTATTCAGCGTAATCTATTAAACTGCCAAAGCACAACTCGTTTCCAAATTCATGTTTGGGAACGTAATGGCACTGGAAACTACATTCGCGGGTTCAGGTTTGCAACCTGAACCAAACGTTTTATACGTTCAATCCAGCCTTCTGTTAACAGAACAAATGACAAATAAATTCAAGATTCCAAACAGGGGATTTGGGCATTGGAATTTTACCGCAGTACATGGCCTTATTATACGCATAGGTTCAGGTTGCAAACCAATGTCATTAAGTTAAGAAATTGGTTTATAAGGGAAAGCAAATATTTTTTTGCGTGGTTGAATATTTCTTGGAAATTTTCTTCCATTTCTTATAGCAGAATTG
>NZ_JBDIWA010000050.1:0-14715 GCF_039794105.1 Candidatus Kuenenia sp.
CAACATTAAACTATGTGTTCAGATTACAAACCTGAACCCGCCAAGCATTGTGTCACTAATTTCCCTATCATTATATAATTTTTGATAGTTGTTCCTCTATCCGCTTTGCAGCCTTTTTTGTATCTTCGATACCGGGAACCAACGCGAATCGGACATATCCCTCACCTGGATTTATACTGCTTTCCGTTTTATCACTGATCCATCCCCCCGGCGTAGTTACTATGGCGATGTCAGGAGAAAGAAGCTTTTTAGCAAATTCCACCGAACTCATTCCTTGCGGCACTTTCTGCCATAAATAGATGGTAGCATCAGGGGTGCAATCGGGAAGATTGATTTTTTTGAATGCGGCAACGAGCAGGTCTCTCTTCAGTTTATAATCAGCCCGCATTTCCACGACGTGTGTTTCGTCGCTCAATGCAGCGATTGCGCCATCCTGTATAAAGGTGGGCGTCCCTGAATCAATATTCGTTTTCACCTTTTTAAAAACATCTACAATCTTTTTGTCTCCTGCAACCCAGCCGATGCGGTAACACGTCATTGCGCTTCTTTTAGACAATGAATTAAAAACAATGACCCCCTCTTTTGCCACTTCAAGAATACTGTGCGGCGGTTCATTAAAATATATCTCACTGTATGCCTCATCCGATGCAACAATAATGTTATGCCTTTTGCCAAATTCCACTGCTTCTTTTAAATAAGACAACGGCGCAACCGCTCCTGTAGGGCTGTTCGGGTAATTGAGCCATAAAATCTTCGCCTTTTTGCATACCGCTGCCGGGATCGATTTCAAGTCCATAAGAAAATTATTTTCTTTCAGAAGCGGCACATAATAGGGTGTACCCTCGGCAAACAATGTTCCGCGCGTGTATGGAGGATATCCGGGAGTAGGGATTATTACATAGTCGCCGGGATCAATGAATCCTTCATGAAAGTTAAAAATCCCCTCTTTTGATCCGATTGTGGAAGAAATCTCAGTGGAGGGGTCTAACGTAACTCCGAATCTTTTCTTTGTCCATTGTGCGATTGTTTGCCTAAACTCGGCAGTACCAATATAGCTTGGGTATCCTGACGACTTACGCTTCGTTATCCCCTCCTGCGTCGCCTTGCGAATAATCTCAGGAGTCGGAACTGTCGGGTCTCCTACTCCAAAATCAATCGGGATAACTCCCATTGCTCTCAACTTTTCAACTTCCTTATCTACCTCTGCAAACGCATAAGAGCCAATAGACTGTAATCTTTTTGAAACAGTAATCTCCATAATAATCTTTCCTCAATATTAAATTATTTACTTTTTTGCAGGATCGGCATACGCGGGTCTGGCGGGACTTCTCTTCGCAGTCATTTCACAGATCTGTATTTCGAGTACATTGGTCCTGTTCAGCGCTGCGTCGGAGAATGGGGTTTTAGGATTCTGTGGGGCGTATTTTTCAGCAAGCTTCTGTAAGGCATAATTCTTTTCTTCATAGTCAGTTACTTCCTTTATTGTGCCAAATAAAACTACTGAGCGATACGCAACAGAAGAAGCACACGTTGGTTGTTTCACAATTAGCTCTGCTACATCGTCAACTTCAAAGCAAACATTCCGGTTAATACGGATATTCTCCAGTTTTTTCCCTTCGTTTGCACAATGGAGAAATATTTTCAGCGCTTCACTGTCATAAGTAAAATTCATCGGTGTGATATAAGGGATTTCCCGGCAGCATGTACCTAGTCTGCCCGTTTTTACCTTTGTCAATATTTCATCAATTTCTTTTCGGTCCGTAATCTCTTTATCTCTTCTGCGCATAAGAAATCTGGTAATCCCCCGCCATGTAAAATATCACAGACTTACTGTGATTATGATGTCTTTAATCTCTTACACTGCATTTGCATACGTAGTACGATTAAAACTTATCTTCATCCTCATCTTCAAAATCTTCATCTTCATCCTCAAAATCTTCGTCTTCATCATTGAAATCATGAACTTCTGACATCATTGCTGCCGTGCTGGATATGAGCGAACTCATAGATTGGCAAAGCAAATGAACAATCTCGGCTTGAGTTTTTCGTTCATTGCTATCTTTCGCTTTGCGCATTTCTTTCAAACTGTGCAATGTTTCATTTGAGAGTTGTTCTACTACTTTTTCAATATATTCCATACTACGGTTCCTTTTAAAAAAAATGGATAATAAATCACAACAAGGTCTGACTATTACTTTAAATCTCTCTTCCTACTGCCCTGGCAACAGGTTTCATCTCCTCCATCAGTTGCGCAAAAGCATCAAGATCAATTGTTTGCGGTCCGTCCACAAACGATTTTTCAGGGTCCGGGTGTGTTTCTATAATTAAACCATCTGCGCCAACCGCAATGGCCCCCTTCGACATGGGGTTCACAAGGGAGCGTTTTCCAGTACCATGGCTGGGATCAACAATAACAGGTAAATGTGTCATTTCTTTCAGTACCGGCACAATGCTCAACGACAAGGTGAAGCGCGTAAACGTCTCAAATGTTCTAATCCCCCTCTCACACAAAATCACGTTGGGATTGTTTTGTGATAATATGTATTCCGCTGCAAGCAGAAATTCATCATGAGTCGCCGACATACCTCGTTTTAAGATTACCGGCTTTCCGGACTCACCGACCGCCCGCAAAAGCAGGAAATTTTGCATATTGCGGGTTCCTACTTGCAATATGTCACTATATTTGCTCACCAATTTAACATGCTCAGGGGTAAGAATTTCTGTAACAATCGGCAACCCCGTAACATCACGGGCATGGGCCATGTGTATCAAACCCTCCTCCATAAGGCCCTGGAACGTGTACGGATTGCTTCTGGGTTTAAAAGCACCTCCCCGTATTGCGGTAGCGCCTGCATCTTTCACCCTCTTTGCAATCTCAACGATCTGCTCCTTGCTCTCTATCGCACATGGACCCGCTATTACCGCAATCTTTTCCCCCCCGATAGTTTTGCCATTTGGCAGGTGTATTATCGTATTAAAATCCTTCCCCTCCCTGCTTGCCAGCTTATAAGGCGCTAATATAGGAACGCTCTTTTCCACCCCTGGCAATACATCCCAAAAATCCTGCGGCAAAATGCGTTCATCACCAATTACCGCAATCACATTCCTGTTTGTTCCCTGTAAAAGAACGCCTTTTAAGCCGGTCTTCTCAATTTCTTTAAGGACATGAGCAACCTCTTCTTTTGTCGACTCAGCCTTCATCACAATAATCATTGGCTTATACCCCCAACCATAATTCTATAGGCAAAAAAAAACCCTAAAACCGTTAGTTTTAGGGTAACAAATCAATCTTTTTATACAATACCCAACCCTAAGAACACCTAATTCTATAGTAAAAATAGTTAAAATACATATTTATCCCCCATATGTTTATGAATCTCAAAAAGCTAACATATTGATATATTTAATGTCAAGATTATTTTGAGGTCAAGTAATGCGGTAAAATTCCAATGCCCAAATCACAAAATCCGTAACATTTTGATTGCGGCTTTGCCGCTCTATGAAATTTTCTGTTATTCTTTTGTTACAATTTGGAAATGCTCCCCCTCTCTTAATGTTTATCGGCTTGCTATCGAGAAAATTCTTGACCTGCGAAGCAAATTCACATAGGATTTTATTTTAGATGAAGATACATAATGAAGGTACTTAATACAGAAAAAGCATTACCCCTTAACAAAGGAGAAACGAAATGGCTAAAGTTAAATGCCCCGGTAGTATAAGAAATGCTACCCCTACACCAATCGACCGGAAATGTCATAATTGCGGCTGTGATGTTGAAATGTGGAGTGACGAGGAAAAGGCAGATTGCCCGAAATGCGGAACTACCATATTTAAAGACAAGGTGCCCACCTGTGTTGAATGGTGCAGTTCTGCCGAAGAGTGCATGGGTGACATACTCGATGTGAAAAAAATCAAAGAAGAAGCCAGAAAACGAGCAGAAAAAGACGGAGACCCTAAGTTTGTAGAAAAGGTTTCTGAAATGATAAAGAAGAAGAGGGAAGAGAAGGGATGTGACTCTGAATAAATTAAACTTATTTCACTTTGCTTCCTAAGCTGGCATAGCCAGAACCAAACAAGCATGAAATGAGAGATACGAAAGATGCACTTGTTTAGAATTTCAAATCATTTTGTCATTAGAATTTGCTTCGGATTTCGAACTTTGTGTTTCGGATTTCACCATTAAATATTTTGTCAAAAAATGCAAAGAAATTGCCGCCAGAAAAACACATACTTATCATACGGCCTTGCGCTATCGGCGACCTTATTATTACCTTACCCGCCCTGCATGCTTTGCGAGAATACTTTCCAAACGCATACATTGAAATTATGGGCTATCCCTCATATCTGGAAATCGTTAATGGCCGTTTCTATGCCAATGCCTTGAGCAGATTTGACCAGTCAGATGTTTCATCATTATTCAGAAAAAATGCGTTGCTCCCCGATACGTTAATAAAAAGATTTTCAAAATTTGATTTAATCATTGCGTTTGTTCCTGAGAAGGATACTGTTTTCTCCGAAAATCTTAAAAAATCCGGGGCACGAAAGGTTCTTTGCTATGATCCTTGCCCCAATAATTCAGAACCAATTCATATCATCAATCATTTTCTGAATTTCCTGAAATTATTGGAAATACAATATTCAAACACTTCGCCAATTGTATACCTGAGCGAAGAAGACCTGAAAGCAGGAAGGGGGTTTTTTAGCGACAACGCCCCCGATGCCGGACAAAAAACAATAGCAATCCATCCCGGAAGCGGCAGTATCCACAAATCATGGCCCTTCATAAATTACACTTCAATAATTCATTGGTTAATAGAACGTCTTAACGCACAAATTTTTATTATTAAGGGGCCGGCAGATACTGTGGTTGCCAAAAATGCCGGTAATTTGCCAAAAAACAATATTTCTATAATCGATAATCAACCACTGCCAAAACTCGCCGCAATATTACAACAATGCGACCTCTTTATTGGCAATGATTCCGGCATCACCCACCTGGCCGCAGCAATGGGAATTTCTACGCTGTCAATATTTGGCCCTACCGATCCTGCAGTATGGGGTCCTCGCGGAAAATCGGTTAACATATGTTACCGCCCAACATCGTGCCGCCCTTGTTCTGATGAAGTAAGAAAAGCCTGTTTTCCGAAAATATGTCTGGAATCTATTACTACCGAAAATATACAAAAAGAAATCCTGCGCTCTCTCCCAATGTTGTAATCATAGAAGATGAAGCCTTTTTCAAAAAAACCAAAGAGTTGCCACATTTTTTATTATTCAATTGACTCAACTGGCACTGTGATATATATTTTATCACTCTTTGCAGTGTAGGTTGTGCTTTTAGACGCCTTTAGACGCATGCAATGCGTCTCTACAGATGCTGTGATATATATTTTACCGCTCTTCACCCCTACTTTTTCAAAAAACCATATTATTACGGATTAGGTACGATAGTTTATTGTAAATATTTTTCATAAGAAACCTTAACAAAAATAAAGAGTCTTCAACTATGCCTGATAAAACAAAACGAACGAACCAGTGTCAATTACAAAAAAAATATTTATGCAAACCGCAAATACTTCCGCAATTTCTGAAGAAGGGGATGAGCGTTAGTGATCTCGTTGATGTATTTAGCCACTCTGGGGCATTTAATGCAGGAAGACTCGCGGAGGCCTGCAAGCTTTACTGCCATATGCTTAGCAAAGATGTTACCGTCGGTGTAACGCTCTCCGGCGCAATGACCCCCACTGGCATGGGCGGAACTCTCATAAGCCTTATGGAAAAAGGATTTGTTGATTTCATTATCTCTACCGGCGCCAACCTCTACCATGATCTTCACTTTGCCTTAAATTTGCCCATTCACCAGGGAGATTTCCGGGTGGATGATACCGAATTATATCATGCGGGTATTGAACGAATTTATGATATTTTTATCACCGATGAACTGCTCCTGAAGACCGACAAATTTATCCAGGACGTAACAAAGGGGATTTCAAATACTGAACCTATTTCTACTGCTGATTTTCATTATCTGCTAGGGAAGGCGGTTCTCTCCGAAACGTCGTCGCCGCAATTGAGTTTTGTGGCACAGGCAGCGAAATATAATGTACCTGTCTTCGTTTCATCACCGGGAGATTCATCCATCGGCATGAATTTGTCGTATCTGAAATTACAAGGAAACAATCTTGTAATCGATACCGACATTGATGTAATTCAATCCACTGCTATCGTATTTAACAGCAAATTAAATGGCGTAGTAAGCATTGGAGGCGGTTCGCCAAAAAACTTCTATATGCAAACCCAGCCGACCCTTGCTCAAATACTCGATATAAATAAGGGGGGGCATGACTATTTTATTCAGATTACCACCGATGCGCCTCAATGGGGAGGACTTTCCGGGGCAACGCCTACTGAAGCTATTTCGTGGGGCAAAATGCGGATAGAAGAGATAAAGAACCACGTAGTTGTCTATTGTGACGCAACAATTGCAACGCCAATACTTGCCTCTTATGCATTATCAAAGGCAAAGGCACGCAAGAAAAAGCATTTGTATAAACAGTTGCCGCAATACGTAAACGAATTGAAAAAACACATAAAGAAATAACCGCTTGTTAAGGAAACAATGATTCCCTTTTCTATCAACCGATAGAAGTATTGCTGTTTTTCCTTACTATCATAACCGACAAGTACCCTCTGCCGCTTCCTTTTAGTGACAAGAGATCGCAGGTTACAAAGGCATTTTTTTGTCCGATATACGATGCAAAAAGGCCATTTCCGGTAAGTCCCATATCATCCAGCAAGAATAGAACTTCATCCAGTTTCTTTGCAACCTTCATCAAAACTACGGTGTCGAACAATTCCAAAACAGGCCTTAACGAGGCAACATCCTCCGGCACAGGTATCACTGCCAGCTTATCATCTCCGGTCAGCAGGGGAAAGTTTCCAAAACATGCTGCGGCATTATAAGATGTAATTCCGGGAATTGTGTGAATAACCTCACTTGGCAGGAGCGCACCAAGATGACGCAAAAGATATATGTAAGTGCTGAATGTCATCGGATCCCCAAGCGTTAAATATACAACCTCATGTCCTTTCAAAACTTCATCACGCACTTCTTCCGCCGATTTTTTCCATGCCGCATCAAGAATATTTTTCTCTTTTGTCATGGGATAAATCTGTGTCACAATTTTTTTCAACCCTACATAATCCGCTACTATCTGCAACGCCAGACTTTCCTCTTTTGTATCGGATTTAGGCACAAAAATACAATCCGCATTGCGTATGGTATTTACTGCCTTGATCGTCAACAGTTCCGGATCTCCAGGACCAAGCCCGATTCCATAAAAATTACCTGTCTTCATTTTTTTATAAATGCCATAACATAGTTAACGACCTAAATCAACGACGGCGTTTTACGCTGTCCGCTGGATTTGATTGTTAGGGTTTTACTTCATTGGTTTTATACCGAGATCTTTGCATATTTTTCTTGCAAGGTTATCATTGATTTCTGTATGTCGTGGTACGGACGAACGTTTGTTTAGAATTGGATTCCACCACCATGAATGACGACTGCCTTCTCGGAGAAATTCACATCCCTGTGACCGCAAAACATTAGCAGGTCATTGCGTTTCATATAGCAATTTTTTCTTCCACATATCCCATTCCTACAGCAGCAAGTGCATCTTTACGATTAAATTCTATAGCTTCTTTTAGGGTAACCCTAAGACTTTCAATTAATTCTTCATGGGTATGTTCCTGGCAGTTTACCCCTGGTATTTCCCCTACCCATCCAATCCACCAATCGCCTTCTTGCTTTATAACAGCGGTATATTCTGTGTTCATAATTTATCCCCCTTTCAAATAAGTAACTATACCTTAAAATCCACTAACTCGAGTATCTATTTTATTGCCATAACAATCTGTAAATATTTATTCAACTACCTGTTTTTTTAATAATTACCACAGAAGATCCATTTGTACTAAGATTCATTGCAGATTGTATCGTTTTTTCATGAACTGTCTCATTGGAAAGGGAAAGATTCTCGCAAATAAACATCCGCCTTTTAACAATTCCCGCATCCATCAGCTTGCATGCAATCCTTGCAGGCGTATTCACTTTATCCGTTAAAACAGCAACCTTATCGTAATCTTTCACTTTTTTAATAAGCTCTTTATATCCCGAACTTCTTCCGTGGACACTCACAAACGCCGCATCTTCCCAGCTCTCGCCGATGGCGGCAAACGCCAATTGTATACTGCTCAACCCGGGAATAATAATACAGGATGCCCGTCCGAATTTTTTTACAATCATTTTCGTGTAACTAAAAAAACAGGGGTCGCCGCTTACGAGGACAACCACCTGCCTGGTGAAACTCCAATGCGCTATTTTTTTCAATAAAAGCTTATAGTTTTTTTCAATAATAATTCTTTTAGCGCCGGTATCGGGAAACAGTTTTAGCAACCGCCTGCTGCCAACAAGAATATCTGCCTTTTTAATATTATATAACGCCTTTGGGGTAATATATGATTTTAGCCCTGGTCCGCAACCGACGATAATAACGCTATTTCTCAGTTCTTCCGCCATTTTCCCGCGCTCTCCGACCTTCCCACCACAGAACCCTTCATATCAAACAATACTACACCCACGGACACCTTGCGATGTAAATATACAAGCACCTTCTCTTCAATTTTATCCGCAACACTATCCATTACATATAATGAGTTATTTTTACTCAATAATTCCAGAATCCCTTCTACGGTTGCAGCTTCATTAAGGTTACTAAGCATCTGCTGTGTGCGGCATACCGATTTTACATGGTCAATTAAAATATCATTTGCCGGACGTGAAACGGAACTGTGCGTATTAAAATCATCTCTGAGCAATTTGGCGAGTTTGCCTGGATGTCCGGCAAGCATAACACGTTCAAATCCCCTGTCTTTTACCGCATTCAGCATAAAACCAACATGATTACTCATTTGAACAATCTTGTCCTTTTCAATGCAGAAATAAGCCGACACGGCACGTTCACCCAGATTCCCCGGAACTAATACAACCTCTTTATACCCTAACCCTTTTGCAATATCAAGCCCGCACAGGAGAGACGTTTTTAGTGCTTCGTCTGACATGGGACGCACAATGCCTGTAGTCCCGAGAATAGAAATACCCCCTACAATGCCCAGTTTCGGATTAAAGGTCTTTTCCGCGAGTCTTTCACCATCAGGAACGGAAATAATTACCTTTGCCCCACTATGGTGTCCAATCACTTCACGTACTGCATCCTCAATCATGCGTCCAGGCACGGGATTTATTGCCGCCCGCCCTACAGGAGACTGTAATCCCGGCTTAGTTACACGACCAACACCAACTCCGCCGTCAATTTCTATTGTTAGGGCACAACTTCGCTCTACCCATGCATGTACAAAACAGCCATTCGTTACGTCAGGGTCGTCTCCCGCGTCCTTTTGAACGGCACATTCCGCTGATACTGAAGATACTTGTTTATGGTAAATTTTAAGTTTGAGTTTTGTACCCGCCGGCGTGTCAATCTCTATCTCATCAGGAATATTTCCCTTCCACAACCCTATAGCCGCCGCCTTAGCAGCCGCCGTAGCACAACTTCCCGTAGTATACCCAGATCTCATATCCTGTCCCGGCCTACTATTGTTAAAAGATATAATTTACCGTGCCTTCTTCGCCAATTCAATGACAGCGTTAATGATAGCCACAGCCACTGCGCTCCCCCCTTTACGGTTATCATTGGTAATATAAGGTATGGATATCTGTTTTAATGCCGCCTTTGCTTCAACCGCGCCTACAAATCCTACAGGGATACCAATTACCAGCGCCGGTTTCGCCTTGTCCTTTTTTATTAAATCAATAAGTTCAAACAAGGCGGTTGGCGCGTTGCCGATTACCACAACCCCCCCCTGCATTTCATCAAGTGAAAACTGCATGGCAATCATCGCACGGGTTTTTCCCGATCGTTTTGCCTCATCAGCAACCAAATTGTCGTCAATCTTACAGACCAATTTTCCTCCAAAATTTTCAACAGGTTTTTTACTGATCCCCGCTTTCACCATATTTACATCTGTAATGATGTTTTTCCCCTCCTTTAGAGCTTTTATTCCAGCTTCAACCGCATTGGAAGAAAATAGTAAATTGTACGCATATTCCGTATCGCCGGTAGCATGAATTGCGCGTTGTATTACAGGTCTATGTAATTCAGGGATATTTTCGAGATTAACGAGTTTATCGATGATCTCAAAACTTTCATCGATAATTAATTGCGGCTGTTCCAACCGCCCTTTCTCACCAAATTGTCTTTCCACCAGTTTTTCATGGATACGGTCTGCCGCAATTAATGCAATTCGTTCATCCGCTCCGATATTATTGGTATAGATAAATTCCACCTCCGGATATTTCGCTCTCCCCTTTTCCAGCATTTCGGGAATGTCTTTAAATACATGATTCCCCTTAAAAAGAAGCAGCGGAACTACTACAATCCGCTCCATTCCATTTGCCACTGTTTTCTCAACCACCTCATCCAATCCAGGTTTTGCCAGTTGCAAAAATGCCGGTTCAACCATGTCCCAACGATTCATTGCACGAAGCATATCCGCTATTTTCAACAAGCCTTCATTGCCACTGCTTATTTTACTACCATGAGAAATGATTATAACACCTGTTTTCATTATCAATAACCTTCTTTAAAAACCTTGAAAATACTTTTATCCATCTGGCTGCCTTTGGCAGCGACTTTATTCTGTTGTTGATGTTAATGCAAAGACGCATGCAATGTGTCTCTACAAAAATATTGAAATTACTACGCTGGCATAGCCAGAACCGAACAAGCAAGAAAACAGTCTGCAGTCCTCAATCCTCAATCTGCAGTTTGCCGACTGTAGATTGCCGACTGCCTACTGCAGAAGGAACAATTAGATATTTTGCCAAAAAGCGCAATGAAATTACTAATAATGAAGACCATATTAAGGTACTAAACGTTAAATCACGCGGCTTCATGCTTCGAATACCTGTTAAGATGCGCGGCAATGTACGAAATGATCTCTTCCGCGCTTTTACTCCTTACTATATAAGGGCGTAATTCTGTCGCTTTCGGCAGACCCACAATATACTTCACCGCATGTTTTCGAAAAAGTACTACCCCAATAGCATGGCCGTAATATTCTTTCATACAATCCAAGTGATACCGGATCATTTCAATTTTCTCGCTGCCCGAAATATTTTCTCTGTCTTTATATTGGAAAATCCATGGATGCCCGATTGCCGCCCTTCCAATCATTACCCCGTCACATGCCGTACGTTTTTTTATTTCTGCTATGTCTGCAACAGACCGCACGTCTCCATTCGCAATTACTGGAATTTTTACCGACTGTTTTACTTCAGCAATCGCATCCCAATCGGCGGCGCCTGAAAAATACTGAGACCTTGTACGGCCATGTACCGCAATGAGAGACGCTCCGTTTTCTTCCAGTATTCTGGACACTTCTAGATAATTTCGCGTTTTGTGATCCCATCCAAGACGAATTTTTCCAGTCACAGGCACTGATAAAGACCCGGTAAGATTATTAAACATTTTTGAGATCTTTGATGGATGTTTAAGCATCCCTGCCCCAGCACCCTTTCCGGCAATATCCGACACTGAACATCCCATATTGATATCAATAATATCAGGCCCCAATTGCTCTATCTTCTTACAGGCCTCTGTAATCTGGTATTCATCATTGCCAACCACCTGGAAGGTAACAGGCCGTTCTTCCTCTTTAAAATCAAGTAGTTTAAACGTCTTTTTATTATTCCACACTATACCAGACACGGAAACGACTTCCGTATAGCTCATAGACATGCCGAACCTGCGGCATATAAGCCTGTACGGCATATCAGAAAAACCGGCCATAGGCGCCAATATCAACTCGCCATATACGGGAACATTTCGTATGTAAAAACTCGGATTCATATTAAAAAAAACTGTACCACTTTAGTTCTATGAAAAATAATAGGGATTGTACCCATATTTCAATAACTTTCCAAATAATTTAAATGTTTTATTTTGACTTATATTTTGTTATATTTCGTTAGCATTTAGTTACAAGCCGGACACGGACAAACAAGTTTGTACATGCCACCCTGTTTTTAATCTGCGTAATCGTTCGACTGAGCTCACGACGAAGTCTGTGAAATCTGTGGTTACTTTAAATTATCATAATCTATGGTCTCTCAATCTGAATTATTAACCAAAAAAAGCGAACACATCCAGCGTATGTTTGGCTCCATCGCCGGTGTTTATGATCTTTTGAATACGATATTAAGTTTTAATTTCGACAAGAGTTGGCGGAAGTTTGCCGTTAGAGTCAGCAACGTTACGCCAGACGCACAAGTTTTGGATGTATGCACCGGAACCGGCGACCTTGCAATCGAATATTCTTTAAAACTAAATGACCGCGGCAAGGTGACAGGAAGCGATTTTTGCCGTGAAATGCTAGCGATAGCAAACAGAAAATTAAAAAAGAAACATGTATCAGATAAAGTAAACATCTTATGTGCGGACACCCTCCACCTGCCTTTCCATGACAACTACTTCCGGGTATCCTCCGTGGCGTTTGGGATAAGAAACGTTTCCGATTTAAAAGCGGGAATCAGTGAAATGGCAAGGGTAACCGCTCCGGGCGGGCGGGTAGTCATCCTTGAATTTTCACAACCAACAAACATCTTTTTCCGAAAAATGTATTATTTTTATTTCAAAAAGATACTCCCTTTTATTGGTAAAATCATCTCAAAGAGCAAGTGCAATGCCTATGCGTATTTACCATCGTCTGTGCTGAATTTTCCGGACAGATACGGACTAAAGGCACAGATGGAAGCGTGCGGCCTTGTTGATGTGAAAATCTATGCCAGGACATTGGGGATTGTGACTATCCATGTGGGGGAAAAACCCTGATAACACTATAGCGACATTTTTATTTCTTCATATGCAGAGTCGGCGCTGTTTACCGGGAATTGAGCTGTTACGAAGTACGATTTAAAATCTAAAATCGTGTAACACTTTAGTCTTTTGAAACTGGAAATTGTCATTTGTAGTGCGACGAGGTTCGTCGCACTACATGGTAGAGACAGGTTTCAAACCTGTCTCTACTTAGATATCTCAAGTGAGGAACGAGCCGCAACCGTTTATACCAAATGCTCCACCCCTACACTACTATACGGCAAGCAGCACTATTATTGGAATTTTTCAAAAAACTAAAGTGTTACAAAATCGTACTTCGTAAATCGTAAACCCAACATGGATGTTTCATTTTATGAATCAATGCGCTTGACACATCATGAAAGATTATGTAATATCTCTACTTGTAATTTGCCAATTGAATGATTAAGATGTTTTAGTTAAAGACAGTGTCTTCCTGCCACTGTCTTTTCATTTCCTCAAAATAACCATCCAATATACTGGGGAATAGTGTAACGGTAGCACAAGTGACTCTGGATCACTTTGTCGGGGTTCGAATCCCTGTTCCCCAGCCAATATTCACAAAGACTTATGACTTGAACAGCGTGTTCGCCCGTCTCGGGCGTTACACGCTGTTGGCTTAACGACCCAAAATCTCAAACTTGTTTTGGGTTAGGTGAAGCGCCTTGTTATGGCTTGGATATTCCTAAATCATTGCATATTCTTTTTGCCAGATTTTCATCAATCTCACGATGTCTTGGTACCGTTGAAACCTTCTTTTTCCATTCTATTTACATAAACCGTATGATTACCTCATTCACAAAGGAACTCACACCCATTCCTTTCTAAATGCCGAATCAAATCTTTTCGTTTCATGCAGAAAGCACACCAAATGTTTCTTTAATTATTTCCTTTCCTTTATTTTCGTCTTCTGTCAGTTGACGATTTGTTTCAAGAACCAACTGGACAGCTTCCACAAGATTTTCTTTCGTTTCTTCCAATGTTTCACCCTGCGTGTTTGCGCCTGGGAGTTCTTCAATGTATCCAATATAACCATGCGGTGATTTTTCAAATATTGCGGTTAAATTAATATTCATATTTCTCCTAACTTTTTTCTATTAAATAAAAGATCATTCTTGCAATTAATTAAAAAGTCCGCGTTAAGATTAATATCAAATGTAAAATGAAGATGTTTAATTACGTTCTATTTATTATATAACCACACTTCAAGCACTTGTACATTTTTCTTTTCATTAATAATCGCCAACCAATTGTACCACCTACTAGAGAACTTGCACCAATAAAAATGGAAACATCAAAACTCCTGATCTGGTGGAATTTGATTTGATACCAAATTAAATGTTTGCGAGTGGCAGGACGAACGTATCGCCTGCTCCATAAAACCTTGGAATTTTAGTTGCTTTCATAGATGACTCAGTTTTACACGCTCCACAATCAAGTTGCAAATTACTCATAATTGTACCTCCTCCATTTTGTGTTTACTTGCCATAACGTAGCACAGTTGAGCTGAAAGATGAAGTCCCTTCTGCCACAACATGGAAGAGGGATGGAGATCAAATCTTTATCAATTACATATTTGCTACCACTACGATTTCCGATTTGTCAATGGTAAACAGGCTGTCCGAGAATGCAAGTTTTCACAAATTTGCTTATAATTATTAGGGTAACAGGGTTGCAATGGCGAAAATGGACGATATAATTATAAGTAAAAATGAGAACAACAAATCCAAACCACATC
>NZ_JBDIWA010000051.1:0-13548 GCF_039794105.1 Candidatus Kuenenia sp.
AACCCGCCCGCAAGGATTACATCAGGTACATAATGCCCCTTTGACGCCAGTTGATGCACATAATTATATGTAAGGGCGGAAATGTATAACGTCGGAACGCCCCACTCGTTCATCATGTGCCACGGACTCATGCCAGTACCGCCGCCTGCCCCGTCAACAGTTAAAACATCAACTCCAGCAATGGAACAATACCATACCGCCCTTGCCAGATCCGCAGGACGGTATGCGCCTGTTTTCAAAAATACATATTTTGCCCCGGCATTCCTTAATGCCTTTACCCTTTTTACAAAATCGTCTTCATTAACCATGCCGACTCTGGAGTGCCGTTCAAATTCCTTGAATGACTTTCCAAAACTACCGGCAACTTCTTTGTCATACGGGTCAGGCAATACGATATACCCGCGGTCGCGCAACATCTTCGCCTTTTCCAGATTATTAATCTTAACCTCGCCCCCAATGTCTTTTGCACCCTGCCCCCACTTCATTTCAACCGCCTGAACACCTAATTTTTCAACCCCATATTCCAGTATGCCTAACCGGCTGTCCTCAACATTTTCCTGCATTACTATCAAACCATAACCGTCTTGCTGCCAACTCTGATAGGTTTTCACCCTGTATTCAAGATCGGGACAATGGGTTATTTTGCCATTTGATATTTTGGATTGTTCATCCATGCCGCCTACGTTTTCACCTATAGTTAGTGCAGTTCCTGAAATCGCTGAACCTATCGCTAAACCATCCCAATGCGTCTTTGCAACTTTTGTTGAACCGAGTCCCGGAATCATTATCGGCATCTTCAACTTAATGCCCTTATCCTTGCCAAGCCTTGTTTCTGTATTAACATTATCAAAAATAGCCTTATCGCTATCAGGGGCAATACCAACAGCGCCAACCGCAGTTCCCATTATGTTTAAGTGACTAAAATCTACAGGATATTCCTTGTCCGCACCTGCTGTAATGACCCCAAATGGCTGTGGATACAAATTTTCAACAGATCGAAATGCGGATTTTCCTATTTCGCAAATACCAGGACAATCATCTACACAAACAGAACACATCCCGCTGGAATCAGTCCTGTCATTAGGTGTTCTATTTTTTGTACGAGTTGCTGCCGACGCATTTGGTTTTGAAAACGACATCCCAAACCCCTTTCACTAGAATAGGTTAATTAAACTAACAGTAAACATTTATCTATACAGTAAACATTAATATTTATATGGAGAGATTACGCAAAGTGCCATAAAGTGTTGAATATATACATCTTTTCAAATTGACTGTCAATAATTTTTTTGTGCCCTTAATTGTTGGCAGTGATTGCCGTCATGATTAAGACTGCTTTTATACACTAAAATTATTATTTGTAAAAAAGTAAGAGAATTTATATAATTTTCAAAAAAAGATACAATCACCTTAGCAATTAATGCAATAATACTAAATTATTTAGCATTACTTAAAGCAGTTTCTCCAAAAGGAAGGAATTTAAATACGGTGAAAGCTCAAACAAAAACAAAAAATAACAGATGCCCGATTAAAGAGAAAGTGGAAAAAATAAAACAAGAGATCGGAAAGGTCATTGTAGGCCAGGAAGAGATGATTGAAACAATCATAATCGCCCTGCTATCAGATGGACATATCTTACTGGAAGGTTATCCGGGACTTGGAAAAACAATGACGGTAAAAACAGTAGCAAGCATACTCGACGCAAAATTCCATCGGGTACAATTCACGCCGGACCTTATTCCTGCCGATATTACCGGCTTTGAAATGTGGCTCCCTGAAACGAAAAAAAGCAGGATTCAAAAAGGCCCTGTTTTTACAAACATTCTTCTTGCAGATGAGATTAACCGCGCGCCGGCAAAAGTACAAAGCGCCTTATTAGAAGCTATGCAGGAAAAACAGGTAACCATCGGACGGGAAACCCATCACCTCGAAAAATTATTCCTGGTGCTTGCGACTCAAAATCCCATCGAAATATCAGGCACCTATTTATTGCCGGAAGCAGAAATAGACCGTTTTATGTTCAAAATAAAAATCAGATATCCTTCCTATGATGATGAAATAGAGATAACAGAAAAACATGCCTCTGGCACAGAAACTCCACTCGCGGTTATTTTTAAACCCGAGGAAATACTTGCATTGAGAACTACTATAGCAGAATGGCTCCCGCCAAATGACGCACCCTCTATAGTGCAATACATCACACGGCTTGTAAGGGCAACAAGGCCGGATGAAAACGACGGCATACTGGAAGACCTTGTCATGTACGGCGCCTCACCCAGGGCAACTATTGCACTCACAAAGGCGTCGCGTGTTTATGCTTATATCCAGGGAGACGATACGATTCTGCCTGAGCATGTTCAGAAAATGGCCTATCCCGTTTTGCGGCATAGAATCATCCTTACGCATGAGGCGGAGGTGGAAGGCTACGATTCAGATGATATTATCACAAAAATTCTTCACCGGGTTCCTATTCTGGAATAAATTCATTGAAAAAAAAACGTGTACGCCTTTATTTACAACGGTTAATAGGGAATCTCTTTGGCGGATCATTCGCCAGCTATATAAACTCAACGCACGGCCTGGAACTGGATGAGCTTCGGCAATATCAGACCGGCGATGATTTAAAGTCTGTTGACTGGAAAACCACATCCAGAATAGGCCGTTTACACGTACGTCTGAAATTGGTGGATAAACGGGCGACTATTTTTTTCATTATCGATAAGAGCCGTTCTGAAAAATTTGGCTCTTTTTATCATACAAAAGAAGATATTATAGCTAAACTGCTTTCTCTCCTTGTTTATGCGGCGTCGGAAACGGGCAATGAAATTGGTTTTCTCGCATTTACAGATAGAATTGAGCAATACATACCGCCTAAAACAGGCGAAAATGAAGCTTTTAAGAACATGAAAAAGGTCTTAACGGATGAACCGTCCTCTCATTCTACTGACATT
The DNA here is from genome assembly GCF_039794105.1 of Candidatus Kuenenia sp. Classification (GTDB taxonomy): domain Bacteria; phylum Planctomycetota; class Brocadiia; order Brocadiales; family Brocadiaceae; genus Kuenenia. The sequence continues at coordinate 2,952 of NZ_JBDIWA010000051.1, forward strand.
AACGCCGCATTGACTTTTTTACATAAAAAAGTGCAGTCGCCTTCTCTTATTTTCATCCTGTCCGATTTTTTTGCCCCGCATAACTATGAACGCTCACTAAAGGCAATCTCCTACCGGCATGAGGTTATTCCTGTTATTGTTTCGGATAAAAGAGAGTCCTGCATCCCAAAAGCAAGGGGATATCTAACGGTTCGTGATGTAGAAACCCATTGCAATAAAACAATAAGCACCACAGAGGCTCTTCATGTGCCGGCACCTTTTTATGCCTTACTGAGGAAATTAGCCATAAGCTGTATAACAATACATACAGACGAAGATGAAGGTATATGGATAAAAAAAATATCAGAGTTTTTTGACAAACGCATCCGTAGAGGAGGAAGAATTAAAAAATGAGACATCTTTTTGCTTTATTGACATTCATTGGCATGTTTTCCTGGGGATATTGTTTTACCCCGGTACATGGCCAGGAAACACAGGAAAATGAAACGTCCATTGCCGCAACAGCAAAATCAGAGTCAGATTCACCATTAAAAAAAGAGTTTCTGCTTACAGACAGGCCGCTTGAAATATGGACTTTTATAGATGATTACAGGATCATCCCCGGAAAAACGTTACATCTCACCGTACAGGTGTTATGGATGCTGGGTATAACCGTAAATTTGGAAGGTCTTGCCGATGTTGACCTTAGCCCATTTGTGATAGAGGGGATAATCATCAGTGAACGCCAGATATTTGATAATATGCATGATTTTGCGGTTGTTACTTACGCACTTTCACTGCCGCCAAATATGAAGGAGGGTATATACTCAATACCCTCCTTCAAGCTTTCCTATATTAATACCGTTGATTCTAAGGAAGGGGCTGCCAGTTCCGCCCCTATCGCGGTAAAAAAAATGCCAATCCTGGTTGAAGGGAAAATCGACAAGGATGTTATATGTATCGGCGACCGCATTCGCTATACACTAACCATCAGATATGAAAATGATATAAAACTCCTGTGGGATACCCTGGATAAAATACAGTTCCCCCCTTTTGAAGTATTAAAAAAAGAGTCCTCGACACAAACCGAAGGGGGATTGACAAAAACCGTTATAGATTATACCCTCGCAACATATGAACTGGGCGGGAAAGAGCGGAATCCTGAAATCCCGGAGGTATCTGTATTGTATTACAAGGAACCGGATTCACAAAGCGCTGCAAGCAGAGGCAACGATTCTTCCCTCGTTACAAAAGAAGCCCATACTACACCAATTCCCATTCTTATCAACACACTCCTTAAATCGGTTGACGTCCCGCTGGAAGGATTAAAAGGCCCGGTGCCTTATTCAAAAGAGCATGTTTTTTTCTATGGGTACATGCCCTTTGGCGGAGGCATTCTTTTGTTGCTTCTGTTTGGTATGCTAACCATAAGGGCATCCATGCAAAAACAAGCTGAGAAAAAGCCCATAACCACCGCTATCACCCCTCATATTGCCTTAGAAGAATTAAAGGCTGTTATGCTAAAACTCGAATACACGGATAACGATGCACTAAATAAGGAAAACGCTCAATTAGCCGGCAAGGCGTTAAGGACATATTTGGGCGCTTTTACCGGTATCTCAGACGAACTCGCACAATCGTTGACAACTTCCTGTTTTTTTGAAAATAACGGACAAAACAAACTCTCTGAGGACGCAACAACAGTAGCACGTGAATCCTTTCGATTATTAGATTCACTTATTTTTGGAAAACAGATACACAAAGAGACATTTAAGAAAACGAGAGACAGTCTGGAAGATGTTGTGCGGCTAACAGGTATAAATAAATGACATTAGCGAATCCATGGTTTCTTTTCCTTATTATCCCTTTTGGCTTGCTCTGTTTTTTTTGGAAAGAAAAAAAATATATCGGTTATTCAAGCCTCTATCATGTAAAAGATCTGTATGGGTTCAGGAAGATTGTCGCAGGCTTTTTTAAACCGGTCTTTTTTTGCGCGGTATTTTTTTTAATATTGGCGTTAACGTACCCGCAATCCGCCTATCATAAAGAAAAGATATCTTTAAAGGGACGGGAAATACTCCTTTGTATTGATACTTCATTCAGCACAACCGGAACTGCCATAGAGACCATAAAGGAAATTGTCGCGGCCTTTATAAAGAAAAGGTCAAACGATATTATTGGATTATCTATCTTCGGCACTGATGCGGCTCTCATTGCGATGCCCACGATGGAAACGGAATTGCTTGAAAAATCGCTGGAACGCGTACACTCATCCCAGATGGGGTACCAAACTTCAATAGGAGAGGGTATCTTTACCTCCATTACCGCATTGTTTGAAAAAGAAATGGGAATCAGATTTACGTTCACAGAATTAAGAAACAGCATTAACAAGCAATATCTCGATGATTATGCGGTTTCATTTGTAAAAGAAATGAAGAAAAGAGACGTACTGAAGAATAAACTAATAATCCTCTTCACGGATGGCATTTACAATATTGGCATTTCACCGGACAGGCCCTTACGGCTTCTGCAAAGAATGGGAATAAAGGCGTATATAGTGGCAGTAAAAGCATCAGACGTCTATGGCATAGACCCCGATATCGCCGCGCAACATATCCAGGAGCTGCAGGAAGCAATAGAGTCAACCGGAGGAAAATATTATCATGCCGATAATTTTGAAGAGGTTGCAAAATTCTATGATGAAATTGACAGGATTGAAAAAGATGAAATTGTGGTAGAAAATGTTTTTAAAAAAAAGGACCTTTATATATTCCCTGTTATAGCAAGTTTGTTTTTTCTGTTAACAAGTGTTTTCATTGAAAACTTCTGGATAAAAATCCCTTAAATTAAAAAGGAGACGCCTGTGTTCTATAAGTTGCTTCCCAAAATAACCTTCGTAGTGCTTGCATGCATTCTTACATTCTACGGTTATACAAATTTAAAGATAAATACCATTATTACGAATTTGGATGAAAATATAAAAATGGGAAGATACCAGCATGCACTTTCCACAATTCGTAAGCTGGAAGGGAATCCTTTTATCCGTAAACTATCAGAAAAAGACCCTTTAATAACCTATAACAAAGGAGTACTGTATTCTTTGCTCATGGAAAAGAAAAAGGCCTCAGATGAGTACCGGAAAACGATGGAAACAAAAGACCCCGTATTAAAGGCAAGGGCGGTTTATAATAATGCAAATATTATTGCGGAAGATATGGATTTCTCCACTGCGGCAATGCAGTACGTTGAAGCACTGAAAATTGACCCTGCCGATTTCCAGGCAAAAAAAAATCTCGAACGAATGAGATTGGGCGAGATGCAATTCAATACCATGTTTTCTCATAAACAGGAAGAACGGGAAGACCGGATAGAGTCCCTGAAACTTATTCCATGGGGTACCAAATATCGATACAGCGGAGAACAAAAAATCCGCTGGTAGCGCATAAGAAATTCATCGTGTTTATATTATTACCGTGTAAATACCTGAAACTATTTCTTTTCTGAAAACTTATCGAATAATAAATTAATAATGTTATCTTTTATTCATGAAAAATATACCCCTCTTGTGTTTTCACTTTCATGCCTGATCCTTGTTTTCTACTTTATACTTTACTGGCGGAAAGGAGCCTGGCTAAAAACATTCGGGCAGAAAACATACATACAAAAGTTCAGCAAAATACCCTCACTATACAGAAACCTCATCAAAGGAACCAGCATGAGCGCCGCCTGCTGTATTTTAGGGCTTACACTTTTGCAGCCTAAATGGCAAACTACGGAAGAACAATATGAAAAAGAAGGGCTTGAGATAGTATTTGTGCTTGACGTCTCCATGAGTATGCTTGCAGAGGATGTAAAACCCAACCGGCTTGAATGTGCCAAAATGGAGATTGCCAATCTTGTGAGAGGGCTTGAAGACGATCGTGTTGGTTTAGTTGTTTTTGCCGCACGCGCCTTTTCCCTCCTCCCTTATCCAACAAAAGACTACGAAATGGTATTCCTTAGAATATTAAATATGGTAAACGAACATTATGTAAGATTTGTACCTTACGGCACAAATATCGGGAACGCCTTAATCGCTGCCATGGAAACCTTTAGCAATGAAGCAGGGAAAAAGATAATAATCCTTCTTACCGATGGGGAAGAGCAGCTTCTCAGAAGGAGCCAGGTAGTGGAAGCGATACGATTGTTATTGGAAAAGAACGATATTTCCACTTACATCATTGGCATTGGGGATCCAAATAATTCCACCCCCATACCAAAAAGGGATAAATTGGGAAATAAAAGCGGTTATGAACGCACAGAAGATGGAGAGATTATTTACACAAAACCCGATCCGAAATTATTAAGAGAAATAGCAGAAATGGCTGGAGGCTCCTACCAACACGATGCTACCGGCGCTGAACTGCAAAATATCTTCAAACAGGTTATTGAAACAAACAAAGACATTATCGGCGTAAAAAAGAAAAATATCATTTACGATATTTCACAATATTTTCTAGGCTGTGCATTGATTCTTCTTGCATTCTATTTTGTCTTATAACAGTGCTTCTCTTCGTATTTCCTTTACCCTTTTCACTATAAACTAAGAAAATGGGTTTTACGCTAAAACACACCCTTCTTAAACGAGGCGCATTTCAAAAAAAATATTGGCGTTGACATCACAAATATGGTATCCATACCCTGAATCGGCAATCGGCAATCGGCAATCGGCAGTCTACAGTCGGCAGATTGCAGATTGAGGACTGAGGACTGAGGACTGAGGACTGTTTTCGTGCTTGTTTGGTTCTGGCTATGCCAATTTAGTGTTTACCCGTATTACATTCCCCATTTTCCTTTTTTTATTCTATGGTTTTGGAGTAATAAAAACACATGAATGGAACCTTATTGTTTGCATCCAATAAATTAGATAAATATGAACATATAATTTGCTACTTAAAACAGCATGGTTTTGTAAATATAATAACGGCGTTAAATGGAGAAGATGCCTTAAAACATCTCCATACCCAACCCCCTCTTTTTGCATTTTTAGATACAGACCTACCCATTTTGGATGGTTTTCAACTATGTAAACTAATGAAGTCATCTCTTTTGGCAAATTGCAATAACGTTCCCGTAATTTTAGTCACTGATTCACAGAAAAATTGTATGATATCCCTGTTAGCCAATTGTGTTGGCGCATATCTTTCAATTCATCCGTCATTTGCATTGGAAGATTTATTATATCTGTTACAAAACAAGCCGGAGTCAACGCCCACGAATATTACCGTAAACAGGATAAAAATCTTAATTGCCGCCAGTGACCAATCTTTCACACAAATGTTGGAAACGTATCTTCTCGGGGAAGGCTATGATGTGATTATCGCCGGAAATGGTCAGGACGCCCTTCATCAATTGGAGAATGAAAAACTATCCATCATGTTTTTGGATGATCATTTGCCGGAATCAGACGTCTCTGAAATAATCAGAAAATCAAAAGAGAGCGTCCCTGAAATATTTATAACAATTATTGTCCCACAAGATTCAGAGCGAAGGGCAATTGAGCTGATGAAAGCGGGGGCGAATGACTATATCATAAAACCGGCGGATGAAAAAACCATTCCTACGACCTTTGCAGATACCTTAATAAAATACCATTTAAACCTTTGCAATCATCGCCTGGATATGGAAGAATTAAAACTACATTCCTTGATAGACGGCATAGTTGACGGCATTGTTTTCATGGATATGCATGGGAAGATAAACACGGTAAATAAGGCCGCAAATGCAATCCTTAGCCAGTTGAATTTGGTGAGAAACAGCGATGGGTCAATAATGAGCATAAATACTATTGATACCAAAGATATTTACAGGGCATTGTTTGAAGAAAAGCAACTCTCCGTATCCTATGAAATTACTATTAATAACGAGATTGAAAAACACTTCAATGTTACCGCATCTTCGGTTAATCAGTTCATTGATGAAAATATACATGTTATCGGAGATAGAAGAAAGAGTAAAAGGCTGACACGGGCTTTCATTGGCAATAATATAGGGATTGTTATCGTACTGAGAGACGTTACCCGCGAACATCAATTAACAAATCAGGTAGTCCAGTCGGAAAGGCTTTTTGCGGTAAGTAATCTTGTAGCAGGCGCTGCGCATGAATTGAATAACCCCCTTGCGGGCATTCAACTTTGCACAGAACTTGTCTTAAATGACCCGGGAACCAGTGAAAAATCTCTAAAATACCTCCAGAGAATACAGAAGGAAACGGAACAAATACAGGACGTTGTAAAAAGTCTCCTCACGTTTACGGGAAATTATACACTATCCAAGGAGCAAATAAATATTAATGAAATCATCGAAGTTATCATAAAGCAAAAAACATATCAGTTTGACCACGCAAACATTAAAACTATTATTTTACCTGGGGACATTTTGCCATTTGTTTTTGTCGATAAATATCAAATACGCAGGGTATTGCTTAATATAATCGAAAATGCCTGCGCTGCAATGGAAGTATCAGAATATGATAAATGCCTCACCATTAAAACAGAGGCGCAGAATAATGTAGTAAATACCACGATATCAGATACAGGCCCTGGGATTCCCAAAGAGAATCTTTCTAAAATTTTCGAACCGTTTTATACCAACAGAGCAAATAAAAAGAAGAAAGGCACAGGGCTTGGTCTCTCCATAGCACAAAGTATTATTAAACAGCATAACGGTAAAATATCCGTGCAAAGTGAAGTGGGAAAGGGCACTACTTTTGTCATTGAACTTCCCGCCATGGAATCCCTTTAAAAGCGCAATCGGCAATCTACAGTCGGCAGTCGGCAAATTGCAGATTGAGGACTGTAGACTGAGGATTGAGGATTGAGGACTTGGCAGCCTGTCATCAGCTTTATACAATCTTATCATTTGAATTGCATAATTTCTCTACGACACATTCTTTGCACAACGGTTTTCTGGCTATGCAGATGCGCCTGCCATGTGTGCCCATGACAAGGCAGGACTGTGTCCATTTCTTTTGCGGGATAATCCTGCACAATTCGATTTCCACCTTATCGGGATTGTTGGATTTGGCAAAATCTAACCGGTGCGAAACACGAAATACATGCGTATCCACCGCTATAGCTTGTTTGCCAAAGACGTTGCCAAGCAGCACACTTGCCGTCTTTCTCCCTACCCCCGGAAGCGTCAAAAGTTCTTCCATAGTTTCCGGCACCTTGCCATGAAACCTTTCCTCTAATGCCTTCGCGCACGCAATAATGTTTTTCGCCTTGTTCCTGTAAAAACCGGTCTGCCGTATTTCCTGTTCAAAAACATCCTGCTGTGCAAAAGCATATTCTTTCGCCGATTTGTATTTTGTGAACAAAATTTCCGTCACCTTGTTTACCCGTTCATCTGTACATTGAGCTGCCAATATCGTCGCTATCAGCAATTCCAGGGGATTTTTATATCTGAGAACGAGTCTTGCATCCGGGTATGCCTTCTCAAGGAGTGATAAGATTTTTCCTGTTCGTTCTTCAGTCATAAGATTAATCTCCTTTTTTTACATTTCCACAGGCACTTGCATACCAAGGATTTTTAATCCATTTCTTATGACTTGCCTGGCGGCATCTACCAGAAGTATTCTTGCTTTTGTAAGCCCTTCATCTTCAGATAATACCCTGTGAGCATTATAAAACTTATTTACACCGGCACAAATATCAATAAGATAATTACTAACTAATGACGGCTCATAAAACTGTGCCGCTTTTAGTATTACAAAGGGATATTGCCATAGATTCTTTATAAGATGAATGGCATCCTCTTCATTTAATAATGTATAATCAATGTCCTCCGTTACATCTTTTCCATATTTCCTCAAAATGCTGCAAAGACGGGCGTGGGTATACTGCACATAAGGCCCGGTCTCTCCTTCAAAATTTAATACGGTATCCCAATCAAATAGTACATCCTTGTTTCGTTTTGTGCTTAAATCCGCAAATATAACCGCCCCAATACCCACGTCACTTGCAACCATTTCCTTGTCCTTTAGCAAAGGATTCTTTTCTTCAATAATCTTTTTGATACGGTCTACCGCCTCAATTAATAAGTCTTCCAACAATATGACCCGCCCCTTGCGGGTGGACATCTTGCCCTCTTTAAATTTCATAAGGCCGAAATCCACATGAACACACTGGCTTGCCCACTCATACCCCATTAACTCCAACACCTTAAATATCTGACAAAAGTGAAGTTTTTGTTCAGAACCAACTACATAAATCATTTTGTCAAAATTATATACAGATTTCCTGTACTCCGCCGCTGCAATGTCGCGTGTTGCATAAAGTGTTGTACCGTCCTTTTTTTTAAGCAAACATGGCGGCATATTATATGCCTCCAGCTCTACGATTAATGCCTGCTCGCTGATACAGGCCAACCCTTTCTCCTTAATGCCAGAAACCGTATCCTCAACCATTGTATTGTAAAAACTCTCACCAACAAAGGCGTCAAAACGAATCCCCAACATCTCATACACCCTTTGAAACTCTTTAAGGCTGATATCCTTGAAACGTTCCCATAACTCCATCGCCTCTGAGTCTCCTGCCTCCAGTTTTTTAAACCATTCCCTCGCTTCGTCCTCCAGATGATTATCCTTTTCCGCTTCACGGTGAAAAGTAACGTAGAGTTTGTTTAAGTCGGTAATTGTATATTGTTCGAGATCCTTTTCTCCCCAGTTTTTATATGCAACAATCAATTGACCAAACTGCGTCCCCCAATCGCCAAGATGGTTGATCCCTATGCATTTGTACCCTAAATTTCCGTAAATATTATACAGTGCATTTCCAATTAACGCAGAGCGGAGATGATGGACGGCAAGGTGTTTTGCGATGTTTGGGGAGGAGTAATCAATAACGACGGTTTTCCCCTTGCCAATGGTATCGCAGCCATAAGCAGCGCCTTCATGCATAATTTTTCTTAAAACGACCTCAGCGCGTATTATCTTATCTAAAAAAAAATTCAGATAAGGGCCTGTTGCTTTTATCTCTTTTACCGGACTAACGGGATGCAGGCAGTCGGCTAATTCTGAAGCAATCTTCGCGGGGGGTTTTTTCAGCATTTTTGAAAGATTGAAACAGGGAAATGCATAATCCCCCATCTTTGGGTCAGGTGGTATTTCAACGCATTTATTTATTTCGTCTTCGGAGAGATTGGTTTTCGCTGCTAATAAACGAACTATTGTTTTCCTGAATTGGTCTGCCATCTGTTCTTTTTCTATAATTCTGTAAAAACGCTTCTGTTAGCTAAAATAAGAGGGGAATGGAGTCTGAGGTGTGCCACAAGGCGGTATACTCTACAGGTTCACATTATGTGAATTTACACGTATTGGCAAAATATTTACTGGTCTCTTCTGCAGCCTACAATCGGCAATCGGCAATCGGCAATCGGCAGTCCACAGTAGGCAAATTGCAGATTGTGGATTGTGGACTGTGAATTGCCGATTGCTTTTAGTTGCTCATTACCTAAGTCAGTCCCATTTGCCTTCGTACCTCTGCCATGGTAATCTCTGCCATGTTCTTACACTTTTTTGCACCTTCGTGTAATATATCAATTATAGAATGCTTATCTTTTATTAACTCTTCATATTTTTCCCGTATGGGAGATAATGCCTTTATGATATTTTCAGACAATATTTTTTTGCATTCAATACAACCTATCTCCGCAGTGCGGCATACCCTGTTGATACGTTCTATTTGTTCAAGGGAAGAGTAATACTTATGTAAAGTAAAAAGGTTGCATATTTCAGGATTCCCCGGGTCTGTCCGTCTCTTCCGATTCTCATCCGTTACCGCTGTAGACAATTTTTTCCATATAGACTCAGAAGATTCTACCAGCGAGATATAATTATCCCTGCTTTTGCTCATCTTTGTCTTCCCGTCAATGCCCATAATCCTTGGGGCGTCTGAAAGTATTTCTTTCGGATCAGGAAATATTTCTCCGTACCGCGAATTAAACTTTCTGGCAATCTCTCTTGCCAATTCTATATGCTGTACCTGATCTTCACCAATAGGCACCGCTTCCGCCTTATAAACTAATATATCTGCCGCCTGCAAGACGGGGTAGGTAAATAAACCTGCATTAATATTATCCCTGTGCTGCTTTGCCTTATCTTTGAACTGCGTCATTCTTTCCAGGTGACCCATTGGCGTCACCGTATTCAGTATCCAGGCAAGTTCCGTGTGTTCCGGTACATGAGATTGCACAAAGAGGATGCACTTACCTGGGTCAAGTCCGGCTGCAATATTAACTGCCGCAGCGTTAATAATTCGGTTTTGCATTTCTTTCGGGTCGTATTCTACCGTTATCGCATGGTAATCGACAATACAGAAAATACAATCGTATCGATCAATCATCCCCACCCAATTCTTTATTGCACCCAGATAGTTTCCTATATGAACTTCCCCGCTCGGCTGGATTCCGCTAAATAATCGTTTTTTCATAATTTTCCGGATATATCTCAAACAACATTAAACTATGTGTTCAGATTACAAACCTGAACCCGCCAAGCATTGTGTCACTAATTTCCCTATCATTATATAATTTTTGATAGTTGTTCCTCTATCCGCTTTGCAGCCTTTTTTGTATCTTC
>NZ_JBDIWA010000052.1:0-13023 GCF_039794105.1 Candidatus Kuenenia sp.
CCTCAGTTGGTTGTATCAATAGAAGATTGGTCCGGCACCGCCTGACCAATCTCTTTGTAGGTTTCGTAAAACAGCCTGAACTGCTTCAAATTAGTTAGTGAAACACCTTTCAGCCCAGCCTGTTTGAGCTCCGCAGAAAGGCATTGAAGAAGTTTCTTGCCATACAGTTCCGCCCGCTCTGCACCGCCATTTTCAAACTCCACGATATACCAGCCAAAGAGCCAGTTGCGAATTACTAAAGCAATATCAACCAAGCGGGCCGCCTGTTTCTGTAGCTCACTCTGTGTCTGTTCAAACAACACAACCAGTTTTTCGAATCCAAATCCGCGTTTATCTGTATTCATCTGTGGTTCTTTCCCTAAATCGTTCGCACTTAAGTACCCGGGGATAATAGTTTAAAGATTTGTTCCAAATTGATTTTTACACTGTCGCTGCCGTATGAGCTATCGCGGAATACCGCGCGCAGGGGTTTTGCGTTTTGCCAGGTGTTTTACCAGTTCTTCGGTATTGTTTCTCAACAAATATTTCTTGACAAACAAAGGAAATAAAATGAAAATTGCAAAAAGAGCGGTAAGACCGCTGTGGGTTGTCCATGGTGTTCCCTTCCGGAGGTTGGCAAAACTATGGCGAAACAAGCTCACAGGGCGCGCTCTTTTTTATTTTTCAGGCAAATAGATCGTATCATGTCTCACATTTCCTTTGAATACGCTGAACCATTCGTAGTCTTTCTTTTCATATTTCCTGAATATTCCCCATGAAAACGTATCAACCGCCTGCAATCCCATATTTTCGTGCGATGTCCAGTGATATATATCGAGCGGTAAAGAATTCCGATGGCTTCTTCGCAAAGAAGTCGAACCCCAGGTCTCCGCTTTCGTCAAGGTACAAATAAAGCATTTATTTCTTATGTCCTGCAGCTATTCCGAGTCAATTGTATATCAGAAAGCCTTTAATCCAATGGCCGGGGAAGGTAATAAGCCGTCATTTTCAGGTAAGATTCATTTACGGCTATTGCGTGTAATTCCATCCCCGAATCTCTGCTTCTTCCCAAATTCTTTTACAAAGAATGCTCAATGCAACAGGCGGTTCTTTACCCTTTTGGAGAAAGTTAACCATATTGAAACTTTGAAAACGCTCGTTCGGGGTCAAAAACCTACCCTCCCTGAGCCATTTGTATAATTCAAGCCATCCTTTGCTGCCTTTGTTCTTGCAGAATTCAACAGCTTTGTTTTCTCCCGAAATTGTGGGATCGTATTTCCCGCAACTGCTTTCTGAAATATATTCACCCCGGATACTTCCCGGCAACACAAAATCCCTGGCTTTCAATTTGTCCCAACATTCCTCCCTCTTGCAGTACTCTGTTACATTTTGCTGGGTGTTACGGATATGTTCGTTTACAATCCGTGACATAGACTCCAATACATCAGTAATTGGTTCTCCAACTGCTTGTTTCTGCCATATCCTTTCCATGTCAATCCGGGAATCCGTCAGATGAAATAGCCATGCAAGTGCATATGCAACGATATTGTGATGATACCCATGGAAACCCTGCCTGCGTACAATCTTTTCAGTCGAATTCCATAGGACAATCAAAGCGACCGTCTTTCTGAAAAACGCTTTCCAGTCTTCATCCTTTTGTTCTCGCAGCCATTTGTTGAACCATCCGAAATTTTTCTGTCCCCCCCAGGCTTACTACATGGGGCAATCTCAGGTAAGTGTTCCAAACTTTTCCGAACTTGCTCTTGTCAAACTTCTGATGTTTCGGTCTCAAAGCATCGAACTGTCGTTTTTGTGCAGGAGTTTTTGCCACAAAATTCCTGCATTCTTCATAACTACCCCTGGCACGCTCGTAGAACCAATATGTCTGCTGGGAACCACCGGTAGGGTCAGGCGACAGGATGGTGTTTGAAATAGTCTGTATTTCCTGATGGGGCGATAGGTTTGCGGCAAGATCTGCCATCTGAACCTTGTTCTGCGTATTTGATATTCACTAATCTTCAGAACAAGCATGGGTACATCTTCCGGGTTGTGAATAACTGTCAGCTTCATCTGAACAAAGATATTATTAAGGGCTGCGCGATCTTTCTTTTGGGTATGATAGAAAGACGCCGTTGTCTGCCCGCCGTTCACGATCTGAAAATCTTCGGCATGTACCAAACCTAAACCCGCTTCTGAGGATGTAATTTCAACGCTCCTGGCAAAAATAGTTATACCATTGTTATAGGCGCAGAACATGTCAGGCGCTTTCAGTATGGTTTCCCTGATGCCTTTATTGACATTGCCGCGGGCAGAGAGAAAGACGCGTACATTCATATCAAGCATTTTAATACCCCATTTGGCATACATGTTTGCGAGTACTATGCCCGGAATGAATCCAAGATATGTAGAATAGATGTTCGTTTCGTTTTTTCTAACCACACATAGTAATGGCCCGCCGCAGTATTCCGTAAATTCAATTGTTATCTTCTCTCTCTCCCCCGTTCGACAATAATGGCACGATCTTTCAATATCCCAGATGGTACGGATAATCTCGATGCCACCGATTTCATCTATACCCGCTGGTATCTTCTGGGTTATTCCGTCTGTAATCAGAACAATCTTTGCAGTCCTGATTTCACCTTTGCACTCAGTTATAAGGCTGGCAAGTTCATGCGCCTCATTCGAAATATCAATTTTGTTTTGCAGGTCTTTAAGGCTTCGCGTCAGAAAATTTGTCGCACTTTTGAATAAAGAGTTTACTTCATCAAAGGATTTCCGCCTCAATCCTTCATGCAGAAAGATTTACCCCTTGAAAATTGAATCAAGATGATATTGGAGAAAATCTTTTCTTGGATGATATTTTTTTGGAAGCAATAATTTAGTTCCAGACAAATGAGAAAAGTATTTTAAATAATAATCTTCTTTTTCTTTTTTCTTCAAAGCCGATGAAATTAGAACTTCGTACTTTTCTGTGATAGTGATGTATCCTTTATCAAAGGCCTTGTCATATAAGGCGGAAAAACAAATTCCATTTTCCGGATTCAATCTTTCGTCTTCATTTTTTGACCAGGGAATAATGTGACTTGCTACCAGCAAGTCTGGAATATCAATTCTCGTGATTACACATTTTCCTGAATAGTTTGCAATAACAACTTGCCTGAAAAAATTTTGATTTACTCTTGTTTTTACTTCTCTGATTTTGTTTTCGCCTTTCAGGTCTTTAGTGCCGTAAAGAATTTCAGAAAACTTTGTTTCAATTGTCATATTTTCTTTTTCTGCTAAAATCTTTTCACTTTCAAAAACCAACTTATCTTTATCGTTGATAAATTCATTCCAAATAGGTTCCACTTGTTTTCTTCCGCCTGACATTCCTTTAACTCCTCTTTGTTGATGATAAGGGTCGATGTGTGCAAAGTTTGTCAGGCGAATTGCAACTGCGTCTGGCGTTCTTCCCATAATGTTAGCTAGATGAATAATCTCCGGAGTGCGGCTGTGCATTTTACCAAATGGTAATTTCAGGTAGAGATTAAAAGCAAGTATAAGCTCATCCCTTGTCCAAAGATTTGTTGCCATATTCTGTAAATGTTATTTTGATTTTTTTTCTTCAGTGTTGATATTCTTCTTATCAAGCCACCATTTTCTGCAAGTTTTAGGTACTACGAAATATTTACAGCCGTCGTGACCGTGCCAGAAACAGCCATGAATAAATACAACAGTTTTGTATTTCGGGAAAACAAGGTCTGGCTTGCCAGGTAACATTTTATCATGAGGTTTATATCTGAAACCATTCCTAAAAAGAAATTTCCTGACGATGAGTTCCGGTTTTGTGCCCTTGCTCCTAATCTTTGACATGTTATAACTTCTGGTTTTCTTGTTGTGAACGTCTGCCATGAATTTTTTCTGAATAATAAGCCATTTTCTTTAATTCCGCAACCAAAGGGACTCAATTGATACTGTTTTGCGTATGTGTATATTCATTTATTACCTATCCTACCGCTAAGGAAAGCAAGAAAAGCAGGAATAGTACCTGCAGAAATTATCCTTTTTAACTTTCCAGCCCGTCCAGCCTTCCTCAGATGTTTCTATTTTTTAAAAACTCACAACTTCGACCTCTATCTTATCCTTTACAGTATGTGACGTCTCAAGAAAGCGATCTATTTCATCAAGAACCCTGGCATGAAAGTATCGTTCCCCGCATTCAGTACAAACCTCTGCAGGCACATTTTCGACAATATATAACCTGCCGCGAAGCCGGTGTTGTCTTTTTACCTTTCTCTCAACTGTTTGCTTACCGCAAAATTCACAAATCATATTTCATCCCTTAGGACATATACTGTTATTATAATCAAACTACCATCTTCTTTATACCTACAAACAAAAGGAATAGGGTCTACTCAAATAGTGCGACGAACCTCGTCGCACTACAAATGACAATTTCCAGTTTCAAAAGACTAAAGTGTTACTAAACTTCTGGTTTTCTTGCCGTGAACGTCTGCCATGAATTTCCAGGGCAGAAGAATATTTAAGCTTTTTAAGGTGGTCGCAATTTGCAGCCACTTCCGCCTTTTCTTTTGAAGAACGCATTTTCTTCAAATTTTCTGTTTCTTGATTTGCTGCTTTCCCTCAGGAAAACCCAGCAAACCCTCTTCTATCCTGAACCAGTGCAGGGTGGATTAAGGTGCGGCCCTTTCGCGACGAATCCAGCAATAATATGGCGTATACCTTTTCAATAGTTCTTTTGTTGCACAATCTCACTGGTCCGTTTTTTCCGATGGCCAGTAATATGCATCGGGAGTATTTCTTGCCCCGAAAATTGCCGTGCCGATTCTTACCATGTTTGCGCCTTCCTCAATAGCTATCTGGTAATCATTTGTCATTCCCATGGATAGGTAGTCCATTTGCACCCTATCGATCCCTTCCGTTACAATGTTGTCACAAAGTGCTTTCAACACTTTGAAGCACTTCCGGATCTTTACCTCGTCCTTTGTAAATAACCCGATAGTCATAAGTCCACGAATATTTAACGTGTCATATTTTGCTATCTGTTTTATCAGGGATATTGCCTTTTCAGGTTCTACGCCATACTTGCTCTCTTCATGAGAAGTATTGACCTGTATAAGGATATCAAGGGAACGTCCTTCCTGCATAAGCCGGTGATCGAGTTTTTCTGCCAGTGGAAGTCTGTCTACGGAATGTATCATATGTGCAAATTTCAGGGCATCTTTTACTTTATTTGTCTGCAAATGCCCAATAAAATGCCATTCCACCTTTTCATCTTTCAGTTCCTGGTATTTTTTGAGCGCCTCCTGTATTTTGTTTTCGCCGATGATATTTCCGCCGGCCTTGATTGCTTCACGTATCCGGTCAACATCCACCGTTTTTGTTGCCATCACCAGGGTGATATCTTCCGGCTTCTTTCCTGCTTTAATTGCTGCATTGGCGATGTTTTGTTTTACATTCTCCAGATTTTCCTTAATCGACATATCTGCTCTCCTGTTCTAAATGATATTGAATCCTATTCAAGTGCCTCTTTTGTAATGGATTTTACGGCGTCAATCATTGTCGCCGCTTCACCCTGAGATCTTGTTTCTGTATAAAATCTTACTTTTGGTTCCGTGCCGGACGGCCGAATCAAAAACCAGGAATTATCGTCCAGTACTATTTTAATGCCGTCCGTGGTGATAACAGAAGCTATTTTCTTCTTCTTTTCACCTATCAAAAATTCTTCACCTGTTTTAAATCTTTCCATTAGTTGTGAAAGTTTTTTTGCCAGCAGTTCCCCTGCCAGAGAACGTGCGACCTCAATTCCTGCCCTTTCAGGATAGTATGCGCCGAATTCTTCTTCCAGCACGCAAAGATATTCACTGATGTTTTTTCCTGTAACAGCCATCATTTCAATGGCGATCAAAAGGCCAAACAAGGCGTCTTTTTCAAGGGTATTGTTGTACCCGGTTATTCCGTCGCTCTCTTCGTAGGCGACAATTGCCCTTTCACTGGCTTTTTGTAGCATATAGGGCCTGAAATTCTTAAACCCTACGGCTGTTTCTTTTACCGGAATACCCAGTTTTTGAGCAATGGCATTTCCAAAATTACTGGTTGCTACCGACTTTACCAATACGCCGGAAATGTTTTTATACGTATGTAAAAAGTGGAGCGCCATCGCGCCAAAATGGTTTATGGTGATATCTCTGTTTCCGTCAGTAAATCGTATTCTGTCTCCGTCCGGGTCAATAACCACCCCCAGCTTAAATCTGTTTCCTCTTCCCTTCAGTATATCCATTGCCGGTTGTATATTCCTGGCGGAAGGCTCCGGAGGAATGCCGCCAAACAAATAGTCGCCTTCCGTTCTCAGATAAGATATTTTATTGCTTTCTCCGACAATTGAAGCAGGCCTTTTTCTTGATGCGCCATGAACATGATCTATGCAAATAAAACAATCTTCGTTTTGAATAAATCGCCTGATTTTCTCAATATCTAATGTACCCCGGCGCAGAAGAAAATCTTTATAAAGTTTTATGGTATCTATCTTCTCTACATCTCCGGGCAAAATCGCCGGTATGATTTTGTTTTTTGCCATTAATTGGTTTGCATTCCTTTCTATGACATTTGTGATCTCAGCACCGGCAGGGCCTCCATCGGCCGGATTAAACTTAAACCCGGCATAATTGGCAGGGTTGTGCGAAGGGGTTAAATTTATCGAACCGGCGGCATTTACCATTTCAATAGAGGCAGACAGTTCAGGTGTGGTCGCTTCACCCGTGTAATACACCCTGATGCCTTCCTTAGACAATAAACCCATAACAGCATTTGCAAATTCAAGCCCAAGGTACCTGTTATCGTGTCCCACAATTATGCCGCGTTTTTTTATATCCCCGAAATTCTCCGCCCCTAAAGCGCCCAGTAATTCAGCGCCTGCGTTTTTAAACATTTCGATTATTGCGGTGGTTACTATGCGCACCGTATGAAATGTGTAGTCTGTGCCCATTTCCCCTCTCCAGCCGGATGTCCCAAAAACGATCTTTGCCGGAGCAGTGTTTTCTTCCGCAAATTTTTTGATTTCGCTCAGTAAATTGGCGTTTCCTTTTACATCTGACAGGATAGACCTCCAACATTCTTCCGCATTCTTAAAATGATGTGCCATGCATTATATCCCCCCACAAAAATGGTAATAAACAGATACCTAAGCTGGCATAGCCAGAAACTAAACAAACATGAAATGAAAAATACGAAATTCGAAGTCAGAAATATGAAACAAATTCTAATGACAAAATGATGTAAATTCTAAACAAGTACACCTTTCGTATCGTACTTTTCATGCTTCATATTGTTGCCTGCCTGTGCATGACCGCACGCAGACAGGGATGTTTTGGATTTGTTTTGAATTTTATGCTTTGTTATTCGAATTTGTTTCGTATTTCGGACTTCGGATTTCGTATTTTGTGTTTCAGATTTCTCCATTAAATATTTTGCCAAATAATGCAAAGAAATTACTGATACCGTGGTGCGTCATATCTTGATGATTGAACGGAGGACATTTTCCCTTCGCGCCAAAAACTGAATTAACGTTTGGTCAAGAGGTGTGGAAGAATCTATCAGCCAGTAATCTATCTGATTTTCAAGGCATGTTTTTTTGAATTGATCAATAAAGCGGTTTATTTCTGCCAGATACCGGTCTTTTATCGTCTTTGGGTCTGCCAGTATCTTTCTATCATCTTCCATCGATTCAAAATAAGTAATTGTTTCGAATGGAAAGGTGAGTTCATAAGGGTCCAGAATATGAAATAATAATACTTCGTTCTTTTTAAAATGGAAATATTTTAATTGCCGTATAATTTCTTCCCTATTATCAAAAAAATCAGATATGATGATAATTAATGAACGATGGCGGATCTTTTCAGCAAATTCTTTAAGAACGGCGCCGATATTGGACGCACCCCCTGCCTCTAATCCTTCAAGTGTTTTGATTATCGCATAAAAATGGGAAAGCCTCGACCGCGGAGGCACATACTGCTTCATGCCTTCGCGGAAACAAACCAATCCCACCAGATCGGACTGTCTTAGGAGCAGATACGAGAGAGAGGCCGCAAGGGTAATTGCATACTCAAGTTTGCTTACCCCTTTTGACTTATATCCCATAGAACCGCTGGTATCGACAAAGAGGTAGCTTTTAAGATTTGTTTCTTCCTCGAATTGTTTTACATAATATTTATCAGTCTTTGCCTGTACCTTCCAGTCAATATGTTTTATCTCATTGCCGGGAGAATACTCTTTATGCTCAAGGAATTCGATGCTGGAACCGGTGTAAGGGCTTTTATGAATGCCGGACATTACCGCATCCGCTACCAGCCTTGCGCGCAATTCCATATTCGCAATCTTTGAGAGTGTTATTGGATCGAAAGGATTTTCAGGCATTTTTTAGAAGTAGTCCACGCATTGCAAAATACGAAATACGAAACAAATTCGAATAACAAAGCATAAAATTCAAAACAAACCCAAAACATACAACAATATGAAGCACGAAATGCGAGATACAAAAGAGGCATTTGTTTAGAATTTCAAATCATTTTGTCATTAGAATTTGTTTCGTATTTCGTGCTTCGAATTTCGTATTTTTTTACACTCCCCCTGCCGAACCTTGCAAAAGGGGAAAAAGAGAGGGGGGATGCGGTTGCGGCTATGTTGCGCCGTGTTTCATTCATTCTTTTATGGCGTCAACCAACTGGTCGATAATGTGAAGGGATGTTTTCCCTTCGGCTTCTGCATGAAAATTCGTGATAATGCGGTGTTGTAATATGGACTTTGCAAGCTTGCGAACGTCGCTGCACGTCGCTGCATACCTGCCATCCAGTATCGCCCTGGCCTTGCCGCCAAGGATAAGATACTGCGACGCGCGGGGGCCTGCCCCCCAGCTAATCCATTTTTTAATAAAATCAGGCGCCTCTGAATCGTTTGGCCTGGAAGCGCGAACCAATCTTACGGCATAGTCAAGCACATGATCAGCAACAGGCACCCTGGTAACCAATTCCTGAAGATGTATTATTTCTTCGGGACTGAATACTTTAGAAACACAGGGTTTAAAAGCAGATGTGGTGGTTCTCACAATTTCTATTTCCTCTTCCCTGGAAGGATACTCTACATTAATCTGAAACATAAACCGGTCAAGTTGTGCTTCAGGCAGAGGATAGGTGCCTTCCTGTTCAATGGGATTCTGGGTAGCAAACACCATGAAAGGGGGATCAAGTTTATAGGTAGCGCCGCTTGCAGTCACTTTGTTTTCCTGCATCGCCTGAAGAAGAGCAGCTTGCGTCTTTGGAGGTGTGCGGTTAATTTCGTCCGCAAGCAAAATATTGGAGAAGATAGGGCCTTTAATAAATTTAAAAAACCTTTTTCCCGTATCGTGATCCGTCTCTAAAATATCTGTGCCTGTGATATCCGCAGGCATGAGGTCTGGCGTAAACTGTATGCGATTAAACTTCAAATTCAAAACATCTGCTAACGTACTTACCAGCAAGGTCTTCGCAAGGCCTGGAACTCCCACAAAAAGACAATGCCCTTTGCAAAAAAGGGCAACGAGAAGTTCGTCAATAACGTCTTCCTGGCCAATAATGACCTTTGCAATTTCCTTTTTAATCCTTGTACGGCCGTTTACTATCTTTTCAATTGACTGGAGATCAGATTTTTCTATTTCAAGAGGTGCCATAAAGAATGATATTTTCCATAAAGGTAAAGGCCGTCATGTTCTCTGTTCAAGAACTATATGTTTATTATTTATCGGCTTAAGACACGGTAGCAATTCTACCTGGATAGGGGCGAAGCATTTGCCAGTTTAGGTACGAACGCATTTATGACAATTTATGGCAAATGCTTCGCCCTTACAGTTTGTATAAAGAAAAAAAAGAGCGTCGGTGTCGAAGCTGCTCAGATAAGCCCAAAACTGAGCAATATACTCCCAAGGCTTTTCCCCGGCACCAACGCCTTATTATTTTTACCAAAAATCAATTTAATTGTGAATGAAAATTTTTTATTTATCTTCCTTTTCTTTAATGCGCCTGCAACATCTTTCTTTTTAGCAACATGGACATGGCCTTTGCGCTTCTTTCCGGAGAGGGGTATACGGGATAATGCCGTTCTTCCAATAACCGTTTTATCTTCGTGGCGAAAACTCCGCCAACAGTACATACAACAGCGGGTTTCCCCGACGCCTTCATCGTCTCATCAATAACGGCTACTATTTTCTCAGACATCCCTTTAGGCGACATAAGCGGTATAATAATAACAGCGTCATATTCGTCGCTTTCGACCATACAAGCTTGCAAAACAACGCGATAATCATCATCGCACGCGCTTCCCGTTAAGTCTACAGGATTATTCACAACGTAATACTTTGCGAATTTTTCCTTTAATTTCTCCTTTAACTGAGGCGAAGGGGGAGTCACTTCCAAACCATTTTCGGCACAATAATCCGCCACAATAACGCCAAAGCCCCCTCCATTTGTTACAATTAATATTTTGTTACCCATGGGAGGGGATTGCATGGAAAGGGCCTTTATCCCATCAATAAATTCTTCAAGGCCATTTGCCTCAATAATGCCTGCCTTCAGAAATGCCGCTTTATATATTTCATAGTTTCCTGCAATTGCCCCGGTATGCGATTTAGCAGCCGCTACCCCTGCAGCGCCCTTTCCTACTTTCAACGCTACAATAGGTTTTTCCCTGGAACAGGCTTTTGCGGCTTCAATAAAACGCCTTCCATGATCAACCGATTCCATATAAATGGCGACAACTTTTGTATGACAGTCTTCCTTTAAAAACGGCAAAAGATCGGACTCTCCCACGTCCATCCGGTTTCCGTAATTCACCATTTTAGCGATACCTATTCCCTCCTGTGCCGCTAAATCCAATACAGTGATGGCAAATGCCCCGCTTTGCGAAAGAATGGAGAGTGCGCCCCTTTTTGGTTTAGTAATCCTTTCCCATGACAAAAAAGATGTGGTAAAGTTCGCATAATTATCTAAAACCCCCAGGCAGTTGGGGCCGATAATGCGAATATTATTTTCAAGCGCAACTTTCCGGATATCCTCTTCCATTTGAATACCCTCTGCGCCCATTTCACGAAATCCCGCACTGATTATTACGGCATAATGAATTCCCTTCTGCGCCTGCTGCTTCACGATTTCCAATACAAACGAAGCTGGTATGGCAATAACGGTAAGCGCAATTTCCTCAGAAATATCAGACAGGGCTGGAAAACATTGTAAGCCAAAAACCTCCTTATATTTCGGGTTTACGGGATAAATCCTTCCGGAGAAACCCATATCAAGAAGATTTTTCAGTATAATTCCAGGCAAACTGCCGGCTTTTTCCGTAGCGCCGATAATGGCAACCGATGAGGGGTTAAAAAAGACGTCCATGTGCGTTTTCAATATTATGATGGTAGAATCCGATAATTGTGAAATCCGAAACAAATTCTAATGACAAAATGATTTGAAATTCTAAACAAGTGCACCTTTTGTATCTCGCATTTCGCGCTTCATATTGCTGTATGTTTAGGATTTTATGCTTTGTTATTCGAATTTGTTTCGTATTTCGTACCTCGAATTTCGTATTTTTTATTTCGTGCTTGTTTGGTTCTGGCTATGCCAGCTTAGGGTATACTATAAGGAAGCAACGGGAAAAACAACCACTCATACGAACCTCGCCGTCGCCATTTTTTACCCCTTGGTTTTTTCTGCAATCTTTTCGAGTAATTCCAGGGCAACCTTATCATCTGGCGCAAGCGTTAGCGTTTTTTCCAACACATCCTTCGCCAATTCATATTGTTTCATATTATAATAAACAATACCAAGTATCCTGTGGGCGTCGATTGATTTCTTATCTATTTGGATTACTCTCTGGCACTCGCGCATTGCATTTTCCCAGTCGAAATTCTTCAGGTAAATATCTGCAAGTAGCAAATGAATATTTACGTAACCATGCTCCGGGTGGGCCATATTAAACTCGCGCAAAATGGTTTCTGCCACGCCATGCTGCTGTAAATCAACATATTCCCCCGCTAAATTGTGTGTATAAATGGGATTCTCAGGCGCCAATGCCACTGCCTTCTGCGAATATCGGACGGCTTCATCATATTGTTGTTTTCTTTTATAAATAACGCCAACATTATTATAGTAGTCTGCAACGGAAGGATTCCGTTCAATGAGTTTTTTGTAACAATCCAAAAGTTCTTCATATTTACCCGCAGATAAACAGGCATTTGTTAAATTCTCCAGGTAAACTTGTCCGTTCTGGCTAAGATCCAGCGCCTTTTTGAAACTCTCAATCGCTTTATCCGGCATGCCTTTTTTAAGAAAAATAGCGCCTAAATTATTATAATATACAGGTTCTGCAGGATTTATCTCAACCGCCTTTTCCGCAAAATATAATGCCTTCTCAATCTCTCCTTTTTGTAAATAAATATTAGTCAACCGCTCTAAATAGGTGACAGTTGCTGGCCGAATCAAATACGCCTGATAGAATTCCTCCAGCGCACGATCAGTATTCCCCTTATTTAGATATAAAAACCCAAGATTGCCGTGAAATTGTGCCTGAAAAGGGTCCATGTCTATTGCTTTGTTATAAAAATCAATCGCCTGATCAATCGTAGGCCGATTAAATTTTTCCGCTAACATCTGATAAATCATGCCAAAATGAAAAAACCCTACAAAATGTTCCGGAATAACCTCTAAAGAATTACCCGCATGGACAAATGCCTTTTGTATCCATTTCTCATCATTTGTATTTGATGCTTTTTGTAAATATACTTTGCATAATTCGTCACGGTACGTGGTTTCATATGGGTTGAGAAGGACTGCCCTGTTGATAAAGAACAGTCCTTTATCAACCATCAGTTCTGAATTTTCTCTCTCGGAATAATTCAATATCCTTCTGCCATATTCAAAATTCATATCCGCCTTGTATATACGCAAAACAAATAAAGTAATAAAACCCAACATGGCAAGTATCGATACACAACAAATCCACTTAAAACAGATTTTGCCAGGGGGA
>NZ_JBDIWA010000053.1:0-12573 GCF_039794105.1 Candidatus Kuenenia sp.
GATATCTTGTAAAATAAGAGAGGTTATTAACAGCGTTTCTTATAGTTGCGGTAAGTAGTAAGAAGTAGAACAAGCGAAGAGCCGGGAAAAAGTGGCAAAACCACTTCCCGGCTCTTTGTGTTTCCAGTGGATTTGCATGTTTAGAGGCGTTTTTCGTAGTTTTTATTATTTGTAATCTTTTATGAATTATGATACTTTCTTGAGCAATATTTTGTTGTAAGCTTTACGTAGGAGGCTATTCATATAAATAAAGAATCGAGTCAAGAAACAGGTAAGAGTTCGGCGGGTTTTTGCCATGGATAAACCAAACAAATTTATCATTAGATTGTAATTATGTCAGAAAAAAAAGACTATTATGATTTATTAGGTGTTGCGAAAAATGCTTCTAAGGAAGATATAAAATCTGCATACCGAAGATTGGCAAAAAAATTTCACCCGGATCTTAATAAAGATAATCCAAAATTAGCAGAAGAAAAATTTAAAGAAATATCTGAAGCGTATGAGGTGCTTGTTGACGATAACAAACGTGCAAGGTACGATCAGTATGGCCATGCCGGAGTCGAATCTGATTTTGGGAAAGAGGGTTTTTCATGGCAGAATTTTAGCCATATAAATGATTTGGAAGATATATTCGGTCACGATATATTTTCTGATTTTTTTGGACGTGGAAGTATTTTCAGCGATTTTTTTGGCGCCAGGACAAGTGGATATGGAAGGCCGGAAAGAAAGATACGAAGCGTACAAGTGGAAATTAGCTTAGAGCAGGCATATAGAGGGATAAGTACTGAAGTAGCTATTCCACATATGGAAAAATGCGGTGACTGTAATGGGTCTGGAGCGGAAAAAGGTACAAGCTCAAAATTATGTAATAGATGTGATGGACGCGGAGAAGTGAAACTGGAACAATTACAAGGATTTGGCAGAATAATTAAGATTGGTGCGTGTCCTGTATGTAATGGGCGTGGAAAAATTATAGAAAAATTCTGCCAGAGTTGTCATGGCATTGGTGAAATTCAAAAACTGGACAAAATAAAAATAAAAATACCTCCGGGTGTTGATAATGGCACGACGTTAAGAATAACACCGGACAAAAGCGGTGGACGTTTGAAAGAAGGTATATATGTTTATATTTCAATACAGCCGCACCCTTTTTTTCACAGACAGGCGAATGATGTGTATATTGAAAAAGAAATTTCGTTAATTGATGCAACATTAGGTTCTAAAATAGAAGTGCCTACTTTGGATGGAAATGCTATAATGAAAATACCGCAGGGTACTCAAACTGATACATTATTTCGGTTGCGTAACAGTGGTATGCCATATTTAAGAGGACAAGGATACGGCGATCAGTATGTCAGAGTGATCGTTAAAACACCTAAAAATATAACAAAAAGACAAAGGGATCTTCTTGAAGAGTTCGAAAAGATCGAGAAAGAGAAAAGTACTAAATCGTAGTAACAGAATTTATTATGAGCTAAGTGTTTCTTGAATATTGCGATTATAACAATAACTGAAAAAGGGGTTGAGACGTCAAAAAGGATTGTTTCGTATATGGATACCGCCCCTTCAGTGTATATCTTTAACTCCGGCGATAAAAATGAGATAGTTAATGCCGGAGATAATTTGAAGGATGCAGTGTACTTTAATGAACCGCTTCACCAATTAGTCGGGAAATTATTCAATGATTATGACGGGATAATATTTGTAATGGCTACGGGGATAGTGGTTCGTGTGATTGCTCCCTGTATTAAAAACAAATATACAGATCCTGCGATAGTGGTAGTGGATGATGTGGGACGTCATATAATCAGTTTGCTTTCAGGGCATGAAGGTGGCGCAAATCTGCTGGCGTATAAAATTGCCGGTATATTACATTCAAATGCTGTTATTACGACCGGCACGGAAGCGCACAAAGATATTATTGTTGGAATTGGATGTAAAAAAGGGATTACTTCGCATGAAATAAAAAAGGCAATTGAAGACGCTCTTAATAAAATTTCCCTGAGAATAGAAAACGTTAGATTAATTTCTACGGTTGAAATTAAAGCAAAAGAACCGGGATTATTACAAGCTTCTGATGAACTTAGGATACCGCTGAACGTTGTGTCTTTACCTGAAATTGGCACTTGTATAAAGGAATACAGTAAGTCAGCTTTTGTAAGAGAAAAGATAGGCGTCTGGGGGGTCTGTGAACCATCTGCACTTTTAGCAGGGAGGAAAACACAATTAATTTTAAAGAAACAGAAATATCCGGGAATAACAATAGCCATTGCCAGGGAAAACTTTATGTGGTAGGTATAGGCCCAGGCTCTAAAGAAGACATGAGTGTGAGGGCATTGGAGGCGGTAAAAAAATCTGATATTATTATAGGTTACCGTCTTTATGTTGATTTGGTACGTGATATTACCTGCGGAAAAGAAATTATTTCTTCGGCGATGCGCAAGGAAGTTGAACGCGTAGAATTGGCTATTCGGGAAGCGCTGAAAGGGAAAATAGTATCGCTCATTAGTAGCGGAGATTCTGGTGTTTATGGTATGGCTGGCCTTGTTATGGAAATGTTGTACAAAGAAAATATTTGCTTGCCGCTGGAAATTATTCCTGGCATTCCCGCTGCCAACGCTGCCGCGGCTCTTCTTGGCGCGCCACTTATGCATGATTATGCGGTAATAAGTCTCAGTGATTTATTAACTCCATGGGAAACAATCGAAAAACGTGTGAAAAGCGCGGCAGAGGCTGATTTTGTAATGGTTATTTATAATCCTAAAAGTTCTCAAAGGAATTGGCAGCTTAAAAAGACGGTCGAAATTATTTTGAAATACAAAAACGCTGCGACACCGGTAGGGGTAGTGAAAAATGCGAAAAGAGAAGGAGAGTCTATAGTCATTACCACGCTGGGCAAAATGGACCAAAATTCAATTGATATGATGACAATCGTGATCATTGGAAATGCCTCTTCGTTTACATTTCAGAATTACATGGTTACTAAAAGAGGGTATAATTTATAACAAAGTAACACTTTAGTTTTTTGAAAAAGATTTGCCACTCATATATAGTACGGTGTGTGTGGTAAAAGATTTGCTCCCTTATAACACACCTCCCGGCCCCTCTTTTTAGAGGGGAGATAAGAAGTCCGTGAATACTTTGGGTAAATATGCCGCACATGATTAGTGTATTGATTAAAAAAAAAGACATAGATATTTTTTTAAAGAAGCTAAAAGAAGAATATACGGTTTACGGTGTTAAGCAAAAAGAAACAGGGTTTTATATTTTTGATGAAATAGAGACATTTTCCGACCCACTTGATAATTATATACCCACATTGCTTCCTCCCAAAAAATACCTTTTTCCCCAACGAGAAACGCTCTTAAGCTTTTCTACCGCCCCTTATCCTGAAGTAAAGCCAGTAATTGAATCAAAAAAACAGGTAATCTTTGGCGTCCGTCCCTGTGATATCCATGGGATTAAATTGCTTGATAAGGTGTTTACTGCCGATCGAGAAGACAAAAATTATACTCAAAAACGTGCAAATACCATCATCATTGGAATTGATTGCATGAAGCCCTGCTATAAGTATGCTTATTGTGAAAGTGTCGGATGTTTAGACGTAGAAGAAGGATTTGATATTTTATTAACCGACATAGGTGATTGTTTTTATGCCTCCATTGGAACCGCACAAGGGGAAGCTATTATCAGAGAAAATGCTTGTTTTACACATGCAGGAAAATATGAAGAAGAAAAGATCTGCCGTATGAAAGAAGAACGCAAGGGACGATTTGAGAAAAAATTTTTGACAGATGTATCAAATCTGCCCTCATTATTTAAAAATGCAGATAATGACCCTGTCTGGGATGAACTGAATGACAGGTGTTTAGGATGCGGAAGATGTAATATTGTTTGCCCAACCTGTTATTGTTTTGATGTTTTTGATTGTGTGGATTTAACTATGACATCAGGAGAAAGACGCCGCCAGTGGGATGCTTGTACATTAAAAGATTTTTCTGTAGTTGCAACAGGCGAAAATTTCAGACCAACGAGAGGTCAGAGATTACGGCACAGGTTTAACCGAAAGTTTAATTACTTAATGACAAAACACAGCACATCATTTTGCGTTGGTTGTGGGAGATGTTCCAGGTCATGTCCCGTACATATAGATGTTGCAGAAACCGTAAATGCAGTTATAAACAATAATAAGCAAAAATGATCAGCAATAATTCAATCTATCTCCCGGAAATAGCAAAGATTGTGAGTATTAGACGTCTCACAGAGCTGGAAAAATATTTTGAAATACGTTTGGAAAATCAAAGAGAATTTTCTTTTATTCCGGGGCAATTTGTTCAACTATCAGTCTTTGGAGTCGGTGAGGCGCCTATTTCAATATCGTCATCTCCCTTTGACAAAGACAGTATCGGCGTATGTATCAGAAGAGTTGGGGATGTAACTTCAGCAATTCACAGGCTTGAAATTGATTCATACCTGGGGATACGTGGTCCGTTAGGCAATGGTTTTCCAATAGAAGAATTAAAGGGGAAAGACATTTTATTTATTGCGGGAGGGCTTGGATTAGCGCCCTTGCGGTCGATGATTTATTATGTGCTTGAAAAAAGGCATGATTTCGGGAGAGTAATTATTCTCTATGGAACAAAAACCCCTGATGAAGTACTGTTCAGGGATGAGATGGAAACATGGAATAAAACAGAGGGCTTAGAATTGACTGTTACAACAAGTCGGCCTGATAAAAACTGGTCAGGGAAAACGGGCGTCGTTACCAGACTTATTCCGTTTCTCAAACTGGATCCTCAGGATACATATGCATTAGTGGTGGGGCCACCCGTAATGTACAAATATGCTTTACTCGAACTTCAGGAAAAACGGATTCCGGCAACCAATATAATACTGTCACTGGAGAGGCGTATGAAATGCGGCGTTGGAAAGTGTGGCCATTGTCAGGTCAACGGTGTATATGTATGTCTCGATGGTCCTAAATTTAGCTATCAGACGTTAAAATTTCTTCCGGAAGCGCTATGAACAAAAAAAGAGTTGCCTTTTTTTCATTTACCTGTTGCGAGGGGTGTCAGTTAACCGTTTTGGCATTAGAAGAACAGCTTTTCGACCTTGTTAATCTGGTTGATATTGTAACGTTCAGAGAGGCCATGAGTGAAAAATCTGATGAATATGATTTGGCGTTTGTTGAGGGCAGTATAACCAGAAATTCGGAGATTGAGCAGGTTAAAAAGATACGTGATACGGCGAAGATTGTTGTTGCTTTAGGGGCTTGTGCAACGATCGGCGGCATTAATTGTTTAAAAAACCATTATGAAATGGATGCCGTGAAAAAAATTGTTTACGGGAATATGGCGAATAATTTCGATACCATACCGGCACGGCCAATTGAAGCAGTCATAAAGATTGATTATACCATACACGGATGCCCTATAGACAAGGATGAATTTGTAGAAGTGGTAAAGGCGATTCTTCAGGAAAGAAAGCCCCGTATACCAGGCTATCCTGTGTGTGTGGAATGCCAGATGAAGGAAAACGTGTGTCTCTTTGAAAAAGGCATGATTTGTTTGGGACCTGTAACAAGAGCGGGTTGCAAGGCGATATGTCCTACATACAATGATGGATGTGTGGGATGCCGCGGGCTGATAGACGATCCAAATATGTCTTCACATAAGAATTTATTAACAGAACACGGATTAACCATCGATGAGGCTATTGCAGAATATATGTTATTTGGAAGTTACAATAAGGATAAGCAATAATATTCAAAGGGAACATTGAATGCATGATTTACATGTAAATATTGAACATATAACCCGTGTCGAAGGACATGGAAATATTGTGATAGACGTTAAGAACGGGCAGGTGAAAGAATTGAGGCTTGATATAGTTGAGTCTCCAAGGTTCTTCGAAGCGATGGTGAGAGGCAGGACGTATAAAGAGGCCGCTCATATTACATCACGAATTTGTGGAATTTGTGCCGTTACCCATACAACAACGTCAATAAAGGCTATAGAGTCAGCACTCGGTTTTACACCATCGCAACAAACAATAAAATTGCGAAAACTACTCCTTAACGCTGAATTTATTCAAAGCCATGTCCTTCATACCTATTTTCTGACTGTGCCTGATTTTTTTGGTGTGAAGAGTATATTTGGCATGATAAAAGACAACAAGGAAAGCATCGTAAGGGGAATGCGGCTTAAGGCCCTTGCGAATGATTTGTGTGCTTTGGTTGGTGGTAGGCATGTACATCCTATTACATTGAATATAGGCGGTTTCTCAAAAATTCCTGAGAAAAGGGATTTTGAGCGGTTTAAAAAAAGGATAGAGGATTCGAGGGGAGATATTGATGAAACGGTAAAATTCTTTAAGCATCTGAGAACCCCTGAATTTGAAAGAGAAACAGAATATATCTCGCTTACCCATCCGGATGAATACGCTTTGTATGATGGCAATATCAAATCGAGCGATAATGGAGAAGTGAAACCTTCGGAATATCTCAAAAGGGCAAAGGAATTTATTGTAAATCACTCCACCGCAAAACATGCAAAATCGTTCCGGGATTCATATATGGTAGGAGCTTTGGCAAGATTCAATAACAACTATGAACGTCTCCATCCAAAAGCAAAAGAGGCGGCGGAAGAAATGGGCTTAAAACACCCCTGTTACAATCCATATATGAATAATGTTGCTCAGGTTGTTGAAACAGTTCATTGTTTTGAGGATAGTATTGGATTGATAGATGAATTGCTTTCGGACAATTTGAAGGAAGAAACCGTGGCATTGACCCCCAAAGCAGCGAACGGTGTTGGCGCTACTGAGGCTCCCCGTGGGACATTGTACCACGAACATACATTAGACGATAATGGCAGGATTACCTATGGAAATTTTGTAATTCCAACGGCACAAAACCTTGCAAATATAGAAAATGATTTAAAGTTATTGATTCCTCAAATAGTAAATAAACCGAGGGATGAGATAATCCTTGATGTAGAAATGCTTGTGCGTGCATATGACCCGTGTATATCGTGTGCGACACATCTGATGAAATTTGAATTTGTAAAATGAGGAAATACAATAAAAGTAATATTTTAGTTTTTTGAAAAAAAAGGGGCGAAGTATTTACCAGTATGGGTATTAAGGTCATACGTGCCCGCAAACCAACACGCCTGCCAGTGGTTATGACTCGCGATGAAGCGAAAGCTGTTCTTGCAAACTTGACGGGCGATAAGTGGCTCATGGCCTCGCTTATGTACGGCTCGGGGTTACGTTTGATGGAGTGCCTTGAGCTGTGCGTACAGAACATTAATTTTCCTCGCAACGAAATCCATGTCCTCAACGCCAAAGTAGCGAAAGACCGGATAACGATGCTTCCTGAATTGCTTAAGAAACCACTTCAGGATCATTTGCTAAAGGTCAGAACTGTCCATGAGAGAGACCTTGCCGAAGGCTGTGGACGGGTGCAGATGCCCGATGCTTTGGATCGCAAGTATCCCAACGCGCCAGCCGATTGGCGCTGGCAATGGCTCTTTCCGCAGGAGAACAGATGGAAAAACACGTAATAGTTCACCCCTTCTGGGTTGTTCCAGTATTTGAAAAGGACACACCCCTCTCAAGAAGGGAATACAAAAAGTCCCCTCTTGGGAGAGGATTAAGGGGTGGGTGAACTGTTACTGATATTCGCACCATCCAGGAACTTCTTGGCCACAAAGACGCCAGCACAACGATGATCTACACCCATGTCTTGAACAAAGGTGGTCACGGCGTCCAAAGTCCAGTCGATAGGTTATAGGTTGGTTTATACAGACTGTATAAACCGGAATGAACAAAAGCAAAAAAATACACAAAAGCTTTATAAAAAATAAGTTACAATGCGTGATAAGAAGACACGGCAACTTCTTATATATACTGAAACAGTCTGTATTTGCTGTTTTATACAGACTGTATAATCATTGTTATATGATAAATAAAAGTAGGTAGTAAAGTGAGTAATAAAAAGAATAAGTGGGATGTTATCTCTTCGATATCAGGAGCCATCGCTGCATTAGCAGCTCTAACGACGATTTATTTTGCTTTTTCAGCATTAAATGAAGAAAAGCATTTTAAAAGACCATACTTTGAATGTGAAGCACCAGGTATAAAAAAGCTTGATAATAGCCCGTCTTTTCGTATACAAATAACTATGAAAAATAGTGGTATTCACGCTGCAAAAGATTTAATAGGAAAAATACTTATAATAGAACAGTCTCTCAATGAGAAATCTAATTTTTCTTTTGACTTTTCGATTTCTAATGATATTCCCCCTGATTCTCCTACTCCTTGGTATAATGATAGTGTTCTTTTACCCAATAATATTAATGCACAATATATTATTCTTATTCTAAATTATAAAGATGCCATTTTTAATAATATTTACAGTCAATATTTTTATATGAAATGGAATGGAGTAAAGAATGGCATAACAGATCCCAATTTTGTTCATACATCAATTGAAGAAAAAAATAAATTAATTGAATATCTGAAAATATTCAATTTGAACAAGCTATAAGTAGTTGTATTCTCTTTAAAATCGTATAACAAAAAAATCAACCTGACTGGAACAGAGATGTTTGAAACCGAAGGTGCGAAGTTCCGCAGAACGTTTCATTAAATACCAACGTCCTGTGCGCCGCACGTTCCAGCAGGTTATTTTTGACGTTAGGTTGCGCTGTCCATTGGAAGCAAAAAAGGAGGAAAACACTTATGAAAGAGCGCTATTAGTTGTCGATGTGCAGAATGAATATTTTTCTGGCCTGCTACCCATCACCCATCCCCAAGGGCGCTTGACCAATATTCTGCGGGTCATGGATGCTGCAGCAGCACGGAACATCTCTCTCGTGGTGGTTCTGCACACCTTTCCGCAACCCGACAAGCCATTCTTCCAGCGCGGCACACCGCAGTGGGAACTGCATTCAGAAGTGCAGGGGCGCCTGCATGACCTCTTGATTGATAAGAATCTGCCGGGAAGTTTTACTGGTCAAATAGCACAAAAGATAAAGATATCAACGGCGCCGGAATCGGGCTTGCACTTACACGCAGACTGGTTGAATTACATGGATGAAGGATAGGTGTAGAGAGCAAGGTTGACAATGGGAGCATATTTTGGTTTACATTACCTGAAAATGAATGCATATTGCATGAATACAACAAACATCTGCCTGCAAAAAAACTGACATAATCCTTTAAAAGTAAATTGTTACGAGCATCTTGCGTATGAATCGAATCCGTAAGAAAGGAGCATTTATAATGCTGTTTTTAAATTCTCTGAAGGTTGGGAAAAAACTGTTGGTATTGACACTATTTTATATTGTTGTTATCGCAGGAATAATAACGTTCACCGTGATAACGATACAGAAGCAAAAAGCTGACGCAAATATAATTAATCTGGCCGGTGCGCAGAGGATGCTTATACAAAAAATGTCAAAAGAGGCCAATCAGGTTATCCAGGGCGACAAAGCTGCTATTCATCTGTTGCGTGAAACAAGCGAAACATTTGAAAAAACGCTGAGAGGATTAATCGATGGAGACCCTTCGCTTAATTTGCCAAAAGCCGAAACTCCTGAAATCATCCGTGCGTTGCAAATGGTGTCAGAAAAGTGGGAGCTGTTTTACAGGAATATTAAAAACATCGTAGAAAATTCACCGTCATTAATTGAAAGTAAGGAGTACGTATTTAAAAATAATGTTAAATTATTTAACGCGGCGCATGAGCTGATAATTACCATGGGCAAAGAGGGGTCTTCTCACGAAGCAATCGCTGCCGCGGGGAGCTTGAGGGCTATTTCCCAGAGAATGGCAAAAGCGGTCATGGCTTCTTCAATGGCTGGGAATAGCAGGGATGAGATCATGGGGGAGCTGAAAGATTCCGTCGCCTTGTATCCAGGCATTTTAGACGGGTTATTAAACGGGTCTGCCGAATTGAACCTGCGGGCGGAAACGTCGGAAAAGGTGAGAACAAAACTATTGGCACTAAAGGATGATTCAGCGCACCTTTTGCAATGCATAAAGCGGATTTTGGAATTGTCCCCAAACATCAACAAAAGCAATGATTACATCAGCACCGATAATCCGGTCATATTGAACGTAATGAACGAAGCCGTTATGACTATGGCGGCGCGTTCCGGATCGAAAGTGCGAAACATGATACGCACTGAGATCATTATTTTCCCGATAATATTAGTGGTAGGGATGTTTGTTTCTTTTGCTGTTTCCAGGCAGATTACAATGCCTTTACGCAAAACGGTTGATATCTTAGACAAGCTGGCTCATGGCGATTTGACGCAAAAAGAGGTGGAAATCAAATCAAGCGATGAGGTAGGGGAGATGAACATGTCTATTAATACGGCGCTGAAAAATTTAAGGAGCGCACTTGCGCAGGTAAAAACGTCAGCCGGTCAGGTTGCCACTGCTGCCAGCCAGATTTCTTCCGCAAGCCAGGAGCTTGCAGAATCATCCAATTCGCAGGCGTCAACATTAGAAGAAATATCCGCAACCATAGAGGAGATGAGTTCAATGACCAGCGCCAGTGCTGATAATGCCCAGCAGGCAAATGCCCTTGCACGAAAGACAAGAGAAGCGGCGGAGAATGGAAACCGGATGATGAGCGGCCTTGTGAGTTCAATGGAAGATTTGGTGGAAAGCAGCGCTCACACATCAAAGATAATAAAGGTGATAGACGATATTGCGTTTCAGACAAATCTGCTTGCATTGAACGCCGCGGTAGAGGCGGCGCGCGCCGGTGAATATGGCAAAGGCTTTGCCGTGGTGGCTGAAGAAGTGCGCAATTTAGCTCAAAGGAGCGCCAGCGCCGCAAGAGAAACATCAGCGCTTATAGAAAACACCGTTAAGCAGGTAGAAAAAGGGCGTGATATGTCAAACCAGACGGCGCAGGCGTTTTTGCAGATAACAGATGAAAGCAAGAATACGGCGGACATCGTTAGCGAAATAACCACTGCATCGCAGGAACAGGCGCAGGGGCTTTCCAATATTAATACCGCAATGACAGACCTCGATAAAAGCACTCAAAAAATAGCATCTAATTCAGAGGAAAGCGCAAGCGCAAGCCAGGAGTTGAGCGAACAGGCAAGAGGGCTGAACCAAATGCTTAATAAGTTCAAAATCGCTGAAAACGAAATGGAGCATGAACCTCTGCACAAACCAAGGATGATAAAAACGGAGAAAAAACCGATGCTGCCTCATTCATCAACCAAAAAGAAAGAACAGCATCCCGAAGAAATTATTTCGATGGGAGAAGACGGATTCGAAGATTTTTAAACCAGGTGGGCCTTTGGCAGTGACTGTATTATGTTGTTGCTATTAATGTAAAGACGCATTGCATGCGTCTGGAAACTGCTACGCGTAAAGAAAAATGTTGACACAAGAGCACTTACTGACACACCAGAGAGACGCATGCAATGCGTCTCTACAAAAATATTGAAATTCCTAAACGTTAAATTATACCTGCGGTGACTTCAACACACATATTCTTTCCATGTTCCGGTAGCGACAGGTTTTAAACTGTTCACTACAAGAACCAAGCGTTTTATGCGGTCTAATACCCCCTCTAAATAGATTTATTATTTGACTAAAACTATTGCGATAAAAAGTATTTAATTCCCTATGCAAAAAACATCAATTCAATGTTATAATACTTTTATAAGTTTTACGGAGTGGTGATACTATCGCCATTTCCCCTTTTTTACATAAGTATTATTTTATTACATAAAGGAGGTGTTTTATGGAAGGAAATCCAAAGGTTATTGTGGTTTTGAACGAGTTGTTAATGGCTGAAATTACTGCGATTAACCAATATTTTGTACATGCCAAGATGTGTGAAAACTGGGGATATAAACGTCTGTATGAATTTAATGAAAATAATTCAATGGAAGAGATGAAGCATGCGGAAAAACTCATTGAACGTTTGTTGTATTTAGAAGGCATACCGAAAATGGACCTTGATAAAATTAATGTTGGAAAGACCGTTAAGGAACAACTGGAGAATGATTACGCTTTGGAAAAAATTGCAATTCAGAGACTCCAAAAATCAATCACCTTGTGCGCTGAGGTTGGAGACGCCGGTTCCAGGGAGTTGCTTGAACATATTTTGACCGATGAAGAAAAACACGCAAATGATTTGGAGGAACACTTGCAGCAAATTAAGGATATGGGGATTGAAAATTATTTGTCAGTTCAGGTAATAAAAAAAGATGAGTAGGGTAAAGAAATAGCGGAAGATGCGCTCGTTTAGAAAACGCTCGTTACCAGGCAGGAGTTCCGGAACGAGCGTTTTCGCTTTTCCAAAAGACTAAAGTGTCACAAAATAGATGCTTTTCACTTCTCTTTGAATGGGAGTATTCCCGATTTTATAATTACTTGCACAATGTAACACAAGCATCTTGCCCCTGGCGGGTTCAGGTTTGCAACCCAATGTCATTAAGTTAAGAAAAGCATCACAAAAAAACGATATATCATCTTGATTAACAATAAGTTAGGTGGTATAATCAATGCCGAGTTAAACGTAATTTACCAGCA
>NZ_JBDIWA010000054.1:0-12161 GCF_039794105.1 Candidatus Kuenenia sp.
GATTAAAAATTACATACATCCATCAGGAAGGAACAGGCGATGATTTCGGGAATTTTGAAATAACACGGTTCAGAACAGATGCGAATTACAAACCGGCGCGGATACTGGAGGCAACGGACGTTTCGTTGGGTCTTGGACATACCATATTCAATTTTTTGGACCATACCGGCTCTACGGCGGAGCATTTCTGGCTCAAGGGAAACAAAAATTTCCGGAATGGTGTTATGACATATCTAAATGGCGAATTGTCCACCTATACGGAAAACAATAAAGAAACGGTTCAATTTGAAGCAGGCATACATTATCAAATAGCCGAATTGTTTGATACTACCGTGTTTACAGGGAGAGAGGATGTCCTGGAGAATTTTATCACATTAAGCAATCACAGGGCGCGCTACTATACCGGCGGGCGGGTTATGTGGGATATTGATGAACACTTTGACGTATATGCACAGGGGAAGCAGTACTGGTATAATGACGGGAACGATGGCTTTGAGTATGACGTGTCTGTTGGGTATAAATTTTTTGTGTATCCGCGGATTTTAAAATTATCCGTAGGAATATTTGGCTTTGATGTAGATGGACACGTCAGCGAGTACTGGTCTCCAAACGCATATAAAAAGTATTCTGCCGCCCTAAGCTGGCGCCACTATCTGGGAAAAGAACACTACACCGGCGCTCCGGAGTTTTTTTATGAAATGGTAATGAAGCAAGGCATTGACAGCGACAGTGTCGATTTTGCGGAGCCGTCGCTCGCTTTCGGATGGGACAATAAACGGCGTATGAATGCCAGGCTTGAAATAAAGCCCATGAGATCGGTTGTTTACGATGAAGAACGGATATTTTTCTATTTTAATGTACGTTTTTAAGGATCAACCCCACAAGGACATGAAAGCTGCAAGAGACATGGCAAGCCTGTCCCCCCGCTGGTGGGGGATTAAGGGGGTGGAATCGTTTGCATAGGAAATCCGGGAGACTTACTCCAAGCGGGTTCAGGTTTGCAACCCAATGTCATTAAGTTAAGCAACCTGCCAGAAAAGTCCCCCTTAAAAAGGGGGATAAAGGGGGTTGTTTTTAATCAAATAATCTTAACTTAATGACATTGGGTTGCAACCTGAACCTATGAGTTTATGCGTATAATGGGATCATATACTGCGGTAAAAACCCTGTTTGTCATCTGGGATTTATTTGTCATTTTTCTGCTAATAGAGGGCGGGATTGGAAGTATAAAACGTTTGGTTCAGGTACAAAAAATCGGGAATACACCGTGTTCAAAGTCTGTGGAGCTTGGGAACGAGATCGAAAAACACTTTATTGGAGGGAAAATAACTATTTTTTTAAAACAAGGAGAGTGTCATTAGTGAAATACGCAAAGGATGATTCCGTCGTAGTCGTTCTTTCCGCTATATGTGGAAATTTACTTCTTACCATCGCCAAATTTTCAGGATGGCTCGTTAGCAGAAGCCCTTCAATGCTGGCAGAGGCGATTCACTCATTCGCCGACACGGCAAATCAGATATTGCTCTATGTAGGCATACAACATAGCCGCAGCGGCCCGAGCCGTGAATTTCCATGGGGACAAGGTTCTTCACGGTACCTATGGAACTTAATTTCAGCAGTAGGCATATTTTTTGTAGGATTTGGCGCAACCACCTATCACGGCATCAGTTCACTTTTCAAACCCCACGAGGCTTTTCGCTCAGAATTATATTGGTTGTCCATTACAATCCTTGCGCTGTCATTTTTTGTTGAAGGCTATGTATTGATTATCGCATATAAAAAAATGAAAAAGAAACAGGGCAGGCGTTCACTGAGGAATATTGTTTTGTCCGGAGATGACCCCACTATCACCGCGGTCTTGCTCGAAGATTCCATTGCCGTACTTGGTGTTGTTACTGCCCTTACAGGACTATGGCTGTCTCATATATATCAGAGTCACCTGCCTGACGCCATTGCCTCTATTATCATTGGTATATTTCTTGGAATCATGGCGGTATTACTTGCTTTTGTGAATGGACGTTTACTCATTGGCATGGCAGTAAGTGAGGAAAAGGAAAAGGATATCCGGCAATTTATCGGAATATACCCATCGGTGGAAAAGGTAATCAGCCTCAAAACCCAAATCCTTGGCCCAAACATGGTAAAACTCACGGCAGAAATAGAATTTCATGGAGGAATCATGTTTGACAGAAAACAAGTCGAGGCCGATGCGGAACTCATCCGGCAAGGAGAAGAACCTTTGCCCATACTTGTTGACACCATAGAGAGAACCGTAAGGGTCGTCGGCAATGAAATCAATAAACTGGAAAGGGCCATCCGTGAACGATTCCCAGAAATATCCTCTATCTCACTTGAGGTGTATTAGTGTAACAGTCGGCAGTCGGCAGATTGCTGATTGAGGATTGCCGACTGATATCGGCAGTCGAATATCGAACAAGGAATTTCGAATTATGAAGCAGTGGCGTATTGCAATACGCCACTGCTTCGTACCATATTTCCCCCATGCAATTATTGCACTAAAAAATCCGTTCAATCAGCCGCATTTTGTTCATCTTCCAGTTTTATTTTGAAAAATACTCCTTATGTTGCAATATGTTAAGACACTTCCTCCCTTTTTTGCAATTCTTGCGCAGACACTGTAACGAAAGACACGGTTTCAGGCATTGCCCACCAATTTAAAAAATTTTTTTCCCTGTAAAATGTGACTATTAAAACAACCTATATCCTTTCATTCATCAGAAACAACATTTGGCATAATAATTGTTAATTGTATTGTTGACATTCGTGCACGTTTGGTTGTTTGAAAAATAATAGTTACAAATTGTTACGTTTATTGCCTGATTTTGTTTGCTAAGGGCGGTAGTGTTTTTAAAAACGTGTAAAGGGTATATCTACTTACAAGGTAATCTCATAAACCTTTTAAATCTGAATAAGCCTATGGAAACAAAAAAAGTAAAACAAATTGATTTAACAAGCGGCATGGTAATGAATATATTTTCTTCTGTCACAGAGGCATCAAAACTTACAGGGGTAAGCAAGGCAACGATAAGTTATTGTATAAACAGAAAAAAGGACTCTGGCAGGGGCTTTATATGGGAAGCATTGCGGGACGAAGAAGGTACAACGAATCGCTCGTTAATTATTATGAATGAAGAATGGGAAAATAAACTGCTTAGAAGAAAATATCATAGAATCAAAAATATGTATAAGAACGCGAAGATTCGCCACTGCCTTCTCTGCAACACGAAATTCATTAGTATTGATATCTATAACCGAAGATGTGATAAATGCAACAGTAATGTTGAACATTCAAAAGATTCACACATTGTTTACAAACATGAACCCCTGATTTCTTAAACATCTACCTGATTCCCCAAAATACCATTATAGTCTTGCAAACATCTCCAGGCGGGTTCAGGTTTGCAAACCTGAACCCGCCTGAAATCAAACAAATCTGATTTTAGAAAATCAGGTTGGGTTTTTAAAAGACAAACGCCCAACGGCATTCATTTTTACCCACCCCTACCCCTCCCAAGAGGGGAATTTGATAAGTCCCCTCTTGGGAAGGGATTGAGGGGTGGGTTTATTCATTGCTTAACTAAAAAGATTGAAAATATCTAAACATAGATTTATTTGAACTATATCATGATTCATCTTCCAACGGGAGTGTTATTCTAAAGGCAGTTCCTTTCCCAACTACGCTTTCCGCCTCAATAGTGCCATTATGCATCTGTACTATTTTATTCGCCAGGCTCAATCCCATGCCTGTCCCACTTTTATTTTTAAATTTGCTGAAAAAAGGATCAAATATCTTTGGGAGAAAGTCTTTCTGAATCCCTGACCCTGAATCTTTTATAAGAATTTCCACCACCTTTTTTTCTTCGAGAAAACCGGTTTCTATCGTTATTGTCCCCGCCCTTTGAAGTTCTGGAATGGCAGACATCCCTTGTAATTCTTCTATAGCCATGAACGCATTGTTAATGATGTTTGCTATCACTAATTCAATTTGTTTCGCGTCAATTAGCATAGTGGGAACCGCAGGATTCCCGGCATAGAATATATCGATTTTCTTCTTGTTTGCCTGATACTCGTAAAGATCTATTACCCCTTTTATCAGATCATTCATTTTGTGTCTTGTTTTTACCGGTTCGCTCTGACTTACGAAAGCTACCAGGCTTTTAATGAGGTTCTTACACTGCATGGACACATTCGTTGTGTCTTCCAGATATTCCACTATACTCATTCCTTTTTTGCTTACGCCATCAATCGTTTTCCGCAATTCTTCAAAGCTGACGCACAATTCGGCGATAATACCATTCAGCCTGTCATTTATTCCTTTATCACCGGAAAGGTAATTCTCATTTATCATTTGCCTCAGTCTTTGCAATGTGTCACTCATAGCAGAAAACCTTGCTTCGGTAACAATGCTTATTCTTAAAAATTGAGGGAAAAGTCTTTTCACTTCCTTTACACAAATAAAAACAACCCCAAATGAGTTGTTAATTTTATGGACAAAATCTACGAGCGTCTTTTTTAAATAATTAACAGTATACACAGTTTTTTTTGTTGTTTCGTTAATAGCATCAAATATCACAAGGCTACCGGCAATTTTTTCATTCTGATATATTGGATACGCCGTGTATTCAAAGGGAACATGGCTGCCATCCGCGCGCAAAAATACATCATTCGTTCCATGTATTTCCCTCCCTTGTTTTTGCGCCTGATATATCCGGCATTTTTCAACAGGAATATCGTTGCCCTCTTCATCGGCGCAATGAATTAAGTCATACATCTTCTTTCCCAGCATTTGTCCACTCTCTTCATAACAAAGGGCTTTGAGACAGGCAGCATTCACAAAATCACAAACACCCTCATTGTTTACGCTAAACATCGGTTTGCCAATGGCATTAACCATGGCAAAAAAACGATTCTCCTCTTCTTTCGCCTGCATAGTATTTTGCACTGCATCGGGTTCTTTTTTCAAAGGTAGCACTCCGTTCTTTAATTCTTCTTTTGATCTTTTTGTAACACTTTAGTACTGTTTCATATGGGCACTTAATTTTAGTTACACCATATTATCAATGTAATACAGCATTATCAATGCAATACATTTATAGCTAAAAACATTTATTTTTCAAAGAATTGTTACAATTTGTAACACTATTCGAAATCCCTTGTTCGATATTCGTTATTCATTCGGAGGTTGGATGTCCGCAAAAAATATGGACTTCTGATATTGCACAATCAAATTAATCCGTAATTTTAACTTAGCGCTTATGTACTCTATACCCCCTTTAGTATCAGTCCATTTTGGGGTATTTACACATAGGCAAATAATATAGTATATTATTAAAAGTAAATATTATTTCATAACCACCTCTTAATCATCTCCTGCGTAAGAAGGAAAAAAGAGAGGTAGTAAATTCAATCACAACCGTTTAACGAACTACTTAAAAAGGAGAAACGTTTAAGGGAAATGGGGCTTTTATTACAAAAGAACATTACCTGTTAATTCCTTCACAATAAGGAAAGGAATCCTACTATAGAAAGGAATATAGCATGAAACTAAAACGAAGCGATATCGAAACCTCACAAAACAAGTTTGCGCATATCATAAATAAAAACCCAAACCCTGTTTTACAAATAACAAAAGAGGGCGTCATATCCTATGCCAATAAAGCTGGATTATGGTTTTTAAACTTCTGGAGCAAACAGATAAATGAACATATTCCTGCGCAATTTAACAATGTAATTATGGATGCTTTCAATACTAATTCATACAAAGTAATAGAATCAGAATATGGCACAAAGGTATTCTCGTTGACTTTTGTGCCAATCACAAAAGAAGGATTCATAAACATATATATAACAAACATTACCGCGCAGAAACAACTACAGGAAAAAACAACACAGTTGGAAAAACTAAATATTTTAAGTATGATGTCGTCAGAAATAGCGCATGAAATCAACACACCAATAGGCGCATTCAGCCTATGCGCCCAGGAAAGCATGAAATATTTTAATAAGATTGCTATTACACTAAATCATTTGGAAATGCAGATTGATTCCATTTCCAGGACTATGAATGAATTACGAACGCTTGCAGGCTCCCACGGCGGGGATATGACGCATAGTCAGGTGCAAGACAAATTGACACAAAGTATGAATAATTTGGAAGGCTGCGAAAAAGAATGTAAAAGAGAACTGCAAGCTATAAAAAGCAGTAAATCTCATTTGCGCGAATACCTCGAAAATTCTATAAAAGAGTCTCTTCATTGCAAAGAAGCGGTTAATAATTTACTTAATTTCGCGAATCAGGTTGCGCTGTACAAAAAAAATTACTGTGTAAATGCTTTAATAACGGACGTAATAGTCTCTCTATACCGAATGTTTAATGAAAATAAAATCGATATCGTTTTTAATCTTTCAGATAATCTTCCTAATGTCTTAATAGATATCTGCAAAATGGAGTTGGTTTTCGCGAATATTTTTTACAATGCCATTTATGCTATAAAAGCAATAACGAAAGACCCTACGCACATTAGTAATCATGTTAACGGCACAATAACCATAGAAACACGTATGTGTACAAATAAAGATGAAATAGAAATCTCCATAAGCGACACCGGCGTGTATATTCATAAAAATAATTTGAATAAAATATTTACTCCATTTTTTACACAAAAAGCGGAAACGGAAAGACCAATTATTGGTTTAGGCATCGCAGGCAAAATAATCAGGATGCACAATGGTGTTATTGCGGCGGAAAGTGAAAAAGAAACGGGAACAACATTCAAAATATATTTGCCGTTAAAAGAAAAGATATCTAAATAATATAGTAACCATTCCGCCGGTATCTATACTACGTGAACTGTTACACAATATATATAATACCGAGTAGGTGAGACTGACAAACAAAAGCGGTGATTTTGTTTTCATCAATACAAAGGTGTGTATTTACAATACGTCCCTACAAAATTACCACATTATCCCCGACTATTTGGCATTAATCTTGCTACAGAATATGATTCGCATTCATTCCTAATCTATTCTTTGAATGGTTTATCGTTTTATTATAGGGAAAAAATATCTATGGATAAAGCACGCGTTTTGATTGTTGAAGATGAGGAAATTTACCGGAAAATACTCTGCAATACTTTGAGGGAACATGGTATTGAGGTACAGGCAACCGACTCGGGAGAAGAGGCATGGGAGCTTATCAAACAGCAAAGGTTCCCGCTTATCATATCCGATATCAGGCTTTCCGGGAATATCAGCGGGATGGACCTGCTGAGAGACGCAAAAGAATTATATGACCCTTCGATATTAATGATCACTGCTTTTGGTGAAATAGAAATGGCCGTTGAGGCAATGAGACTGGGCGCTTTCAGCTATATCACAAAACCTTTCGAAGTAGAAGATATTTTGGCAAATCTCGACCGCATGATCCTACAGCAAAGGAGCATTTCCGACCACCTCTTACCTTCCAACGTTGAGGAATTAAGCCAGCGTACCGGCATAATCGGCAATTCAAAAAAGATGTGCGATCTGGTGAATATAGCGTTAAAAGCGGCGCGCAGCGACGCCACCATATTAATAACAGGGGAAAGCGGCACCGGGAAAGAACTTATCGCCAAGGCGATTTATATGAATAGCAGCCGGAAAGACAAGGAATTTGTGGCGATAAATTGCGCCACACTCACCGATGAATTTCTGGAAAGCGCCTTGTTCGGGCATGTGAAAGGTTCATATACCGGAGCTATGAAAGACAAGATAGGATTATTCGAAAAAGCAGACGGAGGAACGCTCTTTATGGATGAAGTGGGCGATACTTCAAAATCGATCCAGGCAAAAATATTGCGTGTACTGCAGGAAGGTGAATATATCCCCCTGGGAAGCACCGAAACAAAAAAGGCAAACGTGCGTATCATTGCAGCCACAAACAAGGACTTGTTGGAATCGGTAGAGAAAAACGAATTTCGCGAAGACTTGTATTATCGCCTTAATGTAATAAATATAGCGATGCCGCCGTTACGGGAGAGGAAATCGGATATACCCCTCCTGATCAACCACTTTATCAAAAAGAACAACGTCAAATTAAATAAAAAAGTTATACGGATTGCTCCGGAAATAGAGGAGATTTTGATGGATTACGACTGGCCCGGGAATGTACGTGAACTGGAAAATGTGATTGAAAGGACAATGGTTTTATGTTCCGGCAATAAGATAGTGA
This sequence comes from Candidatus Kuenenia sp., assembly GCF_039794105.1. GTDB lineage: Bacteria > Planctomycetota > Brocadiia > Brocadiales > Brocadiaceae > Kuenenia. The sequence goes on from NZ_JBDIWA010000054.1 coordinate 8,234, forward strand.
AAAAGCATCTGCCCGGATGCGTTTTACCGAAAAAAGGGGATATCCCCCCTATCACCATCGCCCCGGGCACGTCCTGGAAGGAGGCGGAAAAGGAACTTATTATGAAGACCCTTCAGTTAACCCGTGGCAATAAACAGGAAGCGGCAAAGATGCTGGGAATATCCCTCAGAAAGATTGAGTACCGGGTGAAAGAATGGGGGATTGCCTGTGCTTCAAAAGCAAATGGCGATTAAATTCTCTTTACAAAACATCTATGTTGTAAGCGTCAACCAATAGTATTTTCCGCCGTCCCACAAAACCGCAATAAATGCGGTAACAATGTATTCTCTCAACCCTCTTCTGTATTAATCCTTTGCTTCGTTCATATGCAATACATTGTTTTAACGATTCATTTCGAATAAATACGTAATCATGCAAATTTTGCGTCAAAATTAATAAATGTAATTTGTTGCTTCGCAAAAACCATGCATATCTGCATACGATTCATTTTAACGTACATCGTAACTATCTGGCGTAAAAACATTACACGACTCCCGGCGGGTTCAGGTTTGCAACCTGAATCCATGGATTTATGCGTATAATGGAGCAATGTACTGCAGTAAAATTCCAATGCCCAAAATCCCTGTTTGGCATCTGGAATTTATTTGTCATTTGTTCTGCTAATTGAAGGCTGGATTGAAAGTATAAAACGTTTGGTTCAGGTTACAAACCTGAACCCGCGAATGTAGCTTCCGGCGCCATTACGTTCCCAAACAGTCATCATGTTGCATTAGCAACACCCAGAAACGATGAAAATGGTTTTGTGGCCATATAATATTGCGGTACCTGTACTTAAACTGTTTTTTGTAGTCTTATTTTCGAGCCAGTTTGGAAACTAACTGTGCTTCTGTAGTTAATAGAATACGCTAAATAGCTACCGTACTTCACAAAAAGCAGCGATACAAGGAATATTCCTCACTTTGTTGTATTGCGTATAATCACGCAAATTTTGCAGAAAAATGCTTTTCTGAAACCATATATCTTAAGCATTACAGTCTATCGTCCTTTCGTCTATCGTCTATCGTCTACCGTCAGTCGTCTATACAACCCTGTCAAGGTTAACACTACTGTAACGTTTCATTAAAACCTGGCGGAAGTCACAAAAAAGCAGGAGGACACCAATAATATTTCCCGGAATGGAATTAGAATATCCGATACAGGCTCTTTGGTCTTTGTTTTGCTACCAATAAAACATCATGCGACTGCGCAAGACAATTGTTATTATGAATTACCTTGTACGTTAATAAAGACAACAAATAGAAAAAGGGGATGGTATGAAAATACTTGTAACAGGCGGTGCGGGGTTTATTGGATCTAATCTGGTAGACCAGTTAATTGAAGAGGGACATCGCGTAGCTGTTGTAGATGATCTTTCTACAGGAAAAGAAGAAAACATACATAAGAAAGCGGAGTTTTTTAATATTGATATTTGTGACGCGAAAAGTCTGGAAGAAGTTTTTAAAAAAATAAAACCGGAAATAGTAAATCATCATGCAGCGCATGCGAACGTGCGGAAGTCGGTAGAAACGCCTGTTTATGACGCGAATATCAATATACTTGGTTCATTGAACCTGTGCCAGTTATCAAATAAATATCGGGTTAAGAAATTTATCTACGCATCTACCGGAGGCGCTGTTTACGGAGAACCGAAACAATTGCCTGCAAATGAAGCCACTCCGCCGGAACCCTTATCGCACTATGGGGTAAGCAAGCATACCGTTGAACATTATTTGCATGTTTTCCATAAATTATACGACCTTAACGTTACCATTTTAAGATATCCAAATGTATACGGACCACGGCAGTCTCCGCATGGAGAGGCGGGCGTTGTCGCAATCTTTAGCGAACTAATGCTACAAAATAAACAGCCCACAATTTTTGGCGATGGTTCAAAGACAAGGGATTACGTTTATGTGGATGACATTGTAAAAGCGAACATTGCGGTTTTAGGGGATATCGGAAACGGAGAAATTTATAATCTTGGATGGGGCAAGGAAATCTCTGATATGGAAGTATTCCTTGCAGTGAGAAGGGCATTACGCAAAGACATAGAACCCATACTAGGACAAAAACGTCACGGAGAAGTTGATCATATTAGCCTTGACCATTCAAAGGCGCGGAGAGAAATCAAATGGTCGCCGGAAGTCACCTTTGAAGAAGGCGTAAAAAAAGCAACCCAATATTATACTAAACTTGCAAAGGCAGAAGAATTGTGCGGCGCGGCGAAGGTTTAAAAGGCGGGAAGTAAGGAGGGATAGTGGTAAAATAATGTTTCTTCCACGTAGTAGTCGGGCGGGTTCAGGTTGCAAAACCGCCCTGAAAATCTGTGCAATCTGTGGTTTCCTTTAGTCAAATAGTTGAATAGTTAATTAGTCAAATCATCAAATCGTTTCAACCATTTAACCATTCAACCATCTTCTTTTTATCTGTGCAATCTGTGAAATCTGTGGTTTCTGTTGTTTTATCTGTGTAATCTGTGGTTCCGCATTTCGTATTTCGTGCTTGCTTGGTTCCGGTATCTTCTGATACGTACGGTGGGATAACAAAATAAAAATATTTGATATAAGAACATGCTAGCTGAAGACAAACTTCTTTTTATTTGTACGAGACAAAATTTTTCGGATACACACAAGAAAAATGTTCTTGATTTGTGCAATAGGGAAAAGATCGATTGGGAGAGAGTGTACGCTACGGCAAGACTCCATAGCGTGGCGCCATTGATCTATTTAAACTTGCAAAAATGCTCTGAAAACGGCCGTATCATTCCGCATAATGATGATGTAGCAAATAAGTTTAAGCTCTATCTCTATACCAGGAAGGTTTTAGAAAATACATTGGAAGAAACATTGAAAGATGCATTAGCTTTTTTTCATCAAAGATTCATAGACGTCATGCTCATAAAGGGGATAGCATTAAATGCGCTTATATACACGCATCCATGGCTCGTCAATAAGAATGATCTTGATATAATAATACGACCAGGAAAAGAGACATTAACCACTAATGAAAAAAAAGAAATAAGAAAGTACATTCATAGTATTAGATTAAAGGGTATTGAGTGTGATTATTTCAGCCACCATGATATTCATTGCTCAGAAACACTGCCCATAGATTTTGTGGATATTTGGAGTAATGCAAAAAAGATTTATTTTTTGGGACATAGCGTATATGTTATGTCCCCGGAAGACATGCTCATCGTCGCGTGTATTAATTCCAAACGCAAAAGGTTTTTTCGGCTTAAATCACTATTTGATATTGCAGAAATAATTAATTTTTACCCTGATTTGAATTGGAAAGATTTTACAAGGAAGGCAAAAAAATACCGTTGTAATAATCTTATTTATACTGCCCTCTTTGTTACAAAAAAAACGATAGGATGCAATTCCCCTGAAACGGTTTTTAAAGACCTGACGGTATTTCCTTTAAGGAAGTTGATAATACACATAATTATCCGATATTTAAACTTACGCATGTCTTTAACTTCGCTTTATCCGTTTTTAGAAGAAAATCCATTAATAAGAAAAACAAATCTGTCATTGGCATTGCCCTTTGCGGTCTTTCCATGGCGCTACTTTTGGCACAAGATATTATCGGGGGCTACCAAGTTTTGTGTAGGTAAAATTTCAAAAATCAGGTAAAAAATCAGCATTGTCCGGTTAGGTTTTTGCGTAAGCATAATTTTTACTCTGTTCTTTGAAATTATGTTTAGTCACGGTTGTAAAGACAAAGAGAGCCGCTTCATTTTTAATTTTGAATCTTAACTCTCTAACTCGCTTGATAGAGACTTTTTCTTTAAAATTGTTATGACAATAGATTGCAAGCAGGAGGTATGTGATTAATCCAGCAAGTATTTGAACCATGAGGCCATATGGTGATCTTGCGATGAGAT
>NZ_JBDIWA010000055.1:0-11350 GCF_039794105.1 Candidatus Kuenenia sp.
ATAATGCTGGTAAATTACGTTTAACTCGGCATTGATTATACCACCTAACTTATTGTTAATCAAGATGATATATCGTTTTTTTGTGATGCTTTTCTTAACTTAATGACATTGGGTTGCAACCTGAACCTATGAGTTTATGCGTATAATGGGGCTATGTACTGCCGTAAAATTCCAATACTTAAATCCCAAAATCCCTGCTTGGAATCTGGACTTTATTTGTTATTTGTTCTGTTCATAGAAGGCTGGATTGAAAGTATAAAACGTTTGGTTCAGGTTGCAAACCAATGTCATTAAGTTAAGCAGCCTGCCATAAAAGTTCCCCTTAAAAAAGGGGGATAAAGGGGGTTGTTTTTTGATCAAATATCCTTAACTTAATGACATTGGGTTGCAAACCTGAACCCGCGAAGTTGGGTTTCGTGCCTCAACCCAACCATGTCAAAATGTTGCAATAAATTTATAAACATTAATTTGGGAAATAAAGTATAATGAATAATTTGTTCGAAAAAATCATTGAGTATGCATACTTATTTGCAACCATTCTTCTTGTTTCTGTTTCTGTGTTCACCATGGGTTGGTCTGCGTGGGAGGTAGTTTTTCACACTAATCTTGTCGAAAATGGAATATCGAATGTACTGCAATCGGTGGGTGCAATTGTGATTGCGATAGCAATTCTTGATGTTGCGAAGTATCTGTACGAGGAGGAAGTAGTTCGAAAAAGCAAAGAACTTCGTTCGCTAAAAGAGGCAAGAAAGACATTGACCAAAATATTTGTGATTATATCAATAGCAGTAAGCTTGGAAGGGTTAGTTTATATTTTCAAGGCAGGCACAAAAGACGTTGCTTTGTTGCCATATCCGGCGATACTTATAGTTGTTGCCGTTTTTGCCATGATTGGCCTTGGTATATACCAAAAACTAAGTGTTAAAACAGAAAAGGAAACCGAAGTGAGTGAAAAAACAGATTAATATATTGAATATCGATGCGCTACAATTTCAGAGTACGCCACGTTTTTCCGTTACAGTACAATTCCCAATATTTTAACAGAGTGTTTTTTGCAATAATTCGGTCTCCTTTTATTCAGAGGTCTGATCTCCGACCTCTGACTTTTGAACTTGTTTAACTATATTTCTCAATGTAATAGCAGCAGTGTTTGCATTTTTTCAGCTTAAACTTAATAGCTATTGAACTATGGAAAAATCATCACCAGCTTATCCGAGAATATTGGTCGCAGGTACGCATAGCGGCGCTGGCAAAACAACCGTCACCCTTGGTTTAATGTCGGCATTAAAAGAAAATGGATACTCCGTACAGGGCTTTAAAGCGGGACCTGACTACATTGACCCTTCACATCACACGGCCATTACCGGCAGATTGTCCCGTAATCTGGACACGTGGCTCATGAGCAGGGATGTATGCCTCGAATTGTTTGACCATGCCATGGACAATGCGGATATTGCACTCATAGAAGGGGTGATGGGGTTGTTTGACGGCTCTTTAAGTGGAACTGAATCCGGGAGTTCCGCCGATCTTTCAAAGGTATTAAAAGCGCCGGTAATACTGGTAATGGATGCCAAGGGTATGTCTGGGAGTGCCGGTGCGGTGGCTCTGGGTTTCAAAAAGTTTGATGAGGAATTGGCTATCCATGGGATAATTTTGAACAGGGTAGGAAGCGAGCGGCATTACAATGCTGTTAAAAAATCAATCGAAGAAAACAGCGGTATTCCTGTGGTAGGATATCTGCCGAAGAATGATGAAATAGGGCTGCCGGAACGACATCTTGGGCTTGTGCCTTCCATAGAACAGGAGTTTTCCAAAGCCGTGTATCAGAAAATAGGAGATATCTTATCAAAGACAGTTGATATAGAAAGAATAATTAACATTGGTTTTTCGGCGGACAAGCTTCCTTCTTTTCAAAAGAAGATATTTAGCGGCATTTCAGAACGATATAATTTAAGAATTGCGGTTGCAATGGATGAGTCGTTTAATTTTTATTACCATGATAATCTTGATTTGCTGGAGGCATATGGTGTTGAACTTGCCTATTTCAGCCCTATGTATGATAAATATGTGCCGTCTGATGTTTCTGCCATTTATATAGGAGGCGGTTTTCCGGAATTGCATGCTCCATTGCTTTCGTCAAATACCACTATGAAGGAATCGATAAGAAAGGCATATAAGAATGGGGTAGTATTCTATGGTGAATGCGGGGGAATGATGTATTTGCTTGAGCATTTAACAGCGTTTAATAACAAGTCATACGAAATGTGTGGACTCTTTAAGAGCGGCACAAAAATGGAGCAAAATAGGCAGGGCCTGGGGTATATTACCGTGAAGGGTATACATGATACTCTGTTATGTAGAAAAGACGAGGTATTCAGGGCGCATGAATTTCACTGGTCATCGTTGCAACAGATACCCGGGCATAATCCTTATGCCTATGAAATTGTGAAAGAAGGACATGATAAACCAAAACAGGAAGGCTTCTTTACACCGCGTGCGCTTTGTTCCTATGTACACGTCCATTTTGCATCCGATATCAGATTGTTAAGGCGTTTTCTTGAATCGGTCAGAATTGCGTCAATTCAGAAATGATAAAATGGCGGAAGGAATTTTTTCGAGAGATACTATTTTTTCCGCCGCTCCCAGTTTAATCGCCTCTTTCGGCATGCCAAATACAACACAGCTCTCTTCATCCTGAGCGATGGTATTCGCCCCTGCCTCCTTCATTTTCAAGAGACCGCATGCGCCGTCATCGCCCATGCCCGTCATAATGACGCCGATTGCATTGACTCCGGCATATTTTGCAACAGATTCGAATAATACTTCCACGGATGGCCTGTGTCTGCGAACAGGGGGATCCTGGTTTATGGTAACGTAATACCTGGCGCCGCTCCTGTTTAGCGCCATATGATAACCACCCGGCGCGATCAGCGCCATTCCCGGGACAACACTCTCTCCATCCTTCGCCTCGCTTACACGTATAGCACATAGGGTATTCAGTCGGTCGGCAAATGCTTTTGTAAATAAAGCCGGCATATGCTGCACGATTACTATGCCTGGCGCATTAGGAGGCATTTGTGTCAACACTTCTTTTAATGCTTCTGTGCCTCCCGTGGAAGCGCCGATAGCAACAATTTTATGCGTGGTCTTAATGAGTGCATGGCTTGTTTGCGGGCGTTTTGTATCAGTTGTTTTTAACACCTTTTTTTTAATTTTAACCCTTACGGATGTCCTTATCTTTTCCGCCAATTCATCTATGACGTCGTTAAGAGAGTTTGAAACATCCAGTGTGGGTTTCGCCACAAAATCCACCGCCCCAACCTCTAATGCCTTTAATGTGGTTTCACAGCCTGATTGTGTCAAAGAACTTACCATAATTACCGGCAAAGGATAATACGCCATCAATCTCTGCAAAAAAGATATCCCGTCCATTCGCGGCATTTCGACGTCTAACGTCACAATATCAGGTTTTAACGTTACTATCTTATCCCTGGCGACAAACGGGTCAGGCGCTGTACCTACCACTTCAATATCAGGGTGTTTACTCAGACCGGTAGAAAGAATTTTTCTCACTACAGCGGAATCATCTACAATCAAAACCTTTATTTTACCGTTCAAAAGAAAACCTCCTTAAAAAGGTGTTTTTCATAAATACACCAACATTATTTCTGATATACCGTTGGAATAACATAGCTGAATTTGCTGTTTGTGCCTGCCAGGCTTTCGGAATGGCCGATGAAAAGATGGCCTTCGGGCGCAAGGTGTTTGTAATACTTTGAAATGAGTTCGGTTTGTGTCTGCTTGTTAAAATAAATCATAACGTTTCTGCAAAATATAAAATCAAATTGTCCCTTAAATGGAAAAGTTTGCTCCATTAAGTTAAACCTTCTAAACACAATAATATTTTTCAATACGTCCTTCACCTGATAGTAGTCTTCAAAGTTATCGCCGCCTTTTTTAAAATATGTCTGTAACCGCTGGACATTTATGCTCTTTAAACGGTCTTTATGATACAATCCCTTTTTTGCCTTTTCTAATACCCTGGTAGAAAGATCAGTCGCCAATATTTTTACGTCCCATTTGTCTATTTGTTCGATACGTTCATTCAAAACCATAGAAAGACTGTAAGGTTCCTCTCCGGTTGAGCATCCTGCGCTCCACACCCGTAATTTTTTTTCCTTCTTTTTCTTCTTTTTTTCTAGCAATGCTGGAAGGAGTTTTTCTGATAAGAAGTTAAAATGCGCAATCTCCCTGAAAAATTCAGTAAGATTCGTTGAAATACAATCTATCATGTGAATCATTTCTTTCCCGCTAACATCTCTTTCCGTAACATAGGTATGGTATTCCCGGAATGATTTCAGGGAAAGAGTGCGTAAACGCTTTATCAGGCGGGATTTTAACAATTCTTTTTTCGCCGGGGAAAGGTTGATGCCGCTTTCGTCATAGATTAATTTCTGGAATATAGCAAATTCCTGGTCAGTAAGGTCTATTTCCATACAAATTTTTTTTAAGGTTAATGGTGATTCTAAGCTAAATCTGAAATGCAGGGTGCTGCACCGGGCTATGATGAGATATCTGTCTTATTTACGAAGTATGATTTAAATCTCAAATCGCACTTCGTAACAGCCCAATTACCGGAAGGCTACATGGTATCTGCTTCGCACCTACAGGGAATGGTTTGAAATTCCTCTACGTCAACTCTGGAGGGCAATATTTTACGAAAACCGTTCCCATCTTATATTCTTCCGGAAATATTTTTGTGCCCTGTAAGTATTTGTATAGATAAAACACACGATAGTGGGTTTTTGTGGAAATGTTTTGTTAAAGGATTGTGGCGTGAATAACAAAAAAAAGTATTACCTTTATACCACAAAACCTGCCACTATAATAAAAACAATGGCATTTATGCCATAGTGAATGCCTGTTGCGGAAGCCTTTTGTAAAGAGAAGCGGTTGTGGGGAGGGATTTTATTTGGTTACCAGCCTCAAACGATACATAGTCATTACCGGGAGAATGATTATCTGATTTATTCTTTGGCAAGTACAGAATTTAAGGCCGATACCATACGGTCGTCTTCAAATGGTTTCACCACAAAATCACATGCTCCGTTAAGAAGCGCCGCCTGTAATGCATCCCGCTGGTCAATTGCCGAAATCATGACTACCTTTGCATTTTTATCATAATCGAGTATGTCCTTCAGCCCCTGGATTCCATCGATTTCCGGCATTACGATATCCATGGTTACCGCATCAGGTTTTAATTCCTTATATTTTTCAAGAGCTTCCCTGCCGTTTTCCGCCTCTCCAACCACCAGAAAGCCGTTACGCGTCAATATTTGTTTGATAACCATTCTTACAACCTTCGCGTCATCCACGACAAGTATTCGTTTCATTTACGTTCTCCTATTGCATCTAATAGCTTTCCCAAAGATGCCAATTCAGGCAGGAGGAAAAGATAGCAAGTGATTTCTGTTTTACAGATTTCAAAAATTGTCTCAACAAGGAGCAATTGATCGCAATATATCCCTTGTTCCAACAAAAGACTCGAAAATATTATTCCCGCATAATCGTTATGCACTTGCGGCGGTTCCGGCAATAATGTAGCATTGAAGTCGGAAACCAGCGTGTTGCTGATATGGCTTGCAAGGATATTCCCCAATTCCTGAGAGACGCTTTCGGTATCAGCGTTAAATTCTTTTGTTGTACCCACCGGTTGACGGAGATAATAGTCCGTCAGTATTGTAGAACCTTCAAGAGGCAGCATAAACAGCATTTTACAGCCGAGGTTGCCTTTGAAATTAACAATAATGCCGGTCATTTCCCTCGTGTCAGTATTCATTTTCTCGGTGGCTTCGTTAAAATCGGCCATGTAGATTTTAGAGAGAGTGATTTTTGCACCGGTTCTCAATGTCTTGGAAAGGGCTCTTGAAGCATTATCGATAGAAAGCTTCATTATTACCTCTAACATCCGTAAGCGTTCCGGTGAAATGACCATTTTTTACCTTCGTTTTTGATAAATGCTATCTTTTCGCAAATAAAATAAAATTAATATACTCAATAAATACAGATAGCTTCTCCGAATATGCGGCATTCTACATTGCCGGTGGTTGTATCAAGCGCTATATTGTATCCCTTTGTTCCGCCCGTTTTTGCCGCTACAATTTTAATACCTTCTTCTTTTAATATCCTGCGCACTTCCTGTTCATTTTTTTCGCCAATATTAATAAGCTTCCCGGCGGTTTCAAACATCTTTGCGCCTCCAAATATTTTTGCCAGGAGGGTGTTTTTTGATGCTCCGCCGTTTTTGATGATTTGTCCGATAAAAAAAGGCAATCCCGGGTCGGCGTATTTCGTTAATTTTTGGTCATTTCCTGTTTTTTTTGGCAGCATTACATGAAGAATACCCCCCACTTTTGCAATGGGGTCATACAACGCGATCCCTATGCACGAACCGAGCAAGGTCTTTAATTGGTTAGGAGCCCTTGCTATTTTTGCATCTCCAACACCAACGGTGTAGATATTAGGAGCGTCGTTCATGTTATGCGCAAATTTCCAGGGGGTTTATACAACGTTCCTGCATGAAGCATACAATAAAAATTTTTCCTTTCCGAAATATGAAGATTATATCCATTTTACTGCACAATCAGAAATCACTGAACTCATCATCCATAGGTATTATATCTTCAGGTTTTTTCCCTGATTCCCCCTCATCATTTTTGCGAACATGTTTGCGGCCTTTGCTCCCTCCAGCCTTGTAAGCCTCCAGGGCAGGTCTTCTGTGATAAGTGATTTCTTTTTTCAAGGATGTTTTTTTCTTAACCTCCGGTTCCATAGCCTCCTCCCGTATCCCGCCGACCTGTGCTGCGAGTTCAAGCACGACTTCTCTTAAATTCACCGACTGGGAAGAGAGTTCTTCGCTGGCGGATGCCATTTGTTCTGCATTGGCTGCATTTTGCTGGGTAACGTTATCTATGGAAGTCATCGCTTTCCCTATCTGGCTTACCCCTTCCGATTGTTCCCTGGAAGCCGCTGAGATTTCTCCCATCAAATCTGCAACCTTCTTCGTATCCGTTGCTATTTCTTTCAGCTTTTCAGCAAACACCTCGGTTATTTTTAAGGCGTTGTCATTGCTCTGTACCCGTGCATTGATCAGGTCTGCCGTTTCTTTTGACGCCGTTGCGCACCTTTGTGCTAAATTGCGAACCTCGTCCGCAACCACGGCAAATCCCTTCCCGTGCTCGCCAGCCCTTGCAGCCTCAACTGCGGCATTCAGTGCTAAAAGGTTTGTCTGGAACGCTATTTCATCAATCGACTTGATAATTGCGAGAATTTGATTATTTCCTCCGTGCAATTCACGCATAATTGCCTGCAATGATTTCATCGTATCGTTACCTTCCTCAGCCGAAGATCTTGCCTTGACCGTCAAATGGCTTGCCTCTTCTGCATTATCTGCATTCTTTGCCGTCATCGAGGACATTTCTTCTATTGAGGCGGAAGTCTCTTCCACAGAAGCTGCCTGCTGCGATGCCCCATCGGCAAGCGACTGGCTTGAAGAAGATATTTGCGATGATGCCGCAGCCACTTCTTCCGCCCCCGCATTCAGGTGATGAATCATCCTTTTCAGCAATGACACTACCCCCTTGGTAACGAAGAATACCACACCGCTAATAAGGAGGACGTAAATTCCATTTCCCACAATGCTGAAATTTCTGTTTGCCGCAATTGCCGCATTTATACTGTCCATAGGCGCCACCACGCTTATTCCACCCCTAATTTCCCCTAGTTTGTACCCTTCCATTTGCCTTCCCGATATGTCTTTGCCGTCTCCTGTAGGGCTTGTCGCCGGATCTCCGTGGCATACAAGGCAGGCTTCTGTAATTTTTAATGGTATCATAAGGCGGAATATTTCTGTACCCGTTCTCAAATCCCAGTCTTCAGAGGTCATTTCTGAAACCTCTTCTAAATCAGGATTAGCGGCAAATCGTTCCAGTTGTTTGGTTTCCCATGCGTCTGGTTTATTTGCCGGGTTTCTGTATTGCAGGCTCGTTTGCTTCATTTTGTAAATTGTAGTGTGGCTGAAGTGCTCTGCCACTTCACGGCCAATAACCGCAGGGATTACCCCTTTGAATTCGAAGTTACCTTTGGAGTCATTGTTGATAGCATGCTGTTTTGTCGTAATCACATGCCGGACGGATATCAGTTGGTCCGCCGCCATGCGCGCCTCCTTTTTTACTTCCTCCAGCATTTGCGTTTTTTCCCTCTTCATGACAATTACCGATAAAATACCTGATCCTATAGCAATTGAGATGACTATTGTCACAATGAGCCTTGTCATTATCGTCATTTTGCCAAACATCATAATCCCTTTCTTTTGAAGAATTTTTATTATGTTTAACATGCTTCTGTAAAATTGCCTGTCATGCCGATTTCTTCCTGGCGTAAGACCTTATCAATATCGAGTAGTATTTTAACCTTATTTTTTATCTTTGCAATGCCTAAAAAAACATCGGTATCTATGTCCTGTCCAAAATGCGGAGAAGGTTCCATGTCTTCTGTGGCAATATCAAGGACTTCCGATACCGTATCTACAATGACGCCCGTAAGGATATTGTTTACTTCCACCACAATAATGCAAGTTTCTTTCGTATGTTCCTTTTCCGGAAACCCGAACTTTAACCTTAAATCAACTACGGGAATTACCTTTCCTCTTAAATTAATTACGCCCTTAATATAATTTGGCGATTGAGGCACAGGCGTTATTGCCATGACGCCAATGATTTCCCTTACTTTTAAAATCTCTATGCCATATTCTTCATCGCCCAGAACAAAAGTTAAATATTTTCCTTCATGAGAAGCCAGACTTGAAATTTCGGCAGGTTTTTGCTGACTAAGAACACCTTCCATAATTCTCCTCCTTTAAAAAGTAAAACGTTTGGTTTTTGTATATTAGTTAAGAGCAAGATTCATAATGCCGCCTACATCCAATATAAGCCCTACTCTTCCGTCCCCAAGTATAGCGCTGCCGGAAACCCCTTTGACATTGCGGAATTGTTCTCCAAGGCGTTTGATGACAATTTGTTGTTGCCCTATTAAATCATCTACGAGAATCCCACATCGTTGACCTTCACTTTCAACAATGAGAATAATGGCCTCCCATGGGTCGTATTTTTTAGGTTCGACATTATACCAATGGTGCAGCCGTACCATTGGCAAAATATTGCCGCGCACATTTATTACTTCACCGCGCTGTTGTACCGTTGAGATGTCATCCTTTTTCGGGCGTATGGATTCTTCTATAGAAAGCATTGGAACGATATATTTCTGATCACCTACCTGGACGATCATTCCGTCAATGATTGCCATTGTCAGGGGAAGTTTGATAGAGATTTTCGTGCCTTTGCCTTCTTCTGAAGAGATTTCTACCTTGCCGCGCAGGCGTTCAATATTTTTCTTAACTACATCCATTCCTACGCCGCGTCCTGATATATCGGTTATCTTCTCAGCAGTGGAAAATCCGGCGGCAAAGATCAAGCCGAAGATTTGTTGTTCAGTAAGTGTGGCGTTTTCGCTCACAATTCCTTTTTCAATGGCTTTTTTCAGTAATTTATCTTTTCGCAAACCCCTGCCATCGTCTCTTATTTCAATATAAATGTTCCCCCCTTTGTGAAAGGCATCAAGATGCACATGTCCCAAAGCAGGCTTTCCCGCGGCAATTCGTTCTTCCTCCGGTTCGATTCCATGATCTACCGAATTTCTGAGAATATGTACCAGTGGGTCTCCAATTGATTCAATTACCGATTTGTCTAGTTCAGTCTCTTCTCCGGAAACTTCCAGTTTCACCTTTTTGCCGGCCTTTTTGGAAACATCACGGACGAGCCGTGACATTTTCTGGAAGGTTGATTTAATGGGAACCATTCGTATTGACATTACCTGGTCTTGTATGTCTTTTACTATTTTTCCCAGGTGTGAAATATTTTTATTTGATGTGCTGTTCGTGTTTTCCAGAAGATCTTTTATGAGGGCATTGGCGATTACCAGTTCGCCCACAAGGTTTACAAGGCTATCTATTTTTTGTATATCGACCTTGACCGTTTCTGAGACTGGCGCTGTTGCCGGCAAGGTTTTGAGGGCGCTGTCTATAGTTTCTATTGTGGCGATGCCCTTTTCAACAATGATTTCTCCTATTTTTTTTTGCTGTAGTTTTTCCTGTTCCTCCAATGCCTTGTCAAGGTCATCTTCGGTAATTTCCCCTTTTTCTACGAGTATTTCGCCTAAGTGCTGCGGTTTTGGAGGGGCGCTTTCCGTTACTTCTTCTCCTTCGAGGGCATTTTTTATTTTTACAATAACGGGGGCGTAATCGACAATTTCGCCCGAAACATCTATTTTCTCGACTTTCTTTGCAACAAGCTCCCTTAATCTTTTCAGTATGTCCACGCCTTCGTACAATATTTCTATGATTAACGGGGTTATTTTCAGTTTGCCCTTTCTTGCTTCGTCAAGAAGTGTTTCTAATTCATGGCTTACTGTACCCATATCCTTCAATCCTAAAAAGCCGGCGCTTCCTTTCGTGCTGTGAATAGGGCGGAATATTGTGTTGATAATATCCATATTGTCCGGGTTTTCTTCTAATTGGAGGATTTGTGATTCTACCGCTTCCAGATGATCCCCCGATTCCGTCAGGAATTCTTTGACAATCTCAGGATCATCCATTAAAAATGAAGTATCTTCCATAATTATTATCCTTAAAAAAACAACTATCGGTTTGCGGGGATTTTTAAGCTTTTATTAAGCATATGTTTATTAATTTTTTCCATTAATTTTTGTCTAGTTACCGGTTTTACTATAAAATCAGCAGCACCCGCCCTTACGGCGCGTATTACATTTTCCTGCGTAGGGTGGGCGGAACAGATAATAATAGGCACATCTTCAACCATTGCATTTCTTTTAATCCTTTCGCAGAGGGTAATTCCGTCAACTCCCGGCATGTAAATATCCATTAATACCAGATCAATATTGGTTTTCCCCAGAGTTGAGAGCGCGTGGCTTGGATTGTCTGTCACTAATACTTTATAATCATTACCCAGTAATTTTCTGATGATTCGTAAATCGGTGTTTGAATCGTCCACGGCAAGTATTGTTCCCCGATATTCTTTGTTTTCTTCTTCAATGATTTCCCCGAAAAATTCTTCCCCGATTAATTTAGGGACACAGATAATAAAATGGTCATCGTCAAAACCCATTATTCTTAAAGAAGTGGAGAGGAAAAGGCATTCTTCGTTAAGGATGTCGTCTTTTAATACGGTAGTCATATTCTCTTTGTTTATTGGCTCTACCGATAATAATTTCAGGT
>NZ_JBDIWA010000056.1:0-10105 GCF_039794105.1 Candidatus Kuenenia sp.
CAATGAAAAAAGCGCCAATGAAAGACTTAGAAATAAACATCGATAAAACATCTTCAACTTTGACATATTTGTCTCCTCCTTTATTATGATAAAGAACTTCGCTGAAATGACTGGCGGAATGCATTTCCTTTTCCCAGCCAGCGCAAAGCCATAAAAACCATCTCTGTAACAAACCCAAAATTTCACCGACAATAAAATAGATGGCAACGAAATAATTTAACAGCCCTGGCACAAACAAGATTAATATGCCTATAACCAGTACCAGTACCAGTACCAGTACCAGTACCGGTTCTAAAAGTATACAATCATAAAAACGCGCCTTTCTTTCACGCTAACGTTTTTTCGATCCCCCGGCATGGATATTCGGACGGTGGACGAGAGCCAAGGCCGCTGTGCTGCTGTCCTTTACCTGTTCAGCGTATCTGGTGTTTCGCGGGCGGCATATTCACTACTCCCCTCACAGTTCGCAGGGCGTACGAGAACTTCACGAGTACCTCCGAAATTGATGCAGACTACTACAGCATTTAACCAACGAAGTTAGTTAGCTCGGTGTTGAACCTCTCTTTCTCTTCGTAGAATAGGGCGTGCCCGCTGTTCTCGAATCCGATCAGTTTTGCCCCCTTAATTCCTGCTGCCATCGCTTCCGCCAGTTCAAAAAGGCATATCTTGTCCTGTGTGGCGTGTAAAATCATAGTCGGCACGTTGACCTTTGCCATGTCGCCCCGCAGATCAGTGTCCCGCAGTGCAATAAGACAGGCTGCGGTAGCATGAGAAGATGCCTCCATTCCCATATTGTGAAACCACTCGCCAAGCTTCAGACTCACTGCATTCTCGCTGCTGAAAAAGATTTTGCCAAAATCCTCATTAAGCTTTGCTCTGTCTGCGTAGCACAACTCGATGAAACCATCAACGGCTGCTGGCTCCAAGCCGTATTGGAAACCATGTCTTTTGGTGAAGCTCGGTGCTGCCGCACCAAAGAGAGCCAGCTTTGATACTCTCTCCCCTTTGTGGCAGGCCATGTAATGCAGGGCAATAGCGCCGCCCATTGAAAAACCTGCCAGTGTGACGTCGCGCAGGTCAAGTGCCTCAAGCACTTTCTTAACATCATCCGCAAAGACATCATAGGTATATTCGCCCCAGGGCTTGGACGATTTGCCGAAGCCGCGCAGCGTGATACCCACGCAACGATAACCTTGCTTAGGCAACTGAGTAAACTGATACTCATACATCTCGTGGCTCAATGGCCATCCAGGAATGAACACGATTGTCTTGCCTTGCCCCCAATCCCTAATGTGGAGACGGACGTTCGTCTCAACTTCAATAAACTCGTTGCCTTGCATGAGATACTCCTTTCTCGTGTTTGGTTACATAATGTTCTCTTTGCTAACCATGCACCTACGATACTGTGGTTTTTTAATCTGTTTAAATTATTTACGAACACTTCTAAACATATTCCCGAATATAATTTTTGCTGGTAAGGCGTTTACTCTCAGGTAATCAATCTTTCGGAATACCTCCTTTTAATCTCTCTTCATTTGCTACGTCTACGTAGCATCCAAACACACAACTTGATGCATCTAAATTACAATTAAACCTACCAAACCAGTCGTTTTCCTCTGTTTGCTCTAAACGTCTTAAGTTGGCGCTTTCACAATTAATTAAACAATCGTCAAGACTTCCTCTTCTCCCAGTCTCCTCCTCGGTAGTTTTCCTTTCTTGTATAGCATTATTGAGGTCATTAAAAATCCTTTCGCACTCATCCGCCAGTTTTTTTATTTCTGTTTCATTTAACTCATCTGATACATCAATTTTGGAGGTTTGCTTTAGCAATTCCCGATACTGATGCAAAGAACTACCGATATAATCCGGTAACAGACTATCTATCGTTTCGTCCTGAAACTTTTGAAGGGCATATTCTGCTGCCAGAACAATATATTTTTTATCGGTAGTCGTTATACCAGGCTGTGTATTAGCAAGGATAGGCGACAACAAACAGACGAGATAGCACCCAAAGATCGCGAATAAGCCAAACCCTATATTTTTCTTTATGCTTTTAAAGATCATTTTACCTTTCCTTTCTATTCCCGGCTCAAATGCAGAACGTGTTATTCAATTATGCAAGTCCTAATCCCTTTGCAACACCTTCTCCATAAACCTTCTCTGCTTTGTAAAAATACGGAACCATCCTTTCCTGGATATCTTTCGGCGCTTTTTTAAGGCTTGACACAATGTTTTCAATAAGTCGTTTCCGTTCGTCAGTCGGCATCAGCCGAAAGAGATTTCCGGGTTGAACGAAATCATCATCAACGCCTCTTTCCTGTTCATAGCGATTCGCGTCACCTGAAATTTTCAGCGGCGGCTCATTATACGCGGGATCTGCTTTGGGCCCTCCGAAGCTGTTAGGCTCATAATTTACCGAAGCGCCACCATTATCATCGAATCTCATGAAGCCGTCCCGCTGGTAGGTGTTTGCTACCGTGGCGATCGGACGGTTTATCGGTAGTCGCTCAAAGTTCACTCCCAGCCGATACCGCTGAGCGTCTGCATAGGCAAAAATACGTCCCTGGAGCATTTTACATGGAGAAAAGGAAATACCGGGAACAACGTTAGCCGGAGAAAAAGCAGACTGCTCGACTTCGGCAAAATAGTTCGATGGATTGCGGTTCATCTCCAATACCCCTACCTCGATCAAAGGATAGTCACTATGCGACCAGACCTTGGTTAAATCAAACGGATTCCACCGATAAGTTTCCGCTTCAGCTTCCGGCATCACCTGAACATGAAATGTCCATTTAGGGTAATCCCCACGCCCGATAGTTTCAAATAACAGACGTGTATGATAGTCGGGATCTTCTCCTGCAATACGAACCGCATTTTCCGAAGTCATATTCTTGATGCCCTGTTGCGTCTTGAAGTGAAACTTCACCCAAAAACGTTCATTGCCTACATTGATAAAGCTATAGGTATGGCTACCAAAACCATGCATAAAAGGGATACCCATGGGAATGCCGCGATCCGAAAACAGGATAGTTACCTGGTGCAATGATTCCGGAACCTGTGACCAGAAATCCCACATCATGGTTTTTGATCTTAGATTGGTTTGAGGTTCACGTTTCTGGGTATGGATTAAATCGGGGAATTTTATGGCATCCCGTACAAAAAACACGGGAGTATTGTTTCCTACCATATCCCAATTGCCTTCTTCGGTGTAGAATTTCAATGCAAAGCCTCTGACGTCCCGAACCGTATCTGCAGACCCTTTTTCCCCTGCCACAGTAGAAAACCGGCCGAACACATCAGTTTTTTTCCCAATTTCCGAAAAGATTCTGGCTTTTGTGTATCGGGTGATGTCTTTGGTCACGATGAAAGTTCCATGTGCACCGGCTGCTTTTGCATGGACAATACGCTCGGGGATACGTTCACGGTTAAAATGTGCCAGTTTTTCAATAAGATGATGGTCTTGTAGCAATGCAGGGCCTCGCTCTCCGGCGGTGAGGGAAGTCTGATTATCGCAGACAGGTATGCCTGCTGCCGTAGTTAAGACTTTAGGTTTACTCATTTCTTTTCACCTTTCAATTGATGTAAAAACAAGCCAACACTCTCAACTTCCCTTTGACCAACGCAACAGTCCAATCAAACCGATAACGACCGCGACAGCGCCGCCTATTAACATCCATATCGCCTTGTCGGTAGGCGAGCCGGTGAAAAACCGGGAAATATCAGAACTGAATGACTTCGTTGCGCTGACGCCAAAGATTATAAGCAATATACCCCCGGCAAGAATTGCGAGCGAGACTACTTTGTTCATAGAAAAATCCTCCTTTAATTTTCATAATGATTCAGCCCCCACCCACCTTGCCCTCCCATTGAAGGATCGGCAATATTTTTCCCTTACCCTTGGTGTGAGGGATTAAGGTGGGGTAAGCCAACACTGTTTTTCATATCTGACGACATAAAGTGGTCGCTAAGATTTTCGTCTGCGAATGAAATTAAGCACTATGACCACGATGGCGATCACCAGAATAATGTGAATGAAACCGCTCAGAGTGGTGGAAGTGACCAGGCCCAGGATCCACAATATGATCAGAATAGCCGCAATAACTAAAAGCATAGTAATTCTCCTTTCTTTTTTTGGTTAAGTATTTAAATTTTTAGTCTTAATTTTCTACCTATTCTTGCGTCTTTTTGTGCAGTCTTGAATATTTCAAGCATGTTATTAATTCCATGTTTGAATTCTCGTCAATAAAGGTAACTATTCAGCGTAAACATTACACGGCTCCTTCCCAAACAGGTACTTCAATATGTTCAGTACAAGGTTTGGGAACAAGTTGTCTCTACACTCCGGCAGTTTGGCAAATTACTTAGTTTCTTAATTTATACTGTGAAGCAGATGCTTTTTCTCTATATCCAATATAGACAGTTTTTTTTTCCTGTCAATACCTGAAAATGGGGGTATTGAAAATATGTCCATACTGCTTTTTACCCGCTGGACATTCTATTGGAATCTGGAATTTATTTGTCATTTGTTCTGTTAATAGAAGGCTGGATTGAAAGTATAAAACGTTTGGTTCAGGTTACAAACCTGAACCCGCGAAGTGTAATGTGCCCTTGGTGGACAAGCTATAAGCAAACATGCATGAAATAAAAAATACGAAATACGAAGCAACTCCGAATGACAAAGCATAAAATTCAAAACATACAACAATATCCCCGGCGGGTTCAGGTTTGCAACCTGAACCTATGGGTTTATGCGTATAATGGGGTCATGTACTGCAGTAAAATTCCAATGCCCAAAGCATAAAATCCTTGTTTGGAATCTGGAATTTATTTGTCATTTGTTCTGTTAATAGAAGGCTGGATTGAAAGTATAAAACGTTTGGTTCAGGCTTCGTCGTGAGCTCAGCCGAACAGTTACAAACCTGAACCCGCGAATGTAGTTTCCAGTGCCATTACATTCCCAAACATGAATTTGGAAACGAATTGTGCTTCGGTAGTTTAATAGATTACGCCGGATAGTTACCCATAAAGTGCATTATCAAAAAACGAAAAACCTGCTAAGCACTTTTTGAACGTTTACCTGCTTCTAAGATATAGCATAAGAGGAAGCCACCAACGGCAGCAATACTTACTGCCAACCATGGATTAGCACGAACTTTTCGATCAATTTCCATCCCTATTTCTTTCGTTTTCTCTTCTCCCTTAGCAACCGCCTCTTCCAAAGTTTGCCGTGTTTTTTCCATCGTTTCCCTGCCTGTGTGTGTTGCCCCGCTTATAATCTCTTTGAGATTTGAATATTTTTCACTAATCAATCGATTAATCTCATCGCTCTTTCCTTTTAATTCTCTATCCAGCAATTCAAGCGCTTCGTCAATTTTTAATATGTCTCCCGCATTTTCTTTCGCTTGGTTATCCATAACATCATATCCTTTCTCATTTATTTTTTATCTTCAGAAACCGTACCCAAAACTTTTTGTATCAATGTATTTGCTTTCGAAAATTTCATCCAAAATCTCTGTGAAGTAAAGTAAAGAAGAACCCCTAGCGGGACCAGAAAATAGACAATACCGAGGGAAAAGATAACTAACGCCTTTACTTCTTTACTCAAAGGAAAATAATAAAGAAACGCTACATGCAAAAATATAAAACCACAGATCATGACAACTAAACTCAAAATTAAGAGAACAATACCGATGCATATTCGCCGTATAAATCTAATGGCTTTGATGTAGTAAATCACTGCCTTAACTTTAATTTTTGCAAAACCTATGAATGTTTGTTTATCTTGTCTCACAATATCCGTTAAAATACACAAAATAATATGGTAAATTATCTTTTTGGTATTCATAATTTTCACTAACCCGCACGAAGATTATTTGAAATGAGAAACAGCATCGTTATAAGAATTCTTCAGATTTTCCAGAGCTGCATCCATTCCGGATTTAACATCCTCCCAGGCGTCAGCGCTTTTCGATTTGAGCTCATTTAATTTGTCTTGTGCTTCTCTTTGCTTCTTTTGTAATCCTTCAATTATCTCATTGTACCTGGCCTTGGTATCTGTCCCTGCCTGCCCGGCCTTTGCCTGAAGGTCTTTTATCTTATTACCGAGGTAATCCAATGTTGACTCAGCATCTTTTTGGTATTTCTCTTTTTGCTGTGCCATGTAAGTTTTTTTCGTTTCAAGAGTTTCCCCTGTTTCGCGTTTGACATCCTCTGACGACACATGGGTTTCTACTTTTTCAGGCGTCTCCTTGCTACAAGCCGTTATAAAAAACAACGGAACAAATATTGCTGCCATAAATTCAATCTTTTTCATACTTTTACGTCCGTTCTGGTGCAGCGCACCTTTAACTTTCTTTTTGGTTTGGGGTTTTATTAAGAGAACACGTGATTGAGACAGCATCTTCTCTTTACACAGCGATCTTTTCTGTTATCTCGCAACCAATGTATAGTCTCGCGCATGCTGTTTATTCGAGGAATTCAATGCGTTTAATATAAGCCTCGGCTTTTCCTCCTCCTCCAGTTGTAGTAGTGTCAACCTCAAGACATAAACCAGATATTGCGGGAGACTCTTTTTCGTAATATGTTCGAAACGCACTGGTCAAATCAAACTCTGAAATTACCGTTTCTTTAAGTTCCGGGTTTCCTACACAAACATAACGCCCACCTGCTTGAAAATACTTCCCTTTGTAAGGTATGTTAATTTCGTCAGCTTCGCCGAGAAATAGGCTTAAGAAATAGGGTAAATCCGGTATCATAAAATACCCACTGGACAATTTTTCTGGACCAAAAAATATGTATAAACCCAAGGCTTGAGTCCTATTTTCTCTCTCAAAGGAAGCATCCTTTGGGTATTTAATAATTCCCCATTCAATTCTTACTTTAGAAACTTCCGGAAGAATGATATCCTTACAAACAAGAAAACCTCTGACGGGTTGCTTGGTTTTAATAAACAACGCACCATCATGAATGGAGAATTCAATTTTCGCAGGATACTTAGCTGCGCCCTTATAATAAAGCCCCTTCGATTCCAACCATTTACGGACAGAACCTCCTGAATAATTTGAAAAATCAATTACATATTTTACCTTCTGTGCCTTTTCATTGTCTTGTTTTTCCAGACCGTTGTCCTTAGCATCTTGGGATGGCTCCTGGATCTCAGCTCGTTTATTTTCTTCCGATAAAACGTTTCCACTCAAAACAAATATTACTATAAATGTGATGCTTGCTATAAAACTTTTCATTTTCGTTTCATGAAAAATAATGAAAGGTGAGAAGTTGTGATTTAACATATACATTCCCGACTTCTCAACCGCTTAACTTTTTAGACAACCCTCCTTTGATTTTCATACATTACAACACAAAGTGGTCGCTGATTTTAATTTTTGCAAAACCTATGAATGTTTGTTTATCTTGTCTAACAATATCCGTTAAAATACACAAAATAATATGGCAAATTATCTTTTTGGTATTCATAATTTTCACTAGCCCGCACGAAGATTATTTGAAATGAGAAACAGCATCGTTATAAGAATTCTTCAGATTTTCCAGGGCTGCATCCATTCCGGATTTATAATCCTTCCATTCGTCAACACTTTTGGATTTGATATCGTTTAACTTTCTTTGCGCTTCTTCTTGTTTCTTTCGTAACTCTTCAATTATCTCATTGTACTCGGCCCTTGTTTCTTCCCCTGCTTTCCCGGCGGCCATTGACTCATGACCTTTTATTCTATCCCCGAGTTCGTTTAATGTCGCTTCAACTTCCTTCTGGTATCTCTCTTTTTCCTGTCTGAAGTAAGTTTTAGTAGTTTCCAGAGCTTTCCCTGTTTCACGTTTGACATCTTCTGATGACACTTGTATTTCTGGTTTTTCTGGTGTCTTCTTGCTACAAGATGTCATAAAAAACAGAGGGACACATATTGCTGCCATAAATTCAATTTTTTTCATATCTTTACATCCTTTCTGGTGGAGCGCACCATTAAAAAGCATCTAAGCACTTCACACCCGATTAACCCACAGAACAACTCTTTCCCCTGTCTATAAAAAAGTATTTCACGATATATCTGTTTTAAAACTTAATCCTGCAGTCAGTTATTAACTGACTGCAGGATTTCGTTGATCTGATTGATATTGAGAATCACGCTGACGGTATCGCCGCCAGTTTCCGTTTCATTGTAGCTTTAACAACAACTGGCGCCTGAGCCACTCTTGACTTTTTTCTCGTCACCGATCACAATAGTGCCGGTTTCTGTGAATTTGAGTGTTTTTTTCACACCATCCTTTACACACTCGACTGCATAACACGCTTTGCCATCGGCCTCTTGTTTCACTATTCCACCGATGGTGCAGCCAGCAGTTTCCTTCTCAATTGCTGCCTTGACCACAGCCGGTACCTGAGTAATATTGATCTTTGTTCCCTCGTCTGCACATTTATTTAACATTTTCTTCCCCTCCTCTTGTTAAAGCGTTTAACCCGAACCACCGAGAACATTCTCAGTAAGGTTGCCGTGCTTGCATGAAAATTATTTTATTTTCCCTTCTTCTGTGAGCTTGAGTGTTTTTTTCATGCCGTCCTTTACATACTCGACTGCATAACACACTTTGCCATCGGCCTCATGTTTCACTATTCCCTCGATGGTGCCGCCAGCGGTTTCCTTCTCTATTGCAGTCCTGACCACAGCCGGTACCTGAGCAATATCGACCTTTTCCCCCTCACTTGCCACAACAGCGCCTGCTTCTGTGAGTTTGAGTGTTTTTTTCATGCCGTCCTTTACATACTCGACTGCATAACACACTTTGCCGTCAGCCTCTTTTTTCACTATTTCCCTGACGGTGCTGCCAGCGGTTTCCTTCTCTATTGCAGTCCTGACTACATCCGGTATCTGAGCAATATCGACTATCTGACCAATATCGCCACTTTTCCCCTTTTCATGACTTGTCGCCATAACAGAATCAACCAATACAGTATTTACGGTACAAACACCAAACATCAATGCACCAACAAAAACCAGACCTAATCCAAATTTCTTTAACATTTTCTTCTCCTCATCTTGTTAAGAAGCTTAACCCGAACTTCCGAGAACATTCTCAGTAAAGTTGCCAGGCTTACCAAAGTATTCATAACAAGAAAATTTATGACAAAAATAAATTTAAACTATATTAATGCTTGCACGTACAATGATCTGTTTTGTCCTTTGTGCAATCTTTTGCACATGTTACATTGTCCGGGCACTTACAACTGTCCGGGCAATCAGGATTTTTTGCAAAGGTACTAGCAACACCAGCGCTAAACATTAACGCACTTACAAACGCCGCCGTAATACCAATTTTCCTAAACATATACTTACCTCCTTTCAAATTAAAGTACCAAACGGATATTATACGATGCTACTAACGCCACGATAGTAGACACACCACACGGCTACCCATTGCATAGCCGAAGGACGATGTATGTCTTTGCTTGTGATATTAATAACCCTTCTTTGCGTGACATACACACTTGCAATCATTTTCTGGTTTCGTTGGCAAGTGTCCGCATTTTTCGCATTTACTTTCAACATCACTCTTTGCGTGACATACACACTTGCAATCATTCTCTGGTTTCGTTGGCAAGTGTCCGCATTTTTCGCATTTATGTCCCTCTTCATGACCTGCCACAACAGAGCCAACCAACACAGTATTTACTGTACAAACACCAAACATCAATGCACCAACAAAAACCAGACCTAATCCAAATTTCTTTAACATCTTCTTCTCCTCCTCTTGTTAAAAAGCTTAACCCGAACCACTGAGAACATTCTCAGTATGATTACCGGGCTTAGCAAAATATTCGTAAGAAAAATACTTATGACAAAAATAAATTTAAACTATATTAATGCTTGCACGTACAAGGTACTAGCAACACCAGCGCTAAACAGTAATGCACCTACAAACGCCGCCGTAATACCAATTTTCCTAAACATATACTTATCTCCTGGGGGAACGCTTGTCCTACCGATAGAGAGAAATTACAAAAGATTGAAATTCCTGTACATTAAACCAAGCCCAACGCGCGGCCATTGCTTTACTTGAAATATGAAACGACGTGGGCTATGCCCGCCTTAAGGTC
>NZ_JBDIWA010000057.1:0-9102 GCF_039794105.1 Candidatus Kuenenia sp.
TCTGCGTCCTTGCATCCACAAACGTTACACTATGCCCAGATTGATTCGACACAAATAACGTACCACCATCCGGTGACATCGTTATGTGAAACGGCCCGGGTAAATCCGTCTTTACATGCGTACCCTGTATATACCCCGCAGTCGCTACTCCGCCGCTTATCGCTACCGCAGCTCCAAGCATCACCGCTCCTATCATTCCCTTTCGTATCATCTTATTCATTTTCCTCCTAATCACCACATAAAAATGATCATAAAATCTATTACTGAATTATCTTTCAACATGTGGGCATGTACCGGACTTCTCGCATACGATTTCAAGTTCAACGCCGCCACAAGCTTCACATTCTCCACCTGTTTGCAACTGTGCAGGGTGTAAGCCTTCCTTCACCTTAAAATTTTTGCCAGGTTCTTCATGTTCTGTACCACATTTAGGGCATTTAAATGTTACTCTTGACCATACCTTAGTGCTGGTAATATCATCCATACATATTTCGCAAATGCCAGGATGCGGTATGCATTTGCCATATGCTTCACAGGCAGTGTTTATACAGCTATAAGCAATTTTCTGACATCCCCATGCTAAAGGAAGACTAGTATGTTTTTTATCACCAGCGTCTTTGTGTGCCTTGAAATCCCATATGTAACCAATCTCAGAACACTCATCAAACTCTCTGACCTCTTTGCAATCCTTACAGTAGTAAGCCTCCATAATCTGCCTCTTACCACAAGGCTTGTCCCACAAAGCATAACTAGAATGTGCTACGGCAAATAACATACTAAAAATACCCAGCAAAACTATAATACCTTTCTTCATTTCACTTTCACCCCCTCTCCTTAATTTTATAAAAAACTACTGATTTAAAATTTGCACGACAAAAGAACTGCGCACAATTCATACCAACAACTGAACAATTTGTACATTGTCCATAATATATGAAGAAGCAATTACTTGTACACACAGACACTTTGATGCTCTTAACACAAGTAATTTTTAACGGCAGTTATCAACCATTCTACATCGCTTATTATTGCAAATTTGACATACTTTGATGTTAAATGCGCAATGTCATGCTAATTTGATATTCCATATTTCTGCAACCGATAGCGGAATGTCCCTCGTGTTAATCCCAGAAGTTTTGCGGCTTTTGTGATGTTGTTTTTGCTTCTTTCTAATGCTTTCGCAACTAATTGTTTTTCCAGATCGTCCAGCGACAGGCCATTAGGTGGTATGTCAAAATTAACGGAATTATTTTGTGAAATGTTTTCATTTAATTCCGGAGGCGTGTAACCCTGCACAATAGAAGTAGGAAGATGCTCTGTTCTTATAACGCCGTTTTTACACAAAATTACTGCGCGTTCAATAATGTTTTGCAATTCTCTTATGTTACCTTCCCATTTGTGCTTTATTAATATCTTTTCAACTTCGGAACTTAATACAATCGGAGTCTTGCCCATTTTTGCTGAAAAATGATTAACAAAATGTTTGCTCAGCGGGATAATATCCCCACTTCTCTCCCTTAAAGCGGGCAGCATTATTGGAAAGACGCTTATGCGGTAATAGAGATCATCCCGAAACTTTCCATCTTTTACCATCTGGACAAGGTCTCTATTTGTTGCACATATAATCCGGACATCAACCTTTATCGTATCCGTACCACCAAGCCGTTCCAGCTCTTTCGATTCAATTATTCTAAGAACTTTTGCCTGTACTGCCGCAGACATCTCGGAAATTTCATCCAAAAAAAAAGTCCCGCCAGCGGCTAACTCAAATCGTCCCTTCTTAGTCTTTTCAGCTCCTGTAAATGCCCCTTTTTCGTAGCCAAACAATTCACTTTCTAGTAAATTCTCAGGGATTGCAGCACAATTAAGCGCCACAAAGGGACCACACTTTCTATCGCTGTTGTAATGTATCGCTCTTGACACCAGCTCTTTACCTGTACCACTTTCACCAGTGACCAGAACAGTGGAGTCGGTTCTTGTAACTTCGCCTACCAGCCGCAATGTTTCAACAACACTTGGAGAATTGCCGATAATATTCCCAAAGTTATATTGCAACTCTAACGCCTTGCGTAGGTTTTTATTTTCAATAGTCAATGAGCTTACTTTTAAAGCTCTTTTTACCGCCAATTCTAAAATATCGTTATCGAAAGGCGCAACCAGATAATCAAAGACGCCTTCCTTCATAATGTCAATGGCAAAACCAACAGAACCATAAGCGGTCAACACGATGATTGGGATATCCGCTACCTTATTTTTCACCGCCCTGATAAAATCGATACTATTACTGCCAGGAACCTTTAGGTCGGTAATTAAAAGGTGAAACCTCTCTTTATCTAAATAGCGGAGGACATCCTCAAAGCTGTTTCCCGCAACAACTTTAACATCCTTCATCTCCTCGAATATCATCGTTAGCACGCGTCGCATGCGTTCTTCATCATCAGCTATTAATACCCTGTAAGTCATTATTCCACCTTGAAATATATCAAGCATTTAATTGATTCGGACTTAACAGTATAGCATCTGCCTGCTACAAAATTTTTATCTACTATAGCGCCCAAACAACAAGCGCAGAGACCATCAGGCTCACCAATATTAACCCTGTGATCAAAAGTGGTACCGCAATCAGCCTTGATAAAAATTTTGCGAAAAGAGATGGAGGCGCTACCTTAAAACTATCCAACTGTCTTTGACTTTTTAGCCTTTCATATTCACCAAGGCGCTCATGTTTAAACTCAGCCTCCGTTATTCTCCCTGTAAATATCGATTCATCTACTGGCATTTTTTCAGGCAGTAAGTGCGTGTGAATAAAATGAATTGTGAAAATAAAAACAGCCGCCAGTATTGCTTCATATCGATGAATAATCAACGCAATACCGGGGATATCGAAGATGCTGGCAACCGAAACGGGAATAATTTTTGTAAACTGAACAGGAAACCAAAGAATTAAGCCGGTAGCGGCCATAACAATAGTTCCCCACATCAAAGATAGATATTCAAACTTTTCCCAATAAATCCATCTGTCAAAATTCGGCCTTTTGCCAATACCAATAAACCATTTGATGTCTGCTATAACATCAAAAAGATCTCTTGGTTGCAAAAGCATTGAATTAGGCCCCCAAAAAAACCCTTTTTTCTTTTTAACAGATATGTTGAAAAAC
Organism: Candidatus Kuenenia sp.; assembly: GCF_039794105.1. Classification (GTDB taxonomy): domain Bacteria; phylum Planctomycetota; class Brocadiia; order Brocadiales; family Brocadiaceae; genus Kuenenia. The sequence goes on from NZ_JBDIWA010000057.1 coordinate 3,159, forward strand.
AGCCACGCAAAATGTAAAAACCCAGCAAAAAAAGTGATTAAGGCGCTGATCCTGTGAATATATCCTGCCGTAGGATATCCGCCAAACAATTCGTACAACCACCTCCCCCAATCATAACCACTAAAGGCGAGCGGCATGCCAGTCAAGACTAGCCCAAAAAAACTAATAATCGTCAAAAAATGACAAAATCTATGAAACAGCGTAAATCTTAAATAATTAGTGTTGCTCTTCATCAGAATGCCCCTTTCTCCTAAACTCGTCACGAACTGTAGCAAACCAGCCTAACAATGAATGGAGCCCAAACTTGGTAAATGTTAAAGCTAGAATACCAATATACGCCACAAACACAATACATAGGATTGTTTGGGGATTTTTAACAACTTTCTTCAACGCTTCAGGATCTTTGCGATAATTTTTCGCTGCAGCAAGCAAGGTCTTGTAATAATTTAAATTTTTTATCTGCGGATGTTCAACATGTTTTACAAAACTTGCATTTGCATTAGCGTGACAACTACCGCATGTTTTAATTATGTTGTCTTGTCCAACCATAGACTCAGGTTCTGACGAGTTGAGAATAGTGTGTTTTCCATGACAATCAAAGCATACCGGTACATCCGTTGTAGTATGTCCAAGAGCAGTAACCTGGCCATGTGCGTTATTCCTATAGCCGGCTAGATACTCTTCATGACAAGAACCACATGTATCTATTGTCAACTTTCTGTGTAGCGGGTCTGTTTCCCGAAGAACATACATCGGGGCTTTTTCTCCATATGAAGAAAAATGATAAGTAACCCCTCCATGGCAATGTTTGCACGTAGGTACGTCCTTATCATTCTCCTTCATCAACTTAACATGCTTACTTTCATAATATTCCGCAGCAGGGTCGTCATGGCAAAATGTTATACAGTCAACAGGTGTAAGATTAGGTTTGTGCCCATTTTCAGCAATGTCATCATCTTCAACCTCTTCCAATGAAGCATGGCAGTCTGTACAGGAAAAGTCTGTTCCACCATGTGCAGTTTTATCAAAAACCTCCCTATCAATCATCAAAGAAACAACTTCAATTTCACCCGTAACCGGATCAATCCTAGCCTTCTCGGTCTTTTCAATTTTTTCAGGATCTGCATGACAACCATAACATGTTTCGTTCTCGGCTGCAATCAGTACTGCAGCCCGAGAACATAAACCTATTACAGAAACAAGAGCAATAAAGAAAAAACACCCCGGTCTATTAAATCGTAGTAATTGTTTTAATTTCATAATCTTTCTCTTCCTGTCCCTTTCCCACACTGGGGGTACCCATCGGGCTATAATAACTCAAGTAACAACTCAAAACCCATCAATGTTTTTTCTTATAGGGCAAATAAAGCATATCGTCTTTAGGCAAGATGTCCGCCCATTTCTTCTTATCTGCATCAGAGAGCTTCTTAATTACAAGGTCGATATCATCTTCGTCGCGGTGGTCATCTTTCTTAAAATATTCTTTATAATCCATCACTTTATCTGTTTTCGGACACTTGTCCTTAGCATCAGCGCTCTCCCAATGGCATTGTAAACATTGTTCTTTCACAGTAGCAGTCCCATTTATGCCAGCAACTATCAAACCGGCGTCATATTGTGCTTTTCTTGCAAGGAGTGGGTCTTTCTTTAACAATTCTTTAAAGGCATCCTTTCCTTTCCCCAGATAGTTTTTCTTCACCTTTTCATATTCTTCTCCTGCACCGTGACACGCCTCACACTGCACATTGGGCAAATATTTTTTATCCCCAAATTTTTTCTTGATTTTCGCCCCTACAGCCGTTGCATGACACTTCAAACATTCGGGATTGTCTTCGTCCGCTGTCCCCTTCAACCTTTTTTCCCAAGTGTTTGAATGCAATCTCTCTTTGTATTCTTCCCCTTCATAACAACCCTTAGACATGTGACACTTACAGCCGGCATTACTAACAAATTTAGGCTCGGCTGCTTTCGCAGATACTGCAAATGAAATAGAACAAAATGAAATTACCAAACCGCCAAATAATGACTTGTAAACTCTTCCTCTTAACATCTAAATACTCCTTTCACGTAATCAAGAAATAACCTTAAACTATTAAAATCTTAAAAATACGAAACTTCTGAAACAATAAAACTTAACCTAATCACAACAGTCGATACTCATATAGCGTCACCACTAACCTTTTTAATGATAATTTATCTTTAGTACATTGCTACACTCATTAATTTTACCACTATGAAGAATTAGAACGAGCAACTAAGTATATATGAAGTTTAATGATACATAGAATTGCGGTGCTTGCTAAAAAAAATTTCCAAGCCTTATCTCAAATAATTACACCCCTTATACTTAGTAAGCCTTCATATCGCAATTTTTGAAATGAATAATCGGACGAAGATGCATACACTAGCATGGTTTTTTTATTGTGTCAACTAAAAATTGTTTTCTCAATTAATAAAATTACCATTTAAGTTTTTGCCATAAGATTATCGACAAAATTTGTATTTATATTCCCATTTGCAAATTGAGGATGTGTTATTAAATCCAATTGTAACGGAATAGTAGTTTTCACTCCTTCGATAACGTATTCACTCAACGCCCTACGCATACATGCAATTGCTTCCTCGCGGGTGTTTTGATGTACAATCAACTTAGCAATTAATGAATCATAGTACGGGGGGATTTCATATCCGGAGTGAATGTGGGAATCCACCCTAACCCCTCTCCCCCCGGGAGGATGATAATTTGTGATCTTCCCCGGTTGCGGTCGAAAATCATTATAAGGATCTTCAGCATTGATCCTGCATTCTATAGCAACCCCCTGACTGCGAATTTTTTTCTGTTTAATATTTAATCTCTCTCCACTAGCAATCTTTATTTGTAATTTCACTAAATCTATTCCCGTCACCATTTCCGTAACCGGATGTTCTACCTGCAAACGTGTATTCACCTCTATGAAATAATAATTATTTTCTTTATCTAATAAAAATTCAACAGTTCCGGCATTTGTATAATTAACGGACTTTGCCATTTTTATGGCAGCCTTACAAATATCTTCCCGTGCCCGATCGGTAATGTATGGTGCAGGGGACTCTTCGATTAGTTTTTGGTGTCTTCTCTGCATGGTGCAGTCCCTTTCACCCAAATGTATAATATTCCCGTAATTATCTCCAACTATTTGCACCTCAATGTGACGTGCATCTTCAATATATTTTTCTATATAAATAGACGAATCCTTGAATGCAGCCTTTGCCTCTCTTTGGGCAATAGTTAAAGAATTAATGAGGCTGATATCATTATGAGCTACCCGCATTCCCCGTCCGCCGCCCCCTAAAGAAGCTTTAATGATTACGGGAAAACCAATTTCATGTGCAACGCTTAACGCTTCCTGCTGACTTTTTATTACAGACTGACTTCCGGGAACAACAGGTACCTTGTTTTCTATTGCAATTTTCCTTGCTTCAGTCTTATTGCCAAGCTTCATCAGTGCATCAGATTTCGGACCAATAAATACGATATTTGACGATTCACAAACTTCCGCAAAATGACCCACTTCCGATAAAAAACCATACCCAGGATGGATTGCTTCTATATCCGTGATCTCCGCAGCGCTTATGATGCTCGGAATATTTAAATAACTACCTTCCGCATCAGCAGGTCCAATACACACTACGATATCGGCTAGCTTTAAATAAGTGGCATTTGCATCCGATTTTGAGCAAACAGCGACGGTCTCTATCCCCATTTCGCGGCATGCCCTAATGATTCTCAAAGCAATTTCACCTCTATTTGCAACCATTATCCGGGAAAACATATTTCCTTCTTCCTTAATTATTTGAAATGATTCGAGTCAGCTTATATCGTCGCTTTCTTTGCCTGTCGGACGCGAAAGAGCGGTTGTCCATACTCAACGGCCTCCCCATCTTGTACGTATATTTCAACAATTTCACCTACCGTTTCCGCTTTTACTTCATTCATAATTTTCATTGCTTCTATGATACAAACAACTGTTTCTTCATTTACGAAATCACCAACTCCAACACAAGGACTCTCGCCTGGAGCAGTAGAGCGGTAAAATGTTCCCACCATGGGCGAATAAATCTCAGAAGAGCTTTCATTTTCCCGGGAAATTACAAATGGCTGTTCTATCTGTTGGGTTTGCGCCGGATATAACGGAGGAATTGTCTGGTGAGAAATAGTTTGTGAATACCCGGAGATCCCCTTTTTTATTTTTATTTTTGTAGCTTCCTCTTGAATTTCGAGCTCAGACAACTCGCTCTCATCCATGATTTTTATCAATTGCTTTACTTTCTCTATAATGTCCATTATTTTTCCCTATATAAAATTTAGTAATTATCAAATAGTAAAGCGAAAATAGCATCTCTTATTACGAATTATTTCATGTGTAAAAAATAAATTTCGGGCTTACGTGAAGAGATAAAGGATTGATTAAACGATGGGCTACTGAATGAATAGCTTTTCTATGATAAATAGGGCTCTTGTTAAAAGGGTCTTGCAGAATTTCCGCAATGAACACGTTAAATCATTCGTCAATATCCGATAACTTTTTAGGCAGTTTACTCAACACCTCACATCCCGTCGAGGTAACCAATACCAAATCTTCTATTCGAACACCTCCCCATTGGGGAATATAGATGCCTGGTTCTACAGTAAAAACCATGCCTTCTTTTAATATTTCATTGCTTTTTTTATTAATAAATGGCGCTTCATGAACTTCTAGCCCTACTCCGTGCCCCAAACCGTGACCAAAATACTTTCCAAATCCTTTTTTCTCAATATAACCCCTTGCAACGGCATCTATTTTCTTTGTCATTACACCGGGCCTTATGCTTCCAATTGCAAGGTATTGTGCATCCAGCACTATTTGATATATTCTCCGGAATTTCGGGGATATTCTATCCATGGTCTTAAGTCTTGTCAAGTCAGAATTATAATCCTGAAATCTTGATCCCCAATCAATTAAAACGGTATCCCCTCTTTGAATCCTGGTTGTTGAGGGGCGTGCGTGCGGCTTTGATGCATGTTTACCAACGGCGCATATGATATCAAATGAACTTTTTTCCGCTCCCTGTTTCCTCAATTCATATTCTAAAATATCCGCTATATCTTTTTCAGTAATGCCATATTTTATTTTGCTTTGAACGTTTATATATGCTTTTTCCGCTATCCCTATAGCCTTCTGTATTTTTTCTAATTCATCCTTTGTTTTCTGCTTTCTATAATTCTCTACTATTCCTTTTGCCGTAAGCATACAAATGTTATTTATTCTTTGTTTAATCTCATTAAACTGGTCTATTGAAATATATAAAGACTCGACGAGAAGTTTTTTTATTTTAAGTTGTTTAATCTTTCCACATATCGAATTTGACAATGATATCTTTCTTTCTACTATTTTTATTTCCGGATTATCCTGGTGTGCTTGTTCTACATACCTGGAATCCGTGAATAAATAGTCGCTTCCCGGTGTTATTAAAAGCACACTATCAGAACCTGTAAAATTCGTAATGTATCTGATATTTATCTCATTCGTGACCAAAAACCCATCCACGCCGTCTTCTTCTAATTTTTTCTTTATCTCGCCTAAACTCATAAATATCTAATTTACAGGAATAATTACATCTTTTTTAATGTGCTTAACACTGTTTTTTAATGCGGCATCATGCGCCATTCTCAGGGTCTATTTCCGACTTTTTTTAATTTTTTCCATAAGCATATCGAGGAACGATTTAAACTGGTCGTCTTTTTTCAATTCATCGTTTATTTTCTTTATCGCAAATATCACTGTCGTATGTTTCTTATTGCCAAAATAATTCCCTATCTGCTGATACGACCAATCCAACTGATTTTTTATTAAATACATGCATATCTGACGCGGAAACGATACCGTCTTCGCCTTCCGGCTCGAATGAAGATCACTGCGGCTTA
>NZ_JBDIWA010000058.1:0-8800 GCF_039794105.1 Candidatus Kuenenia sp.
ATTACAAAATCAACAGGACACAGGCTTTGGCAAAAATGAGAAATTGTGGTATTGTGCTTTTCTTCAGAGAATATATTCTGCCTATAATTGAAAAACTCCACAAACTATTTATTGAAAACAATTCTGCCATAAGAAATGGAAGAAAATTTCCAAGAAATATTCAACCACGCAAAAAAATATTTGCTTTCCCTTATAAACCAATTTCTTAACTTAATGACATTGGGTTGCAACCCACAAGTTCCCCGAATAGTATAAATGAATATGTTATAAATGGGAAGTCAGTATTTTTATACAGGTTCCGGTTATTGAAAATAGCCCATAATGAGATTTTTGAGGACGCCGTATTGTAATTTTCTGATTAAAGCTTCCAGCGCCTCTTCCGCATTCTCATTGGAAACCTTGCATGTCCCGGCGTTTGCGTGGCCCCCGCCGCCATGTAACGACATTATTTTCCCGATATGTGCCTTATACGACCTGTCTATAATGGATTTCCCCGCCACAAAGATGGTTTTGTTGCGAGCGGTATCAGGCAGGATATGGAGCGACACGTTGCATTCCGGATATAACGCATATACAATAAACCTGTTTCCGGGATAAATTACGTCTTCATGCCGAAAGTCGATTACCACCAGATTGTGGTACACAGAAGCACATCGTAAAACCTGTTCTTTGCCCTGATCGACAACGGAAAAATAGATCTCAATCCTTTCCTCTATTTCAGGCAAACCAAGTATTTCCAATATGTTGTGATCTTTACAGTAGTCAACTAATGTAAGCAGCAACTGGCTATGCAAAGACCGGAATTTTCCGAATTTTTCAAGGCCGGTTCTCTGGTCGATTATGTAATTCAAAAGATTCCAGCCCGCAGGATAAAGAATTTCATACGTAGTGAAGTTGGCGGTGTATCCTTTATCTACCGCGGACAACAACTCATCACTGATGTCAGGAAAACTTTTCCCTCCCCCGAGATAATTATATACCACCCTTGTAGTTGATGGGGCATTGGTGTCGATAATGAAGTTGTTCTTTTTGCCAACGCTGTTTTTTATGCTGTAGGGATAATTGTCAAATACCAAATAGGCTTTCTCTCTATAGGGTAATCCTGCCATGATATCATTGCTTGTGATTTGAATATTTCCACTTTCGATTTCTTTTGGATGGGTGAAGATGATGTCTTCTATTATCCCCAGCGACTTAAAAAGAATCGCACATCCCAAACCGTCAAAATCGCCCTTTGTAATTAACCGGTATTGTTTTTTGTCCACGTTTAGTACCTTATCAGTAATTTCTTTGCATTTTTTGGCAAAATATTTACTGGTGAAACCCAGTAATGGTGAAATACGAAATACGAAGTACGAAATACGAAACAAATTCAAATGACAAAATGATTTGAAATTCTAAACAAGTGCATCTTTCGTATCTCGCATTTCGTGCATCATATTGTTGTATGTTTTGGATTTGTTTTGAATTTTATGCTTTGTTATTCGGATTTGTTTCGTATTTCGTACTTCGTATTTCGTATTTCCCAAGTTGGTTTGACTATACTCTCAGTTTTTCCATAGGTAAAAGTTCTGCACTGCTGCACATATCGATGATGTGTTTCCATGTCTTTTTGAGTCTTTGATAATCGTTAATGCTTCCGGAAATTTCATGAATAAGGGAGGTTATATATTCTTCATCCTGTATTTTTTTGCCAATAGATTTGCAGTATTTGTTTTCAAGGGTAAGCAGGGTGTTTCCATAATGTAAAATATGTTGTTTTGTGTTTTCAAAATTCATTCCGTGGTAGAGCGATTCAAATGAGATTGTTCGTGCCCATGATTCTAAATAGGCAAGAATGGAGTGCTTGTTGCTTTTATATTGAAAATGTTCGTGAATGACGGATTTCCGGCTTTTCACTACCTGACGGCCTTTTTCCGTAACCCTTTGGGCGACAAATGTATCGTCGATGCCTGGCGCTTGTTTTATTGTTGGGCAAACGATATCCTCGTAAATAGCATCAATAACAAAATTTCCTCCGCGTATGTTTTTTACGATTTCAAGATGGTGTTCAATGCTTTCGTCCATCGCATTTTCTGTTGCTGTATCCTTATGCTTCAGATAGCGTAATGAGCTTTCGCCGTGGTGACCCAATGCTGCCAGAAATCTTAATTGGTCTTCCCGGTTTTCTATAAAGGTAAAATGTATGCCCCTTACCCCAGTGTACGGCCCGCTTACAATTGATATTTTTCCCGAACCCTTTGTTCCGCTAAGTATTTCAAAGTGGGCATTAAATATGGCGCCATCAGGCCGGGTATCGTCGTCAAAGAAAAATATTGATTCCGCACCTAAACACTTTGCGAGGAGAAAGCATTTATTTCTTGACGCCCCGTAACCAGAGGCGGTTTTTAGTATCTCAATAGATTCGCGGTCGATATCCTTTTTTGCCATTTCACAAAAGAACATCTTTTGTTCCTCTTTTCCGAAATGATACAGCGCAATCCTTCCTTTGAGACGATGCTTTACCTCTTCAAGGTATATGCGGTTCTTTTCGCAGACAGGGCTTTCGGAATTATCGACAATGCACATTGGCATGACAAATCCCTCAATCATCATTTGTTGCAGATAACTTTCAACGGATTTTGATTGAGCAATATTGTGTATGGTAGGTATAATGGTTACGCACGTGTTTCTTATAGAACCCATTTTGTATCAAATAGATAAGAATGAAATGGTTGTTTGAAATTATCGTTGTCTGAAAATCTTATCTGTTAACATATTTAATCATATTTAACAATGGTTTTTTATAACGGCTTGGTTAATGATCAATTAACAGGAATGCACAGGATAAAAATTAATAAAAAGAAACTACAGATTTCACAGATTACACAGATAAAAAAATCGTAAAATGGTAAATAAAAACATGCTTCCTATTGGAAATCTGCCAAAAATAAAAACCGGAAAGTTTGACGCCGAAAAATCCATCTTTTATCTGATGTGTATTTTTGCGGGGGTGGGGGCATTTTGTTTTATTTTCATGGCGGGATGTTATCTGGATATTTATTACCAGCTTGGGATATTCTGGGGGCTTATAGGTTTTATTATAGTTGCTGGTAAAATAGAGGTATTTAAACGCCCGCCCTTGCGAATCCTCTTCATCCTGATCATTGTGTTTATTACCCTGCGGTATTTGCTCTGGCGTACTTTCCAGAGTTTGGTGTACACGGGGCCACTGGATTATGCGGCGACCATTTTGCTTTATCTTGCGGAGGCATATGCGGTTGCTATTCACTTTTTCGGTTTATTTGTCAATATATGGCCGCTTAACCACAAGATAGTGCCTTTGCCTGCCGACTCCCGCTTGTATCCCACGGTGGATATTTTTATCCCTACTTACAATGAACCTGAAGATGTTATAAGAACTACTGCCATTTCGTGTACGCAGATTGACTATCCAAAGGACAAGTTTAATGTTTATATATTGGACGACGGCGGCACTGTCGCCAAAAGGAATCATCCAGAAAAGGGAATGGATGCGTGGAATAGGCACTATTCCCTGAAAAGGATGGCGAATGAACTGGGTATCAGTTATATTACGCGGCAGCAAAACGCACATGCCAAGGCGGGGAATCTGAACCATGCACTGCAGCACACAAGCGCAGAGCTTGTCCTCATATTGGATTGCGATCATGTGCCCACAAGGGATATTTTACGGAATACGGCAGGATGGTTTCTGAAAGATGAAAGGCTTTTTCTTGTGCAAACACCTCATTTTTTCATAAATCCTGACCCGTTTGAAAAAAATCTTGCGATATTTGGCGAAGCCCCTAGCGAGAATGAGATGTTTTATCATGGTATCCATCATGGCCTCGATTCCTGGAATGCTTCGTATTTCTGCGGTTCCGCCGCCCTTTTGCGAAGAAAATATTTAATGGAGGTTGGGGGTATTGCCGGCGAAACGATAACAGAAGACGCCGAAACAACAGTTGCTTTACATAGCAAGGGCTATAATAGCGTGTATATCGACAGGCCAATGGTATGCGGATTGTCTCCTGAGAGTTTTGATGATATGCTTGTACAAAGGAGCCGCTGGGCGCAGGGTATGATACAAATTTTCATACTGAGGAATCCCTTATTCGCAAAAGGAATGAAATGGTATCAGCGTCTCTGTTATATGAGCGCTTCCCTATTCTGGTTTTTTGGGTTTTCGAGGTTTATTTTTTATGTTGTCCCTGCGGCATTTTTATTGTTCGGATTGAAGGTATACCACGCATCTTTTGCAGAGACAGTGGCATATGCATTGCCCCACGTTATTGGGTGTATTGTTGTGACGGACTTTCTCCACGGCAAATTCAGATGGCCGTTTTTTTCCGAGATATATGAAAGCGTGCTGTCCATATTCCTTATGCCCGTGATATTTTCCGTTATCAGAAACCCACGGCATCCCACCTTTAAGGTCACCCCGAAAGGACAGAGTCTGGGCGAAACGGTGCTCACCTTGCAGGCAGTTCCCTTTCTTTTTATGGTATTTATAATTGCAGCGTGTGTTCCTGTGGGGATAGTAAAGTGGATACAATTCCCATTATACCGGGATATTATCCTTATTACCCTGTCGTGGACGATGTTTAATCTTTTTATCGCTGTGGCGTCGCTGGGCGCGTTTGTAGAGAGAAGGCAGATACGCCGTCATCATCGCATGTGGGCGCGGGGTGAGGTAAATGTATATTTTCCGCGCATGAAGTGTATTTTGCAGGGCGAAATAAAGGACATCTCGTATTCGGGGATGGGGGTGCAGTTGAAAACGCCGTTTCCAATAAAACCGGAAGAGGATGTTGTATTAAACGTCAGGGATATTTATGGGGAAAAATATGCATTTGATGCAAGAATATTCAGGCAAATAAAAAAGAAAGAGAACGTTTTCTGCGGATGTGATTTTGTTGTAAAAGGAAAAGCGGCGCAATTGCGTCTGATTAAATATGTGTATGGCGACAGTCAAAGATGGGAAGATTTTTTACAGAAGCGGTTTAAGCGTGTAAGTCCGTGGGTGATCTTCTATTTTATCGTGCGTATGGGTATAAAGGGCAGCAGGGACTGCGTTACACTTTCGTCGAAATTATTGTATAGCGTACTGAAAAAAGGGGTCTTTGTGGTATATGGGAAAATGCAGTCATTGTGGCTGAAAAAGATGAAGCTTGAAGGATTGCATACAAAATGAAACAATTATTTCTATGTATAGCAACCATCTTCTGCCTGGCACAACTGGCGCATGCAGCAGTATTAGAAGTGCCATTGTATAAATTAACCCCTGCGAAAAGCATTGATTTAAAATGTACCAGCGCTGAATATGCAATCCCGCTCAGTGTTCCGGAACGATGGGAAATTGAAAGGGCAGTCATGCGTTTTCAATATGTAAATTCATCTTCTTTGCTGGAAAACAAGTCCACCCTGGTAGTGAAAGTGAATGGATATCCGATTGCGCAAATCAAGCTAAGCCCTATAGTTCCGGAGGGGGAGGTAAAGGTGGCAATCCCTGCTATTTTGCTGGATACCGGCTACAACAGCATCAGCTTTGCCGTTACGCAGCATTATACCGATGAATGTGAAGACCCGTGCGCTCCAGATCTTTGGACAACCATTAAGGTTGACGAATCCGTTTTACGCGTGGAATACCGATTAAAACCGATTCCTTTGCGGTTATCGGCGATTCCTGAATTTATATTTGACCCAAAAATCTTTCCCCACGGCAGGGTGAATTTCATTGCCGAAGGACTTACTTCCGAGGAGTTAATCAATTATGCAGGCATCGTGGCTTCCGGAATTGCGCTGCGATATGATTACCGGCAGGTATTTTTCAGCCTGAGTAAAGATATCAAGCCCAATGTGGACAATATCCTTTTGGGGAAAAGTGATTTTATATACGATTTTTTAAGAAAAAAGGGCGTTGAAATAAATGAAGATGCCAGCACCCTTTTGAAAATAACACACCTTCCGCTGGAAAAATTCGTACGTGACCCTCATCACGCCTTAATTATAATTACCGGAGATAATATTGAGCAGGTGAAATTGGCTGCGGAAACGTTTGCCATTATGTCTTTTCCATTTCCCGACACAGACGAAATGACGCCGGTGAAGTTTGAACTTCCTGATGTTGCACAGTACAGCGGCAAACACATGCTGATTCCCGATAAAAAATATACCCTTAAAACCCTTAATCTTGAAACGTATACTTTTAAGGGATTATCTCCTAATCCGAAAGAAATCACCTTTCGCCTGCCGCCCGATTTTTTGGTGAAGCAAAATCAATATGCAAACCTTTCCCTGCACTTTGCATATGGCGCCGGCATGAGGAATTTTTCCGTACTGAATGTATTGCTGAATGGAATACATATACGGGCGGTTCGCCTTGATAACGAATTCGGGAATATTGTGGAAGGATATAACCTCTCAATCCCTACCTATTTGTTCCGGGCAGGAACCAACGTTATTTCCTTTGCGCCGATGTTAGCCCCGACAATGATTAGCAACTGTGAACCGATGCCCATAGACAATCTCTTCTTCACCATATTTGATAATTCAACATTTATTTTTCCGCCAATGCCGCATCTTGTTGAATTGCCCAGGCTGGAGCTGTTTTTTTTAAACGGATTTCCTTTTACCCGCTGGCCTGACGGACACGAAACGCTTCTCTTTATGACGCAGCCAACGTCCAGCGTGATAGCTTCCGCCTTTAACATCATTGGTTCTATCACTCAAAAAAACGGATTTCCCCTCCTGGAAATTAAAATGGGTTTTCGCAAGCCAGACGCATGGGACGGTGAGATTATTATTTTGGGAAGCGCAGAAAGCATTCCGGACGATTTAAAGGAACTCACACCTTTGAAACTTACAAAAAATACTTCCGTCCCGTACCCGGTGGTGAAGAGCTGGCGGGACGAAAAAACCCTTGCTTTCAGCGGGCAAATAAGCGATTTCGGGAAGGCGAAAGGCGCCATAATGCAATTCAAATCCCCCTACAGGGTTGGGCGCACGATATTGATGGTCACGGCGTTTTCTCCAAAAGAGCTGCAAGCCTTTAGCGAAATGCTGACAGAACCTGCGGTAGAAGGCGCGTGCAAAGGCGATCTGGCATTGGTTGACCTTGTTTCCGCCCCTCATTACAAGGTCTATTCTTTTGATATAGGGAAAAAATATTTCAGCGGTAAAGGCGGGAAAATATCCCGGATAAAGGCGTATATATATTCCATGAGTAAGTATTATGCTCACCTGTTAGTTTTTATCTTTCTGCTTTTGGGTATAACCGTTTTCTATCTGTTATATCGCTTTAGAAAAAGGAGGTTGAAAAGTGCATAAGAAATTATGTTGCATTATTATATGTATGTTTTTTATGCTGAGTATGTGCAAAATGACATACGGGCGGCAGCCTGCTGTTTGGGATGCATTTAAGACGAATTTTATCGGACAGGACGGCAGGGTGGTCGATTATTACAATGGACACGTCAGTCATTCCGAAGGGCAGGGATACGGAATGTTGTTGGCGGTAAAGTATAATGATAAGGCCGTGTTTGACAAGCTTTGGCAGTGGACGCAGGATAACATTGCGGTAAGAAACGATCATCTGTTTGCGTGGAAATGGGGAGAGAGAACGAGCGGTGCCTGGGGTGTAGTCGATTATAATAATGCTACCGACGGCGATATTCTTATCGCATACGCACTGATTAAGGGCGATGAAGAATGGCCCAACAATAATTATAAAAATACCGCATTGAAAATCATCAAAAGTGTGCGGGTGAATCTTGCAGTAGAGTGGAACGGACACCAATTTCTTTTACCCGGTTATCACGGATTTATCAGGGAGAATAATCGTTACATCGTAAACCCTTCCTATGTTATTTTTTCAGCGTACCGTGCGTTTGCAAAGGTTGACGCCGAAGCATTCTGGCAAAAGGTTTACAAAGACAGCATGTTGCTCGTTGCAAAATCCTGTTTTGGGTCGATGAAAATGCCTGCAGATTGGGTAATGCTGGAGGGTAAGGACATAGCTGTTTGTAATGAAAGAAAACCGTATTTCGGTTATGAGGCAATCCGCGTATTCCTCTATCTCTCGTGGGAGGAAAATCCCACGTTTCCGGAAGGTTTGGCGAAGATGTTGGATATTTATAATAAGCTGGGTTTTATTCCCCTTTGGGTAGATGTTGCAAACGACAGCATTTCGCTGCAAAATGCCCCGCCGGGTTTTTATGCTGTATTTGCCAGGGCGGCGGAGAAGATGGGTGAAAAAACGTTAAGTAAGAAATTGTTCAAAGAAGCAAGTGAAAGGCTGGCGTATGATAAAAAAGATTATTATTCGTATTGTCTGTACCTCCTGGCGGAAGAATGAAGAATGTCCGGTTGCCAGTTGCTTATTTGAAAGTGAAATCCGAAATACGAAGTACGAGATCCGAAACAAATTCTAATGACAAAATAATTGTAACACTTTAGTCTTTTGAAACCGGAAATTGTCATTTGTAGTGCGACGAGGTTCGTCGCACTATTTTTATACCCCGGCGGGTTCAGGTTTGCAACCTGAACCTATGAGTTTATGCGTATAATGGGACTATGTACTACGGAAAAATTCCAATGTCCAAATCACAAAATCCCTGTTTGGAATCTTGAATTTATTTGTCATTTGTTCTCCTAATAGAAGGCTGGATTGACAGTATAAAACGTTTGGTTCAGGTTGCAAACCAATGTCATTAAGTTAAGAAATTGGTTTATAAGGGAAAGCAAATATTTTTTTGCGTGGTTGAATATTTCTTGGAAATTTTCTTCCATTTCTTATAGC
>NZ_JBDIWA010000059.1:0-7668 GCF_039794105.1 Candidatus Kuenenia sp.
TAAGCCGCAGTGATCTTCATTCGAGCCGGAAGGCGAAGACGGTATCGTTTCCGCGTCAGATATGCATGTATTTAATAAAAAATCAGTTGGATTGGTCGTATCAGCAGATAGGGAATTATTTTGGCAACAAGAAACATACGACAGTGATATTTGCGATAAAGAAAATAAACGAGGAATTGAAAAAAGATGACCAGTTTAAATCGTTCCTCGATATGCTTATGGAAAAAATTAAAAAGGCAAAAAAGTGAAGATCCGGTGAAAAATTTTCGAAAAATCTAAATCGTTACGGGAAATATTGTGAAAGAAATATCAGACATACGGTACGAATACATAAAAGATACAAAAAAGATCGTTATTAAAATAGGCACCGGCGTGATAACTGATAATGCGGGATATTTGGACAATAAACAGATAAAAGGGTTAGCCGAACAGGTCGTAGAGTTAAAAAGAAGAAATTTTAATGTAACGGTGGTAAGTTCCGGCGCAATCGGATGCGGTATGGGCGAGTTGGGATTGCAAAAGAGACCCGGTACGCTTCCGGAGCTGCAGGCGGTTGCGTCTATTGGCCAAAGCAAATTAATAAGCACGTATGATAGTTTTTTTAAATCGCATGGATATCACGCGGCACAAATCTTATTTACACGGGAAGATTTTGAAAACAGGAAAAGATATTTAAATACATGCAATACCATCCATACATTATTCCGAATGAATGCGATTCCTGTAGTAAACGAAAATGATACTATTTCAATAGACGAAATTGCCTTTGGCGATAATGATGAATTATCCGCATTGGTAACGAATCTTATTGACGCAGACCTGCTGGTTATTCTCTCTTCAGTTGATGGGTTGTATGACAAACAACCCGAAGGAGAAAGCCGGGCGCATGTTATCCCTGTAGTTGAACATATTACACAGAAAACCAAACAAATGGCATACAATTCCAAGACGTTGAGAGGAGTGGGGGGGATGCGTACAAAGTTGGAAGCTGCATCAATTGTGACGAATGCCGGTGAAAAGGTGATTATTGCCAACGGGCGACAGGAAAATGTTTTGCTAAAGATTTTTCAGTATGAGGATATCGGGACGTTGTTTCTTCCCAAAAAGGAAAAACTGACAAGCCGGAAGCGATGGATAGGGTATTCAAAGAAATCTAAAGGCAGTGTATTTGTTGATGAAGGCGCCTGTTCTGCCCTTTCGAAGAAGGGGAAGAGCCTTCTTGCATCCGGCATTGTTTCGATTGAAGGCGGTTTTGAGAAAGGGGATATTGTTTCGATTTGCAAAGGTGAAAATGATGGTGTTTTTGCGAGAGGGTTAACCAATTATTCTTCTGAGGAGATAGAAAAAATCAAGGGATGCCGCGCCTCTTCGATTCACAAGATTCTGGGCTATAAATCCTATGATGAGGTTATTCACCGGGACAATCTGGTTTTGATTTAAGGGGCGTCAATAGTTGCAGTCATAATTGATTTTATTATATTGCCGACCTTTTCTTTTTCTGCGGGATTCGGCGCCAGGCGGATTGATTCATTTAAATAATAAAGGGACGTATCGATATCTTTAAAGTGTTGATAATATAATATGCCCAGGTCCCTGTATACGGAATAGTCGTTTGGATTATATTGAAGGGAAAGTTTTAGTTCTTCCGACGCCTCTTTAAAAAGGCCTTTTGACGCATACGCAATTCCCAGATTGTAATGCGCATCAACATGCCCTTGTTTTGAATAAATGGCTTTTTCAAATTCACGAATGGCCATATCAACGTTTCCGCTTTTCAGATAAACAGCGCCCATATTGTTATGGGCATCCGCATAATTGTTATCGAGTTTTACTGCTTCCCTGTATTCAGCGAGTGCCTTTTCTTTGTTGCCGGTGTATTCATAGGTATTCCCAAGATTGTTGTGTACAAAAGGTACATAGGGATTATCTTTTAATGCAAGGAGATACGTTTCGACAGCCAAATCATGGCGTCCTCGTTTATCATAGATCATAGCAAGATTGTTGTATGCAAGCGTATTATCGTTAAGATTTGAGATGGACGCTTTATATTCTTCTATTGCCTTCTCAACAAGGCCAATTTTCTCATAAGCCGCCCCCAGATTAAAATGGATAAATGGATAGCTGTGTTCCAGGGCAAGCGCCCGCCGGTACATTTTGATTGCTTCCTCATACCGCAGGTTATTAAAGTACGCATTGCCAAGGTTGCCGCATGCCCTGGCGCTTTTCGGTTCTCTTTGAAATGTGTGAAACCATAGTGTAGCGTCGTTACGCCAGATACGGTTTCTGTGTATCACTCCAATCTGAAAACAGAGCAGAATAACGCCAAAAACAACAACAATAGGATAAGACAATTTTCTATTCAAAAAGGGATAGCTTATTGTGCAACAAAGGCCAATTACCGGCACATACAAATACCTTTCCGCTATAATGTTGCCGATGGGAATAATGCCAAGCACCGGCAAAAGTGTGATAAAGAACCATAAAATAAAAAAAATGACATATCTGTTCCTTCGTAAGAAACACACGAAAATAATAACGATACACGTAATCAGCAAGATAGCTACAAATAACGATAACGTGTAAGATAAATGTCCCGGTACGTAATAATCAGCGTTAAGGGGGACAGGTAAAAAAATAAGTTTTAGATAATATGCCACTACTTTTGTCATGGTGGCAATATTTGTTGGATAGATTTCTATCGTTTTTAAGGTATTCCTGAGGGCAAAAAATCTTAGAAAGATATAGACCCCTGTAACAAAAATATATCCGCTGTAAAAGAGCATGAAACGAGCAACTTTTTTTGCAAGAGGGGCGAAGGAATCAGATTCTTTTTCGTTTTGAGACAAAAACAAAAGATCGAAGATTACAATAAGGATAGGGAATGTAATCGCCATTTCTTTTGAAAAAAGGGCGATGAGGTATGCGAGACAAGAGAGAAAATAACAAAGGGTAAAGTGGCTATTTGTGTGACCTTGCCTGCGGCTTTTTGTTTTCAGGAATAAAATAAACGCTAAAAGAAAAAAAATTGAAACAAGGATATCCTCCCGGTAACAAATCGCATTAACCGTCTCCGTTAAAAGAGGATGCGATAGATAGAATAATGTTGCTATGAATGCCTGCCGAATGTTTTTGAAAATACACTTAGTAAAGAGGAAAAAGAGGAATATGTTGATGGTGTGGAGTATAGTATTGGTTAAATGATAGCCAAAGGGTTTAAGATTCCACAATGCGTGGTCGATAAAATAAGTTACGGTGACGACAGGGCGGTAGCTGAGCTCTCCGGAAACATAAAAATAATCTTTATGGAATAATTTAGGGAAATTTTTTAGTGAGTTAATGAAGTGATTTTCCTTGATGATGTATGCGTCGTCGTAAACAAAATCGTTATGCAATGAGTTGAGATACAAAAATCCCGATAGAAAAATAATGATGGCAGGAGGAATAAACCTTAAATATCTGGCATTCATTGAAAAAGCTCGCGAAATCCTGGAAAAAATTACGAAAGGCGGAACAACAGATTACAGTAGATTGCACAGATTAAAAAATTAAATATTCGTATTTCACCATTAAATATTTTGTCAAAAAGTGCAAAGAAATTAATGATAAAAAGGCTATTATCTGTCTGTCAATAAGCGGTTGCTGACCTTATTTTTGCGGATAAAAACATGCCATAGAAAACATGCCGTCGCCGCACCGGCAGTGTCTGCCAGCCAGTCGAGTACATCCGCGGAACGATTGGGGGTGAATGACTGGTGGAATTCATCGAACATGCCATACAATGAGGTTATACCAATGGTTAACAGATAAAACATCTTCACGGATTTGATTTGAAAGGAAGAAACAACCCAGCAGACGAACAAACATAATATCCCATATTCAACAAAATGGATAAGTTTGTCGATATGGTTTGGCAAGGAGACTGAAGAGGTATCTGTGGATGATGCTACATAAATGCCGCATGCATACCCAAATGCCAGGGCACATTTTATACCCCAGTGAATCTTAATTTTTTTGGTCATTGTTTTCTAATCCTTCAAAGAGGCGAATCCAGTATTGTGTATTATTGTCAGGGAGAGCGCCTTCCTGATGTTCATTTTTACAGGTGTTTTCAAGTGTTACTTGCACCTGTTTTTTCTTTATGTTTGGCAAGCCGGTGTTTTTTATGTGGGAATCGATCTCTTCACGGCTGACTTCCTTAAAAACGCCTTCCCACGATTTTGCGTCATCCTCTGTAGGTCCTTTCCATTTACTTTCAGGTTCTGAGAGTTTTTGGTTATTCTCTTTAAAGAGTACATCGTAGATTTCCCTGTACAGTGATTTTGGGTCCAAAATCCGGCAGCCGCATTTTTTAACGTGTCTTTTTATTTCATTATCGTAGGTTACAATACATACGTCTTTCGGATTTTTCACCTGGCTGGCAATGTTCATGATTTCGGTGTCCGCTTTGACGCCCGTTTTGGAATAAATTATTTTTATCCCCCCTGAAACCAGTCTTCTCGGTAAGCTTGTTTCTGAATAGGTGCCATCAAATACAACGATTATATCGTAGTGCTTTTCCTGCCGGTATTTTGAGAGCACGGATATTACATAATCGCGTACCGCTTCAATACAATTCCTTTCCATATGTTTTTCCAATTCCGGCACGGAAAAGATAAGATTATAGCCGTCAATAATGATTAGCATTGTATTTTGCAGTTATCAACAATGACCTTTCCATTAACAATAGTAGCCAAAACCTGTCCTTTTAGTTTCCATCCATGAAAGGGGCAGTTTCTGCCCTTTGATTCAAAAGCGTTTACGTCCACCGTCCATTCCTTGTTTTTATCTATTATAGTAATATCTGCCGGCATGCCGGCAGCAAGACTACCGCCGTTTATTTGAAAGATGCGTGCGGGATTGGCGGACATTTTTGTGATAAGTTCCTTAAAAGTAATGATGCCGGTATGTACCAGTTTTGTAAGCAATACGCCAAGGGCTGTTTCGACTCCCACAAAGCCCGTAGCGCCTTTTTTTAAATCATCTTCGGTGTGCGGCGCATGGTCTGTTGCGATAACGTCAATAATACCGCTTGCCAAGCCGTTTTGCATGGCTTCCACGTCCATCCGGGACCGTAAGGGAGGGTTTGTCCTGGGCGTATTTCCGTCTTTATCCCGGAGGCTGTTGTCCAATAATAAGTGATGGGGGGTCACTTCACAAGTGATTTTTCCCATGCCTCTTTCTTTGGCTTGTTGTATAGCTGCCAAGGTATCCTTCAGGCTTATGTGTGAAATATGCAGACGGCCTTTTGCCTGTTCAGTAAAGCGAATGTCACGCCTGGCAAAATCAGTTTCGTGTGAATAAGGTTCGCCTGGGAAACGGGTTGCGCCGGGGAGGTCTTTTATCTTATTCAAATAAAATGGAGAGTCTTCGCAATGGGGGCTGATAATAATAGCATGTTGTACTGAAAGCTCGCAAGCCTTGCGCATTAAAGCATCGTTGAATACCGGATTGCCGTCGTCCGATAATGCTTTTATACGGGTATTCTTAGCAAGGGCGGCAATGTCCGTCAACTCTTCACTTAATGAACCTTTTGTAATGCATGCCTTGGCAAACACTTTTATTATGCTCTTTTCTAAAATTCTTTCCGTGAGCAGGTCCACCATGGGGGGGGAATCTATAGGAGGGTTCGTATTTGGCTCGCAAATCACTGTAGTATATCCGCCCTTTGCGGCGGCGCGTGAGCCTGTTCTTATATCTTCTTTGTATTCTAGACCTGGTTCGCGAAAATGCACGTGGCAATCGATCAGGCCGGGGGCGATGTGTTTATTCGTTGCATCAATAATCCTGACGGAGGGGTTGGTGGTAATATTGGGTGATACCGCCTCTATTTTCCCGTCTTTTACAAGAATATCCGCGTATCCTTCAAAGTCGGAAACAGGGTCTACCACATAACCGCCTTTTATTAATAAATCGTTCATTTTGTGTAATCTGAAATATTAAAGGTTCTTAAGTCCTTGATATTTGGATGGTTTCCTGTTTTGTCTTGAAAATTAAGGGATTGTTGGCGTAATATCAATTCTATTCATTTCAATTAACACTATCCTTTTAGGTTAATTTTAGCACAAAATCAGCACAATTTGTGATACAAAAATTTTTTAAAACTACCTATTTTCGGACAGCCGGGAAGGATTTCCCCCCATTTCGTCTTTTCACTCCACCCACCGATCATCCTCTTTTCTATATGGGTCGGAGCTGAAACGCAGGATATGTGCCTTTTGAAGATATGAATAGAATCTCTCAGAAATCGAGAGGACTTTTTACTTCTTTAACTGTCTGACATTTGATCGTATGAGTGTATATCATGGTCGTCCTGATGTCACTGTGTCCCAGCATCTCCTGAATGGTGCGGATATCGTAGTTAGCTTGCAACAGATGGGTTGCGAAACTATGCCGAAAGGTGTGGGACGACGCCCTCTTCAGTATCTTTGCCTTTCTCACAGTCCGCCGTATTGCCTTATTCACATGGGTCTCATGGAGATGATACCTCCTGTATTTACCCTCATCGGGGACAAACGTTCACGTCTTGGCCGGAAAGAACCACTGCCAGATCAGATCCTTTCCGATTTTTTTATACTTCTATGTTAAAGAAGTGATAATAACGCTTGACATTATTAACGAGATGCAATAGATAATAAAGAACTTTGCTTGCAAAGAAACAGAGAAAATATTCAATCGTCGAATATCACTCAAACTTCCACGGGATATACAAAAAACTGCCCGAAGAAAACTTGAAATACTTGAAGGTGCTGAAATCCTGATGGATTTACGTATACCACCGAATAATCATCTTGAAAAACTATCGAAAAGACAGGAATGGGCAATATAGTATCCGTATTAATGATCAATGGCGTATATGTTTTGAATGGCGTGGAGGAGATGCTTACAACGTTGAAATAGTAGATTATCATTAGGAGGTAACGATGGCAAAAAAGATATTAGATCCAATTCATCCGGGTGAAATTCTGATGGAAGAATTTCTCAAACCCATGGGTATTAGTCAGTACCGGCTGGCTAAAGATATTAATGTACCTGCACGCAGAATAAATGATATTGTTCAGGGCAAACGTTCTATAACTCCAGATACAGCTTTAAGACTATCAAGGTTTTTTGGTCTTTCAGAAAGGTTTTGGATAAATCTTCAAGCAAGATATGATCTTGAAATAGAAAAAGATAGATTAAAGAATCGACTTGATGAAGAGGTACATGTTTACACTTCTGCAATGTGAACATTGCGGTGAGAAGTCGTGGGGTCAAACCTAATATTGACAATAAAGTGTTTTCCACCAAAACGATCATACATTTAAGATTTTGATGGCTCTGTTTTGTCAGGCTTGACATTCCTTAACACTTTTTCATAGTAATCTTAACAGGGTTTAAGGGTTTAAGTGGATATAACGCGAAAGCCCTAAAAAACAGGAATCCTTTTCAACAAGAATTACCTTCTATCGTTCCTCACAGAGATATCCGGAGCGATTATGCTATCGGCTCTTTTGTCAATAGATAACAGGCTGTCCGAGAATGTGATCAGCAATGAAAATAAAACGCAAAGAAAATTGTGTGTAAATTAAAAGCAATCTATAAACAAATCAGGAAAAGGTTAAAATTTTTCCATCTAAATCATAATTTTGT
>NZ_JBDIWA010000060.1:0-7495 GCF_039794105.1 Candidatus Kuenenia sp.
TCCCGTAAAGAATTTGACAGGCTCCTTGCCAAGCAGCGGCAACATGCGTTTATCACGGCGATTATTTCTATTTCTTTTATTACAGGTGTCCTGGCTATTTCAATGAATCAAATAGTACTTCGCCCTATCCAGAGACTCCTGGGTGCCGTATCGAGGGTGAGGGAAGGTGACTTAAGGGTTTCGGTTATATCAAAAACGAAGGATGAAATAGGTAAGCTGACAGAAAACTTTAACGCTATGGTTCTGACAATCAAAAAGAATACGGATGAAAAGGAATCTTTACTGCAGCAAATATATTCGTTTAATGGGCAGCTCCGATATAATATTCATCTGGCTACCAAAGAGTTACAAAGAAGAAATGAAGAACTGAGAGATGCAAATCAATCCAATTATAAACTTCAAAAACAGCTTGGGCATTTTAGAAGACTTGCTGCTGTTGGAGAATTGGCAGCAATGGTTGCACATGAGTTAGGAACTCCACTTCATTCAATCTCAGGGCACCTTCAGCTTCTTATGGATGAAGCAAATTTGTCCGGTGAAGTATGCCGGAGAGTAGAAATTATGCAATCACAACTTGAACGGGTAATTAAGAGTATTCAGCATATTCTCGATACTACCCGACCGCCGAATGTTTGTTTTGACTGGGTCGGTTTGAACCAGCTTCTTGAGGATATTATTATACTGGTTTTCCCGGAAATTTTATCTAAACAATTAATAATAGAAAAAGAATTTCAACAAGACCTGCCAAAAATATTCGGTAGCTATAGCCAACTTCAAGAGGTTTTTTTGAATCTTATCGACAATGCTATTGATGCATCTCCTCAATGTGGAATTATTTCTATAATAACTCAATGTATCACACCATATACAGATCATCATGTGTTAGTCGAAGCATCATTGAGTGCTGGATACGTCCAGGTATCCATTAAGGATAATGGCACGGGTATTTCACCGGATAACCTCCAGCATATATTCGAGCCATTTTATACAACGAAAGACCGGGGTCATGGAACGGGATTAGGTTTAGCCATAACCCAGGAAATTGTTCACCGCCACCATGGTGTGATTACCGTTGAAAGTGGATTAAATAAAGGAAGTATATTTTCTGTCCAACTTCCGTTAAGGAAGAATGAACGTGGGTAAGGATATACCATTCATACTTGTTGTCGATGACGACCCGGTAGCAGCAGAGCTTCTTACTGAAGTCTTGGAAAAAGAAGGGTACCATACCCAGATGACCTGTCGGGGTATAGATGCTGTCCGGATGGGTGAGACAACTCCATTTGATGTGGTAATCACAGATTTGAAGATGCCTGAAATGGGAGGGCTCGATATACTGAAAACATTTAAACGATTACATCCGCAGGCAATTACCATTGTTATTACAGCCTTTGGTTCATTTGACACGGCAGTTGAAGCTATTCGAAATGGTGCGTATGATTACATCAGCAAGCCATTTAAAATCGAGGAAATAAAATTAAAGGTTCAACGATGTCTTGAGCAAAGGTACCTTTCTGCTCAAAAAGGAAATACCGCACAAGAAGACTTCATGGAAAAAATCTCCTTTGGGACGATAATAGGCAGCAGTCCGAAAATGTTAGAAATATATAAAATGATAGCCAAGGTAGCCGGTAGCGATGTGACCGTGCTAATCCAGGGGGAAAGTGGAACAGGGAAAGAACTTATTGCCAGGGCAATACATGATAACAGTATGCGTGCCTCTAAACCTTATATTGCAGTAAATTGTGCTGCCCTGCCTGAAAATCTTCTCGAAAGTGAATTGTTTGGTTATATGAAAGGCGCATTTACCGGTGCATTATTTGATAAGAAAGGTTTGTTTGAAGAAGCAGACGGAGGTACCTGTTTTTTAGATGAAATCGGGGATATGCAGCTTCCTCTTCAGGCAAAATTGTTACGTGTTTTACAAGAACATGAAATACGAAGGCTCGGCGGGTCACATACTCTGTCGGTTGATTTAAGGATTATAGCAGCTACGAACAAGGATTTAGGAACCATGGTAAAATCCGGGCAATTTAGAGATGACCTTCTTTATCGTTTTCAAGTTGTAACCATTGCACTTCCTCCTCTCCGGGAACGTCCTGAAGATATACCGCTTCTTGCAAATTATTTCCTGCGGAAGGCTGCAGGAAAAATGAAAAAAGACATTTACGGTATTTCGAAAGAGGTGATGAATGTCCTAATCAAATATAAATGGCCTGGAAATATAAGACAGTTAAAGAATGTAATAGAGGGTTCCGTTGTCTTAACGACTCATAAGATTCTTTTGCTGTCTGACATACCTGCTGAGCTGT
This sequence comes from Candidatus Kuenenia sp., assembly GCF_039794105.1. Classification (GTDB taxonomy): domain Bacteria; phylum Planctomycetota; class Brocadiia; order Brocadiales; family Brocadiaceae; genus Kuenenia. Next base: position 2,313 of record NZ_JBDIWA010000060.1, read on the forward strand.
ATCAGAATAATAAAGATATTTCCATTGATGCTTCGTCTAACAGATTTCAGACGCTGGAAGAACTGAAGCAGTACTACGTTAAACAAATCCTTGAATATACCAATGGCAACCAAAACATGGCCGCTGATATCCTTGGAATAAATCGCAAATCACTGTATCGGATGCTGAAAAATCAGAAAAGCAATGAAGAAAGTTACTGAGTTAATCTGAAATTCGTGGGGCAAAAAGTCCCATAGTGGGACAAAAAGTCCCCAACCTATACCCCACATAACCCATTTCATTAAAATCTTCTTACCGCAAAACAGCTAATTTATTGGGTATTTTAATCATTTCCAAAATAGGAATACTCTTTGCTTTGTCCTATGAAGTACTTCCCCTCTCTAAGCTATTAAGAGCCTATCCGAAAATCCGGCGTGTCATTCCGGGCAATGAAGGAGCGAGGAATCTTTCCGTGAAGAAATAAAAAGATTCCTCAGAGTTGGGGCTGTCTAAAAAGTAAATTTTTGGAAATTTGTTCCCCACTTAAGGCTGTATAATGATGGGTTATCCCCATAAACTGGTGCTAAAATACATCTTTTATGGGTATACAGCCACACCTGTAATACCTTTTGGACAGCCCCCAACCTTGATAAACTTTTGTCGGGGATGGACGAATGTAGCCCTACAGGGTTGTTCTGTGTGTTATACAGCGGTTGTGCCAGAGATGGATTAATATAACCCCGGGGGGTGGCCTATTTGTAGTAGTAGAAATGAAATTCAGGCACCAAAAAAGCTCCATAGGAGCGACCTAGGGTATGCTTTCTGAAGAACTATGGAATTGCACTATTATTCTGAAGGAAGAGGTAATTTCCTATTGCCATGGAAACATCTTCCTATCCTCTTTTGTTCCATTAATCGTTTTACTGTTATACTAAGAAAAAACAATTTCCTATTACCCTTTGTTATGGATTATTTCTATGAAAAAAGCATCTATGTATTTGAGTGTATGTGTTGTTTTACTCATAAGCGCATGCTCATCAGATAAAGAAGTTAGCGATAATCGGGCAAAATACCCTGTTACGAGTCCTGTTGTCATGGATACGACGTATACGCATGATTACGTTGCAGACATATACTCTTTCCAACATGTAGAGATAAGAGCCAGGGTTAAAGGATATATCGAAAAGATTCACGTTGACGAAGGTGAAATCGTAAAAGCCGGACAAACTCTTTTTAGCATAAGCCGACAGGAATATGAAGTGGACTTATTAAAAGCTAAGGCAATGCTGAAAAGTGCCATTGCAGATGCAAAAGCCGCTGAACTGGATTTGCAAAACGTAAAAATACTGGTAGAAAAAAATATCGTATCAAAAACGGAGCTTGAAATGGCTCGGGCTAAACTGGATGCACTTCGTGCAAAAGTTAATGAAGCGAAATCGTATGTGGCAAGCGCTGAATTAAATCTATCTTATACCGTAATAAAAGCTCCATTTGACGGAATAATTGACAGGATTCCCAATAAGGCCGGAAGTTTAGTTGATGAAGGAACGTTGTTAACCACTATTTCAGATAATAAAAAGGTATTTGCTTATTTCAATGTATCTGAAAAGGAGTACTTAGATTTTATTACACTCATGGATCCGGAAAAGAAAAATGATGTGACATTGGTATTGGCTAACGATCAAATTCATAGTTGCAACGGATGTATTGAAACCGTTACAGGAACAATTGATAAAAACACCGGGAATATTGCTTTCAGGGCATGTTTTCCTAATCCGGATCTCCTTTTAAAACACGGTTCCAGTGGTAAAGTCAGGGTAACAAAAGAAGAAAAAAACGCCTTAGTAATTCCGCAAAAAGCAACCTTTGAAATTCAGGACAGGGTGTGTGTGTTTACGGTAGATTCCGACAGCACAGTAAAAATGCGAAGCATAGTCCCAAAGCTTCGCATTCCTCATTTCTATGTAATTGAATCTGGATTATCTTCCGATGATAGGATTATTTATGAAGGCATTCAACAGGTGAGAGAAGGAGACAAGATAATTCCTGAAGTTATTTCCATGAAACAAATAATGGAAAAACAATCAAAAGAACTAGCCATGTTTCTGGTTGAAAATTAAGGTATAAAAAATAATGACCGCGAAATTCATCCATAGACCCATTTTATCCATAGTAATATCTTTAATCATTACCTTGCTTGGGACGTTGTCTTTAACCCAACTGCCAATGACACAATTTCCCAGTATAGCTCCGCCGGAAGTAAATGTCACCGTTGAATATACGGGGGCCAATGCCGAAACTGTGACAAAAGCTGCTATTGTGCCTTTGGAACGTGCCATTAATGGTGTTCCCGGTATGAAATATATGTCTTCGGATGCGGGGAACGATGGTGTAGGTGTAGTGCAAATTATTTTTGAGGTTGGCACTGACCCGGATGTGGCTGCAGTAAATGTTCAAAACAGGGTGGCTGCCGTTATGGGTGAACTTCCTGTTGAAGTAACACGCAATGGAGTGAAAATTGCCAAGGAAGAAAATGCTATGCTGATGTATTTGAACATATTCAGCACCGATACGACCATAGAAGAAAAATTCCTGTACAATTTTGCTGATATTAATATCCTGGCTGAATTAAAAAGAATTGATGGGGTTGGTTATGCGGATATTTTGGGGGCCAAAGAATATGCCATGCGTATTTGGCTAAAGCCCGATAAAATGCTTGCCTATAATATTTCTACGGATGATGTACTGAATGCATTACAGGAACAAAATGTTGAAGCGGCGCCGGGAAAGGTAGGGGAAAGCTCAGATAAGACAGGACAGGCATTGCAGTATGTAATAAAATACACAGGAAGGTATAATACCGAAGAGCAGTATGAGAATATTCCTGTAAAATCAACCGCCGACGGAAAAATACTTCGCATGAGAGATATCGCCGAAGTTGAGTTCGGCACAACGTATTTTGACGTAGAGGCAAAACTAAACGGCAAACCCGCTGCTTCAATCCTTCTGAAACAGTTGCCTGGCTCGAATGCCAGCAAAGTAATCAGTAAGGTAAAAAAGCGCATGACTGAAATTAAGGCATCTACTTTTCTTAAGGGCATGGACTATGAGGCAAGCTATGATGTTTCCCGGTTTTTAGATGCTTCGGTACATGAGGTTTTAAAAACTCTGATTGAGGCATTTTTATTGGTATCGTTGGTGGTATTTATTTTTCTTCAAGATTGGCGTTCAACGCTCATTCCTGCTATTGCCGTACCTGTTTCATTAATTGGCACCCTCTTTTTCATGCAGTTGTTAGGTTTCTCTTTAAACCTGATTACACTCTTTGCATTAGTTCTTGCCATAGGTATTGTAGTGGATGATGCCATAGTAGTGGTAGAAGCGGTGCATGCAAAAATGGAGCATTCCAATATCGGGGCAAAGAGAGCAACCGAAAAGGCGATGAGAGAAATCAGCGGAGCTATTATCGCTATTACTTTGGTTATGTCGGCTGTGTTCATTCCTGTAGCTTTTATGTCTGGTCCTTCCGGCATTTTCTATCGTCAGTTCTCTCTTACTATGGCAATATCTATTGTTCTATCGGGAATCGTTGCACTTACGCTCACCCCTGCTCTTTGTGCCCTATTATTGAAAAATACCCATGGTGGTCATACCAGGAAAGCCTTGCTGGATCGTTTTTTTGGTGGCTTCAACAACTGGTATAATAACCTTTCTGAACGCTATCAAAAATTGCTTGGAGTCATTGCTAATCGTAAGGTTATAACTTTTTTAGTATTGCTGATATTTTGCATGGGAACAGGCATTTTAGGCAAGTTCCTGCCCTCAGGATTTATTCCCAATGAAGACCAGGGAACATTTTACGCCAGTATCACTACCCCATCCGGCTCAACTCTGGAAAGGACCAAAGAAGTGGTAGATGAAATACAAAAGACATGTGAAGGTATAGAAGCTATAGAGTCGGTTTCTACCTTAGCAGGAACAAACATCTTATCCGATGGAACAGGCGCTACTTACGGCACTTGCTTAATTAACTTAAAAAATTGGGATGAACGAAAGGAAACGGTTGATGATATTATCAGACTTGTTACAGAAAAAACCAAACACATTAAAGACGCAAAAATTGAGTTCTTCCCTCCGCCAGCCGTGCCGGGCTATGGAAATGCCAGTGGTTTTGAATTACGGCTTTTGGATAAAACTGGTAGTGGCGATTTCAAAAAAATGGAAACGGTAGTGCATCAGTTTATCAAAGACTTAAAAGACAGGCGGGAAATAGCAAGCGCTTTCACCATTTTTGATGCCAGTTTCCCGCAATACCTTATTCATATTGACTATGATAAAGCGGCACAAAAAGGAGTAACGATTGATAATGCAATGGGTACTTTACAAACCTTATTGGGGAGTGAATACGCCACCAATTTCATCCGCTTTGGTCAGATGTACAAGGTAATGGTACAGGCATTGCCTGAATACCGGACAAAACCCGAAGACATACTCAAGCTTTATGTCAAAAATGATAAGGATGAAATGGTGCCGTTATTTGCCTTTACAAGAATAGAAAGGGTTTATGGAGTTGATCAGATAACCCGTTACAACATGTACCCATCGGCAGAGGTGAACGGGGAAGCTGCTAACGGATACAGCAGCGGAAGCGCTATCGCAGCCATCCAGGAAGTAGCCAAAGAAAAATTACCCAAAGGCTACGATATAGACTGGGCAGGCATAAGCCGTGATGAAATATTAGCAGGCAATGAAGCAATATATATTTTTCTTATCTGTTTGGTATTTGTGTATCTGCTTTTGTGTGCGCAGTATGAAAGTTTTCTCTTGCCTATGCCCGTTATTCTCTCTTTACCAACCGGAGTATTCGGAGCATTTTTACTCTTGATGATCATGGGTTTAGAAAACAATATTTATGCCCAGGTAGCCATGATTATGCTTATCGGTTTATTGGGTAAAAACGCCATCCTGATTGTTGAATTTGCCTCATTAAAGCACAGAGAAGGGCGAACACCCATGCAAGCCGCCATTGAAGGTGCCACCGTTAGGTTACGGCCAATCCTCATGACCTCATTTGCCTTTATTGCCGGGCTGATTCCGTTAATGTTTGCATCCGGCGCGGGTGCCGTTGGCAACAGAACCATTGGTGCAGCAGCGGCAGGAGGCATGCTGTTCGGAACGATATTTGGAGTAATTATTATTCCGGG
>NZ_JBDIWA010000061.1:0-7460 GCF_039794105.1 Candidatus Kuenenia sp.
ATGTGGTTTGGATTTGTTGTTCTCATTTTTACTTATAATTATATCGTCCATTTTCGCCATTGCAACCCTGTTACCCTAATAATTATAAGCAAATTTGTGAAAACTTGCATTCTCGGACAGCCTGTTAAGAATTGACCCCGCCTTTTTCTTTGAAATGTTTTATTTTTTGTAATTGACAGGTGGAAATAATAAGCAATAATAAAGGATAATTAGGGGACACTTCCTATATTTCTTGCTTGATCTTGTTGGAAAAATAAGGGAAGTGTCCCTATATTTCCCACTGCTTGGAATCTGGAATTTATTTTTCGTTTGTTCTGCCAATAGAAGGAGGGATTAAAAGTATAAAACGTTTGGTTCAGGTTACAAACCTGAACCCGCGAATGTAATTTTCAGTGTCGTTACGTTCCCAAATATGAATTTGGAAACGAGTTGTGCTTCGTAGTTTAATAGATTACGCTGAATAGTTACAAGAAATTACTGATAAGGTACTGATGTGTTGAAAATTATCATATTCCCAATGCCCTTCTTTTCTTTTGAATATGATGTATCATCTTTTTTGCCGATTCAACAGGGTCGATTTCAATGATTAATGTGCTGCCGGTGATACTTTCCAGTTTGTTGGTAAGCATATCAATTACATACGGCGAACCTCCAAGCTTTGGTGTTACGCCAATGTGTGTGGTAATTCCAAGCGCCATAACTCCCATATAAATAGCGGCCGCTTTTTCCACAACATGTTCGGCGGCGCTTGCAACAAGGGGGAGCTTATCGATGGATGTGTTCAGATAATCCGCAATGGCTGAAGCCAATACAGCGCAGCGTGAATTATCCACGCATGAACCAAAGTGAAAGATAGGGGGAATGCTTACATTTAATCCCGAGGCTTTTCCTATTGTTTCCAGAACACCCCGCAAAGAATCTCCTGCATATTTTTTCGCCTCTCCTGTAAGTAATCCGTGACGCGCGCATGCCGTTGCAGCGCAGCCTGTAGCAAGAACCAAAACGTTATTCTTTAAAAGCTCCTTTGCCATGGTAACAAAACTCATGTCTGTTTGAATCTTTGAGGACAAACAACCGGCAAGCACGGCAACGCCCTGAATAGAACCGTCAACTATAAGATCTACAAGCGGCTTTAGCGGCTGGCGGGCATTTAATTTTTTCAGGACGTCAATCATTACCTCGGTAGAAAAACCACCCATTAATTTATGTCCTTTTGCTTTCGGCAGAAATACGCGGTCAGATAAACGGTCTTTATACGCTTTGATTGCCTCCTCTACAATTTGCCTTGCGGATTCATGGGCGTTTTCCGAAGTAAATTCAATATAGGTATCATTGTCCATCCGCAATTCAGGCATGGTAGTAATTAATCGGGTATGGAGCCCCTTTGTAATTGACGAAAGTGATGGATACACACACTGTACATCCACACATACGGCGTCTACCAGTCCTGTACCAACCACAAGTTCCTGCATAATTGTGCTACCAGCCATGGGTATGCCGAGCCTCATTAACACCTCCGTACCGGTGCAACAGGTTCCTACCACATTAATGCCTTTCGCTCCCGCCTCTTTTGCCATGTCCTCAAGTTTGTTTGCAAAATGAACCACCATTTCAGAAAGTACAGGCACATGGCCATGTACAAGGATATTTACCTTGTCTTTATCGAGTGCGTCCATACCTATCGAGCTTTCTTTGGGTGTGGGTACTCCCAGCAAAATATCCTGTAATTGTGTTGAAATGTAGAGGGCCAATACATCAATTACCCCGTATTTTAAACACGACATGATAATGTGGTCTGTGCTGCTCATCATCCCTTGGGCGGTACTATGGATTCCCTGAACGATAGCCTCTGCTGCGCCTTTTTGAGGAACAATGCCTGCTTTTATTAGTTTATCAATATTTCTTGGCGCAAGGGCAAGGGCGAAATGCATAGGTCCCTCTCCCTGCCCAACAAGGTCTTCCATCGCTTTTTGACCAACTTCCTTTGCAACATCAAGCATTTGCATGCCGTCAGTATCTATGCCTAATTCTTTTGCCACGGCATAAAGTTTTGCCTCATCTTTAATTGGGAAATTTTCAGACCCTTTCGCTGCCGCGACAAACGCTTTTGCCATATGTATTGCATGTCCCAGGTGCGAGCTTGTGCCACGCAGCACCGTTTGAAGAAACATACCGGCAACCATATTATCAGCCGTTTTGCCGCAGGAACTCCTCTTTACCTTTGGGGCTGCAAGCCTTGTATGGAGAGGTAATTCTTCACTATCCAGCCGGCAGGGGCCAAGATTGCAGTTACGGCAACAGAGTCCATGACTTCCAAATCCACATCTGTCTTTCAACCCAAACAGGCTTGTATCGTAAGCCGCCTGTATATCCCAAACCGTTTCAATGCCCTGTTGTCGCAAGAAATCAACGGTCTCCTCAATTTGCTTATCAGCAAAGCCTTTTTTTCTTAATTCCTTTTCCTTTTTTAAAAAATGTTTCATTTGTCCACCTTTATTTTTCCCAATCAATAAAACAATATAAAGAAAGCTGTCGTACCTATTAGTATTTTAAAAATCAGCGGGATTCTATCAAATCACAGAAACAAAGTCAATTTTGGAGTAACACTTTAGTTTTTTGAAAAACTCAACAATGTACAATGTAGTGCGACGAGGTTCGTCGCACTACAAATGATTATTTCCAGTTTCAAATGACTAAAGTGTTATATTTTTTCAAATATTTGACGTATGGATTATTTTCTTTTAATTCGCTATATGTTTGCTATATTGAGTTTGTTTGCAGGCAATCAGATGTAAAATAAAAATATCTGTTATATCATGAACAACAAGTTTTAAACGGACGGGATGTCAGAATGAATGTGATTGAGATTAAACCTATTACAGGAAGAATAAACACGGTAATTCGGGTTCCAGGTTCAAAAAGCTATACAAACAGGGCATTAATTACAACGGCATTGGCCGACGGAATATCTGCAATAAATAATGCCCTTTTTAGCGATGATACAAGTTATATGGCGTCATGTTTAAATTCTCTTGGGATTCCTGTGGAGGAGCGAAGAGACACGAACACATTTATTGTTAATGGCAAGGGGGGGTGTATTCCCGCAGAGAAGGCAAATCTGTTTGTTGGTAATGCCGGGACTGCCATGAGATTTCTTACCGCTCTGCTTACGTTAGGGTACGGGGTGTATGAAATTGGCGGTGTGGAACGAATGGGACAAAGACCTATACAGGATTTGCTGGAAGGTTTAAACCAACTTGGCGCTGAAGTAAAATCAAAATTTGACAATAGCTGCCCTCCGGTCATCATTAAAGGCAAGGGGTTAAAGGGAGGGAAGGCTATAGTGAATGGCGATTTAAGCAGTCAATATTTTAGCGCTTTATTAATGGTTTCTCCCTATGCAGAGCATGATGTGACAATAGAAGTGAAGGGCGATCTGGCGTCAAAGCGTTATGTTGATATGACCATTGATTTAATGGGCAAGCATGGCGTAACTGTAGAAAATATCGGTTACAAAAGATTGTTGGTGAAAAGCGGACAGCGGTACAAAACAATTTCTTATGAGGTGGAAGGAGATGCTTCCGCAGCATCTTATTTTTTTGCTGTTGCGGCGATTACCGGTGGAAGAGTGCGGGTTGAAGGCGTAGGAAAAGATTCTTTGCAGGGCGACGTCCAATTTGCCGATGTTTTAAATAAAATGGGATGTCATGTGGATAGGGGGAAGGACTGGATAGAAGTCAGCGGCAGGGCATTGCATGGCATAGATATTGACATGGGGGATATGCCTGATGTGGCGCAAACATTAGCGGCGGTTGCGGTTTATGTGAAAGGCAAAACAAGGGTGAGAAATGTCAAAAACATGAGAATTAAGGAAACGGATAGAATCGCCGCCGTAGCAAAAGAATTGCGGAAAATGGGGATATCTGTCACGGAATATGAAGATGGTTTTGAGATTGAACCTTCTATGCCGAAACCTGCGGAAATAGAAACCTATGATGACCATCGCATGGCAATGAGTTTTGCTTTGATAGGATTAAAATCAGACGGGATATTTATTAAAAATCCGGAATGTGTCTCTAAAACATTTCCTGATTATTTCCAACTGATAGAAAAATTGCGGGAATAGTTATGCCGCTTATGAAAGAACATGACGAAGAATATATGGCGCTTGCATTGGAACTTGCAGAAAAAGGCAGGGGGATGGTTGAACCTAATCCAATGGTCGGCGCTGTTATTGTAAAAAACAATGAAATCGTTGGGAAGGGGTACCATAAGAAATACGGCGGCGCTCATGCGGAAATACACGCTATAAATGAAGGCGGAGTAAACTGCAAAGGCGCAACGCTATATGTAACCATGGAACCATGCGCTCATTATGGTAAAACCGCACCTTGTGTTGCCGCAATAATTTTGGCGGGAATTGCAAGGGTTGTAACTACATGCGTGGACCCTAATCCGGTTACATCCGGCAAAGGGGTGAAGCAATTACAGGCTGCGGGAATAACAGTGCGCATGGGCGTCATGGAAGATCAAGCCAAAAAACTTAACGCCCCTTTTTTTAAATTAATTCAAAAGGGTATGCCTTATATAATCGTAAAGTGGGCGATGTCGATTGATGGCAAGATTGCCACCGTTACCGGCAATTCAAAATGGATTACGTCGGAAGAATCCCGCCGGTATGTTCATACATTGCGAAGTCAGGTTGATGGCGTTATGGTGGGAATTAACACCGTTTTGAAAGATGATCCACTATTGACATGCCGAATTAATGAGGGAAGAAATCCAAAAAGAATAATCGTTGATAGCAAGGCTTCGCTTCCCTTAACGTCAGCGCTTATCAGGACTGCCCAACAAAGTGAAATAATTATCGCGGTGTGTAAAAACGCACCCACCCAAAAAATTGAGATATTACAGCAATCAGGATGCCGGGTTATAGAAACAAACGGCGATTACGACCATGTTGATTTAAAAGAACTCTTTTTAAAACTGGGGTCAATGCGGTTGACCAATATTATGGTGGAAGGTGGTAGTAAAATAATCACCTCATTAATAGAAAAACGTCTTGCGGATAAAATTATTGTATTTATCGCTCCCATCATAATTGGAGGATGTGGGGATACCTCTCCGGTGTTGGGTAAGGGCGTTGAAAACGTTTGCGATGCGCTGAAAATAAGAGAAGTAAGGCACTATAGATTTTCAGACGATATTGTAGTGGAGGGACTTTTAAATTAAAGCAAATAGAAAATTGTATCACGTGCATTAAATTAAAAATACGGCTAAGTCTTCTTTCGGAATGAGTAGATGTAGATGGTATGTGGGATAACATAGCATGTTTACGCAGATTCTACTGCGCCATCTTCATCATCAAGAGATCTTTCAATTTCGAATTCAATTTCTTTTCTTGGCTCAAGTACTAACTTCTTATATCTCTCTTTGATAAATGATAAACGCTCAGTTTTCTTTGACTGGTTATCTGTGGAATGATTAGCCCCTAAAATCATGTTATTACTTTCTCCCGCTTATAAAATAGGTCAAATCCTACAATCTGAAATAATTAAAAATCGATAAAAATTATATACCCACAGCACATAATGTCAAGCCCAAATTAATCACAAAAATAAGAAATAAAACACAATAAATGAACATGCCTTCCTGGGGAGATATTAGCGTTTAATGAGGGCTTGAAGAGTGTCTGAATTTCTTTGACATTCATTCGGATGCTAAAGATGGTAGTGGAAAATATATTTCACCATCTTTAAGTCATATTTTAACTTGACAAAAATTTATCACAACGTAATAATCAGATTCCTTCTGTGCTTTGCAGAACGCCAAGAATGAAGTAATTGGTGGCAAATAATATAAATTTTTTTTATCAAGGTTACCTATGTTAAAACAAATTATAGTTCCTACCGATGGTTCCGATAATAGCCTTACCGCAGCAGATTATGCCGTGAGTATTGCGAAAACAAATGATGGGAGTGTGCATGGACTATTTGTAAAAGATATTAAAATTCTGGCGGGTCCTTTGATTCATGATATTGGCACAAGCATTGGCGGTATGGTTCCCTATGGGACGTTTAATCAAACGGTCAGGGAAATGCTTGATTCTAAGGCAGACGCTGCTTTAAATCAGGTAGAAGGGAAGTGTATACAAGCGGGAGTACCCTTTACCCGTGAAATACAAGAAGGTATTGTAAATCATGAAATTGTAAAATCATCGGCAAATTATGATTTGATTGTTATGGGGAAGATGGGGGCTCACGCTGAATGGCGGGATGTATTTCTTGGTTCAAACGTAGAATTCGTTGTGCGGAAAACACATAAGCCCGTGCTTATAACGCCTGCGGGATTTAAATCCTTTTGCAACATGCTTATTGCATACGACGGGAGCCTGTTTGCAGATAAGGCATTGGCGGTAGGGGCGGAAATGGCGCAACTCATGAAACTAAATATAACGTTACTATGTGTTGATGATACCAGGGAGAAAGCCCTGCAAATCTTATCCAAAGCAAAAATTTTTCTCGATGGTCTTAACCTCACACCAAACATTGTTCCAATAGAAGGAAAAGATCATGCAAAGGGTATACAGGATGCATGTAAAGACAACTACGATTTGTTAGTGATGGGTGCGTATGGGCATTCCAAACTACAAGAAATGATTTTGGGCAGCACGACTACAAGGGTAATGAGACATACTGATTGCCCACTATTGCTTTACCGGTAAGTAAGCTTGTTTTATAAATTAGAAAAGAGCACTGGCGGTTGTTCTGCATTACGGTATATGTTTACCGTAGTAAAGAGAACTTCTGTTATTACAAGGTCAATACGGTGGCATACGTCCTTGTAATTTTATGACAGGTCTTTCAAACAAGCATATTTCAATATTTGTATCTAGCCCCATCCTTCCATTCATCCAGATGTATCCTTTCCAACCTATAGAAGCCCAGACCGGGACGGTCTGGCTACCTTTTCCATTCATCCGGATGTATCCTTTCCAACCCGGCAATCATCAATCGTACACAATGGGTGAAAATAAGAGTAAGCAAGAGAAATGGTAGGATTACAAAAAATGTACTTGCAATTGTGGATGATCTCATCCCTTATTCTTTTCTTTTGTCCAACCGCCGCCAAGCGCTTTATAAATATTTACACTTGCATTAAATTGTTGTTGCTTGATGTTTACTAATTCTAATTTCGATTGGAGGGCATTTTCTTGTGTTATTAATACCTCTAAGTAATTTGCTCTGCCCGTTTTGAATAGTTCCGATGATATTTCTATTGATTGAGTTAAAGCTGCCACTTTTCTGGTTGTGAGGTCGTATGCCTGTCCCAAATTCTTAATATTATTCATTTCGTTATACACTTCTACATAACCGTTGATAATTGTTTTTTGATAATTGTACAATGCTTCTATCTGTGTAGCCTGTGTAGTTGCAAATTGCGCTTTAATTGCACTTCGG
>NZ_JBDIWA010000062.1:0-7214 GCF_039794105.1 Candidatus Kuenenia sp.
ACAAAATTATGATTTAGATGGAAAAATTTTAACCTTTTCCTGATTTGTTTATAGATTGCTTTTAATTTACACACAATTTTCTTTGCGTTTTATTTTCATTGCTGATCACATTCTCGGACAGCCTGTTTAGGTTTGACCCCATGACCTCCTGACCTCTTGCCAAAGCCTCCCTGCTTGAACGGAGACTCGCTGTTGGGCGTCAATCTCCAGCGGCTTGTTAGATTGTTTCTTTATCGAATATACGTTTTCCATGTATTACGGTAAGAATATGAATCTCATTTGCTTTGATTTCATAAACGATACGATATTGGAAAACAAATAATTCTCGAATAGATTCATTGCCAACTTCCGGCACGACTCTGCCTATTTTGGGGTGTTGGATTAGCGACTGAGGGGCTTCAAATATTTTTTGAATTGTAGATTCAGCATAAAACTCAGAATCTCTTGCGATAAACCCCCCAATTGCCTCTATATCTTCTAAAGCGTCAGGCGACCAAATTATTTTGTAATCCATTTTGAAAGTCGAACTTTGGCTTCCTCGTTGGAAATACCTTTGCCGTCTTTTATGGATTCTTGGCCTTTTCTGATCTTCTCTAGGACATAAAGATGGTATTGGATATCTTCCAATGTGGAGTTTTCCGGCAAGCGATGAATCATTTTCGCAACCTTGTCTTTTAAAGTATTCATGCCAATATTATAGAAAATTTTCCCTATATGTTGAAGTAAAATCTAACGATTGAACTCGCCTGCTGCCAACAGTATTGGCGCAAAACTTTGAAAAACCACTACACTGTTGGTGGCTGGGTGCATCGATTTGTTAGGCACGCTCTACTTTACTTCTACTTACACAGTCTGATAGATCAGTGGCCTAAAACGAGGTTCTGGTATTGGAATAAAGGGGTCGCACCTTGATTAGTGATTTAAGTTTTGTTGATCTCTTATCTTATTAATCTTATCGTATTCCGATAACATTGATTTAATAATAGTTGCACGCCGATTTATGAAGGAATAACCGAGACCAAACAAATTGCCTGTCCCTTAATTTTTGTACCAACCTGTACACCACAAATGATAGATTAATAATTCACGATTTAGTATTCATGAAAACATAGGTATAAACCTCAATCTCAAACCTGTCCTACATTTTTCCCAAAATTTCCAGAAACGAAATACGGTCATCATTATCACTAAAAATATTTCTTCTCTCATTCCCTCGTGATAAAATATGATAATAAGCGCCTTCAAATTCTATCCGCCATTGTCTTGACATGGCAAACAAGGTAGCATAACTGAATTTTATTGCCAAGAATATAATCACTAATCAAGATGTGACCCCGTCCTCATTTACTTTTTGTTTTATTCTTAAAAAGGAAAATATCTATAGATTTCTCTACGATGCAGGAATCTTACAAAAACTACAATTTCATTTTCAAGTTTGATCCCCACACGGTAAGCGCCTATTTTTATTCGATAGTATTTTCCACCACTTGTAAGTTGCTTAACATTTTTTATTTCCATTAGGTTTGGAGTGTTTTCAATTGTATCAATTAACGCTTTAACCTTCTTCAAGATATTTTTATCCTTAATTTTCTTAAGGTCTTTGGAGAAACTTTTCTTAAAGTCAATTTTCAAGATTTCCCCTCGATAATGTTAAATACTTCTTCTCTGCTTGTAGATTCGGTGGCTTCTCCTTCTTTAATTGCGTTTGTAAAGGCAATGTCTTCTATTGCTTCTGAAACAATATCGTGAAGCAGATCCCTTTTTTGCTCAATTACTTCTAAAAGTGTTTCCTTTAGTAAATCTTTTAATTTTTTTTCATCAATCGATAATTGTACCATTTTGACCTCCATTATAATTTGAAATATAGCATTAGACGTCTGTTTTAGTTAATCATATATTTTATTAAGGTATATAATCAATATTTTCACCAACGTCTTCAAGTTTATTTTGGTTTTCCAATTCTTTCAATTGTTTAATATTTTTATACGTTTGTCTAAAGGTAGCATTACTTGCTCAGGAAGATTAAATGGAGGAAATAGAGGTAGTGGATAATGTAATTTTGTTTTACGCCACAATCTAAGGGTTTCTTTCCATTTTACCTCGATGCTATATTTGAGGTCACTCTTTTAACAGCCAGGAGCTTGGCGTGGAAAGAGTGAGTAAGGAGCAATTGCAATGCTTTTACCTTACCTGGTCTTCCTTCCTTTACAGCCTTTGCGATACGCATTTGCAGTCTTCTGACGTGACGCCTTGCAGCATCCCAATTTATGGTATGCCACGTTATTGCATCATCGGCAGGGGCACCAGGATTGATTCCCGTCATTTGCGTTCCTGCCTCCGAAGATTCTTTCAATTCTCTCGCAATGAAACACCTGTTGGAAGTAGGCACTCCTTTCAGAATCGAAAAGTTTGATTCCCGACCTTTTAGAGTCAAGTCATGTTTCATACCCTATTCAATCCATTATAGAATGACATTTGCTTTTTCCAACTTCTCAGTACTGCCCTTTCATCAGTCTGCCTTGCGGTTGACCTGCCATGTGTTGCATATGGCGAAATGACAGTATTCCCCCGTTCTGCATAATTGACCATTGAATAACTTAGGTGATACCTGAACACCGACAGTTCTACGATTTCGTGCAGGTACGTTAGCGACCTGTATCCTTACTGCACACACAAGCACTGGGAAGTGTGTCCTTGACCTGTTAATTCCGGTAGGTCTGTAGCTCGTTTGCGATGCGTCAACGGTATTTCGATAAATCTCACCCTATTATCCAAACCATAGCCCTTAACCGGACGGAATTTCCGGAGGGGTTTTCACCTCACGGTTTCTACCCGTTTCGGTACATTGTCGGGAGGGCTTCACACCCCATCATCAGCGCAATGGTAGCATGCCTCCCTAGGGTACAGATGGAAATACATCTGGTATAATCAAGATGATAACTCCTTGTTATACAATCAATTATGCAACATCGGGTCACAAATAACGATTAGCATAACCAGCCGGCTTTGGAGCGCCAGCGGAAAAGCCGGCCCGCGTTGACGCTGTTGTTATACGCTACTTCCTATCTTTCCTAGGTCATGGCACCGACGGCTCTACGTGCTCTGGGAGTGTCCTTGGCCCGCCCGGCCCTCGCCTGTTCGGAGTAGGCGAATGTTTTTGTGGTCTAGGCGCTGGGGGTCGTGGCTCTGGCCGATCTTTGCGCTCTTTATCACTCATCATTATCCTCCGGTACAAAAAAAGCCTCAGCAGGTAGCTCTTCGCAAACCTCCTTCTCGAGTCGGCGTTTCAAATCCCCATCTTCCTTGTGCTCTACTTCTCTACCGACCAATACTACTTTTCTGGCTAACGCCTCTTTAAATCGATTCTGAAGCTGCGAGTTATAAGCTCTTTCTCGCTGTATATCCAACTGCAAAGTATATAAATCATGATCTAACGCTTTATAGCCGGATAGCACCTCCTCCATAGCCTGAACCTTCGGCCCATACTGAAGGAGCGGCTTCACTGCAGCTACTACCGCAGTCACAATTGCAAGGGCTTTCCATGCGATCTCCCCAGCCGAATACTCCCAAAACCATAGGCCAGCGATAGCAGAGGAAGGTACCGAGACTGCCAACAAAAGATCAAGAAATAGTTGCCTCTTTTTTAATGAGTCAATACAGGCAGAATAGTACTTTCCATTCAGCCTTGCAGTACGCAGAAGGTCATATACGGCCCATACCGAATGATCCCTACTCAAATCGACAACGTCAATCTTAACCGGCGCGGCTTTATGCGTCCGGTTGAAGATTTTGTTATCTCTCATTCGCTAAATTGCGCCACCAATTAATCAAGGTCTCACGTGTAATGTAGTGAAAACAATGTAGATTTACTGGCATATCATCAGGCAACCACGTACCGCCGCGTGAATGTGATGCGCGGCCAGTTAGTGGGACCTCAGATGGCTTTGACTTACGATCGAAATAGAAAGGTGGGTCGTACATTGGAGCTGGGAACGGTAAACCACCGTGCAGTGAGCGAGATCGGTAATTGTAAACTTTGCTGAGAGTATGCTTGAGGTTGGTCTTCGACCATTTCACGCGCAGCCATTCTTGATCCGGCCGGTCAGTTGGCTCGTTCGGTCCGAAATTTAGGGTGAAGTCCAGAAATTTCTTTGTGGCACCCAAAGAAGGCGCAATCAATTCGGCAATCTTCTCGACCAATTGATGGCCGCCCGCTTCATCAAGAATGGTTGCCACGTCTGGCTTCGCATCTTTCAGGCGTTCGGCTGGAGATGTATCCGACAGATAGATGTCGTTTGCCGCAGTTTCAAGAGCAGATACGAACAGCAACCAAGCAAGATGAGGCTCCGATTCAGCAGCCCAAAGAGCATCCTGATATGCAATGCAGGACCGGATGAGATTGACATACCTCTCCGGTGAGATCTTGGGAATTGACTTCAGCATGTTAAGATTATCGAGTGAATGGGTGCCAGTGATGGAAGGAAGAACATAGCGCCCAGGTCGTACACGAAGGAATGGAGCTGGTTTGTAATCCCATGCGCAGGGCCGTCCCATTGGATCCTTGCCGGGTTCAAATCGCCGCGATTCGCCGCCCGCCATAATTCGAGCACCGATGCACAGTGATGATAGTGCCGCAAGTTCATCAACCATCGTCCCACCGTGATAAAACGTCTCGTCCTTTTTTGACATGTCCGGTCGATATTCAGGAAGATGATCAACCAAACGTAGAATGATTGGCGCAGTTACGATTCCCGGCGTATCAGGTATTGGCACTGTATTTAGAAAGCTATAGGGGCCTAAGCCCGACGTGAATTCACCAGTGATGTGAGCGTCCGAATGGAACTGATACTCGTAAACCCCGTTGGCGGGCTCGTCGTTGAGGGCGTTTAGCCAATTGAGCTGAGAAAGAAGCGCACGCAAGCGAGCAGCGTCTTGAGTGTCTCCTGTTTGAGCGTTGGCATTCATGTCGTAACTCCAAATATTGGATAACCATTGATTATCGCAATCATTTACCCTGATAACTTGAGAAAAGTACTATTATCAGGTAAAATTGTTATGTAAAAAATTACCTTATAATTTTACTTCATAGACAATATAGCTTAGGAGAAAAAGATGTCAATCAAAAAAGAGAAAAGGTTGATCGATGAAGAAAGCAGTGGGGGTGTCAATGTAGAGACGCACGGCCGTGCGTCTCTACAGGAGGGGATTGAGGGGGTGGGTTTGTTCATTGCTTAACTGAAAATATTGAAATCCCTGAACATTTAATGTCATAGCAAGGCACGCCTTGCCACTACATGTTGAGGCTGTCATTTCCGCCTGCAATTAAATATGTTACAACAACACCTCCCCGCAAACCCGCATAATTAAAATGAAAATTCCTATATTTTAAATTTGGCAGGGAAGCAAGGCTAAAAGCATTGCCCGGCATTTAAACATAAAAGCGATAAATAAACGGCACGATCAGCTTTGCGTATTCTCCGTCTTTTCCATTCTTATGGCGAACATGAGAATGGCGGGGATGATGAAGATAGTAAAAATTGTCGAAAATGCCAGCCCTCCAAGCATAACGCTACCCAATCCCCTGTACAATTCAGAACCGGGGCCTGGCGCGATGACAAGTGGAAGCATGCCGAATATACTGGTAAATGCGCTCATAAATATTGGCCTTAACCTTGTCCTCGTTGACTCAATTACGGCGTCATGATAGTTCATCCCCTGGAAACGAACATTATTCAGCGCCTGATATACAATGAGAATAGCGTTATTAACAACAACACCGATAAGAATTACAAAGCCCAGCATGGTCAAAATGTCAAAAGGCTGTAAGGCAATAAATACATTGACCAATCTTAGCCCGATAAAACCCCCTGCCGCGGCAAGAGGAATGGTAAACATGATAATTAAGGGGTAGATAAAGTTCCCGAATAAGGCGGACATTAATAAATACGTAATAACAATTGCAAGGGCAAAATTCCATTGCAGCGCTTTTCTTGTTGTGGTAAGTTTATCCGCCGCACCGGACAATCTTATGGTTACCCCCTGAAGCATGTCCTGTTCTTTTAGTGTTTGCAAAACCGTCCCGTCAATGATCTCCATTGCTTCCTGCAGGGGGATCGTTTCGGGAGGGGTCACCTGGAGTGTTATTGTACGATCCCTTTCCAGGTGCCGGATTTGAGTAATGCCGGTTGTTCGCTGAAGCTGAGAGAGGGAATATACCGGTACTACAGATCTATTGGGAAGAGAAATAAGTGAGTTATATAATATTTCAGGCGTATGAATAGTTTCATCAGACGCCTTAACGATGAGGTCGATCTTTTTTTGCCCTTCTTGTTTATAATATCCGATCTTCCTTCCATCCATCAGTATGTCAAGGGCAATGCCAAGGTCATTAGTATTCATCCCCGCAGCCATGAGGCGGTCTCTTGATGGTACTATTTTTAACTCGGGAAAAAGGATTTCGAGTGAGGGTATCGGCCTGATCTGGGCTTCAGGAAGTTCTTTCTTTATCATTCCGAACATGGTTCCTGACACTTGTACAATTTGATGAATATCGCTGCCGCTAATATCCACTTCAATGGTACGCCCTTCCCCAATACCTGTTTCAAAAATGCCCGCCTGCATGCTTACTCCGTACATCCCGGGAATGGATTGGATTGTTTGCATAAACAAAGGCACCAGTTCTCCGGCGCGTTCTTCATGCATGCATTTTGCGCCAAAAATCATCCTTCTGTCCGCCCCGATATAAAACACATCACTTATTCCTGGGAATCCGTTATGATCTTTCTGCATGTAAGGGCCAAGCTGATTGGCTATGTGCCTGCCAATGTCCATTCTTTCCTTGTAAGAAAGGCCGGGAGGAGGTACGAGTATGCTCATAACAAGATTCCTGTTTCCCTGTGGAAGATACTCCATCTTTGGCAATAAGAGTATTGAAGCAATAACGGAAAACGCGGTAAGAATTAAAATAGTTGCTATTCGGGTTTTCCCCTCCTTAATTGCGAATGACACTAAAGCCATGATTATTTTCTGAAAAAACGCACCTGCTTTCAGAAGCACACCCGGCCCGGCGAATGATTTTGTTTTTACCTTTAACCTTCGAAACAGTTGTTCCGAAAACATGGGGATCACAAAAACAGAAACGAAGAAACTTAATCCTACGGCGCAGGTTACCGCAATTGCAATATCTCTGAAGAGCTGGCCTGCTTCTTCCTGCA
>NZ_JBDIWA010000063.1:0-6505 GCF_039794105.1 Candidatus Kuenenia sp.
GGATTTTGGGATTTGGGCATTGGAATTTTACCGCAGTACATTGCCCCATTATACGCATAAACTCATAGGTTCAGGTTGCAAACCTGAACCCGCCAGGCGTCGTGTAATGTTTACGCTGAATAGTTACGTAAATTGTCATAAATGCGTTCATACCCAAAACGGGCAAATGCCTCGCCCCTATTTTTTCAAAAAACTAAAGTGTTACAAAAAATCAGGCAACCCTCCTTATCACAGAGTATATTAAAAATAATGCTTCTGTAAAATACCCTCTTTGGGGTGTATACATATATACAAATGGATGTCTACTTTTGGGTTAATGGACAACGTGCGAATGCGCCTTTGTTGGTTTATCCATAGGCAATAATGTAGTTTTTTGGACAATCACCGCCAGCCCTTATACTGTTGATGAGTTTGCGTATGGTAAAAAACACACATCTCCTGCCACCGCATCACGCCTTCTTCAAATGGAAGCATTCCCAATTTTTTGTAAACGTTTATTGGATTGGGGCAAAACAATGCTGTCAGGGTTAATGTTTCATTAAAACATGGCGGAAGTCACAAAAAACCGGGAATGTACCAGGATCAACCCCGCAAGGGCATGAAAGCTGCAAGAGACATGGCAAGCCTGTCCCCCGCTGGCGGGGGATTAAGGGGATGGAATTGTCTGCGGAGCGTGGGAAAGAGGGGCAATGTTTTCATAATTGCCCGGTTAAGTAATTGCGTGCGAACTCCATTTTTGTTCTTTGAGCAATAGAGACCTGTCTGCTGACAAGGAGGAATTGGTAGATCATTTTCGAGGTTGCGAGCTTCGTTTTGCTGTTCGTGCCGCGCACGCACGCAGACATGTTGGCAGCGTTCTGTCTATACGAACCTATCTGCGTGCAAAGACAGGTAAAAAGGTCATTGAAACTATTTATGGTTTTGGTTTAAAATTGAATTTTTGTCCCCCAAGTGTTGCCTCAAACATCAGACCACTATTTGACAGGGTAAAGATTGCCACACCGTGTTCATAATCGGCATCCGTGGACGTACCTGCGGTTGCAGCCACAGCAGAGGCCCTCGCGCCGGGTTTAAAGTTTCCCTTCTTGAAATCCTCAAGGGTTTCTTTGTCTTTGAAAAATATGATTTCACTGAATGTTTGACCGCCAAACTGAACACCGATAGTTACCTGTGTCATACTCACAGTACCGATAAATTCACCTTTCTCGTACACTTCACCGGTGCCATGAGCTGCTCCTATACCGATGCCTCCTTTCGTAATAGTAGGGAATACCGCATAACCGTAAGCTTTTTCAAAATAAAGCGTCAGATGTGGATAATGAATTTTAAAATTACTGATAACCTCTTCTGCCTGAGTGTTCAGTGACGATTTTCCTTGTACTGATTCATCTTCTACCGATGGTTTCCAGCCTGCGTAACCATTTGTAATATGTACCGAAGTAATACTTACAATAAAAAACATGATAATCAATGGCTTTTTCATAATTATATCTCCAGTTTTTAAAATAATTGTGTTAAATTATCAAAATACACTATGGTATTTACAGACAATGTGTTTTTTATTCAACTATTAATTGACATTGTTTTCAAGAGTATTGAAAATAAACTGAGGTCACAAAAGCATTACTTTTTATCTTTATCATCAACCAAATTTTTCAGCTTCTCAAGTATCTTAGACATGTCTTCTTTCTTGGTTTCCTCAATGCCTTTGGTTGAATCTTTTAATATCTCAATTCCCTTCCCTATGGTTTTGTCCGAACTCTTTACTGCTTCAATAACCGCTTTGAATATCACATCGAAAATCTTTTCAATAACCTTTTGAAAACTGCCGTCAGACTCAGTGCCGATATCCGTAAATTGTATCTCTTTCAATGGGATAGCCATTGTCTTCCCATGCAACACCGTGGCACTTAAATGTATTTTTCCGTTTTGAAGGAAAAATTTATCAATTTGTACCTTTTTTTGTTCCTTCTTTTCTTTCTGTTCTTTTGGTGGCCCTTTTGGTTCTTCATCTTCCGGAACGGAAGATACTGACTCAATATTCTTTTTAATCTGACCAATATTGCTTCCCTTGAGAGATGTTTCATATGTAATTTCAGGTCCTTCAATAAATATCTCCCGGATAATGACCTTTTCAGAAAAGAGAGACATCGGTTCGATATTTATGGTAATCTTGCCGAGATCAAATGCAGAGGCTGTTTTAAAGCCCTCCGGATTCATTACAATAAGTCCCTGTAGCACACCTTTCCCGGAAAAAAGTGATATGTTTACCTTCTTCATTTCTATGGGTGTTTGAGTATATTTTGGACCAACGGTCTCAACACCTTTCTTTACAATAGAATTAATGAAGAACGAAAAAAACAAAAAAATGGCAATGAGCATCGAAGGAATAACAATAAGAGGGATTTTTATTATCTTTCTCATTTTTTAACCCTTTCCGGATAGATTTTATTTTCGATATAAAAATGTACAAAATTAAGGCATCTGTTTTTTCAAAGGAGTAGAGGGAGTAGAAGGACACTTCCCAGATTAACTTCTGAAATACGGGAAGTGTCCCAATACTTAACTTATACCTATTATCCGTAACAATTCCTTGTTGCGTTACGGTCATCAACCTGAATAATGAGACCTCCCAAGTTCATTTATATACCTTTTACAGTCATACCGTCACACTTAACTCCGACGACACTGCATAGTTCTACCGTTTTTCTCTTTCTACTTATGCGATTACAGATTTCGCACTCTCCAGGAGGCGCATCTATCGTATTTTTAGCGTAACGAAGCCTGCGTGTTCGCTTGCGCTACGGTCTGACTGCTCGCGACAGAGAATTGGGTTGCAGGCAGCTTCTGAAAAACCAGGTATCTTCTCAGGAAAGGTGCTTGCCCCGAGGGCAATTACAAGGTAATCAAAAGGTTCTGATCCCCCAGAAGTATGTACTATCCTGTCATCAAAATCTATTCTTTGCACTGACGCATTAATAAACCTGATTCCCTTCCGTTGCAGACGAGAGAGTGGCCTTTGTATCTTTTCCCTACCCCTCAAACCAACCATTAACCACAGTAGGGATGGATTGAAATATATCAACGCCTTCATTTACTCAGCCTTTGCCCACACAAACATATTATACGAAAGCGCTATGCATACTATTTAAAACATGCCGGCAATAAAATATTTTTCATAATGACACTCCTTCTTACTTCTTTTCTTCCGAGAGATTATATTTCGAATGTTGCCATAACCAATGTATGGTCAGATGGCTTTTCTTTAAGCCTTGACTCGATATCAATCCACGCCCTTGTAGATTTCTCCGCCAGAAACCGGGTAGCCCAGATGTGGTCCACTCGCCAGCCCAGGTTCCTGAGAACTGCATTTTTCAACCTGTAATCCCAGAACGTATAGTGCCCAGGGCCAGGTTGATGCAACCGGAAAACGTCGGTGAACCCCCATTGCCGGAAGCGATTAAGAGCGGCCCGCTCGTCTGGATGAAAACCGACTTGTCCTTCCAGTTGAGCCGGATCATACACATCAGTAGGCTCTGGAGCGACGTTAAAGTCTCCCAGCCACAGCAGGGGCTTGTTCGGTTTAAAGTATGCATCAAAATAATCGTACAGCCGCTGGAACCAATCCAGTTTTTCCCGGAATTTCTTTGATAGGGGGTGAAAACCCTGGGGCACATAGGTATTGACAACAGGAATCTTATTAATTGTGGCTGTAATTATGCGTGCTCCTTCCGATTCGTATTCATCAAAACCTATTTTCACATCTTCTACCGGCGTCTTGCTCAAAATGGCCACCCCGTTATATGACTTCTGTCCGCGGAATACCGAATAATAATCCATATCCTCAAATGCCTTGCCTGGGAAATCTTTATCAAGCACCTTTGTCTCCTGGAGACATAGCACATCCGGCGATTCCTTCTCCAGGCAGTCAAGGACAATTTTCAATCTTGCCCTTATCGAGTTAACATTGAAACTGGCGACTTTCATGGTTTTATATTCCAAGACATTTTCCCGTAAAGGAATTAATTATTCGGGAATCAACAAGGCAATGCCCATATAAACAGCTATACTCAAAATTATTCCTACGCCAAATAAAGATATTCTTTTGAAAATTGAAATTCAGTTTATTTTTTTCACTTCAATGCAGAGAAACCCGGCATCTCTTGCAGAGCCTTCTACCGGTTCCTCAATCGTTCGTTGCCCATCAGGCCTTTGCAGCAAGGTGCTCCTGATTCTTGAAATTTTCTGCCCTGTTGTTTGCAGCATATTCCCTATCTCCTTCAATAAATGGAAGATGCTCCCCATAACAATGCACAGTTTTAGCCCCTCTTTTCCCCGCCATTTTGAGCGCATTCAGCGAGGGGTCAATTCCAATAACATCAGGGAAATGCATGGCAAACCTTCCAGTGCCGACGCCGATTTCAAGGATAGGTTTCGGAGAAGCTTCGACCATGGGGTTAAGACATTTCAGCTCGCTCTCGTAGAGGGGACGGCCGTCCTCTGAGTCATACCAGGCATCGTACTTCTCTGTTAAAATATCAAAGACATTTTTCGTCATAAAACCTCCCATCATCTCTTGTTTCAGTAAGTTCGCCGATCTTAATAGATAATTGTAGGTCTCTTTCTTCAGTCGTTAATTCAAGAAGATGTTTTTATAATCCAACGCCATCAATCAGATTCTTGCACTTCGGACATTTCCCATCTATCAATATGTTTTCTATAATTTCAAAACCATATCTCTTTATAACAGTCTCTCCACAACTATAACAGTAAGTATTCTCACCGCCCTCGCCAGGGACATTCCCTTCATAGACATATCTCAATCCCGCTTTTTTGCCGATCTCTCTTGCATTCCGCAGAGATTCCACACGAGTAAGAGAAACATCAAGGAGCTTGTATGCAGGATAAAATGCGGTAACATGCCAGGGAATGTCTATACCGACGCCTTTAATAAATTCTGCTATTCCCCTGAGCTGTTCTTCATCATCATTATAGCCAGGGATAATCAGGGTCGTGACTTCAACCCATATGCCAAGTTCCCTGTAGAGTCGTATATTGTCGAGGACAGGCTGGAGTTTTGCACCGCACATCTTATGGTAGAAATCTTCCCTGAAGCCTTTTAAGTCCACATTTGCAGCATCAAGGAATGGGGCAATTTCCCTGATGGCCTCGGCGCTTGTATATCCATTGGTAACAAATACGTTCTTAATTCCTTCTTTATGTGCAAGTTTTGCCGTGTCATAAGCATATTCAAAAAAGATTGTTGGTTCTGTATAGGTATAAGCAATGCTTTTGCAACCCGACCCCTTTGCATTCGCCACGATTTCTTCAGGCAGGAGTTTTTCTCCGATAATGTTACCTTCCTCGCCTTTAGGCATCTGGGATATCTCCCAGTTCTGGCAGTTGAGGCAGCGGAAATTGCAGCCTACTGTTGCAATGGAATATGCCGTTGTCCCAGGATAAAAATTAAAGAAAGGTTTCTTCTCGATGGGTTCAATACCGGTTGCTACTGATTTCCCATAAACCAATGAAAAGAGACTTCCATCTCGATTCTCCCGGACACCGCATATTCCCCTTTTGCCGTCCTTAATCATGCAGTAATGGTTGCACAGGCGACACCTGACTTTCCCATCAAGCTTTTCATAAAACATCGCCTCTTTCATTTATTCACTCCTAACTTTTCTGACTTCTTTAACAATATCAGTGGCTGATAACAAGCCGACAGGTTTTCTCCTACTTTGAGCCGACAGGACTACCACCCCTGTGAATATCCTTGGCAAGCATTATGTTCGATACTTCTTTCAGTATCATTTCGGGGTTTACGTTATAAACAATGTGTATTGTATGTCCCATTGATGCCGGGCCGTTGTTCGAGGCTGAGATGGAAAAATTGCAGAGAGAGAATTGCCAATATCCAAAAGGAACTTTCTGCCCATGATCGTTTCTTTTAAATTCACATTTTATTTGGCAACCATACTCGTGTAAGACGCCACTTTTCCTGCGATTTCCTCGAACACTTCGGTGGTCTTTGATCCTGGAGTCCCTGCCATGAGAGGCATCCCCTTGTCCGCGCCTTTTCTGAGTTCAATGTCAATAGGAATTGCTCCTAAGAGCGGGACACCCATTTCCTGACTCAACTTCTCTCCGCCGCCAGTCCCGAAAATCTCTACCTTTTCATCTGAAGGGCAACTTCCTGGGGAGTGGTGACGATCACAACCGTTGCATTGGGGATTGATTAAGAAATGGTTATAGGTGGGTCTCCTGTTCCCTATTTTTTCAAAAGACTAAAGTGTTACGGATTTTGTTATTTGAGCATTGGAGTTTTACCGCAGTACATAACCCCATTATCCGCATAAACTCATCGGTTCAGGTTGCAAACCAATGTCATTAAGTTAAGAAAAGCATCGCAAAAAAACGATATATCATCTTGATTAACAATAAGTTAGGTGGTATAATCAATGCCGAGTTAAACGTAATTTACCAGCATTATAACATTTCTTAGGAG
>NZ_JBDIWA010000064.1:0-5805 GCF_039794105.1 Candidatus Kuenenia sp.
AATATTTTTCTTTTTAGTAAGGTGTTTTCGCGACGAAACAAACAAAAAATACATTTAGAGACGCATAATAGTCCAAAATATTATCCCATTGTGTGTAGATGGTTAAATCACGCTTGTTTTAGGTCTAACATGATCTGTATGACGGGAGACTGTCACGTACGGTTCTGTGAGAGGTTTGGGATTGAAACTTCCCCTTGTCTACTTGGCGATTAAATTTATTTTGATTGCGGCTCCGCATTAAATTTCACTAAGTTTAACAGGAAAAATGTTATCATCATAAATCTTTATCTCAAATTTTTTAAGCATATCAAGAATAGAGTCAATATCTTTTTCAGATAAGTCATTTTTCCATTTACTTAATTGTTCAATTTTATTTTGTTGTAACTGAGAGCTTTGCTGAACCATAGTGCTTGGTATATTAATCTTATCCCATAGTTTTTGAGGTAATTTTATATCAAGTCTATTAAAAATATGGGGTATTTCATTTTCGGGATTTGTGATTAAATTTTCATAAAAAACAGTTATCCATAGCCTATTATTTCCATGATGATTTAATGGTACTATATTGTCCAAACACCACCTTGCGGCTAAATGTTCTACAGTTGTATTAATATTTTTTAATATACGCTCATATTTTGTATATAGTTCCGGAAACCTTGTTTCTGGTATTGTAAAATTAGGAGGAACATCTTTCCAAACCATTTTCATCTGAGAGGCAACTGTAGCACATGGATGCCTGATAATATAGACAGGCGGCCGGATATCGAATTGTCTGACTAGCCATGGCAGTAATGAATTTGCTCTTACATCCTTAATAACTAAAAACTCAGCATCTTTTAATCGGGCTAAATTAGCCTGAGAAACCATCCACGATGTTAAATATTGCCCCCGAAAGAGTTTTTCGAATAACGCCTTTGCTTCTGGCCAATCATAGTCTTCCGGAATAAATTGTCTCCACTCAAAACCTATTTCCTTAAATTTGGGCGAATCATGAAGGTATAGAGGTTCAAATAAAGGGTAGGTATTGTCAATAGAACAAAACAACTCTTCTAGCCACGTAGTACCACTTCTCGGGCAACCGGTAATTATTATATTTTTTTTTGGATCAAAATTGTTGACAGATTCAAAATATTTTATTTTACGGTAAGTTTGATAATGTCGAAATTTTTTACGATATTTTCGAATTCTATCTGATATTAATCTTATCATATGCATATAAGTATTGATTTTATCTATGTTTATTTGCGGCCAATTGCGGACTTTATGTTATGTGCAATATTAAACATAACGAGAAAGGATAGTGCAAGGGAAATTTTAACTTCTTATGGGTTTTTAGAATGAGCATCCTTAGCACTTTAACCAATTTGAGGTGTACTTCCATTGTCGAAACTGGGATACACCGCACATTGCTTGGCCACTGATATTTCATAACCTTTCAGGTGTATCCTATAAAGTGAAAGTATCCGTTTTAATCCGCGTTTGTTAGCGCTCATCTGCGTGCTATTGCAGGATTTGGGTTGTGGTATATTTTTATCCCTTTTAAACATATCCATAGAATATAATGTTTTGAGGATATTTTTTAAAATAGTTTTATAATTTTATTAAATCTTTTTAAAATTTGTCGATATGTATAACAGTTAACGAGATAAAACTGTAGACCAACAAAAGTGTTTGTAACCACAGATTACGCAGGTTACACAGACAAAATATACAAATAATATATAAAATTTAATATTACAAGATCTGTGCTAATTGCGAAATTTGCAGTTGTTGTAGTTACACTTAAAAAAACTGGACTCATTTGTAGAGATAAATCGTAAATAAAGATTTTTAAGTGAGAAAGGAGGAATCGCCAAATCTAAATATTGAGTTTTATGTTTGCTAACTCCTGGTAAGAGATAGCAGACGTGAAAAAGGCAAACCAATCGTGAGGTTGGGACGCAAAGCCATGGGACTTCGGAAATACCGAAGTATGCCAGGTCGCCATGTTTGTTAATTAATCAATTAATCTCTTATTAGGAGAAATATTTGTGAAGCTAAAAATTAGCATAGTAAGCATTTTAATATTTGCCCATATTGTTCTTTTCGCTGAAAAGAATTTTGCGGAAGAAAAAGCATATCAGAATATTTATGGCATACTCTGGAATGATAAACCATCTGAGGACATTAACTATGCAAGGCAGATGGGGTATGATTCTATTGCTATAAATCCATCCTCAGAAGTTAAAGACTATCATAATGATCCCAATTGCACAGGCCTTAAGTATTATCTGATCAACCCACATTGGTATCCACAGATTTTATCCGGGTATAGCAGGACGATAGACATTACGCAGCCTCTTTCAGAGGAAGCAAAGGAATTTTACAATCAGCGTATGGTATGGAAAAGCCATGAGCCGTTTCCTTACAATCTGGCGACAGGGTATCATCCTGCCGGGTCTTCAGAGCAATTTTACGTAATGTGGGATTTTCAGCAACAGGCGGTTATTGATGAGGTAGTTGAAAATATTATAAGCCTGGCAAAGAGTTATGAAAACACAGGGTTGCCGTTCACTTTTGGCGGATATATAATTGATGAGCCGAAGCTTGCAGGTGAATTTTACAGATTAGACGAAACGGGGAATAACATATCTGTAGATTTGTCTTATTGGACAGGAGCGGACCTGGGTTTGGTGCATGACGCCATTACCCATGAGCATACAACGTATTCAGAGGGAATGGCGGCATTTTACAAGAAATTAAGGACAAGGATTTCTGAGGAATTCACGAATCCTAAATGGATTGTTCAGCCAACGTTGCTCTACAGTGAGGCGGACAAAGATGAATGGATATATCAGATAAAAGTCCGGGCAGACAAGGATGAGCTAACGCCGGATATGCTAAGCCAAAAAAGCCCGCAAAATACAAATTATGTAGATGATGCCAACAATTTTAATGCCGGGGTAGATATTACAAAAGACAAGGTTGGCAACTCCCAGACAAGCGAAGCAGATGAATACAGGAATCGTCTTTTTGCAGCCAAGGCGAGCATTAACGGCGCCTGGTGTAATTGGTTTGGGCGGTTTGGCGACACAGTGGATATGCCGGACTTTGGGAGTATTACCAAGGTTGATTCCAGACTCAAACTCATAAGGTGCATACCCAACTGGGATAATCTTAATAATGTGCCTCTGAGTGAAAGGTCATGGGATGGCAGCGTTTATCAGAGTACAAAGAGTTATGCGGATAGTGACGTCATGTATTCATATCATCCAAAGACAGGGAAATTATTTGCGGTATTTTTGACGCTGTCCGGGGCTATAACGCTTAATGCGGGTGAGACGGCAATCTCGGTGCAGCGCACTGACGGTTATTTTATTGAGTCAGTGGATGGGAGCGCCGATGTCAGCATTGTTGGTAACGAGATAAGGCTAAAGAGTAAAGATAACATAGGGAAAGGATACATCTTTACCGTATCGGCAGAAGGCGCCTGGTCAACAGTAGAGACCGGGTCAGAGACAGAGTCAGATGTGACATCGGGTTCGGAGGTTTCGGATGAAACAGTAAACGGCAGTGGGTCGACGCATACGACGTTGGTCGAGTACTATCCTGCTGGTGGACCACGTAACAGTGTATCGTCAAAAAAGAGGACAAATGCCATAGCCTCCAAACAATCTGACAGTACGCTGACGTGGCAGCAGGTAGCAAAAAGAACTGCCGCTCAGAAAACTGCGGGGCTTTCAGGGGGTGAAGGAGGTCAGATGATATTTGGTCTTGCCTATGCACCATCTGATCCGAATATTGTATATTTTGTCACAGATACAACCATGATATGGAAAAGTACTGATGGGGGTACAAGTTGGCATTTAAAATCTAATGGTTATGCAACAACTGGGGGAACTTCTGTTGTTGTTCATCCCACAAATGCAGATATTGTTTATGTTGCTGGCGGTCACCTCGAAAATACAACCGATACGCCAAAATCCGGAGCAAAACATGGTGTATATAGATCGATGAATGGTGGGAATAGTTGGGAATTTATATATGAAGCCCCGTTTGTAAGAAAAGCTTCAGGTGGTGTTCATATTACTTTTGCCGGAAGTAATATGTATGCAGCGCCTAGTTATTATGGACTCATAAAGTCTACAGATGGCGGCAATACGTGGAATCTTCTGAAAAAATCCGATAATACAAATATTTTGGATACTGTAAGATTATATAATATAGTTGCCCATCCGACAGATAATGCCATTTTATTTGTATCCGCCTCCAATGGATTACATAAGGTTGAGGATAGTGGGGGGAGCGCTACGGTTACAAAGATAGGAACAGGTCTCCCTTCGGGCGCAGTATATCAACTTGTGATTAATCCCAATACGCCGGATACAATGTATATTGCTGCCGGAACGAATGGTATCTGGAAGTCAACAAACGGCGGATTAAATTTCTCTCAAACATTAGCTTCCCCGGTAAAAAACAGTGTAACAGGTAGTGCCAAGTTTATAGCAATGAGCCCGGTTAATCCGAACAAACTGATAGTTACATTCGCCGATATATTTGGGAGATACTTGTATTATACAAGTAATGGCGGGACAAATTGGAAACAGACAACTACAATGGATTATCAGGTGACAGGCGATGAGTGGGTAGGAGGGTCTACATACGGATGGACGACAAATTTATTTGGTACTATGGACACTAAGTCCGCCATTGCTTTTCATCCAACGGAAGAAAATACCGCATTGGTAGTAGGATGGGGGGACACTATATGCAAAACAATCAATGGTGGTGAATCATGGAAATATTCTAACACGGGTTATATAGGTATGGCTGGTGGAGTTCAAGACAGTTCCAGCGCAATTGGATGGGATGCTACCAACTATAATCGAGCGGTTTACACTCATGGTGATTGGGGTAGTATGGTTACAGAGAATAATGAAGATACTTTTATATCCAGGGCAACGGTTAGTCATAATAACAGGATAGCAACCTCAGGAGCAGCAATGCATGGGAATATCATTGTACAGGCAGTGGGCCATGTAAACGACTCTAGTACTCAAGAAGTAATAGCTATATCAAGGAACTCGGGGGCATCTTGGACTAAAATTGAAGATGCAATGGCATTTTTCAAACTAATCGAGTTTTACCCACAGAATAATAATATTGTATATGCGGGAAAGTATAAATTTACCAATATACAGACAAACAATAATTTTACAACTCTTGACAGAACAGTTGCTGCGGTATTTCGGGGGAATGGGAATATAGTTTATTCCTATAGCGGGAGTACTATCTATAAATCTACAGATGCCGGGATTACATGGACAACTCCATATCCTTCGCTAAATCTTCCGTCCGGGGCTTCTGTAAGTCAAATTGCGGTGTCTCCCACAGATGAAGACCGGATTTACGCGGCAGTGGCTGGACTAGGGATTTACATAATAGATAAAACGGCTGCCAGTGGCGGTACGGCGGTGTTGAAGAACCACAATAATGGCATCGAAAAAGACCAGTATGGTGAGATAAATGTAAAGACAGTGGCAACAGATCCTAATGATGCAAGTATTGTCTATGCAGGTACAAGGGCAAACTGGAAGGGTGTGGCAAACGGTGTTTTTAGGTCTGTAGATAGTGGCAACACATGGACAAATATAACCCAAGATACTTTTGGTGCTATATTTAATGTTAACTGTATGAATGTAAGGCCAGACAATAGCTACGTTTATATAAGTTCATTTGCCGGCACGTGGAAATTACCGCCACCGTCATCAACCTCTACCGCTGATACCACAGCGCCGAATTGTTCGATAAGTATTAACAATGGTG
>NZ_JBDIWA010000065.1:0-5133 GCF_039794105.1 Candidatus Kuenenia sp.
CCTCCACCATTTTGTTGTATTTATCAGTCCATATCAATCCGTGAAGCCTTGCAGAATAAGGCTTCCCATCAATTCCACTATCCATACCAATCCACCGGAATCCACCCCAATCCGTGAAAAATGGGGGTACATTTGGGGGTATATTATTTTCTATATTAAAATATACCCCCAGTGCCCCTTATATACTTAATTTTATAGAAGGAAAAGGTATTAAACCTGGGAAAGTCGGGCACGTGGATTTTCATTTCCTGATTTTCTTTTCTTATTCTACCCTATCCCCCAAAAAGGTAGGGCAGGTAGGGCAAGTAGGGCGGTCAGCTGAAAACCCGCATGAATACTTGGTTTGGGTTGTCCTACTTTGCCCGATACAGGGTCAAAACAGGTAGGGCGCGCCCTACTTTCCAGGAAAAACGACCTGCTAAAAATGAGTGTGTGATTCTTCCTATTGCCCTACTTTGGGGTATGAGAATGGGCATTTTGCCATCGTCTTTTATGTTTCGGGTTTAGTTCGAGGTACTGAAATGGATAAAACAGGCGGAAATATACCCCCCATCAGGAAAGCAGATACCCCCACAAAAAAGCCACTTACCGCTATCGTTATCAGTAAAGCCAAACCTCAAAACAAGGCCTACAAACTTTCGGATGAGAAGGGCTTATTTCTGTTGGTTCATCCTAACGGTAGTAAATACTGGCGGCTCAAATATCGCTATAACGGTAAAGAGAAGATGTTGGCCTTGGGGATTTATCCTGATGTATCGCTGGCAGATGCAAGAGAACGCCGGGATGAAGCCCGTAAACTGCTATCCAACGGCATTGATCCAAGTGCAGCCAAGAAACAAAGCAAACAGACTTCCAAGGAATTATCGGTCAACAGTTTTGAGGCAATTGCCCGGGAGTGGTTTAAGAAACACTCACCTAACTGGGTTGCCAGTCATAGTGGAAAAATCATCGATCGTTTAGAGCGGGATGTTTTCCCTTGGGTAGGAGATCGTCCCATTCAGGAAATCAGTGCACCAGACATGCTGCAGGTAGCGAGACGAATTGAAAGCCGTGGAGCACTGGAAACTGCACACCGTGCTCTACAGAATTGTGGTCAGATATTCCGCTATGCCATAGCAACCGGACGAGCTGTCCGTGATCCATGTGCGGATCTGCGTGGAGCATTACCACCCGTCAAAGCCAAACATCATGCCAGCGTAACTGATCCTAAAAAAGTCACTGAATTGCTGCGTGCAATCCAGAGCTTCAACGGTTCATTCATTGTCAAATGTGCTTTGCAGTTTGCGCCCTTAGTATTTGTTCGCCCAGGCGAATTACGTCAGGCCGAATGGCGTGAGATAGATCTGGATAAAGCTGAGTGGCGTATCCCTGCCCACAAGATGAAAATGAAAGACACACATATCGTACCTTTATCGCGTCAAGCAGTTGACGTGCTAGAGTCAATTCAACCGTTAACCGGTAATGGTCAGTATGTATTTCCCAGCCTGCGAGCTGGGGGCCGTCCTATGAGCGAAAATACCATTAACGCCGCCTTGCGCAGACTTGGCTATAGTAAGGAAGAAATGACCGGCCATGGCTTCCGCAGCATGGCCTCTACCCTGTTGCATGAAAACGGATGGCCACACGATGTAATCGAACGCCAGCTTGCCCATGCTGAACGTAACAGCGTATCGGCGGCATATAACTACGCACAACATTTACCGGAACGAAAGAAAATGATGCAATGGTGGAGCGATTATCTGGAATCGCTGCAAAAGAATGTCATTTTCTTACCCATTAATAAAATGAAGGCATGATATGTACAAACTATTCAAAGCTATCAAAGCACTTCTTCAGAAGAACACTTCAGATGGATACGATGAAGCATTGAGCAAGCGCCGCCAGGAAAAGGTTTTACGTGATCAGGGGTATAGCCGAAATAACGCAAAAAGAATAATTGCAGCCAGATACAAGTAATAATTCCGACATGTAACCAGTTCCGTAAATCTTTAATAATTTGCGTCAATACATTTATATTTCCACATAGTAGTCTGTTTTTTCCTTTCCGCAGGAATGGATACAAGAGGATTTCTTTTCTTATCCATACCAATGGATATCAATATCTACACTTAAGGAAAACAGAATGGACGAATTAATGGATCTCTTAAACGAACAAGGGAAGGCATTTAAAGAATTTAAAAGTGTCAATGACTCCCGCCTGGCTGATCTTGAGAAACACCTGAACGAATTCTATAAAAAAGCAAACCGGCCGCCTGCTGGATTTGCATCAGCTTTTGAACCTGGGGCAATGGAAGAAAAGCATACCTTCTTAGGATATCTGCGCACGGGAAGGGAAAATGATTTGCAGAAAAAAGCTATGAGTACAGATGATGATCCTAGCGGTGGTTATCTCGTGCCCAAAATCATCGATGATATTGTCTCTAAAGCCTTACGCGAACTATCACCCATGCGGCAGATTGCGCGTGTTGTAAAAGTTGAAAGTGGGGATTTCTCGATGCTGCATTCCGTTGGAGGAACTGGCTATGCATGGGTAGGTGAGACCCAAAGCAGGCCAGAAACTGATACACCGAGATTTCAGGAGATCAGACCGGAGATGGGTGAGATTTACGCACTCCCTGGCGTAACCCAGCGGCTGCTGGATGATAACGGGTTCGATTTAGAAAACTGGCTGATAGATGAATTATCCGAAGCCTTTAGTGAAGGTGAAGGAGAAGCATTTCTCTCTGGTGATGGCGTCAATAAACCACGCGGCTTTTTAACTTACGATATATCAAACGAAGCAGACGGTATTCGTTCAGAAAGAAAAATTCAATATGTAGCGTCTGGTGGCTCAGGTAGTTTTGCTTCTTCCAACCCGTCTGACAAGCTTATAAAGCTCGTTTATACCCTAAAGCCACGTTATCGTCGCAATGCAGTCTGGGTAATCAACTCCAATACATTGGAGCAGATCCGTACAATGAAAAATGATCAGAAAGACTACATTTGGAAACCGGGTATTGAAAGTGGCCAGCCTTCCACCCTGTTGGGTTACCCGGTTTATGAAGATGAAAATATGCCAGATATTTCAGGAGACTCTCTATCTATCGCGTTTGGTGACTTCTTACGTGGTTATACAATAGTTGATCGTAACTCCAGCATGCTACGGGATCCATTCACAGCCAAGCCGAATGTGCTTTTCTATAGCACACGCCGTGTGGGTGGCAGCATGAGAGACTTCAGGGCAATCAAGCTCATGAAGTTTTCAGCCAACTGATCATTTATTATATAAAGTTTTAGCTACCCTAGCCCGACGGGGCGAAAAGTGGGTACCTTCACCCACCTGGGTTAGCTTTTCTTGAAGGGCACTGTGAAGGAGTGTCAAGTTGGTCAATAAAAATTGGACATTAGAGGAAGTTGTTGCCGCTTATCAAACAGCATTAGAAGCAGATCCGTCATTATCAATCGATGATCCAACCTCTCCCTATTCTCAATGGAATGCACTTCAGCAATTAGATATATTTGAAGAAGCATATAAAAAAGATAAATTTTATCTGATGCAAGCAATAGGCGTTTGTGCTGCTCATCACTTGCCGCTTCCTTTATGGGCTGCAAAGGCTTATATCGAAGGCTACAACAAAATTGCAGATGCCAAATCTAAATCATGGGATGAAGTATTTGGCAGGCCTTATCCCAAAGGTACTCATTTAGCTACTCTTAGAAAAGAGAAAATGTTCAAGCGTGCTGTATACAATGAAATATCTCGAATTAAAAAATCGCAACCTGACATTGCAATAGATGATGGTTTATTCGAAAAAGTCGGGAAAAAATTCGGTATTGGAAAGACAACAGCCAGTGAATATTATTATGATATAAAACCTTTCGAAAAAATCTTCAAATTCTTCAATCGTGAACTCGGAAATACATAGACATACTCAATTCCGAAAATTTTCTAATTTTTACGTCAAGACATCCAGTCTCAGAAAAATTAATCTCTTGAGCATCCGTACGGATGCATATTCATTGATCAGGAGATTAATTCATGCAAACAAATACAGCAGCCAACAGCTTACCGTCTGAAAAATTACTATCCCTGGATGAAGTAGAGCGGCGTGTAGGCTTCAAATCAAGTTTTATTTACAAGCAAATAAAAAATAAAGCTTTCCCACCCCCGGTAAAAATCGGCGTTTCTTCCCGCTGGCGCGAATCCGACGTTGATTCATGGATTTCAAGG
The DNA here is from genome assembly GCF_039794105.1 of Candidatus Kuenenia sp. GTDB lineage: Bacteria > Planctomycetota > Brocadiia > Brocadiales > Brocadiaceae > Kuenenia. Next base: position 4,211 of record NZ_JBDIWA010000065.1, read on the forward strand.
CAAGTGGCAGGAAGTCGCCATGCATCGAGATAATCAATCACGAATCGCTGCTGCTCTGGAGCGCATCGCCTCAAATAAGCAGAGTGATGAACTCGGAAAATTACGGCTTCTGATCCGTATCGCTGATAGTTTAGAACGCATCGCTAACAGCCTGAACCGCCTTGAAGCCAAACGTGCTACGGAGGGTGAATAATGTTTTTGTTGACACACCCCATGGCTGGTTTTATGCTGTCCACGCTTCTGCAAAAAACAGGAGTCGGGTTTGGAAGCCCGAGTACAAAGGCGGATGACCGCCAATGGCGGTTTTTTTATTTGTTCATCCGTAACTATGGCAACCCTTTTTACGGGCGGCTATTTTGCAGGGGGCTTATTGCCCGCTGGTTCCTTTGTACCGGTCTTCCAACCTGCAAAACATGCCGCCCACCCGTTCAAGCTATTTGAGCGGTGGCGGAATCTCAAACCGTAAAGAAAAAGGAACAAGCCATGAATGACACAACCACTCAACATTCCCCCAACTGCAATCTTCAGGCTGCTGGTGTTGAAATCCAGGAGCTGCGCACCGCGGTCAATAACATGGATCGCCTGTCTCAAGAAGTCTTATCCGAAATTGCTTCCATTGCCAAGCTCGCGTCTCACCGGATTAAAACGCTGAAGTTAGGCTACCAACTGCTTGATGTTGATAATGCCCTTAAAGCAATCTGGCTTAGAGCTGAAGACATTATGAATTGCATCAACTGTGAAGCCGAACAAGTGGAATGCAACTATAAGGAAGATGCTGAAGGAGACAGTTATGAATAAAAATAATGAAACTGATTTCAGTGATTTCGTAAAGGCTCACGACTCTATTAATCAGGCCATTTTTATGGCCAGCTTTATTCAAGGAGCAGCATTATTTCCTAGTCGATCAGATCCATTAGATTTAG
>NZ_JBDIWA010000066.1:0-4426 GCF_039794105.1 Candidatus Kuenenia sp.
TCTGTTATGGTATCCTATCTACAAACAGGTTGCTCCGACGGAGCTTATCGGTAACACGTTTTTTTAAAAACCAAAGTGTTACAATAATTCTTAACTTAATGACATTGGGTTGCAAACCTGAACCCGCTGGAAAAGTATTTATAAGTGCTATCGATTTCTTGTATAGCCCTGTTTCCTGGAAAAATATGATTAATGTAACACTTTAGTTTTTTTGCCATCACCCCTCCCGGCAAAATAATAAAATTTCATATTTATCTTCAAATTAGAATGCCTTAAGAGGGTCTCCAAAGGTATAAAGATGATAGGAAATTGCTTTTCCCCATTAGATGGCCCGATTAGCAAAAACAAGGAAAATTTCAGGATTTCTTATTTTATCTGCTCTATTGAATATTAAAAGATTGGGAAAGTTGCATATCCACATTTCAAAATGGATGCTTTGTAGACAATGGAGTGCAAGTTTAACACGGACAAACGGGGTTTGTCCGTGCCACCCTTATAAAAAAAATCACATTTTGCGGGCATTTTGAGTATAGCAAAAGAAACTACTCCGGTATTTTTACGCCCTTTTGCTTTGCAACAATAATTGCATCTTCGTATCCGGCGTCGGCATGGCGTGCGATTCCTATGCCTGGGTCTGCGGTTAAAACCCTTTCAAGTCTTTTGTCTTTCTCTGCGGTTCCGTCAGCAACGATTACCATTCCCGCATGGAGAGAGTTTCCTATCCCCACGCCGCCGCCATGATGAAAACTTACCCAGCTTGCGCCGTTCACTGCGTTCAGGGCAAAATTCAATAACGGCCAATCGGCAATTGCATCGCTGCCGTCTTTCATGTTTTCCGTTTCCCTGTAAGGAGAAGCAACAGAACCGCAGTCAAGATGGTCTCTTCCTATAACCACAGGCGCTTTCACCACGCCCCTCCTGACCATGTCATTAATAATGAGTCCCATTTTCGCGCGTTCGCCATATCCCAGCCAGCAAATCCTTGCGGGAAGTCCTGTTTGCGGTATTTTTTGTCTTGCAAGGTTTATCCATCGAACGAGGGCAGTATCGTCAGGAAAATTTTCAATAATCGCCTGGTCTATCTTATCGATGTCCGCCACATCCCCCGATAACGCAGCCCAGCGAAACGGCCCTTTCCCCTGGCAAAACAACGGCCTGATAAATGCAGAGACAAAACCGGGGTACCAGTAGTTCCCGTTTGAATCACGCATGGAAACACCGGCAAACTCCGCCTGTGAACGCAGATTGTTGCCGTAGTCAAAGCATATTGCCCCGCTCCTCTGCATCTGTAAAATCGCCTTTACGTGTTCAACAATGGCGTCAAAAACTTTTTCCTTATATACCCGTTTATTTTTCTCCCGCACATTATCCAATTCTTTTAAATCGCCCACCGGCACGTAGGACATTAAATCATGCGCCGAGGTTTGATCCGTTACGATATCCGGGGTTATTCCGCGTTTTACCAGTTCCGGATGAATAACAGCGGCATTCCCAACCAGTCCCACTGAAAGGGGTATTTGCCGGGATTTTGCGTCAGATATCCACGACAATGCCTCATCAAGGCTCTCTGTGATTTTGTCACAATATCCCTCTCTTACCCTTTTTTCTATACGTTCCTTTCGCACTTCCACACAAAGGACTACCCCGTCATTCATTGTTACCGCAAGGGGCTGTGCGCCGCTCATGCCACCCATACCTGCGGTAAGTACGAATTTTCCCTTTAAAGAATCGGTATTCAGCACTTTTTTCGCCAATGCCGCAAAGGTTTCGTAGGTACCCTGCAAAATTCCCTGAGCGCCGATATAAATCCAGCTTCCTGCCGTCATCTGTCCATACATAGTAAGGCCGAGGGCGTCGTAATTATCAAATATATCCTGGCTTGCCCATCCGGGTACAAGATTGGCGTTTGCGAGGATTACCCTTGGCGCCCATTCATGCGTTTTTGCCACGTACACCGGTTTCCCCGACTGGACGCAGAGTGTTTCGTCTTTTTTTAATGTTTTTAATGCGGCAACAATCCTTTGATATTCCTTCCAGTTCCTTACGGCGCGTCCATTTCCTCCGTATACAATAAGTTCTTCCGGCTGAACGGCAACATCAGGGTCAAGATTATTCATTAACATGCGCAACGCCGCTTCGCTATCCCAGTTATCACAACTGAGGTTCGTTCCTACGGGCGCCTTGATAGGGCATTCCGGCCTGAATTCATAAAACATTGGTCGGGTCATAAGCATCCATTCCTTAAAAATCTTTAGAGGTAATTTATCTTCACAAATGTGTCCTGTTTTAGGGGATATTACCTAAAACAGGGGACAAGGGGGTTGTAATTTTGCATGTATTTCGAGTAAGCTGAACTGTTGAAAAAAGAGTTTATATTTATTTGAATAAAAAAGCAATTTTAAAAATAATGCACATTGCCCCTAAACTGGCATAGTTACAACCAAACAAGCACGAAACGCGAAATGCAAAAGGCGAAACCACAGATTTCACAGATTAAAAGAAATCTCCAGTCTCCAATGACCAATGACGATTGACGAAAGACGAGTGACTAATGACCAATGACCAAATTTGGAACGAGTGTTTTTAATTTTTCGAAAAGACTAAATTGTTACAATGAATTTGTAATGTTGGATTCATAATACCTTGCCAAAACTAACGGTAAAAGATTTTAATCTCAGCCACACACTCTTATGCGGCCAATTGTTCCGGGTGAAAAAAATAGATGACTGGTTTTACGTTGCAGCAAAAAACCGAATATTCAAGATCCGGCAGTCATCAGAGCATGTGGAATATTATGGCGTCGGCAAAAAATTCCTAACTGATTTTTTTGCGCTTGATGAACCGTATGGCGACATACTATCGCAAATAAACAAAGATTCACACATGAACAGTGCGATCGGGAAGTTTTACGGATTGCGTATCGTACGGCAGGATCCCTGGGAGTGTTTAATATCGTTTATGTGCTCTTCTGCCGCAAACATTCCAAAGATACAGTTAAACCTTGAAAAGCTCTCAGAGTATTTCGGCGAGAAAGTGCGGTTGCATGATTTCGAATGGCACATCTTTCCCCGTCCGGGTAAACTGGATGATTACCAGCAGATTTTAATGGCAAAAACAGGATTCCGTGCAATACATATTAAAAAGGCAAACGATACCATCAACGATGCTTTTTTAACTGCATTAAACAAACTCCCCTATCCGGAGGCTAAAAAAGCCCTGCTGCAGATTCCCGGAGTCGGAAACAAGATTGCAGACTGCGTTCTCTTGTTTTCCCTTGGGTTTTCAGAGGCGTTTCCTATTGATACGTGGATTAAAAAAATCCTCCAGCGGCTTTATTTTAAAGACGAAACCGTATCAAATAATGAATTGCACACGTTTGGGGTGCATTATTTTGGGAAATACGCCGGATACGCCCAACAATTCCTCTATATGCTTGCAAGAGAAAATAAATAACCCGCGTTTTTGTAACACTTTAGTTTTTTGAAAAATTCCAATAATCGCAATGTAGGGGCGAAGCATTTGCTGTAAATTGTCATAAATGCGTTCATACCCAAAAGGGGCAAATGCTTCGCCCATACTTTTTCAAAAAACTAAAGTGTTACGCGTTTTTATTAACAAACTGTGGATGAAGCGCTATCAAAAATGCATGGATTTTAAAAAATATTTGCGTTAAGATGAAAATTTAATTGTTTATTTGATTATTTAAGTAAGAGGGAGAAGAGGTAAGATGGGTGAAAATAAAGTAATTACCAAAGATATGATTATTAATGATGTGATACAAAAATATCCGAAGACCATCGGTATTTTTAAGGATTTTGGCGTAGATTCCTGCTGCGGCGGGGGGTTTAGCATCGAAAAAACAGCGGCAATGAGCGGTGGTGATCTGGAAAAACTGCTTGAGAAACTGAATAAGGCGGTCGGCGAATAATAACGGCAGGCAGGGGGCGAGGCGGCATAAGCGCTAAATTAAAATTACTGCTTAATTTAAACGTGCAAGGTCAGAAGTCAGAAGTCAGAAGTCAGAAGTCCGTGTTTTTCTCGGACATCCTACCTCCGAATGAATAACGAATGTAGAATTATTCCTCTCGTTCCCAAGTCGGAACTTGGGAACGAGAATGGCGTTAGGCCTTCGACGATTTTTTCGATGTAGAGCGAAGTGCCACTTCGCTCGGGACGAAGCAATCGCTTCGTCCTACAACTTTGAAATTCCTATTCGAAAAACCTTATTTGTTTGGCTACATATGCTGGCAAATGTAAAAAGCGTTTCTGTTTATGGCATTGAAGGATATCTGGTGGAAGTAGAGATATGTATCGTAAAGGGAGAGATGCCTTCTACGATTATTGTGGGGCTGCCGGATACTGCGGTAAAGGAGAGCCGGGACAGGGTGAAGGCTGCGCTGAATAACAGCGGTTACCGGTTCCCCAG
>NZ_JBDIWA010000067.1:0-3847 GCF_039794105.1 Candidatus Kuenenia sp.
AGATAACCTCCGCATCAGCAGACATTTATGGGTATGTATATAATACCGACAACAAAGGTTTATCTAAGGTTAAGATATCTGCCAAAGACGAATATCGAACCTATAGCGAAGAAACCTCCGGCAGCGGTAGTTATTCCCTTTCCCTGAAGGTAGGAACCTATACAATCAAATATGAGAAAGAAGGTTATCAAACTCAAACCAATGATATAAGTTTACTAAAGAGGGAGAACAGATATTTAGAGATGATTAGAATGGTTGCAAGCTCGGAGCAGACATTGATTTCAGCAACGGATAATTAGGCGCTTAACGCCTAAACATCGACAATTTTTTGTCGCTATACCGAAGCGTCTAAATTCTAAATTCGAATATCGAAATTCGAAACAATACCAAAACTCAAAATTCAAATGTTCAAAACAACTCAACTCTTATGGTTTTGGTCATTTCAAATTTTGTTTTTTTGGGATTTGTTTAGAATTTCGTGCTTAGTATTTCGAATTTCCTTTTCGCAGCACTGCCTGTGAAAAGGCATAGTACCTTACCAGTAATTTCTTTGCATTTTTGGCAAGATATTAAATGGTCCTTTATGCAGTCGGCAGTCGGCAGTCGGCAAATTGCAGATTGAGGACTGTTTTCGTGCTTGTTTGGTTCTGGCTGCAAACCAATGCCATTAAGTTAAGGATATTTGATCAAAAACAACCCCCTTTATCCCCCTTTTCTAAGGGGGACTTTTGCGGCAGGTCGCTTAACTTAATGACATTGGGCTGTAAACCTGAACCTGCCTGGAAAATAATCTGTATGTAACAATCTTGTATAAGGATACTCAATTTTATCATCCGGCATCCACGCAGGTTAGCTCCTGTGCTTTTTTGAGTGCTTCCTCTTTTGTTGTTATATTTCCATCAAGTTGTTCATCTTCAATCTTTGTCAGAATATGCTTAAATGCGGGTCCCGGGGTTAATCCTATTGCAATAAGATCATGTCCGGTAATTAATGGCCGTGGTTTAACCTCCTCCTTTGATAGTTTTTCAAACATCTCACGGCAGAAATAGTAGTCTGATAAATCACCGGAACTCGCAAGGGCATCAATCCTGCATAATTCCTCAAGTTCTTTGTATGCTTCATGGGCAAAGAGCCGTTTCAGTTTGTTAAGCCTCATTTTTTGAGCATCTTTAAAACAGAGGTGTTTCAGGACAAGCCAGATAATTTGTTCCTTATCGGCGTTGGAAGTTTTTAAACGATTACAGATTTTAGCGGTAATATCAGCCCCTACTTTTTCATGCAAATTGAACCGAATGCGGTCCAATTCCTGGAATGTCTGTGGCTTCCCGATATCATGAAGCAACACGCCCATTGCCAGCGTCCACGAAGGATTTTCCATTTTAGAAAGACATAACAAGGTATGCGTAAAAACGTCCCCCTCCGGGTGAAAATTTTCAGGCTGCCGGACGCCTTTCATTTCTGATACCTCAGGAAGTATTTCGCGCAAAAGGCAAAGATCGTCCAACAGTTGAATCCCAAGATGCGGGTTTGGTCCGGTAATAATTTTTTGCAACTCTTCACGAATACGCTCCGCGCTGACCACATGAATCTGCGGCGCAAGGCTTATAATCGCCTGTCTTGTTTCCTCGTGGATATGAAAATTAAACCGGCACGCAAAGCGGACTGCGCGTATCATACGCAACTTGTCCTCTGTTAACCGTTCAACAGGACTGCCAATTGTTCTGATAATACCCGCGGCAATATCATCCCTTCCCCCGACATAATCAAGTATTTCCTTTTTCACCGGGTCATACAACAGTCCGTTAATGGTAAAATCCCTCCGCCTGACGTCTTCTTCGGCAGTGCTGAAGGATACATAGTCCGGATGCCGTCCGTCACTATACGATTTTTCTGTGCGAAATGTAGCAACCTCAAAATTATATCCATCTTTTACAACAACCACCACGCCATATTGCGCACCTACGGAAAAGGTCTTTTTAAAGAGATTCATAACGTCCCGGGGAAGGGCATTCGTGGCAATATCGTAATCGGCAGATTCCCTCCTCATAATCATATCGCGCACACATCCGCCCGCAAAAAAGGCATCAAAACCTTTATCCTGCAATGTTTTTACAATTTCAATGGCGTTTTGTTTTATAGACATGCTTCCTGCTCAGTACCTTACCGGTAATTTCTTTGCATTTTTTGGCAAAATATTAAATGGTCATTGATGCAAGTCGGCAATCTACAGCCGACAATCAGCAAATTGCAGACTGCGGACTGCGGACTGAAGACTGTTTTCGTGCTTGTTCGATTCTGGCTATGCCAGCTTAGGGATATACTATCGTCCCCTTCTTAAAAGGCCAAGGTGGGGTTCCTTGCTGGAATAGAGGTCGTGGACACTGCCTTCTGTCTGTGCGGACTGCGACCTCATTTCAAAACGAAGGTTTCCATCATACAGTCCCTGATGAAGATCATGAACACTTTTACATCCAAGTTCCTGCAGCGAATGCAATAAGCTTTGCATTAAATATTGCCCGAGATGAATAACCGAACCCTTGTCAACGACCGTTCCCGAAACACCCTGCGCAACTTTTATACGGTCTTCAACGGACAAATACCTTTTGCCGCCTCCCTTTTCCATAGCCTCATGAGACGCCATGCCTCTGTATTTTTTTACCCGCACGCCGCCCTCATAAAAATATTCGCCGGGAGATTCCGTCGTACCGGCAAGCAGTCCGCCCATCATCACGGCGCTTGCCCCCAGGGACAAGGCCTTGACAATATGCCCGATATGGGCAATACCACCATCGGCGATAACCGGAATATTTGCGTATTCCCTGGAAAATTTCGCTGTATGATATACAGCAGACCCCTGCGCCCTTCCTACGGCAAGGGTATCCTGGGTAATACAAATAGAACCGCTTCCCATACCTATACGTAGAGAGTCAACGCCTGCGTCGATCAATGATTTACACTGCTTTGCGGTAACAACGTTTCCTCCGATCACGTCAATATGCGGATAGTGTTTCTTAACGTACCGTACCATATCAATCTGAAAAATTGTATCACCTTGAGATGAATCGATGACAATCACATCCACACCCGCCGTTGCCAGTTCAGCAAGGCGTTCCCTGTCTTCTTCGCGGGTAGAGAGCGCAGCGCCAACAAGGAGTTGTTTGCCCTTATCTTTTGATGAAAAAGGGAAATCCTCGTTTTTAAGCAAATCAGTGCGGCTCATAAGAGATACGAGCCGCCCCTGTTTATCGATTAGCGGCAATTTCCCCTTTTTGCTTTCTTTTAATATTTTGTTCCCGTCAGAAAGAGATATGCCGGAGGGAGCTGTAACCAATTGCCTTGTCATTACCTCGCTCAATGGCTTCGTTCGATTGTCCTCAAAATCAATATCCCGCTTTGTGACAATTCCCACTAGTTTAGAATTTAATGTGCCGTCTTCTGTTATAGGAATCCCGGAAAACCCATATGCATCCTTAATAGTATCAACATCCATGATTGTGTGGGTTGGACTGAGGACAACCGGGTCGGTTATAAAACCATTTTCAAATCTCTTTACCTTGCGGACCTCCTTTGTTTGGTCTTCAATGGTATTGTTATAATGAATAATGCCAATGCCACCCAGCAAGGCCATGCTAATGGCCATCCTCGATTCGGTTACCGTATCCATAGGCGAACTGACCAGGGGTCTTTTTATCTTTATATTACGGGTAAGGTTGGTATCAAGACTAATTGAGTCTAAAACAAAATCTATGTGTCCGGGAAGCAGAATGAAATCATTATAGGTAATGCCTTCTCCCCCTTCAAAAAGTGTTTTTGCGTCAAGTCCGTTCGGCGGCATGGGTGTGTTATT
>NZ_JBDIWA010000068.1:0-3693 GCF_039794105.1 Candidatus Kuenenia sp.
CCTTAATAATTGAACCGATACAGGGAAACGGGGGAATTATTACACCGCCTCCAGGGTATTTTCAACTCATAAGGGAGATCCTCAATAAATATAAGGTACTCCTGATAACGGATGAAGTGCAGACGGGCTTTGGCCGTACGGGAAAAATGTTTGCCGTTGAACATTGGGGCGTTGTGCCTGATATTATGTGTATGGCAAAGGCATTGGCGAACGGAACACCCCTGGGCGCTTTTATTACCAATGACGCTGTTGCGGCGGCATATACCAGGCCCGGGGCTTCAACCACAGGGGGGAATCCCGTATCGACAACCGCCGCACTTGCCACAATTGAAGTCATTGAGAATTATCGTCTTGTTGAGAAGGCAAAAAAACTGGGCGATTATTTTAAAAACGCATTGAACGATTTGCAGCAAAAATACCGCATTATCGGCGACGTCAGAGGGATGGGCCTTATGCTGGGCGTGGAGCTGGTAAAAGAGGATAAAATCCCGGCGTTTGACGAAACAGATAATATTTTGGAACAATTAAAGGATCTGGGAATCCTTGCGGGCAAGACAGGTATATCAAGAAATGTACTCACATTCCAGCCACCTCTGGTGATTACACAAAACGACATCGACCACCTTTGCATGGTGTTAGGGATAATTTTATCAAAAGTATCAGATGGCTAACTATAGTCAAACAAATCTATGATCAGAAGTCAGAAGTCAGAGGTCTGTCCATATTTGTTTGACCATATTGTCAGGAGGTCGCAGGAATTACATGTCTAAACCGGGCGCATCGATAAATGAATCCCAAAATACTAGTATTTTAAAGGAAATCATCGAAACGAACATAACCAGGAAACTAATCCCTAAGGGACTGAGTTGGTTCGGATGTATGGGGGGATTATCGCTGCTTGCTTTTTTAATCCAGTTGGGAACAGGCATATTTCTTATGTTCTATTTTATTCCCAGCCCGAATGAAGCGGCAGCAAGTTTTCAGCGTGTGAGCCATAGCGTTCCGTATGGATGGTTGATTCAGCGCGTACATTCCGTTGGACCACATATTATGATTGGAATGGTTTTCAGCCATATGCTCAGGATTTATTTTAAAGGAATTTACCGGCATCCAAGGGAGTTACACTGGGTATCTGGGGCAAACCTCCTTATTTTAACGCTGCTCATGTATTATACCGGCGGTTTTTTAAAGGCAAATACTGCCGCGGAATTATCGAAATTCCAACTTACTTGTTTTTACACATTACACATTGCCGGTATTCCGCTTGCAATGATGTTCTTTATGGGTATGCATTTTTTTATGGTGAGAAAAACCGGGATATATGAGCAATTATAATTTTCAAAAAACGGAGAGGACGAAACAACACGTAAAAATACATAACGGTAAAATGCCGCCACATAAATTCACTAATACCCACCTCTATTCTGCCGATAAATCTGGTAACATTGAATGTCAAATTTATTCCGCAAAACAGTAAGACAGACAATTTTAAAAAAAAATTATCATGTTAAATGCGACGGGAAACACAAACCATACCGCCATTGCGGCACATATCGCAGTTCTTGCCCCAAAGTATGATCCCAAAAAAGAATCTATCCTTAAGAGAACCAAAATACAATCAACAAACAACTCAAACAAGTCAAGGGTAAGCACCGAAGGCGAACCGGAACAACCACATACCGTGCATTCAAAACCGCAAAGCCCTGAAAACAATCCGGAACATAATGAAGCGCCTGTTTCCAGCATTGACTTTGTCTCATAAATTCTGCCTTATGCCACACCGGCGGGTTCAGGTTTGCAACCTGAACCTATAAGTTTATGCGGATAATTAGGTTATGTAATGTAGTAAAATCCCAACGCCAAAATCACAAAATCCCTGCTTGGAATCCGGAATCTATTTTTCGTTTGTTCTGCCAGTAGAAGGCGGAATTGAAAGTATAAAACGTTTGGTTCAAGTTACAAACCTGAACCCGCGAATGATCTATCATGTATTATCAGGCAAAAAAACTCTCACGCTGCGTTATAGACATTCTTGCAATCATTTTTTTTGTTGCAATTTTTTGCATAACTAACTATTATCTTGTCCCTTACAAACAACAATATAATAATATTTTTTAAATGTTCCCCCTCGATTTTTCAAAAATCTAAATTTTTGTACGGGAATTTCAATGTTTTTAGTTAACCAATAAATAAACCCACCCCTTAATCCCCTCCCAAGAGGGGAATTTGATAAGTCCCCTCTTGGGAGGGGCAGGGGTAGGTAAAAATGAATGCCGTTGGGTTTTTGTCTTTAAAAACCCGACCTAATTTATTACCAATTTTTAATTATGGAAAAATTGCTGGAAAAAATTAAAACAAAAAAGGCAAAAATAGGCATAATTGGTCTTGGTTATGTCGGCCTTCCCCTTGCGCTTGAGTTTGTGCGCAGCGGATACTGTGTAACAGGCATTGATAAAAACAAAGACCATGTCGCCTCTCTGAACAGGGGAAAATCATATATTGGGGATGTAAAAGACGAAGATATTGCGCAATTTGTAGAAAAAGGACTTTTTCTTGTAACCGATGACGCCGCCGTCATATCTACACTTGACGCCATAAGTATATGCGTGCCAACTCCTTTAACAAAAACGAAAGACCCCGATATGTCTTACATTATTAATGTCAGCCAGGAGATAAAAAAGTACATGCGCAAGGGTCAGCTTTTGGTATTGGAAAGCACCACCTATCCCGGTACAACCGAGGAGTTGGTCTTGCCAATATTAGAGGGCGATACACTTCGGATAGGAAAGGATTTCTATCTTGCCTTTTCGCCGGAACGGGTCGATCCTGGGAACAAAGTTTACAGTATCAGGAATGTTCCCAAAGTTGTGGGCGGCGTTACAAAACAGTGCACAGAGCTAGCCATGAGTTTGTATGGACAGATCGTTGAAAAAATTGTCCCTGTTACGTCCACAAAGGTTGCAGAAATGGTGAAATTACTGGAAAATACCTTTCGCAGCGTAAACATAGCGCTGGTAAATGAAATTGCCGTCATGGCAGAAAGGATTGGGATAGACGTCTGGGAAGTAATTGACGCTGCCAGGACAAAACCATTTGGATTCATGTCGTTTTATCCGGGGCCTGGCCTGGGTGGGCATTGCATACCGATAGATCCGTTATATCTGTCCTGGGTTGCGAAAAAAAATGGCTTCGAATTGCGGTTTGTTGCGCTTGCCGACCAGATTAACAGTGCAATGCCTGAATTTGTTGTGGAAAAAATTACCGATGCGCTGAATAATCTGGAAAAAAGCGTCAAATGTTCTGCAATACATATCCTCGGAGTTGCTTATAAAAAAGACGTCGGCGATATCCGTGAGTCCCCCGCATTGGAAATAATGCACCTATTAAAAAACAAGGGGGCGAAATTGACATATTCTGACCCGTATATCCCGGAAATTAACTATCACGGTCTTAGCGCAAAATCAAAGACGCTCACAAAAGAATTTTTTTCAAAAATTGATTGCAGTGTTATCGTAACAGATCACTGCTGTTTTGATTACAACTTAATCGTCTCCCATTCAAAGTTAATAGTGGATACCCGCAACGCTTTAAAAGGGATTAACAGAAAACACATATTCCGACTCTAACAATGACTGATCTGCTTCTTGAAATAGGTACTGAAGAAATTCCTGCCGGTTATATAACGCCCGCACT
>NZ_JBDIWA010000069.1:0-3320 GCF_039794105.1 Candidatus Kuenenia sp.
TTATCATTCCCAATGATCACGGAACTGCGACCGGCTTTGCCATTAAATATAATGAAACAGATATCGTATGCCTCCCCGGCGTTCCGGGAGAAATGCGACAAATGCTTAACTCCTATTTGAAAATATATAAAGCGCGGCATTTGACGGACGATACATGTATCGCAACAAGACAAATTCATACATTTGGAATGCCTGAATTTGAAATAAACAAACTCACCAGGGAATCCGGCGTTATTAATGATTCAATAAAAATAATGACGTTGGTTCATGACGGTATTGTTACTATCAATGCATTCACTACGTCCCTTATCAAAGAAGACGCCTTGCAGAAGCTGGACGCCGCAGAGGCAGCCTTAAGGAAAACACTTGGGCAGGCGATTTTTGGAACGGACGACACAAGCCTCGAATACGCCGTGTATGAGCTTTTAAAACAAAAGAATGCAACCCTCGCAGTTGCAGAATCCTGCACCGGAGGTCTCATCTCTGACAAACTTACCAATATCCCCGGCATATCCGATTATTTTCCGGAAGGAATCGTCGCATACAGCAACAAAGCAAAGGTAACTATTTTAGACGTACCGGAAGCATGTATTGCAACGCATGGGGCAGTGAGTCCTCAGGTGGCGGAAGCAATGGCAAAGGGCGTAAGAAGAATCTCTGAAGCAACCATCGGCATTGGGATCACCGGCATTGCAGGACCTGGCGGAGGTACAGACAAAAAACCCGTTGGGCTGGTTTACATTGCAATTACGGGTGATAATTTTACCGAAGTAAAAAAATGCCAATTTCATGGCGCAAGGATTTCCAACAAACATTTTTCCGCAAACACAGCGCTTTATATGGTGCTGAATTTCTTACACAACCATAAGGTGGATTAAGCGGGTATGAATAACTATCTCATCATTGTATTGTCAGCATATATCTTTGTGGTAATTGCGGGGTACTGGCTTGATTACCTTAATCTTTCCCACTTAAAGAAACATGGGAACAAAATCCCTCCGGATTTCGAGGGCTACATAGACCAGGAATTACTCAATAAGACGCAAAGGTACGTTATTGAAAACACAAAGTTCAATTTTGTAAGTTCTCTCTTCCATAACGCAATTCTGCTGGCCTTTCTATTTGGCGGTTTGCTTGATAGTTACAACTCATGGATTGCATCTTTGAAAATGCCCTTTATTGTGTCAGGATTAGTCTTCTTCCTGATACTGCTTTATGCAGATACAGTCATAATGATCCCTTTCAAATGGTATCATACGTTTGTAATTGAGAATAAATATGGCTTTACAACCACAACAATGAAACTATGGATAACAGACCTGTGGAAATCACTTTTAATAACAACCATCATGGTTTCTTTCATAATCGCAACGGGATTTTTCATCGTACAGGTTAGCCCCGGTTTATGGTGGTTCTGGATATGGTGTTTTTTCTTATTATTCAGCATACTCATGATGTATATATTCCCGTATGTAATAGCGCCCCTCTTTAACACATTTACTCCGGTAGAAGACGAATCGCTTCAAAAAGGGATAAGGGAACTTATGCAAAAGGTGGGCATTAAAGTAAAGAGCGTCTTCCAAATGGACGCATCAAAGAGAACGAAGCACACGAACGCTTATTTTACCGGCATTGGAAAAGTAAAAAGGATCGTCCTTTATGATACGCTTATCGGGCAGATGGAAAAAGACGAAATTATTGCGGTACTTGCACATGAAGCAGGACACTGGAAGAAAAAGCATCTTCTAAAACACCTTATTGTTTCTGAAATTATTGCAATTATCGTGATGTTTATTTCATTCAATATAATGCAGAAAGAAGGCCTGATACAGCTCTTCCAATTGAAGGAAAGCACCTTTTTTGCAAAGATTGTTATCATTGGATTTTTAGGCTCTATAGCAGCATTCCCCTTCAGCCCCCTTTCCCACTATTTTTCCCGGAAACACGAATATGAGGCGGATGCGTTTTCTTATGAAATGACAAAGGACAATAAGAGTATGATAAACATGCTTGTAAAGCTCTCAAAGGATAATCTTTCCAATCTCTATCCACATCCACTCTACGCGGCTTTTCATTATTCCCACCCACCGGTATTGGAAAGAATACAATCGATCAGACGAAAGAATCCATAAAGCCTCAGTCGGCAGTCAGCAATCAGCAATCAGCAATCAGCAATCAGCAATTTGCAGATTGTAGATTGCCGACTGCCGATTGCCGATTGTAGATTGCAGACTGCCGACTGCCTTCTTTCTTTCTCTATGAAACACCCTTGCAAAGCCTAAATTATTGGATTAAAATAAACCACCTAAGTAGGGGCGAAGCATTTGCCACGTTTTGGTTTGAACGCATTTATGACAATTTACGGCAAATGCTTCGCCTCTACACTGCGATTATTGGAATTTTTCAAAAAACTAAAGTGTTACAATTTCTTTAATCTGATATTAGCAATTCTTATCCATTACGCATTAAACAACCGGGTATTTTTTTGTTTTGAACAAACACATTAATTTACTTCTGCTCGCAAGTGAAAACCTGTTACGGCACAGGGCAAAGACCGTTGTGGTCTGTCTGTGTATAATAGCAATTGTAACACCGTTTATTACCGCAATTTCCATTTCTGACGGAATACGTGCGCAATCCCTTGTCTCGGTTAACGAAGGAGGCGATCTCTACCTGACATTTGATGAATTTGGCAGAAACACCTCTGTTCCATTGAAATATCTGGAAGAAATCAGGCATATTTTCGGGGTTAAAAAGGCAGTGCCGCGCATTATCGGCAGGGCTTATTTTCAAAATAAACTGGCGGTAATCGTTGGAATCAGTGAAAAAGACGTCCCTGATTCCGTGTCGTGTATTTCCGGAAGGATGTTTGAAAACCCTGATGAAGTAGTTGTAGGCAACGAATTAGCCCGGCATTTTCAATTGCGCATTGGCGATCAGTTCAGCATGCGCGGACAGCAACGAAAGGTGTTTACTGTCGTCGGAATGTTCTCCGCAGACTCGGGCATTTGGGGATCTTCCCTGCTCTTTATGTCTTTCAAAGATGCAGGGGAATTGTTCGGAAGGACTGACGTCGCCACGGACATACAAATATACAGCATCCCCGGGCACAATGCGGAGATAGCCACTGATTTGTATACACTATTAATGAACGAACCTTACCGATTGCAGGATAAACATATTATTGAACTCTTTGTAAAAAAGGGATTTTTGCTGAAAGAAGGGATTTTTACCGCATTATATGTTGTCGCCTTTGCCCTGGGCATACCTGCAATTCTTGTAGCGTCAGGTTTCGGATTGTCGGACCGGAGAAAAGAGAT
>NZ_JBDIWA010000070.1:0-3179 GCF_039794105.1 Candidatus Kuenenia sp.
TCGTCCCTCGCCCTTACGTTTTTCAAAAAACTAAATTGTTACGTAAATTCCAGGACAGCCTGTTAAGGGGATAGTCCTATTTCATAAAATCTTTTAGTTGATTATCGTCGTTCTTTTTCTTTTCTGCGATATAATCCTCTATAATCTTATTTTCATCAGGAGTTACCTCGCTGAACTGAACGGCGAATTTATAATTATCATATGCATTTGTTTTGGTGGAATGGTCGATACGAATGACAGTCCCCTGTAATCGTAACTGTTGAGATTCAAATTTATTCATGGGTAGTTTGAAGGCTATTTGTACTTTTGTCTTCAGGGGAAGAAATTCTTCTAACACGCAATGTGCTCCCCCGCTACTCAGGTTTAATATCATCCCTTTGAGCGAATTATAATATGCGCTGATTATCATGGGGATGCAGGTGTTTATTCGTTGATGTTCACGTCTTTGTTCAAAATCGTTATTTTCTTTCATGTCGTTTCTTTCTCTATTAATGACAGTAAGATGGTTCGTCTAAAGAAAAAAGGGAAAGCCTTAATAATTGTTTTCTCAATCCGCAGTCTGCAATCTACAATCGGCAAACTGCAGATTGTAGATTGGGGATTGCCGACTGCCGACTGCCGCAGAGGCATATTACTCATCCGCTTCAAACGGGTCATCCACAATCCTTCCGTTAAATTTGTCCATATGGATTTGCGCATATTCTCTTTGTTGAAAGGCGTGGATGCGATTATCGTTGGTTTCATTGGTAATGAGTTCGCTCTCAACAAAATATGCCATGTAGGAATCTATCTTGTTGCCGCGTATTTCGTCAGTGACAATAACGTGGTCAACAGCGTGTTTATTGTTTTTAAACCATTGCACGGCGCAATAGATGGAGCAAAACTTTTTAACAACGCGGTCCTTTAGAACGATTTCAACTTTGTAAATGGGCGGAACCGGAGAGCCATCATAATCGCAGCGGGGATATTTTACGTATTTTTGATAAAATACCCCAAGGGTTGCAATTATAAGAAAGAGGGCAATGCCTGACCAGAATTTTTTTGTCATATCACGTTAAAACGAGGTGTATTGTTACCATTAATAATGACGTCAAAAAACAAAACACGGCCAAACTGTTTATCCGTGTTACGAATAATTCAATTATCTGTTCTGCAGAAGAGTTTTTACCCAGAAAACGTAGTATGTTTATCCAGCCGATGCCGAAAATGCCGATGATAAATAATCCAAGCATGATAGACGCATCCGGCACTATGCCATTCCCTATAAAACAATACAGGCAATGGTGAAAGGGGAGTTGCATGAGTTTTGGTGCGATTATTTCAATGAACGAAAGCAGCGTAACAGGGATATTTACGAGTCCTGTTCCCGATTGAAGATAAAGTAATGTCTTGTCTGACACAGGTATCAAATATCTCCATCTTTTTGAAAGGGACAAAAATAACAGGATGATAAGGATGATGTTTATAGAATAATAAAGAAGGAATAATGCCTTATCAAAATTTTCCCCGAAGATGGCTTGGGGGATCATGGCGGAAGGGCGCAATGGAACGTCAAAGAAGGTAGCGCAACAGGAAACAGATATAAGAGGTTTCATTGACAGCAGGTAATAGACGTCCGCGCCGCTGTCAACAAAGAGTATTCCGCATATGGGAATGAGAAAAAGCAATATTTTTCTGGTGAACGGTGATGTGGGATGCGCCTTATCCGCATAATAACAAAAAATCCATCCCCCCATTATGAAAAATGAAATGGGTTTTATGATTTGAAGGAAAGCGGCTGTAACGGGCAAAATCTGCGTTACGCCAAATATGCACATTGCGCCCGGCACTTCAGACACAAAGCTTTGGAGCATAAAGTAAAACCATGGCCACGCAAGCATTCGTATACCGATAACGACGCACGCTATCAGGAATATCAGGTATCCTTTTTGTTCATATTTTGTTTTTGATTCTAATGGGACAAAGGCGTCAAATGTCAGAATCGCCCTGAGTGTTGTAAAAAGGAGGAATCCCCCCAGAGAGAGCGAAACTGCCGCAATAAATAACATAATGATGGTGTAGATGTTAAGAATCATTGGAGCCTGCCATTTCTCATGGTAAACGTTTCATCCGCGATTTCCTTAAAACGGGGATCATGTGTTGCTACAACGATAGTAGCGCCTCTGTTTTTTAATTCAGTCAGCATGCTCAGCAGTTTTACGCAAGTTTCTTCGTCAATATTAGACGTTGGTTCGTCAGCAATAATGATTTCAGGGTTGTTTATCAGCGCCCGTGCAATCGCCACACGCTGCTGTTGTCCGCCGCTTAGCTCTTCCGGTGTATGGGTCGCCCTATCTCCAAGATCCATCATTTCCAAAAGTGTTTTTGCCCTTTCGAAACGTTCTTTTGCGCCAATCCCCACAGGAATGAGCGGATACGAAACGTTTTCCCAGCCGGATAGTCTGGGAATAAGCATAAAATCCTGAAAGATAAAACCGATCTTTTTGCGTCGTACTACAGAAAGGGCGATGTCGGAAAATGCGGTGATCTCCTCTTCGTCAATAAATACTTTACCGGTAGTCGGCCTGTCTAACGTCCCGATAATGTTGAGCAGTGTAGTCTTGCCTGAACCCGAAGGCCCTTTCAGTACGACAAAACTATTTTTGGCGATAGCGAGATTTACCTCCTCTACGGCGCGTACTTCGTGTTTTGTGTGGGCATTGTACCATTTGCACAGGTTTTCCACACGTATCATTATTTCATTGCAACAACCGGTGATTCGGTTGAAGCCCTCCATGAGGAATAGATGCTCCCTACCATTGTTAAGAGAAAGGCAAAGAAAAAACCCAACAAAAGCGGCAGCGGAAGGAATTTCGAAGGCACGTTAAATTTGGGCAAAAGGGTTGTTTCCGCAATGAAAAATTGACCTATGAACGCCCCGTTGAATACCCTGATCCAAAGGATTGATACAATAATTGCTACGGTTGCCCCGAGCATGCTGATGAGTAATTGTTCAAAAGTAATGAGTTCCAGCACTTCGAGCGTATTCCATCCGGTTGCCTTCATGATGCCAATCTCTTTTCTCCGGTCCGACAATCCGAAACCTGACGCTACAAGAATTGCAGGTATGCCCAGGGCAAAGGCGACAACATATAATGCGGTAAAAATCCCTTCTTTCAGCAAAAATCCCTTTTTTACAA
>NZ_JBDIWA010000071.1:0-2990 GCF_039794105.1 Candidatus Kuenenia sp.
GTCTTGTAAAAGAGGTAACAAAAAGGACGATTGATAATCCGACATGCGCCTTCCTTCTGGACAGCGCAACGTTCATCTCCATAGTGAAAAGGGAAATAACCCCTCAACAGGCTTTTTTTCAGGGTAAGGCGGATATTAAAGGGGATATCCTGTTAGCGCTGAAGATGAATATACTGGTCGGGTATATGTAAATAAACCGTTTATTCAATTTTAACAAAAGGAGAAAAATAGTATGTTAACGCACATTAGACGTATCACACTCAATACCGTAATTGCCGGCATGTTTACTCTCGCCGTGGCATTCCCGCTCTACGCGGCAAACAAAGGTACGTTGGTTGGGAAGATCAGCAGTCTTGACGAAACGAATGAAACAATCACGCTGATGGATGATCTTGTGGAGGTAAATTGCACCGATGCAAAACTACGTATAAAAGGGGTTGATGACCCGACACTTGCCGACCTTAAAGTGGGCGATACGGTGAAGGTACAGGGAGATGCGGGCAGCTCAAGTGTTATTGAAGCAAGCAAGGTAAAAGAACCGGTAAAATTGAATAAAAAGTATGACGGGCGATTCTCCGGAGAAACCAGGCAGGTAAACACGTCAAAAAAGACATTTGAACTCCTCGGACAGGAAATTGACGCCAGCGGTCTCTCCAGTGTTACTATGAGTTCCAGAAAGATTTCATTTGATAACATGGTATCAGGGGTACAGGTGTATGTAAACGCTTCCGTTAAAAATGGGAAACTGGTTGCCAAAACTATGGAGATTAGTTCGAAAAGTTGTAATTTTTGTCATTAATTTTAAAATAACGTGAAAAGATATCTTCACATACTTCTCTCTTACAGAATAGCCATTTTGGTGTGTTTTTTTATCATCACCGCTTTTTTGGGTTTCTTTGCCAAAGGGATGAAGACGGACAATTCCATAGAAATCTGGCTTTCAGAAGACGATAAAGATTTAGCGTACTACAATGAGTTTTTAAAGAAGTTCGGGGACGAAGAGTTTCTGGTGGTTGCGTTCAGTGAGGTCAATCTTTTTAGCAGGGAATATATGCAGCAGATTAGTACGCTTGCCGGAAAGATAAAAAACCTGGAGGGTATCGTCACGGTTGCCTCAATGTCGGATGTATTCAAAAGCAAGGTCACATCGCCGCTTTTTAAGGAAAAGCTGAAGACATATGGGCGCCGTTCGGTAATAAACGTCTTTAAACAGGAGGTACGCACTGATCCTGTTTACCAGAATACGATTATTTCCAAAAACGGCAGAACCACGGCAATTGTCGCCACGGTAAAATGCGCAGGCCCTGAAGCACGAAAGAAGCTGGTGGCTGATGTAAAAAAAGTACTTAAAGAAACAGATATGAAATCTGTTAATACAACAAAGAAACAACGCCCGTATTATCTTGCGGGGCCGTCGGTGGTAAATGCAGAACTTGACCGTATGTCAAAAAAAGATATGGAGAAATTTACCCCCCTGATGTTTGCTGTTTCTATTGTTGTGCTGGGATGTTTGTTTCGTACTATTTCAGGGGTCGTAATCCCTGTTGTAACGGTAGGCGTCTGCATTACATGGATTACAGGAATATTTGTATTGATGGGGCAGACAATGAATATGATAGCAAACATGCTGCTCCCGCTAACGTTTATCATTTCACTTTCAACCTCTATCCGGTTAATTAATTACTATTACCACGAAAGGCGGATTTACGAAACACTGCAGCACGTCAGCATTCCGGTTCTTATGGCAAGTATTACCACCGCCATTGGTTTTGCGTCCCTCATGACGAGCAGCATTCCCCCTGTATTTACCACCGGTTTATTTATGAGCGGCAGTGCGATTCTTTCTTATGTCGTCAGTATAACGCTTGTGCCAATACTGCTTTCTTTCATTCCCCTGCAGAAGGAGCGCAGTGTGAATGTCTCCTCCCGCAATGACTATGCACTGCCCTTGTTTTATAAAATAGGGCAGTTTACGGTGAAGAACAAAACGATCCTTCTTTCAGCAGGTTTTGCTGTTTTCGTTATTTCGGTAATCGGTATTACAAAACTCAGGCTGGAATCAGATCTTATGACCTCTTTCCCGGAAAAGAGCCGTATTGCAAGGGACAATAAATATATTGAAAAACATCTAACGGGTTTGCTACCTGTTGAGATTGTTGCTGAAACGTCCGGCGGCACAAGTATATTTCAACCAAATATTCTGAATGCCGTTGTTGCACTGCAAAGACATCTGGACGGAATACCTGAAATAACACATTCAATTTCTATCGCCGACTACATTATGAAAACACACCAGATGCTCAATAATAACAAGAGGGAGTTTTATACACTGCCTGCATCGGAAAATCGTTCTGCGGATTACGTAAAACTTGCTTCTCTATACGGCGATACCTATGTTGATACCCTTTATACACAGGAACATTCCGATGCGAGGGTTTCCGTAAGGATGAAACAAGTCGGTTCAAACAGATATCAAGCCATCATTGAATCAGTAAAAGCATTCATAGATACTCGTTTAAACACGGCTTCACTGTCATGGCACGTGACGGGTATAGTCCCGCTTTTGATCAATGTACAGGACAATATTCTCCGGAGCGAGATTTACTCGTTTTCCCTGGCGTTTATTCTTATGTTTATTGCCACAACCATCGTACTGAAATCGGTGAGGCTAGGCCTCGTCAGTGTTATTCCCAATCTGATTCCCATAACGGTGACGCTTGGCCTGATGGGATTTGCCGGCATGAGACTCGATGCGGCTACCATTATGATAGCAAGCATTGCACTGGGAATATCGGTGGATGACACGATACATATATTTTATCGATTCAGGAAAGAATTATCCCTTGACGGCAATTATCAGGAAGCTGTCTGCCGCACGATGTTCAGGGTGGGAAGGGCTGCCGTTTTTACCTCAATAACCGCCGCATTTGGGTTTATGGTATTTTCCTTTTCCAGTTTTAAACCGATACAATATTTCGGAGTACTTACCG
>NZ_JBDIWA010000072.1:0-2702 GCF_039794105.1 Candidatus Kuenenia sp.
ATTAAAATTTTCAGGAGAAAATAGGGAAAACCAAAGGCAAGTGCTATTATATAAAAAGCATCAAAAATTGTAGGCATGCAAATAGGAAAGGATTTTATAATAAATACACAGCGCTGCTTTTAACCGGCACATTAATACAATAATAACGCATCCAAATTATCATGCCCTGCCGCAACACTGTTTAAATTTTTTGCCACTGCCGCATATGCAAGGCTGGTTTCTCCCAACTTTAACACCGACTTTTATCGGTTCCACTTTTCTTTCCACCCGTTCTTCCGCTCTTGCAGTATTTTCCAGAACAGGAGCGGTTATTGGGTCTGGAGGTCCCTGTATTCTCTCCTTTCCGGAAACTTCCTTATGGATGTATGTTTCCGGACGCAATACTTCCTTTATCTCCGATTCCTCTATCTTCTGCAGTTTAAAAATAAGACTTGTCACTTCATCTTTTATGGACATATTCATATTTTCAAACATACCAAGCGCTTCCCGCTTATATTCTATCCTTGGGTCGACCTGGGCATATCCCCTTAATCCTATGCCGGACCGCAAGTGGTCCATTGCATATAAATGGTCTTTCCACTTTGTATCAATCTTTTCCAATAAAAGGATTTGCGCTATCTTTTCCATTCCGAATTTGCCAATAGTATTTTCCTTTTCCTCGTAAGCGTCAAATGCCTTTTGTTTCAGAAACTCCTCAATATTCCGGCAGGTTTTGTCCACGACTTCATTTAAATCAACCGGTATGCCAAATTTATGCTTAAACCATGCAGCTAAATCAAAGTAGTCATCGGGGTAGTCATCACCATCCTCCTCATAATTTTTTTCGTTCCCGATGCTTTTTGTTTCAAATGCATGAGACACCATCTCACCTATACAGTCTTCTGTCATTTGTTTTATATAATCGTATAAATATTTTCCCTCAAGCACATTTTGTCTAAGGCTGTATATTGTTTTTCGCTGATGGTCCATGACTTCGTCATAATCAAGCAAGTGTTTGCGTATTTCAAAATTATGCGCTTCTACTTTTTTCTGCGCCCTTTCAATAGATTTAGAGACCATCGAGTGTTCGATAGCCATGCCTTCTTCCATACCAAATGTTTTTAACAGAGAACTCACACGTTCGGAAGCAAAAATACGCATTAAGTCATCCTGCAAAGAGACGTAAAAGCGTGACGATCCAGGATCGCCCTGCCTGCCCGCACGTCCACGAAGCTGATTATCAATACGCCTCGCTTCATGCCTTTCAGTGCCTATGATATGAAGTCCGCCCAGGGAAGCGACGCCTTCTTCTAAAACAATATCAGTACCCCTGCCTGCCATATTCGTAGCAATGGTAACATTTGCCCGCTGCCCTGCCTTTGCAATTATCTGAGCTTCCCGCTCATGATGCTTTGCATTCAGCACTTCATGTTCGATACCTTCCCTTCGAAGCTTCTCGCTTATAAATTCTGATTTTTCAATTGACACTGTCCCGACCAATACCGGCCTTTCCTGTTTATGCACTTCGACAATTTCCTGGACTATAGCATCGTATTTTTCTTTTTCCGTTCTATAAACCCTGTCGGGGAAAATCTTACGTTGCAAAGGCTTATTCGTGGGGATAGTGACCACTTCCAGTTTGTAAATCTTATCAAATTCCGCCGCCTCTGTTAAAGCAGTACCTGTCATTCCGGAAAGTTTATCGTATAATCTATAGAAATTCTGAAGGGTTATGGTGGCAAGTGTTTGATTTTCTTCCTTAATACGCTGATGCTCCTTTGCCTGCACAGCCTGATGAAGTCCATCACTCCATTGACGCCCTTCCATCAATCTCCCGGTAAATTCGTCAACAATAATAACCTCGCCATTTTTTACGATATAATCTGTTTCATTTCTGAACAGGTAATGGGCGCGCAACGCTTGTTCAATATAATGAGGCCATTCCATATTTGTACCGGTATAAAGACTTTCCACATTCAAAAACTTTTCAACCTCTTCAATGCCTTCCTCGGTAAGATGCGCCATGCGTTCTTTTTCTTTTATTTCGAAATGCTCTCCCCGTTTTAATCTCCTCGCTATTTTATCTGCTACGTAATATTTCTCTGTAGATTCTTCCGCAGGCCCGGAAATGATTAACGGTGTACGTGCTTCATCTATAAGAATACTGTCCACCTCATCAACTATAGCAAAATTTAAACCACGGCTAACTTGTACCTGCTCCTCCATCCTCACTTTCATATTATCGCGAAGATAATCAAAACCAAATTCATTATTTGTTCCATAGGTTATATCGCACAAATATGCCTCTTTTTTTTCATCATAGGCCTGATGTGACTGAATAGCTCCTGCCCTTAATCCCAGAAATTCATATAACGGAGACATCCAGTCTCTGTCACGCTTTGCCAAATAATCATTGACCGTCACTACATGGACGCCTTTTCCCGATAAAGCATTAAGATATGCAGGCAGAGTAGCGACAAGCGTTTTGCCTTCTCCAGTGGTCATTTCAGCAATTTTACCCTGATGCAACACAAAGCCACCTATAAGCTGAACATCAAAATGCCTCATAGTTTTGTCAGGACTATCCGCATTTGGCACCACAAGAATCCTTCTGCTTGCTTCTCTTACCGTGGCAAATGCTTCCGGCAAAATATCATCCATCGTTTCGCCTTTTGACAATCTTTCCTTATATTCATCTGTTTTTTGACGTAATTCGGAATCAG
>NZ_JBDIWA010000073.1:0-2633 GCF_039794105.1 Candidatus Kuenenia sp.
AGGGTTTATCGAGCAGATGCACGGTGGTGCGCTCGGGATGCAGGTAGCGCAGCGGCGCGGCCTCCCGCCCTGCGGTCGCGGCATCGGCATCGGGCAGTTTACTCTCGTCGATGAGCGCCCCGCGCATCCGTAAACAGACCTCTTGCCCTGTATTGTCTTATCACCATCATCGTTGTCGCAGGTGCGGTAGCGGCGGATATTGCGCCAAACACAAGAGCAGTGTGAAATGGCTGGTGCGCCACGTAGTATATGCCCATTGTCACGCAAATCAACGTCGCGACTGTCACAGAAATTGACACGGAAAGGACTGGCTTCCCTATTCTTTTGAAATTTTCGAGCGAGAAGTTTTTCCCAATATGAAAGGCTATAAAGCCGAGCGCCATATTAGAAAGAAGTTCAGTTGCAGTTATTAAACCCCCGCCGGTTATGTTAATTGCATAAGGGCCTATAATTATACCCAAAAGTATATACGACGTTATGGCAGGAACTTTGATATAATTTACAATCTTTTCCGCAATAATTGCTCCGACCAGTATGATTCCAAGGCAGAGGATTGTATTCATACAATAATACCCCTTTCCTTAAAGAGCGCGATTATTATGTCGAAGATTGTAATAAAGCCTACCAGCAGACCATCCTTTGCAACAGGCATCCTTTCAATATCATGAAGCGTCATGAGTTTTCTTGCGTCAGCGATTGTCTTGTCTTCTTCAACAGCTATAACATTGGTATTCATTAAATCCGATACCTTTACCGAGGCTCCTATGTCTTTTGGAAGTTCGGTTTTCAAAAGATCTTCTTCTCCCATTTTGCATAAGTGTGTCGTTTTAAGCAAATTGTCGAGCGCAGGATTATGAGGTAGAAAGACCTTCATGATATCCTCTGAGCTGATAACCCCCAATATTTTTTTATTCTCATCAACAACAGGCAGTGTATGATAATTATACTTTCGAAATTTTGCTATAAGCTGGATCACATTTTCGTCCTTGCCTATGGTTATAACATTTTTTTTCATTATATCTTTTACAAACATTTTTTAACCCTTTACATAAATTATTATTACATGCGCGGATTCATCATTAGTAGGACACTAAATCATGTCAAATTCTCCTACATATAGTGGATAAAACATATTACACTATTTTACGATTCATCACAAAAAGATGGTTTTGTGCATTTCCTATACATTAAAATTGCATACTGCTTCGTATAATAGACTATTGTTAAACATGCGTTATATTTCGAGTAAAGAGAAGGAAAGAATGGTATTGTTTGACGGAGCAAGTGGAAGTTAGTTTATAATCAAAACCTTCGTCCCTCTAATCTTCTTTACCTTTAACTCCTAAGCTAAACCTACGGGTGCATTCCCGATTTTTTGGAAATCTTCATACATTATATCACAAGCATCCTGTTTGTGCTATTTAACACTCAAGCTGCCTGCCTGTGCGCTGCACGCAGACAGGGAAGCTTGAGTAACTATTAGCCCCAACTAATTGTTTTTTTGCAAAAAAACAGGAATGCTCCCAACCAAAATCAAAACAATGGCGCGATTGTATCAAAAAGAAAGGGAAAGTTTTTCCGAAATTCAATACAATATACCAACAAAGTCGTCGTTTGCTTTTTTCATAATTACCCGTTACAATGCGAAAAATGTTTATTTCATTCAGGTGATTTTTTACCGGTAATTACAGTTCATTTTCACTGCCTTTTTTGCAACCCTTTTTATAAAAAGGAGCGTCTCACAATGAAACGCATGAATTTACTCACAATATTAACTCTTTTCATCGTAACGTTATCAATCCCATTTTATTCTTTGATAACTCTGGGAGATGGCGCTGAAGAAGAACAATTCCTCAAAAATACCCGGCAATTAATCTACCAGGGCAAACGTTCGGGCGAGGGCTATTTTTCTGAAGACGGTAATGCCCTTATATTCCAGAGCGAACGGGAAACTGATAACCCGTTTTTCCAGATATACCTTTTGGATCTTGAGACAGGAGATACTAATCGGGTTTCACCCGGAACGGGCAAGACAACCTGCTCGTTTATACGGCCAGGTTCAAATGAGGTACTTTTTGCTTCCACACACCTTGACCCCGAAGCGACGTTAAAACAAAAAGCAGAATTTGATATCCGCGCTTCCGGGAAAAACAAGAGGTTTAGTTGGGATTATGACGAACATTATGATATATTTTCCGCCCACCGTGATGGAAGCAATCTGAAACGCCTGACGGATGCATTGGGCTATGACGCCGAAGGGGCATATTCTCCGGACGGCAGCAAGATTGTTTTTTGTTCATTGCGTGACGCATATCCCATTGAACATCTTTCAGCCGGGGATAAAAAACATTTTGAAACCGGCCCCTCATACTTCGGTGAAATCTACATTATGAATGCCGACGGCTCCGGACAAACCCGCCTGACCCATCAGCCCGGTTATGACGGAGGCCCTTTTTTCAGCCCTGACGGAAAACGCATCATTTGGCGTCGTTTCAAAGAAAACGGGTTATTGGCAGATGTTTATACAATGAACCTGGACGGCTCCGACAAACGCAGATTAACCGATTTCGGGTCTATGTCATGGGCGCCATATTATCACCCTTCCAATACCTATGTAATCTTTCACTCAAATA
>NZ_JBDIWA010000074.1:0-2572 GCF_039794105.1 Candidatus Kuenenia sp.
TAAATATCATTGCCTTGTTTACCGGCATGGTCATGTCGCTCCAGACAATTTACGGATTGCGCATGTATGGGGCAGAGATGTATGTGGGAAGCGTTGTTTCCCTTTCTATTGTGAGGGAACTAGGTCCGGTTCTCACCTCTATTATGGTGGGGGCGCGTATCGGTTCAGGCATTGCGGCAGAAATCGGTTCGATGCAGGTAACAGAGCAGATTGACGCCATGCGGGCTTTAGGCGCAAGCCCCATAAAGAAATTGGTGTCTCCGAAAATATTCGCCGGATTGATTACACTGCCCCTCCTCACGGTTACTGCGGATTTTATTGGTATTTTTGGCGGACTCATAATTGCAACTTTTGAACTGGATATTGACCATATTTTCTATATTAATTCCATTTTAACCACCATTACCATTTCTGATTTCCTGAGCGGCATTGGCAAAACAGTCTTTTTTGGACTGCTTATTGCCGTTATAGGCTGTTATTTCGGGCTTAAAACATCAGGGGGCACTACCGGCGTGGGGCGTTCCACCACCATTTCTGTGGTAACAATCTCGATTTCCATCCTAATCGCAGATTTCTTTCTCACAAAATTGTTTCTTATGATCTTCTGATGAAAAAACCCATAATTGAAATTAAAAATCTCTATAAATCATTTAACAATCATCCCGTTCTTAATGATATAAATCTTTCTGTACAGGAAGGGGAAATCATATCGCTCCTCGGCGCAAGCGGGACGGGGAAAAGTGTTCTTTTGAAAGAACTTATCGGCTTAATAAAGCCGGATAAGGGCGATATCTTTGTTATGGGTAAAAACGTTGCACAAATGAATGAAGATGCATTAATTAAATTACGGGTCCATGTGGGAATGCTGTTTCAGGGGGCGGCATTGTTTGATTCATTAACCGTATTTGAGAATATTGCATATCCGCTCCGGGAACACCTTCATCTTTCAGAAGTCGAAATCAGGTCACGCGTTTCAGAAAAATTACAACTGGTAGGCCTTAAAGGCATTGAGTCAAAAATGCCGGAGGAATTAAGCGGCGGCATGAAAAAGAGGGTCGGACTGGCAAGGGCTATCGCCACTGACCCGGAGATTATTTTATATGATGAACCCACTACAGGCCTGGACCCTATAACTGCGCAGCGCATTAATGTTCTTATTATGGAATTACAGAAAAAACTGGGCATTACCACCATCGTTGTCACCCATGATCTCCATTGCGTGAAAACGGTATCAGACCGTATCGCAATGCTTCATGAGGGAAAAATCATTGTTGTTGGAACCTGGCAGGAAATAGCATCATGCCCTTTAAAGGAAGTAAAGGACTTTATCAGCGGCAACATCTGTTTGTAAAAGTGTTACAAAAGGAGAAAGTATGCGTAAAGAACACATTGCCGAATTACGGGCGGGAATTTTTACTATTAT
This sequence comes from Candidatus Kuenenia sp., assembly GCF_039794105.1. Lineage (GTDB taxonomy): Bacteria > Planctomycetota > Brocadiia > Brocadiales > Brocadiaceae > Kuenenia. The sequence goes on from NZ_JBDIWA010000074.1 coordinate 1,424, forward strand.
CACGTTGATATGCCTTGGCGCGGCGTTGTTTATCCTTGGTTCACAAAAGGGATATTTTAAACCCCATATTACACTGAAGGCACGGTTTCTCCACGTCTACGGACTGCAAAAGGGCGTTCCGGTACGTTTTATGGGGGTAACGGTAGGCCAGGTCAAAGATATCGTTCTCCCTGATGAGTTGTCAGGCACTGGAATTGAAGTAGTGCTGCAAGTGGATAAAGCCGCCCAAAAAAATATACTTACAGATTCACTGGCCACCATAAAATGGCTCAGTTATGTTACTGGCGATTCATACGTGGAAATATCTTCGAAAGACTGTACCGGACATATCATAAAGGATGGAGATACCATTAAAGGCGCAGAGCCAATGGACTACACCTCCGCTATTGAAAATGGAACCAATGCTATAAAATCTATCGCTAACTTTTTTAATAAAGTGGAGGAAGGAAGACTTGCGGAGACCTTAAACAGTGTATCGCTGTCGCTGAATGAAAGCATTACCAATTTCAGGGAGAGTACGGGTCTTTTAAATGCATTAATTTATGATGTGCGTGGAAGGCTCCTCATGGATAATTTAATTACCGCCTCTGACTCGTTTAATGAGATTATTGCAAAGGTAGCGGAGGGCGAGGGAACACTTGGGGCATTAATTGCAGACCCGGAATTATACGACAATATGAAAAGTCTTTTGGGAGGCGCAGAAAGAAGCCGTATCCTGCGAAATGTCATCCGGAAGAGTATTGAAAAGGGGAAAACAAATACCACTCAATAACAATTTTTGATGTACGATGTACGATTTTAGATTTACGATTTTTAAATCTTACATCAAATGCCATACAAGAAATTTCTTAACAATTTAGCTTTTTGAAAATATGTTGCAGTTTAGTTTTGGGTGGCACGGACAAACTCCGTTTGTCCGTGTGGAGATTAGACGTAGTCCCATTTGCACACGACCACGGACAAGCACAGCTTGTCCGTGCCACCCATATTGAGCTAAAATATGTATATCAATTTTCAAAAAACTAAAGTGTTAAGAAATTACTGATAAGGTACTAATTGCTGCAATGCCAATTGCTTTAACGTTTTGTAATCAACCTTTCCTGTGGAAAGCAAGGGAATGGCGTCTATGTGGAGATAGTGATCTGGCTG
>NZ_JBDIWA010000075.1:0-2553 GCF_039794105.1 Candidatus Kuenenia sp.
CCTTAATAATTGAACCGATACAGGGAAACGGGGGAATTATTACACCGCCTCCAGGGTATTTTCAACTCATAAGGGAGATCCTCAATAAATATAAGGTACTCCTGATAACGGATGAAGTGCAGACGGGTTTTGGCCGTACCGGAAAAATGTTTGCCATTGAACATTGGGGCGTTGTGCCTGATATTATGTGTATGGCAAAGGCATTGGCGAACGGAACACCCCTGGGTGCTTTTATTACCAATGACGCTGTTGCGTCGGCATATACCAGGCCCGGGGCTTCAACAACCGGGGGGAATCCCGTATCGGCAACCGCCGCACTTGCCACAATTGACGTCATTGAGAATTATCGTCTTGTTGAGAAGGCAAAAGAACTGGGCGATTATTTTAAAAACGCATTGAACGATTTGCAGCAAAAATACCGCATTATCGGCAACGTCAGAGGAATGGGCCTTATGCTGGGCGTGGAGCTGGTAAAAGGGGATAAAATCCCGGCGTTTGACGAAACAGATAATATTTTGGAACAATTAAAGGATCTGGGAATCCTTGCGGGCAAGACAGGTATATCAAGGAATGTACTCACATTCCAGCCACCTCTGGTGATTACACAAAACGACATCGACCACCTTTGCGTAGTGTTAGAGAGTATTTTATCAAAAGTATCAGATGGCTAACTATAGTCAAACAAATCTATGGTCAGAGGTCAGAAGTCAGAAGTCAGAACTCAGAAGTCAGAGGTCAGAGGTCAGAGGTCAGACCATATTTGTTTGGCTATATTGTTAGGAGGTTACAGGAATTACATGTTTAAACCGGGCGCATCGATAAATGAATCCCAAAATACCGGTATTTTAAAGGAAATCATCGAAACAAACATAACCAGGAAACTAATCCCTAAGGGACTGAGTTGGTTCGGGTGTATGGGGGGATTATCGCTGCTTGCTTTTTTAATCCAGTTGGGAACAGGCATATTTCTTATGTTCTATTTTATTCCCAGCCCAAATGAAGCGGCAGCAAGTTTTCAGCGTGTGAGCCATAGCGTTCCGTATGGATGGTTGATTCAGCGCATCCATTCCGTTGGACCACATATTATGATTGGAATGGTTTTCAGCCATATGCTCAGGATTTATTTTAAAGGAATTTACCGGCATCCAAGGGAGTTACACTGGGTATCTGGGGCAAACCTCCTTATTTTAACGCTGCTCATGTATTATACCGGCGGTTTTTTAAAGGCAAATACTGCCGCGGAATTATCGAAATTCCAACTTACTTGTTTTTACACATTACACATTGCCGGTATTCCGCTTGCAATGATGTTCTTTATGGGTATGCATTTTTTTATGGTGAGAAAAACCGGGATATATGAGCAATTATAATTTTCAAAAAACATAGGGGACGAAACAACACGTAAAGCACATAACGGTAAAATGCTGCCACATAAATTCACTAATACCCGCCTCTATTCTGCCGATAAATCTGCTACCGTTGAATGTTGAATTTATTCCTCAAAACAGTAAGACAGACAATTTTAGAAAGAAATTATCATGTTAAATGCGACTGGAAACACAAACTATACCGCCATTGCGGCACATATCGCAGTTCTTGCCCCAAAGCATGATCCCAAAAAAGAATCTATCCTTAAGAGAACCAAAATACAATCAACAAACAACTCAAACAAGTCCGGGGTAAGCACCGAAGGCGAACCGGAACAACCACATACCGTGCATTCAAAACCGCAAAGCCCTGAAAACAATCCGGAACATAATGAAGCGCCTGTTTCCAGCATTGACTTTGTCTCATAACTTCTGCCTTTTGCCTGCTTGAAATTAGAATCTATCATGTATTATCAGGCAAAAAAACTCTCACGCTGCGTTATAGACATTCTTGCAATCATTTTTTTTGTTGCAATTTTTTGCATAACTAACTATTATCTTGTCCCTTATAAACTACAATATAGTAATATTTTTTTGTAACTATTCAGCGTAAATGCCACACGGCTCGTTCCCAAACTCCGGTTTGGGAATGTACTTGTTAGAGAAACTCCGGTTTCTCGCCTGTCTGTTGAGAGATAGGGAATAAAATCACATGATTCAGACAGTTTATAATTTGTCAAGTCAAACTCTCACCGGAAACAGAGTTTCCAGTGCAATTGCGTTCCCAAACTGGAGTTTGGGAACGAGTTACGTTCTGAGCTCCGGTAGTTTAATAAATTACGCTGAATAGTTACGATTTTTTACCAATTTTTAGTTATGGAAAAATTGCTGGAAAAAATTAAAACAAAAAAGGCAAAAATAGGCATAATTGGTCTTGGTTATGTCGGCCTTCCCCTTGCGCTTGAGTTTGTGCGCAGCGGATACTGTGTGACAGGCATTGATAAAAACAAAGACCATGTCGCCTCTCTGAACAGGGGAAAATCATATATTGGAGATGTTAAAGACGAAGATATTGCGCAATTTGTAGAAAAAGGACTTTTTCTTGTAACCGATGACGCCGCCGTCATATCTACACTTGACGCCATAAGTATATGCGTGCCAACTCCTTTAACAAAAACGAAAGACC
>NZ_JBDIWA010000076.1:0-2519 GCF_039794105.1 Candidatus Kuenenia sp.
GAAAAGATATTTTATCATTTGAAGACCTGCGGTTGATTGGCCCTATGGAAGAAAATGACCTTCGCCGTTTTCCATTGGAGTATTTCATTCCGCATCTTTATCTTAAAAACAAGGCACAGTTTATTTTGGGGGAAACTGCGGGGACGACGGGTCAGCCGAAAGTGACTGCATATCTAAAAGAAGAGTTTGCGGTAATATTTGTGGACTGGTTCAGGTATATCGCAGAAAAAAGAGGATTCCCCAAAAAGGCAAACTGGCTGTGGGCAGGGCCCGGGGGGCCTCATATTATAGGAAAGGCAGTATGTCCTGTTGCCAACAGCATGGGGAGTATGGATCCATTTTCCATAGACCTTGACCCCCGCTGGCTAAAAAAATTAGCCCCTGGGTCTCTGGGATACAAACGATATATCAACCACATAATTGAACAGGCGCTTGATATATTACAGCGTCAGCACATAGAAGTTCTTTACACAACCCCCCCTTTACTGGAACGACTGGCTGCAGAAATGAATCAGGAACAACGGATGCGGATACGCGGCGTTCATTACGGCGGGGTATCCATACTACCGGAACAATACAATAATTTCAGAGAGCACCTTTTCCCTAATGCGGTGCATATTGCAGGGTATGGAAATACCCTTTTTGGTTTGTGCATGGAACTTGAGGAACCGGTAGGCGGGGATTTGGAGTATTTTCCACCAGGCCCCCGTATGGTAGTGCAGTGCATTTCAACAAAATACGGTATCCGGCCGGATAAAAACCGGCTTAACCACATTGTTGAGTACGGGGAAAAAGGACAGATAGTATGCCATAGGCTGGATGAATCTTTTTTTATCCCAAATATGTTTGAAAGGGATGAAGCCGTACGTATTGCACCGACAAAAACGGCAAAATCGCTCGGTATTTTCCAGGACGGTATTAAAAATCCCACACTATTATCAGGCCTTGCGGCAAATGCCAAAATTGGGGTTTATTAACAAAGAGATAGGTCATTAGTACCTTATCAGTAATTTCTTAGCACTTTTTGGCAAAATATTTAATGGTCCCTTATGCAGTCGGCAATCTACAATCTACAATCGGCAGTAGGCAAATTGCCGATTGAGGATTGAGGACTGTGGACTGGGGACTGAGGACTGTTTTCTCGCTTGTTTATTTCTGGCTATGCCAGCTTAGGGGGATATTATGAAACAAATAAATGATACTGTTGAACTGCTTGCGCCTGCCGGACGGTGGGACTCTTTTACCACAGTAATAGAATCGGGAGCGGATGCCGTCTATATTGGCGGCAAGAGATTTAATATGAGACTGCACAGGTCTGATTTTAATTTTACCGACGAACAAATTGCCGAGGCAGTCACATACGCACACTCACGAAATGTAAAACTATATATTACCGTTAATAACCTTCTCGGCAATGAAGAGTTTGCAACGCTCGCCAATTACCTTGCATTTTTACAGGAAATACACATTGACGCAATAATAGTCCAGGATTTGGGCGTGCTTCACGCAATACAAAACATGGATGTTTCGATACCAATTCACATCAGCACAATGATGAACATTCATAATGTTGAATCTGCCTTGACGCTGAAGGAACAGGGAGTCAAACGTATTGTTACGTCCAGGGATATCCCTCTTTCCCTTGTAAAGGAAATCCATGAAAAGGCGGACATCGAGGTTGAGTATTTCATTCATGGCGACCTTTGCATTTGCCATAGCGGACAATGCTATTCCAGCGGGGTGCTTTTTGGCAAAAGTGCGAATCGCGGCGAATGTATGAAACCATGCAGATGGCATTATACGCTCGTGGAAAGTAATTCGGGACAAACAATAGGCAATTTGCCCTCCGGTTATCTGCTTGCAATAAAAGACATGTGTTTGCTGAAACACATCCCTGACCTTATCCATGCCGGTGTATGCTCGTTTAAGATCGAGGGGAGGATGAGACATGCAGATTATTTAAGAGAAATCGTAGGTATCTATCGACATGCTATTGATACTTACAGGGATGACCCAATGTCCTACGCTATGAATTCTTCATCATACGAGCAGCTTTATCAGAGCCGTGTACGGGATTTTACAACGGCAATGTCCTTTACGCCATCCTCCGCTTCTCTTGTTGATATTTCAGGGGAACGTGAACCTCTTTTTTTAAGCCGTGCGGCAAAAGAAAGGTCGCTTGCAAAGGAAGATATCTATGATAATCCTTTCGAAACGGCAGAACACTATTCTATGGAGCATGAAATAACCGCTATTCCTCAGTTATCGGTAAACGTAGGGTCAATGAGCGCTTTAATTGCAGCGTTGGAGGAAGGTGCTGACCAGATTATCGTAAATGCTGAAGGTTCTCAGTTTAGAAAACAGGTATGGACAAAGCTACTGCGGAAAGAAGCATGTGACAGGACAAAAGACGCAGGGAAAATAATAAGATTCGGTACTCCGCGCATAACAACCGCAATAGAAATGAACGACGTTCGATGGCTGTATGAGCAAGCCGTTTCACTGGAAGTGGATGGTGT